>NZ_CP154825.1:7881823-8488118 GCF_041897805.1 Actinokineospora auranticolor
GTCGTGCCCCAGACGGCGAAGCCGATGAAGAAGTTGACCAGCGCGACTGTGACGATCGTGGTCCGCACGGCCCGCCCCACCGCGATCCCGACCCCGGCGGGGCCACCGCTGGCGTTGTAGCCGTAGTAGCAGTGGGTCAGGATGATGATCACGGCGAAGATCAGGACCTTGCCGAAGGACCAGAAGACGTCTTCGGGGGGTAAGAAGAGGTCGAAGTAGTGGTCGTACGTGCCTGCGGACTGGCCGTAGAAGTAGACGGTGATCGTGCGGGACGCGAGGTAGGACGTCAGCAACCCGATGATGTAGAGCGGGATGACGGCGACGAACCCGGCGATGATCCGCGTGGTCACCAGGAACGGCAGACTGGGGACGGCCATGACCTCGAGGGCGTCGATCTCCTCGGAGATCCGCATCGCGCCGAGCTGGGCGGTGAACCCGGAGCCGACGGTGGCCGACAACGCCAACCCCGCCACCAACGGCGCGATCTCCCGGGTGTTGATGTACGCGGAGGCGAACCCGGAGAACGCCGCGGTCCCGATCTGGTCGAGCGCCGCGTAACCCTGGAGCCCGACGACGACACCGGTGAAGACCGTCAACCCGACCATCACCCCGACGGTCCCCCCGATGACCGCCAACGCACCACTGCCGAAGCTGACCTCCGCCAACAACCGCAACGTCTCCCGCGTGTACCGGCGCAGCGCGCGCGGGATCCACAGCAGCGCCCGCACGTAGAAGGAGAGCTGGTCACCGAGGTTGTCGAGCGTCCGCAACGCCTGCCAGGTCCGCACGTCAGCTCCCCTTCGCCGGGACGATCTGGAGGTAGACCGCAGTGAGCACGAAGTTCACGAAGAACAGCAGCAGGAACGTGATCACCACGGACTGGTTGACCGCGTCACCAACCCCCTTGGGGCCACCCTTCGGATTGAGCCCCCTATAGGCCGCGACCACCCCCGCGATGAACCCGAAGATCAACGCCTTCAACTCGCTGATCCACAGGTCGGGAAGTTGAGCCAACGCCGAGAAACTGGCCAGGTACGCCCCGGGCGTGCCCCCTTGGAGCACAACGTTGAAGAAGTAACCCCCCATGACACCGACCACGCTGACCAACCCGTTGAGCAGCACCGCGACCAACATCGCCGCCAACACCCGAGGCACCACCAACCGCTGCACCGGGGAAACCCCCAGCACCTCCATGGCGTCGATCTCCTCGCGAATCGTGCGCGACCCGATGTCCGCGCAGATCGCCGAACCCCCCGCCCCAGCCACCAACAACGCCGTGACCAAGGGCGCCGCCTGCTGGATGATGGCCAACACACTCGCCGCCCCGGTGAACGACTGGGCACCGAGCTGGACGATCAACGTGCCGAGCTGCAGGGCCACGATCGCACCGAACGGGATGGCCACCAGTGCGGTCGGCAGGATCGTCACGCTCGCGATGAACCAGCACTGCTGGACGAACTCCCGCCCCTGGAAGGGCCTGCGGAAGATCCCCACAACGACGTCGAGCGCGAGCGCGAACAGCCGCCCGGTCTCCCGCAACGCCCCGATCCCGGGCACTCCGGCGGTCACGCCCGACCACCCGACCGGACAACCCCGCCCCAAGCACGCCGGTCATCCCGCACCACGGCCCCGAAGCCAGTCGCACCACGCGGACCGCGCCAGCCCCACGAGCCAGTAGTAGCTCGCGAGCCGCGCCCACCGACCCCAACCCTGGCTCCACCCCCACCGCACGAACCAGTCACACCCGACGAACCACCGCCATCACGGGCTCCAGCCCTGCCCGACGAATCGCCCCCGCTTCGACGACCGGCCCCACGGCGAGACTGCACCCCAACCCCGCCGGACACCATCGCGCCCGTCGAATAGACCCCATCCCAGCCGGCAGCCCGAGTCCGCCCGCCAACCCGAGTCTGGCGCCGGCCCCACCCGCCAGCCCGATCCGTCAGCGCACACTGACAGTTGTCCACAGCCCCGCCACCGAGCACCCCGGTTTTGTCGGTGCTCGCGACTAAAATGGATACCGGGGGGCCGACGGCCGCCCGCGGCCCAAAACCGCGAGCGCCAACAGCCGCGTTCCGCCCCGAACCGGCCCACTCGCCACGCCGATCCAGCACCCTCGCCCCGAACCGTTCGCGGTGCTCCGGCCGCTGGCCCGAGACATCCGCCGCGTGTCCGCACCTGGCGATGTGCTTCACGACCGCCTCGACCCGACACACCCTCGCGAGCTCGACCAGCGCCGAGTCCGGCTCACCCGCAAGAGGTCCGAGCGTCACCACAACGCCTCGACCGCGCACGAAACCGACGAGCGCGGCCCAACTCCGCCGTTCTAGCAACTCCACCGCTCGCCGAACGCACCGCCTCCGCGCGAACGCGCGCCAGCCGACCCGCACCGTCCCAATCGGACAAATCGCGTACCCCGGGCTCATGGTCGGTCCCAGGTCGACTTCGGCAGGGTGGCGACCTCGTCCACACCTCGCGGGTGCGGGCTCGGGCGAACCCCGGCGAGCACACCCACCCCGTAGCGCGCGCGGTCCTCCGCGGTCAGCGAGTCGATGATCCCTTCCTGCGCCGCCGGGGGCAGCGACCGCAGGATGCTCATCACCCGGTCCTTGCGCCGCCTGACCGCCGCGCGCTCCGGCAGTCCCGGCGTCGGCTCCAGCTGCGGCACGATCCCGCGCAGGTCGTCCTCCGACGACCCGTCCGAGTGACCCGACGCCGCGTGGGCCTCCTCCTGGGCCATCTGCGCGGCGTCCTTCTCCTCCGACATCCCGATCGGGCCGCGCCGCCTGCCGTTGACGAACTGCGCGACCACCGGTTCGTCGCTGGTCAGCAGCACCTCGCGCGGGCCGAACATCACCAGTTCGCGGCGGAAGAGCATGCCCAGGTTGTCGGGCACGGTGCGGGCGAGGTTGATGTTGTGCGTGACGATCAGGATGGTGGCGTCGATCTGCGCGTTCAGGTCGATCAGCAGCTGGCTCAGGTAGGCGGTGCGCACCGGGTCGAGGCCGGAGTCCGGCTCGTCGCACAGGATGATCTCGGGGTCGAGCACCAGCGCCCTGGCCAGGCCCGCGCGCTTGCGCATGCCGCCGGAGATCTCACCGGGCAGTTTCCGCTCCGCGCCCTGCAGGCCGGTCAGCTCCAGCTTCTCCAGCACGATCCGCTTGATCTCGGCCTCGGACTTGCGGGTGTGCTCGCGCAGCGGGAACGCGACATTGTCGAAGAGGTTCATCGAGCCGAAGAGGGCGCCGTCCTGGAAGAGGACGCCGAAGAGCTTGCGGGTCTCGTAGAGCTTGGACTCCGAGCAGGTGACGATGTCGACGCCGTTGACGACGCAGCGGCCGCGGTCGGGTTTGAGCAGGCCGATCATCGACTTGAGGAACACGGACTTGCCGGTGCCGGACGGGCCGAGCATGACCGAGACCTCGCCCGGCGGGAGGGTCAGCGTGACGTCCCGCCAGATGGCCTGGTTGCCGAAGGACTTCGTCAGCCCCTCGATGACCACCTCGGCGCCCATCGAACCTCCCGACCTCCGCGGCGGGTCCGCCGTTCACCTACGTGCAACGAGGCCGACCCGAACGGGTTACTAGCGAAGTTACTGCCGAGTTGGAAACGTACTCGGCTTCCTGGGGGTCTACTCAACCAGGGGTGACGCAGCACACAGCGACCTGCATTTGGTCACGCACAGCAAAGGGGCCCGACACCGTGCGGTGTCGGGCCCCTCGCGAGCCTGGCGGCTAGATCACTTGACGGTGATCTTGGCGCCCGCGGCCTCGAGCTTCTCCTTGGCGGCCTCGGCGGCCTCCTTGGCGACCTTCTCCAGGACGGCCTTGGGGGCGGCCTCGACCAGTTCCTTGGCCTCCTTGAGGCCCAGGCCGGAGACGACCTCGCGGACGACCTTGATGACCTGGATCTTCTTGTCGCCCGCGGACTCCAGGACGACGTCGAACTCGTCCTGCTCCTCGGCGGCCTCGGCCGGAGCGGCACCCGGGGCGGCGGCCGCGATGGCGACCGGCGCGGCGGCGGTGACGTCGAAGGTGGTCTCGAATTCCTTCACGAACGCCGACAGCTCGAGGAGAGTCATCTCCTTGAAGGCGTCCAGCAGCTCTTCGGTGCTCAGCTTCGCCATGGTGGCGTTCCTTTCACTAACACACCCGGTCTACGCGGGCGCGATCTACTTCCGGGTGGTATTTCAGCTCTCGGCAGCGGCGTCGTCGGCGGGAGCGGGGGCCTGCGCGGCCTTCTTCTCCTGCAGAGCGGCGGCCAGGCGGGCAACCTGCGAGGCCGGGGCGTTGAACAGCCCGGCGGCCTGGGTGAGCTTGCCCTTCATCGCGCCCGCCAGCTTGGCGAGCAGCACCTCACGGCTGTCGAGGTCGGCGATCTGCGCGACCTCTTCCACCGTGAGCGAGCGGCCATCCATGTAGCCGCCCTTGATGACCAGACCCTTGTTGTCCTTCGCGAAGTCGCGCAGCGCCTTCGCCGCGTCCACCGGCTCGCCCTCGACGAAGGCGATAGCGGTCGGACCGACGAACAGAGCCTCCAGCCCCTCAACGCCCGCGTCTTCCGCGGCCCGCTTCACCAGGGTGTTCTTCGCGACCCGGTAGGTCGTGCCAGAGCCGAGAGCGCGACGCAGCGTGGTCAGCTGGGCCACGGAGAGCCCGCTGTACTCGGTGACGACGGTGGCCGAGCTGGTACGGAACTTGTCCGCGATCTCGGCGACAGCAGTCACCTTTTCAGGCTTCGCCATGGGTCGCCTCCTCTCGTTATGCGTCCGCAGGCACCCCAAGGACACAAAAAAGCCCCGGCGCAACGGCACGGGGCATGAGAGGGCGCTCGAGAGCGACCACACCAAATCCACGTCCCCCTGCGCGGGCTGCCCTAGGGCCTTCGTCCTCCAGCGGAGGAAACCAGCGGTCTTCGGTGAACCGGGCCAAGAGTACGCCCAACCCCCCACGCACTCCAAACCGACCCCCCACACACGGCATTATGTACCGGTGGCCGAAAGTGACCCCCACCCCGGCGACCATCCGCCCGCGGGACCACCACCCGTCGAGTGGCACCCCCCTGAGCAGCCGACGTCCGGCCCACCCGCGCTCCGCCCGGCGAACGAGATCCAACCCGCCGCCGGTACCGACATGGAGCAGTGGCGCCAGTTCCAGGAGTTCCAACGGTTCCAGGAGTTCCAGCGGTTCCAGCAGGGCCTGCCCCCCGGCGCCCCGATTCCCCCCACGACGCCGACGAGGCCGGCAACCAGACCCCTGTGGCAACGCGTCCTGCGAGCCAAGTGGTTCCGCAAGCTGGTCTACCTGTTGATCATCGCCCTGCTCATCAACTGGGCCTACGACCACTACTTCGGCAACCCCGACGACGACAAGCCCGCCAGCGAGACCGGCGGCGGCGGGGTTGCGCAAACCGTTCTGTTGCCCAACAGCCCGGTCGCCGCAGTACGCAGGTTGTACAAAGACGTCGCGAACGATGTCGACTTGGTGTGCACGATGTTCGCGTCTCCCCAGGTAGCCCAACAGTTCGCGGAGAACGTGGGTGCACGCGACTGCCCAGCGGCGGTCCACAAGTTGAAGTCCGAGGTCACCCAAGTATCCGCCTACACCGCCCCCCGATTTCCATCGCAGGTGACGAATGCCCCCACTACGTCGGGCACCGCGGTGATCAGTTCTTGCGAACTGACCGTGCGAGGTGGACCGCTGTTGGGAAAGCTCACCTTGACTCGCGTGGCCGGGGCGAAGGACGAGCAGTGGGCGATATCCGGTCACGAAAATGAGCCGGACCCTTGTCCGCCCATGCCAGGCCAGCCGAGCCAGTCCGGCCAACCAAGCCAGTCCGGAGCGCCGTCGACAAGTTCCTCGGTACAACCGACCAGCTGACAGGCTGGAAGGCCGAAGAGCCAGCTTCCGTCTATGAGCCTGCGGTTGGACATCGAGTCAACCCATCGATGGACTCTCGGCGAGTGGGGCGCGCCCTAGTGTCGGGGTATGGATCAGAAGGCCTACGACGGGCTGCAGACCGTGGTGCTCTTGGTCGGGGTGTGGGAAGGGTTGATCCCGTTCGTAGCCAAGATCTTCGGGTGGCGCCCGTTCCTGGCCTTTCCGCTGCACCTGCCGGATCCGTTGTGGTGGATCGTGTCCGGCGCGGTCATCGTGATTTCTCTGGTGCTGTTGGAACTCCTGGACCGGGCCAAGAAACAAAGCACGCGGGAAAGCTGAAGGGGCCTGTCACCGGGTGGTGACAGGCCCCTTCAGGGAAAGCGGGAGACCTAGGCGGTCGCGACTTCCTCTTCGAGGAGGTTGCGCAGCTTCGCCGGGTCGACCGGGATGCCGGGGCCCATGGTGGTGGAGAAGGTGACCTTCTTCAGGTACCGGCCCTTGGCCGCGGACGGCTTGGCGCGGAGGATCTCGTCGAGGGCGGCGGCGTAGTTCTCGACCAGCTTGGCGTCGTCGAAGGAGACCTTGCCGATGACGAGGTGCAGGTTGGACTGCTTGTCCACCCGGAAGTTGATCTTGCCGCCCTTGATCTCGTTGACGGCCTTGGTGACGTCCGGGGTGACCGTGCCGGTCTTGGGGTTCGGCATGAGGCCGCGCGGGCCGAGGATGCGGGCGATGCGGCCCACCTTGGCCATCTGGTCCGGGGTGGCGATGGCGGCGTCGAAGTCGAGCCAGCCGCCCTGGATGCGCTCGATGAGGTCCTCGGAGCCGACCGCGTCGGCACCGGCGGCCTCGGCCTCGGCGGCCTTGTCGCCGGTGGCGAAGACGATGACGCGGGCGGTCTTGCCCGTGCCGTGCGGCAGGTTGACGGTGCCGCGGACCATCTGGTCGGCCTTGCGGGGGTCGACCCCGAGGCGGATGGCGACCTCGACGGTGGCGTCGAGCTTCACCTTGGACGTGTCCTTGGCGAGCTTGGCGGCCTCCAGCGGCGTGTACAGCCGCGCGCGGTCGACCAGCTCGGCGGCCTGACGGTAGGCCTTGCTGCGCTTTGCCATTGCTGTTCCTTACGAAAAGTGTGTGCGCGGTGGGCGAAAGCGGCCCGCCACGCGCGGATCAGTTGTGGTGCGAGCCAGCGCGTGGCTCTCCCACGGGTCGTGCGAAAGCCTTATTCGACCGTGATGCCCATCGACCGGGCGGTGCCCGCGATGATCTTCGCGGCCTGCTCGATGTCGGTGGCGTTGAGGTCGGTCTTCTTGGTCTCGGCGATCTCGCGGACCTGGTCCCAGGTGACCTTGGCGACCTTGGTCTTGTGCGGCTCGGCCGAGCCCTTGTCCACCCCGGCGGCCTTGAGCAGCAGCTTCGCCGCGGGCGGGGTCTTGAGCTTGAAGTCGAACGAGCGGTCTTCGAACACGGAGATCTCGACGGGGATGACCGTCCCGCGCTGCGACTCGGTCGCGGCGTTGTACGCCTTGCAGAACTCCATGATGTTGACGCCGTGCTGACCCAGCGCGGGGCCCACCGGCGGCGCCGGGTTGGCCTGGCCCGCGGTGATCTGCAGCTTGATGATCGCCGCGAGCTTCTTCTTCTTGGGGGGCATCTCGTGCTTCCTTAGTGCTTCCGGTGTGCGGTGCGCGCGGCACCGCCGTGGACGCACCGGGGACGAATGGCCGCGTCCCGGTGCGCCTGCCCGGCCCGATCGCTCGGACCGGTCAGATCTTGGAGACCTGGTTGAACGACAGCTCGACCGGCGTCTCCCGGCCGAAGATCGACACCAGGACCTTCAGCTTCTGCCCGTCGGCGTTGACCTCGCTGATCGTGGCGGGCAGCGTGGCGAACGGACCGTCCATGACGGTGACCGACTCGCCCACCTCGAAGTCCACCTCGACCGTGGGGCCGCGCGTCGCGGCGGCCGCGGCGCCCTTGGCCGCCGTCGGCTTGGCCTCCTCGACCTGCGGGAGGAGGAACTTGAGCACCTCGTCGATGGTCAGCGGCGACGGCTTGGAGGTGGCGCCGACGAACCCGGTGACCCCGGGGGTGTTGCGGACCGCCGACCAGGAGCCGTCGTTGAGCTCCATGCGGACCAGGATGTAGCCGGGCAGCACCTTGCGCTGCACCTGCTTGCGCTGGCCGTTCTTGATCTCGGTGACCTCTTCGGTCGGCACCTCGACCTGGAAGATGAAGTCCTCCATGTCCAGGGTCTGGATGCGCGTCTCGAGGTTGGTCTTGACCTTGTTCTCGTAACCGGCGTACGAGTGCACCACGTACCAGTCGCCGGGGGCGGAGCGCAGCGCGTCGCGCATCTCGGCGACCGGGTCGACCGGGCCCTCATCGATGCTCGGCGCCTCGACGTCGTCCTCAGCGGAGTCGTCCTCGACGGAGTCAGCCTCGGTGGCCTCGTCGGCCTCGGCGGAGTCGTCGACCTCGTCGGTCTCCTCCGCCGCGCCGAGGACCTCGTCGGCGTCCTGGTCGGAGAGGCTGGTCAGGTCGCTCCCGCCGGCAACGCCGTTCTCGGAGGTCACAGTAGGTCTCGCTTCCTTTCGTACAGCGCGTGCCCTGGCAGGCGAACTCAGCCGAAGAGCCAGAACACGCCCTTGCCCAGGGCCACGTCCAAGCCCGCGACCAGGGCAACCATGAACGCGACGAAGACCAGCACCACGGCGGTGTAGGTGATCATCTGCTTGCGCGTGGGCCAGATGACCTTGCGCAGCTCGGAGACGACCTCGCGGAGGTACCGGGCGATCCTGGCGAAGATCGAGCCGCGGCTCTCCGCGCGGTCGCGACTGGGCGTGGGGCGACCCTTGCGGTCGGCGGCGGTGGATTCGGCCTTGGCGGCCGGGGCGCGCTCGGCGCGGGGCTTGGCGGCCCCGTCCTTGCGCGCGGCCGGACGAGCCGTTCCGCGCCGCTCACGTCGGGCAGCGGCGGTGGACGGACGAGACGGGCGCTCCGGCTGCCCCTCTTCCCGCTCCTGGTCCTCGGCCACGCCATCCTCCACTCGGTGTGTTCCCCGGTCCGGAGCGGGATCAGCCGGACCGGACGTCAAACGCAGGGGCGACAGGAATCGAACCTGCAACCTGCGGTTTTGGAGACCGCTGCTCTGCCAATTGAGCTACACCCCTTCGCACTTCACCGAACACTCTACCGGCGAACCGCGTTCGGACGCACTCGACCATCCCCACCCTGCGGCAGCGGCGGGGACGGCCGGGTCGTGCCAAGGACGTGAGCATACGACACCGGTGGCCCGGGCCGGAAACCGACTCCCGGTCCACCCGCGCGCAGCCCGCTGACCAGCCGGTTCGCCGCAGTGTTCATGATCACACCGGACCCGCGGCACCGCGGCGGACCCGGCCGGGTCAGCCCTCGAGCGAGCGGACGGCGTCGGCGAGCCGCGCGACGCCCTCCTCGATCTGGTCGACGCGCACGCCCGAGTAGGCCAGCCGCAGGGTGGAGCGGCCGCCGTCGAGCAGGAAGTCGGTGCCCTTCACGAAGGTCACCCCGCGCGCCTCGGCGGCGGGCAGCAGGACGTCGACGTCGACGCCGTCGGGCAGCTCGACCCACATGAAGTAGCCGCCCTCAGGGGCGGTGAAGCGCGCCTCGGGCAGGTGCTTGGTCAGCGCGGAGCACAGCGTCTCGACCCGCTCGGCGAGCGCGGCGTTGACCGTGGCGACCGAGCGGTCGACACCGCCGTCGACGCAGAACCGGTACACGATCGCCTGGGCGAGCATGTTCGGCGAGATGTAGGTGTTGGTGGCCCGCACCCGCACCTTGGCGACCAGCTCGGCCGGGCCGACGATGTAGCCGACGCGCACACCGGGGGCCACGGTCTTGGAGAACGAGCTGGCGTAGACCACGCGGCCGCGGCCCTCGTCGAGCTCCAGCATGGTGGGCAGCGGCTGCCCGGCGAAGCGGATCTTGACGTACGGGTCGTCCTCGAAGATGACGAAGTCGTACTGCTCCGCCAGCTCCAGCAAGCGCTTGCGCTTGGCCAGGCTCAGCGTGTAGCCCGCCGGGTTCTGGAAGTTGGGGATGATGTGCGCGAAGGTCGGCCGGAGCCCGTCCTCGAGCAGCCCCGCGAGCTCCTCGACGTCGATGCCGTCGGTCTGCAGCGACACCGGTCGCACGTCGGCCTGCCGCTCGCGCAGACCGAGCAGGGTGCGGTCGTAGGTGGGCCGCTCGACGACGACCGGCTGCCCAGCGGTGACGAGCTGGTCGAACAGGAACGCGTCCGCCTGCATCGAGCCGTTGGTGACCAGCACCTGCTCCTCGGCCACACCGTGCTGCTCGGCGAGCAGCTTGCGCAGCGGGGGGTAGCCGATCGCGGTGCCGTACCCCAGCGCGCCGCCGGGGTCCTGGGTGAGTGCGGCGTCCGCGGCGGCCTTGAGCCCCTCGACGTCGATGATGTCGAGCGAGGGAGCGCCACGGGCGAAGGAAATGAGGTCAGATGCCGTCACGCGTGAAATCTAGATGAACCCCGCCCGGGCAGACCGAGCAGGGGCCACCCCTAGACGCGCAGGATCGCGATCGCCTTCCCCAACACCGACTTCCCCTCGAACTTCGCGTCGAGGTTCACCCGAACAGTCCCGTCCTCGTGCACGGCCCCCACCTTGCCGCTCAACTCCAGCAACGCCCCGACCTCGTCATTGGGCACCACCACCGGCCGCGTGAACCGCGCCGAGTACGACACCAGCTCCCCCACACCCCAGTCCGTCACCACGCGCCCCGCCAACGCCATGGTCAACATCCCGTGCGCGATCACATCCGGCAGCCCGACCTCGCGCGCGAACGCCTCGTTCCAGTGGATCGGGTTGAAGTCCAACGCCGCCCCGGCATACCGAACAAGATCCCGCCGCGTGACCCGAACCTCAATCCCGGGCAACACGTCCCCAACCTGAACCCCGCTCACGCCCCCACCTCCGCACCGGCGTCCGCATCACGCACAACCAACTGCGCCCGCGTAGTAGCCCGCGGTTCCCCCGCCTCGGTGACCACGTCGGCCCGGAAGTTGATGAAGTCGTTCCCCGCCCGACTCATGATCTTCTCGATCGTCGTGCGCACCACCAACCGGTCCCCGGCCACGATCGGGCGGTGGTACTCGAACCCCTGGTCCCCGTGCACCATCCGGCTGTAGTCCAACCCCAACTCCGGGTCGTTCACGATCCGGTTGATCACAGCCAGGTTCACGATCATCGTGAACGTGGGCGGCGCCACCACATCCGCGTACCCAGCCGCCCGCGCGGCCTCCGGATCGACGTACTCAGGCCGAAGATCCCCGATCGCCTCCGCGAACTCCCGGATCTTCTCCCGCCCCACCTCGTACACCGTGTCCGGCGGGTACTCCCGCCCCTCAAACGACTGGTCAAGCGCCATACCCCGAACCCTACCCAACCCCAAACACCACAAAGACCGACCTACCAGTGGCAGATCGGTCCGTGGAAAAGCGATGTCGAGCGCCAGCCCGACCAACCCTCAGCGGGTCTCCTTGTGCACCTTGTGGGTGCCGCAGTTCGGGCAGAACTTCTTCATCTCCAAGCGATCCGGGTCATTCCGCCGGTTCTTCTTGGTGATGTAGTTCCGGTGCTTGCAGCTCTCACACGCGAGCGTGATCTTCGGCCGCACGTCAGTAGAAGCCACAACAACCAGCCCTTCACAAAGATCAACAGCCCCCAACCTCAGGGGCCAGGAGCCAGGAGCACCCGCCCCCGTTGGGGGTCCGGGGGCTTGCCCCCGGCTGGGGGTCTGGGGGGCTTGGCCCCCCAGAACAATTGCGAAGCGACAGGTAGATGCTCTCCATCTACACACGTCACCCATCGCGTAGCGGTGGCCGGACTTGAACCGGCGACACAGCGATTATGAGCCGCTTGCTCTACCAGGCTGAGCTACACCGCTTTGACACAGCTCAAGCCGCGTCACACCGACGATATTCCCGGTGTACCGCGGCCGAACCGTCGAGCCCCTTTACGGAATCGAACCGTAGACCTTCTCCTTACCATGGAGACGCTCTGCCGACTGAGCTAAAGGGGCCTTGTCCCTGGGGACGGGCGTAACTGTACACACCCCGCGGGCAAGCTCCAAAACGGGGGGTGGGTCTAGCTGATCAAGGTGAGCACGGTCTCCTCGCGCAGCCCCCTGGCCTGCGTCGTTCGCGCTTGCAACCACGCTTCCAGCCTGCTCTCGGACAGCGGCCGGGAGATCAGGTAGCCCTGGGCGACGTCGCAGCCCATGCCCGCGAGCTGGTCCCGGGCGGCGTCGTCCTCGACGCCCTCGGCGACCACGGTCAACCCGAGCGAGTGACCGAGTTCGACGATCGAGCGGACCACGGCGAGGTCGCCGAGGTCGGTGCCCATGCCGAGCACGAAGCTCTTGTCGATCTTGACCTCGTCCACCGGCAGCTGGCGCAGGTAGGCCAGCGACGAGTACCCGGTGCCGAAGTCGTCGACCGCGAGGACCACGCCGAGCGCGTGCAGGCGGCGCAACACCGGCAGGGCCCGCTGCGGGTCGGCCATCACACCGGACTCGGTCAGCTCCAGCGTGAGCAGCTCCGGGGGCACCCCGTGCTTGCGCAGCGCCTCGTCGACGCGGTCGGGGAAGCTGGGGTCGTCGAGGCTGCGCACGGACAGGTTGACCGCGGCGGCGATGCGCAGGCCGCGGTCCATCCACTTGCGGACCCGGATCAGCGACTGGTCCATCACGAACCCGGTGAGCGCGTCGACCAGGCCCGCGGCCTCGACGGCGGGGACGAACTCGTCCGGGTCGAGCCTGCCGAACTCGGGGTGGCGCCAGCGGACCAGCGCCTCCACGCCGAGCACCTGCCTGCTCGGCAGCGCGACCTTGGGCTGGTAGTGCACCTTGACCTGACCGGTCTCCAGCGCCTGCCGGAACTGGGTGACCAGGTGGAAGCGGCGCAGGAAGATCTGGCCCATGGTGGGCAGGTAGGCGCGCACCGTCTCGCTCGCCGAGCGGGCCGCGCGCAGCGCCACGTCGGCGTTCTGCAGCAGCGCGTCGACGTCGAGTTCCAGCGCGGTGCCGTCGCCCTCGATGGCCCGCGGGCTGGAGTAGCCGACGACCGAGGTGGCCTCGACGGTGAGCCGGTCGACCGGGTAGGGCGCGGCCAGTTTGGCCCGCAGCCGCTCGGCGACCGCGTGCGCCTCGTCGGGGGCGGTGTCGAGCAGCAGCACGGCGAACTGGGCGCCTTCGAGCCGGGCCAGGGCGACGTCCGGGCCGAGCGCGTCGCGCAGCCTGCGGCCCGCGGCGACGACCATGCGGTCGCTCCAGGCGTAGCCGAGGGCGTCGCTGACCGTGGACGGCACGTCGAGGTCGATGCGCAGCACGACGGATTCCTGGTGCCCGCGCAGCGGTTCGCCCGCGGTGCGCCGGAAGCCGGGTCGGTTGAGCAGGCCGGTGAGCGGGTCGTGGTAGGCGTCGTGGCGCAGGGTGGCGAGCAGGCGGCGGTTGTCCATGGCGGTGGCCAGGTGGCTGGCCGTGGTGCCGATCAGCCGGACGTCGGCCTGGCCGAAGCCGCGCCAGCGGGAGAGCTTGTCGTGCGCCTCGACCAGGCCGAGCAGGTGGTTGCCGCTGCGCAGCGGGACGACCAGCGCCTCGTCGGCGCCGCGGCGGGCCAGCGCGTGCCGGATCTCGGGGGTGGCGTCGGCGCGGCGGAAGTGCCGGACGGGCGAGCCGGGCAGGCGCAGCAGGGCGTCGGCGCGGGAGCCCCCCGCCTCCAGTTCCAGCGCGTCGGTGGGCAGTTCGTCGCCGGAGACGATGGTGCGCAGCGGCAGTTGCGGGTCGAACCGCAGCCGCAGCACGACCCGGGCCGCGCCGAGCTGGTCCTTGATCCGGTCGGCGATGACCTGCCACTCGTCGGTGTCGGGGGCCTCGGCGACCGCGCCCTCGTCGCCGATGGCGGGCGCGGGGCGCGCGGCGGCCTGGTGCCCGGAGCGCGCGACGATGAGGCTGACCTCGGACAGCGCCTCCAGGTCGCGCTGCTCGCGCAGCAGGCCGGAGTAGGCGATGTAGAGCGCGGACAGCCCGGCCATGACCAGTACGAGCAGCGGCCAGCCCGCCTCGGCGTGCGAGACGACCTGGTAGCCGACGACCCCCATCGAGGCGTTGACCAGACCGAGGACGAGGGTGCGCGCGACCAGTCGGACGGCCGCGCCGAGCCGCATGTGGCGGCCGAGGACGCGCACGCAGACCAGGGCGAGCAGCGTGCTCGACAGCGGGGCGGCGACCGCGCCCGCGAGCACGCCCGCCCAGGCCGGGCCGACGCCCGCCAGCGCGTCGTTGACCCAGGTGACCACGGCGAAGGCGCTGGTGATCTCGAAGACCATGGCGCCCGCGTTGTAGAGGATGCGGTCCTGGACCTTGCGGACCAGCAGGGTGCCGACGCCCGCCAGCAGGTGCGCGGCGAGCACGACCTCGAAGGGGGCGACGAACAGCCCGATCACCATCGGGATCTCGCAGAAGGTGATCGACCAGGAGACGCCGCCGCGCACGTCGATGTTGATCGCCAGCTGCTCGGCGAGCAGGAAGCCGACGGCGAGCAGCAGCCCGACCAGCACGACCTGCGGGGTGTGCCGGGGCGGCAACCACCAGGACACGGCGGCGGCCGCGGCGACGGCCGAGGTCAGCACGAGCACGGAGAAGAACAGGAACCGCCGGTTGGGCGCGGCCTCCTCCGGCTGCCAGTCGCCCGCGCGCTCGACGGGATCGCGCAGGTCCGCCGTCGCCACGGGGACCGCGATGCCCTGATCGGCCACGCCAGGGTGCTCCGGCATGCAACCTCCTCGAACGGGCGGTGATCGGCCCCTGCTGGCCTCCCCCGCGCATGGCGAGTCCCCCGACGGCCCGCTGACTGTACCCCGATCAGGCGACCTAGGCACGTGTGCTAGTTACTCGCGGACACCATCGAAGACCCCTGCTCATCAGGTGAGATGGCCGGTCGAGGTGGTGGCGGTGCGCCTTTCCGGCCCACCAACGAGTTCGCCCTTTGGACGCTCACCAGCGAGGACTCCGGCCTGGTCCGCGCGGGTCGGGAGCAGCGGCCGACGCGCAGAGCCGGTGATAGGACGTTCCACACGCAAATCGGGCGTAGGACGGTCACCCCAACGGTGATCACCCTGATAGCCCAACGGTCTGCCAACAGAGCGAGACATCGGCGGCCATTCGGCCGCAGGCGCCGAGCGCGTCGACTACACCTGACCCGGACACCACACACGAACAGGACGGCCGCGCCATGTGGACCACCCGCCCGGAGACCGCGGCCGACACCGCCGCCATCCACGCCGTGACCGCG
Source organism: Actinokineospora auranticolor (assembly GCF_041897805.1). Classification (GTDB taxonomy): domain Bacteria; phylum Actinomycetota; class Actinomycetes; order Mycobacteriales; family Pseudonocardiaceae; genus Actinokineospora; species Actinokineospora auranticolor. Next base: position 7,897,049 of record NZ_CP154825.1, read on the forward strand.
GCGGCCTTCCCGACCGCCGCCGAGGCCGACCTGGTCGACGCCCTGCGCGCCGACCCGGCGGCCTGGATCGACGGGCTCTCCGTCGTGACCGTGCTCGGCGACGAGGTCGTGGGGCACGCGCTGCTCACCCGCTGCCGCGTCGGCGGCGAGCGGGCGCTCGCACTGGCGCCGTGCTCGGTGCTGCCCGCCCACCAGGGCCGGGGTGCCGGGTCGGCGGCCATCCGGGCCGGGCTCGACGCGGCGCGCGGGCTCGGCGAGAACCTCGTAGTGGTGCTGGGGCACGCCGAGTACTACCCGCGGTTCGGGTTCACGCCCGCGTCCGGGTTCGGCATCCGGGCGCCGTTCGAGGTGCCCGACGAGGCATTCATGGCGCTGTCGCTGGATCCCCCGCGCCCGACGCCGACCGGCCTGGTCGAGTACCCGCCCGCCTTCGGGGTCTGACGGGTCAGCTCTCGGCGTCGCCGTTCCAGCGGCGGAGGTCATCGAGTTCCGCGTCGACGTTCACCCGCGGACTGGTCTCCACGCCTGCGGACGTGCGCTGCCAGGTCGCGACGACGCGTCCGTCGACCAGGACCGTGGGCATGATCATGCCCCCGCCCGCCTGCACGCGTTTGCTCAGTTCCGGCGGCACGATCCCGTCACGCGTGCGGTACCCCAGCAGGTACGTGTCGAAATGCCCGAGCAGGCGGGTGGTCGGCCCGGGGTCAGGCGACTGCGGTGGCTGCGCCAACCCCCGGAACGCCGACCGCGCCTTGCCCAGCGGAAGTCCGGCCCAGGTGGCGAAGTCCTCCGCCGTGGCGGGCGCGAAGCCCTCCAGGTACCGCTGCGCCAATCGCGCCAACGCGTCCGCTTCGTCCAGGGGCGCGCCGGGGTCGAAGGCCACGTACGTCGGCTCGGTGTCCGACCGGTCGGGTCCCCGCCGGATCCGGCCCGTCATCGCCGCGTAGGTGACCATGTGGTGCGGCGCCTGCGACTTGGGGTCGAGTACGACTCCCGCCGCGGCCAGCGCGTCGACCAGTTCGGGGCGGCTGCGCGGCGCCGAGCAGGCGGCGGCCACGATCTCCGCGCCGTGCGCGGCCAGCGCGTCGTCGATGCCCAGTTGCAGTCGGCGCCCCCGGTAGCCGTGCGCGAACCGGGGGCCGAGCAGCGACACGACCCAGCCCGCGTCCGCCGCCGCCAGCATGTGCAGCGTCCCGCGCATGGCCCAGGTGCGGACCACCGAGCCTGCCGCGCACGCGTCGTCCACATCGGACCGGACCAGCCCCTCGGTGCGCACCCGCACGGCCAGCCGGGCGGCGCGGATGTCCTGGGCCTGGATGCCGACGACCCGGCGCACGGCGGACACGACGTCGGTGGCCCGCGGCCCGGCGAGCCCCTGGGCGACGGTGCGGGCGACGAGGTCGGCGGTCATCCGGCGAAGAGCAGGTCGGGGTCGGCCATGGCCTTGAACTCCAGCGCGTTGCCCGCCGGGTCGCGCAGGAACATCGTCCACTGCTCGCCCGGTTCCCCCTCGAACCGGACATAGGGCTCGATGACGAAGTCGGCGCCCGCGGCGCGCAGCCGGTCGGCGAGCGCGTGGAAGTCGGGGACGTCGAGCACCAGCCCGAAGTGCGGCACCGGGACCCCTTGCCCGTCCACCGGGTTGGTCGCCGCGTCCCCGCGCCGCCCCGGCGCCAGGTGCGTCACGACCTGGTGCCCGGCGAGGTTCCAGTCGACCCAGGTCCGGTCCTGGCGGCCGCGCGGGCAGCCCAGCACCTCCCCGTAGAAGCGGCGGGCCGCGTCGAGGTCGTCGACCGGGATGGCGAGGTGGAAGGCGGGCCTGCTCATGCCGACGACCGTACCGGCCCGATTTTTCAAGATCTTTCGGCGGATCGGCAACCTTTCCGACCCCGCGCCCGGTCTAGGGGGTGGACTGCGTGACGGGACGGGGGGAGGTGGCGGGGTGCGCGGCGGGGACGCGGGGTTCGACGAGTTCGTCCGCGAGCGGTACGACCAGCTGCTGCGCTACGCCATCATGCTGACCGGTCGCCGGTGGGACGCCGAGGAGATCGTGCAGGAGGCGCTGCTGCGCTGCCTGCGCCGCTGGCGCCGCGTCCCCGCCGACAACGCCGTGGCCTACGTCCGCAAGGCGATCTACCACGAGTTCCTGCGGGTCGCGCGGCGCAAGCCGCAGGTCCCGCTCGACGAGCTGGCCGAGCAGCTGGACCTGGAGGACTTCGCGCCCGCGGTGGTCGCCCGCGACCACGTGCTGGTGGTGCTCCAGCAGCTGCCGCCGAGGCAGCGCGCGGCCGTGCTGGCCCGGGTGGTGCTGGACCTGTCCGAGGCGCAGACGGCCGTCGAGCTGGACTGCTCGGTGGGCACCGTGAAGTCGCTGACCAGCCGGGGCATGGCGCGGATACGGCAGTTGTGGGCGGCGGAGCAGGCGGCGGCACCGGGGAGGAGGGGGACGTGATCGCCGAGGAGCAGGAGTACGCGACCCGGCTGCGGGAGGAGCTGGCGGACGTCGCGGTCCGCGCGTCGGCGGGCCAGGTCGACACCGTGCTGCGGCAGGTGCACCGGCGCAGGCGGGACCGGCGCAACCAGCGGATCCAGGTTTTCACCGCGATGGCGGTGGTCGCCCTCGCGGTCGCCGGGGCGTTCGCGGTCACGACCGCGGGCGAGCACGCGGAACCCGCACGCCAGGTGGACGCGACGACGCCCATGGCGCAGTGGCCCGCGCGCGGCGAGCTCGCCGCGGACAAGGACCTGGTCGCCCGCGCGGAACAGGCGTGGCACTCCTACCGGCAACCGCCGCGCGGGCCGCTCAAGCCGCTGTTCGCCGGGGTCTCGCCCAACATGTCGGCGAACATGGTCGTGGTGGCGCTGATCGCCCCGGAGTCCGGGCAGGTCGCCTTCGTGACCACCCCGATCCGGGTCAACCGGCCGTCCGACCCGCGCGACCGGCTGCTGGTGCGCGCGGTCGCGCCGGTGACGCCGGAGCAGCGCGGGGTCGGGTTCATGGCGTCGCGGCCGCTGCCCGAGGACGAGCCGCCGATCGACCAGAACGCGGTGGGGATGGCGTTGACCTCGCCCGCTGCGGAGAACGGCAAGGTCTACACCTCCACCATCGACTCCCAGTCGGAGCCGAGCTGGCCGACCACCGTCGTCGGCGCGCTGTGGCCGCAGTACGAGATGGGCGCGGGCGCGTGGAACAGCGAGCTGCGCGTGCAGTTCCGCGGCGCCGCGAGCACGGAGGACTACACGCTCGTCACCGGGGTTTCCGATGACGTCGACCTCGGTCCCGTGGCGCTGCGCAGGGCAGGCGCGGCGCTGCGGGCCGAGGGACCGGGGGTGCGCCAGGGCGACCTGATCATCACCCCGAACGGCGTGGTCGGCGTGGTGGCGGCACCGGACGGCACCGTCGACACCCGGTTGAGCGAACTGGCCGCGCACGGCACCGTCGGGGTCGCGATCTCGCGGGTCCCGGGGCGGGTGCGCGAGGTCGGCGACCACGCGGAGTTCACCGCGACCGGCCCCGGGGACTTCGGCGAGGAGCAGCGGCTGGTGCTGCAGGCCTGGGACGAGCCGCGGCTCGCGCTCACCTTCGCCAAGCTGGCGGGCTACGAGCCGCACTGGCTGGTGGCGCGCACGGCCGGACCGGACGCCGCGGAGAACGTGCTGCGCCTGGGCAAGCCGGGAGCCGCGAAGCCATGACCGTGGCCAACCGTGGGACGGGGACGTGGTGGGCGGCGCCACCACGTCCCCGGGTCCGCGCGCGGCTAGTTCGCCACGACCCGGCCCTGACCGATCACCTCGATGGTGGGGCCCCAGTTCTTGACGAGCTTGAAGAAGTGCTCGTGGTACGGGTAGGTGCCGGTCCAGCAGTAGCCGTAGGACTGGCCGTTGAGGGTGTAGCGCACGGACGGACCGACCTTGGTGTCGTTGCCGTAGCCGTCCCACATCTCGACGAGGATCTCCTTGCCGTAGTAGGTGGGGTCCGAGCCGCCGGTGCCGCGCAGGACGACGCAGGCCTTGCTCTCGCTGGTGGGCCAGAACAGCCGCGAGGGCAGCAGCGAGCGGAACCGGAAGTCGTAGTCGAAAGGGATCTTGGCGACCGCCAGGTCGGGGCCGTAGCCCAGCCTGCGGTCGGCGGGTGCGTCGGGCACCATTTCGAGCTTCGGGATGCCCGCGACGGGGCCGAACGGGACCGGCGTGGCGACCGCGACCTCGACCCGGCGGCCCTGGTCGGCCGCCGCGCCCGTGGCGGCCGACGCACCGGTGATCGACACCGCTACAGACGTGGCGACCGCGGCAGCCGCCACGGCCACCGCGGTCCAACGTCGCATTCGGGACAGCCTGATTCGTGACATGGATTCCACCCCCGCTACTAGGACCCGGAACAGGAAAGGAAAGTTAGCCAGTGCGCAACGGGATCCACGTCCCGCATTCGGGTGACACCGGCTCAAATTGTACCGTTGACCAGCAAGAATGCCGCGAATGCCGCAGCCGTGAATAGCCGGGGGGAGCAATCAGCTCCGCCATTCGGCAGAGCGCCGCTATTCTGTGAATTACCGGTCGCGGCATCCGGTTGGCCCAAGCACGGCCAACCGCCCCCGAACGGCCTCGCGGACCCCGGCGATCGGCGTACCCCGGTCGGCGGTCGCGCCGAATGCGCACCCAACGGATTTCCCGCCAGGTTGGCTCCCCGGCGGGAATAGGTGTCCGGATCGCGCCGCCCTCGCGCGCGACGGGACACCGGGACCGGCCACACTGTGCAGGGGTGTGGCCGGTCCTCTTTTTCGCGTCCTTCTTTTGTCCATACCGGTGTGCGCGCCGGAGCGGGATACTCCGACAACCGCCGACCGGCGGCACCCGATGGAGCGACAAGTCTGGAGCGCGTGCCCCGGTGGTGGTTCAGTGTCCCGACGACCACCCCGAGGAGTTTGGATGACGCAACTGCCGACCATGGGCGGCGCACCCGCCGACACGGAGCTGACCTGCCTGTTCTGCCGCTTCCGCGACGAGGGCGCCAACCGCCTGCTCGACGAGAGCGACCACTTCTACGCCAGGTACGACAACTTCCCGGCGACCGCGGGCCACGTCGAGATCGTCCCGAAGCGCCACGTCGAGTCCTTCTTCGACCTGCGCCCCGGCGAGATCGAGGACGCCTACGCCCTGATGCGCCGGGTCAAGGAGCGGATCTCGCGGGAGCACAACCCCCTCGGCTACACCATCGGCGTCAACGACGGTCGCGCCGCCGGGCGCACCATCGACCACCTGCACATCCACCTGATCCCGCGCTACCTCGGCGACGTCGCCGAGCCCGCTGGCGGCATCCGGCGGATCTTCCCGGAGAGCGACCAGCAGAGCTGGCGCACCCGGGCTTGAGCAAACGGCTCGCGGGTCGAGCGGGCACCCGGCCAGACTGACCGGGTGACCGACCTGCGCTTCTTCGCCGACCTGGTGACCACCGGCACCGCGCTGGGGCTCGACCACACCAGCACCGTGGCCGAGGTGGAGGCCGTCCTGGGCCCGAGCCAGACCTGGCGCCTCAGCCGCACGCAGCTGCGCCGGACCCTCCACACCGGACTGGTCGAGTTCGCCTGGGACTGGCCCGACCCGGAGCCGCTCGGCCTGAGCGCGCGGGCGGGAAACCTCTTCACCGCCCGCGGCCGCGTCGGCGAAGCGCTGACCGCCCACTACGGCCGGTTCCGCCGGAAGCCGCCGACCTTCACCGAACTCCGGGTCGCCGTGGCTGCCCGGGGTTTCACGTTGGTGCCGGACAACTCGATCACACCGGACAACTTCCGCTACGCCTACGAACCCACCATCGGCACGTCGGTGACAATCTCGGCAGACCCGGAGGTCCCCGGAGAATACGGCCGGATCTGGTCCATCACCGGGACAACGCACCGGACAGACCTGACCTACCACCACCCGCCGGGCAGGCAGCAGGGGTTCGCCGACCGGGCTCGGTTCCTGAAGTCCCAGTCACCTGGGCAAATCCGCACCTGGCTGCACCGCCACGACCCCAGCACCGACCGCACGACCTGGTGGCGACAGCTCATCGCACCATTCCCCCGCGACCACCCGCTACGCCCCCTTCTCCTCGCGGAAGCCCTCAACCGCAAGGTAAACCCGCCGGGCGTGGACGCGGTGAACCTCATCCTGGCCCTCCCACCCGAGGACCCCGCTCTCCCCACCGCCGTCCGGGCCTGGTTGGACAACCCACCCGCCGCCCTCCCGGAAGCCGAGCGCCTCGCCCACGGCCCATCCCTGACCCCCGACGAGATCCGCCTCTCCCGCAGGCTCCGGGACCAGATCCACGTCCTCACCGGGGCCAACCCCCGACTCCCACACGACCTGGCCGCAGCACTCGACCCCTGGAAAGCCCTACGCCCCAACCTCTTGCGCTACCCGTTGTTCGCCCGCCCCCGCCACCGACTCCACAAAGCACGGACCCACTAGCTCGCGCTCCTCCCGAACACTGAGCCCGGCGCGCCAACTCCTGGTCCCTTCGCGCTGCCCTTTCCCGAGGTGCCCCAATCGACCAATACGGCGATTGGCTACCCGGTGGAATGCGCGCCCTGGCACTTCTACGGCGCCGACGTCCTCGTCAGCGCGTTGACGCTCAAGGAACACGACGACGAACCCGCCTTGGCGCTTCCCATTCCTGCCCGAGATGGCGTCCGTGCTCCCGCCCTCGCCAACCATGAAGCCTCAGAAAAACGGCCGACCAGAGGGACCCTGGTCGGCCGTGTTCAACGGGAGTCAGCGCGCTGTGGCACCCGCGGCGACGGCGAGGCCCATGACGTACTCGCCGTACCCGGACTTGGCCAGCTTGGCGCCCAGGGCGTAGCACTCGTCCGGGGTGATGTAGCCGTGGTCCAGGGCGATCTCCTCCAGGCAGGCCAGGCGCACGCCGGTCCGGTGCTCCAAGACCTGCACGAACTGGCCCGCCTCCAGCAGGGAGTCGTGGGTGCCGGTGTCCAGCCAGGCGAAGCCGCGGCCGAGGTCGAGCAGCCGGGCCCGGCCCTGGCGGAGGTACTCCAGGTTGACGTCGGTGATCTCGAGCTCGCCGCGGGCCGACGGGGTCAACCCCTTGGCGATCTTGATCACGTCGTTGTCGTAGAAGTACAGGCCGGTGATGGCCCGGTTCGACTTGGCCTTGGCGGGCTTCTCCTCGATCGACAGCAGCCGCCCGTCCGCGTCGACCTCGCCGACGCCGTAGCGCTCGGGGTCCTTGACCGGGTAGCCGAAGAGCACCGCGCCGTCGAGCTGCGCGGTGTTGGCCTGCATCATCTGCGAGAAGCCCAGGCCGAAGAAGATGTTGTCGCCGAGCACCAGGGCCACGTGGTCGTCGCCGACGAACTCCTCGCCGATGATGAACGCCTCGGCCAGGCCGTTCGGGTGAGCCTGCTCGGCGTAGGAGAAGCTGATGCCGAACTGGCTCCCGTCGCCGAGCAGCCTGCGGAAGTTGGGCAGGTCCGACGGCGTGGAGATGATCAGGATCTCGCGGATCCCGGCCAGCATGAGCACCGAGATCGGGTAGTAGATCATCGGCTTGTCGTAGACGGGCAGCAGCTGCTTGGACACCGCCTGGGTGATCGGGTGCAACCGGGTCCCACTGCCCCCGGCCAGAACGATGCCCTTCATCACGGCTCCCCCTGTCGATGCTCGCCGGGCGGATCTCCACCACCCGAGGCCGCGCACATGGGTGACAGCCGAATGGCGCCCGCCCCCCGGGGTTTCATCGCCCCCAGCACACGGAGGGTTACGAGTCGTCGGCCACTTCCACCCCCGACCGGGGCGACTCCGCCCACGGCCGGGGGTGATGCGGTCAGCGGTAGTTGGTGAACTGCAGGGCGATGCCGAAGTCGGCGCCCTTGAGCAGGGAGATGACGTCCTGCAGGTGGTCCTTCTTCTTGCCCGACACCCGCAGCTGGTCACCCTGGATCTGTGCCTGGACGCCCTTGGGCCCCTCGTCGCGGATCTTCTTGGCGATCTCCTTGGCCTTCTCCGACGAGATGCCCTGCACCAGCGAACCCGTCACCCGGTGCACCTTCCCCGACAGCGCCGGGTCACCGATGTCGAACGCCTTCTGCGAGATGTTGCGCTTGACCAGCTTCTCCTTGAAGACCTCGATGGCCGCCGCGCACCGCTCCTCGGTCTCCGCCTCGAAGGTGATGGCCTCCTCACCGGTCCAGCTCACCTTGGCCCCCGTGCCGCGGAAGTCGAACCGCGTGCCCAGCTCCTTCGCCGCCTGGTTGAGCGCGTTGTCCACCTCTTGCCGGTCGACCTTGCTCACCACGTCGAATGACGGGTCCGCCACGTGCCACGCACCTCCGCGCCTAACTGATCGAGAACCCCAGAACGCACGGATGCTACCGCCGCCACCCCCCACACCCCCCTCCGCCGCGCTAAGGGGATACCCGTTGGAAGCCCCCCGGACCCATTGGGTACAGTTCCCGACGTCCAGCAGCACCGGACACCCCGGCGGGTTGCCCGAGCGGCCAATGGGAGCGGACTGTAAATCCGTCGCGAAAGCTTCAGAGGTTCGAATCCTCTACCCGCCACGGCCTCGGCCGACTTGTGTCAACGGAGAGCGTTGACCGGGTCGGCCGTTGTTGTTTCTGGGGGGCGACCCCCCAGACCCCCACGGTGCGGTGGGCGCGTAAGGCGCGGAGCTTGCGTAGCGGCTGGAGCGGGATGGCGGGCGCCGGAACCAGCGGGGGCGCGTAGGACGCGGGACTTGCGTAGCGGCTGGAGCGGGATGGCGGGCGCCGGAACCAGCGGGGGCGCGTAGGACGCGGGACTTGCGTAGCGGCTGGAGCGGGATGGCGGGCGCCGGAACCAGCGGGGGCGCGTAGGACGCGGGACTTGCGTAGCGGCTGGAGCGGGATGGCGGGCGCCGGAACCAGCGGGGGCGCGTAGGACGCGGGACTTGCGTAGCGGCTGGAGCGGGATGGCGGGCGCCGGAACCAGCGGGGGCGCGTAGGACGCGGGACTTGCGTAGCGGCTGGAGCGGGATGGCGGGGAGCGCCCGGAACCAGCGGGGGCGCGTAGGACGCGGGACTTGCGTAGCGGCTGGAGCGGGATGGCGGGGAGCGCCCGGAACCAGCGGGGGCGCGTAGGACGCGGGACTTGCGTAGCGGCTGGAGCGGGATGGCGGGGAGCGCCCGGAACCAGCGGAAACGCGCAAGGCGCGGAGCTTGCGTGGCGGCTGGAGCGGGGTAGCGAGATTCCGGTACCAGCGGGGGCACGGTGGAGCTGCGGAACGGCGGAGCTGGTCGACGATCGGTAGGGGCGTGGCTAGTGGTCGCGGGCCATGTGTTCCAGGCGGGCGATGCGGTCGGCGATGGCGGGGTGGGTGCTGAAGTAGCGGGAGACGCCGTCGCCGGGGCGGAAGGGGTTGGCGATCATCAGGTGGGACTGGGCGGCCACCGCCGGTTCCGGGGCGAGCGGGGCCTCGCGGGTGCCCGCGTCCAGTTTGCGGAGGGCTGAGGCGAGGGCGAGTGGGTCCCCGGTGAGGCGGGCGCCGGAGGCGTCGGCCTGGTATTCGCGGGACCGGCTGACTGCCATCTGGACGATCGACGCGGCGATGGGGCCGAGCAGGGACAGCAGGAGCAGGGCGATGGGGTTGGCGCGGTCCTCGTCGTCGTCGCCGAAGACGCCCGCGAACAGGGCGAGGCTGGCGAGGGTGCTGACCACGCTGGCCAGTGCGCCCGCCACGCAGGAGATCAGGATGTCGCGGTTGTACACGTGGGCCAGTTCGTGGCCGAGCACGCCGCGCAGCTCGCGTTCGTCCAGCAGGTCCAGCAGGCCCGTGGTGCAGCAGACCGCCGCGTTCCGCGGGCTGCGGCCGGTCGCGAAGGCGTTCGGGGCCTGGGTGGGGCTGACGTACAGGCGCGGCATCGGCTGGCGGGCGGTGGTGGCCAGCTCGCGCACGATCCGGTACAGCGCGGGCTGCTCCGCCTGCGACACCGGCCTGGCCCGCATGGCGCGCAGGGCCAGCTTGTCCGAGTTGAAGTACGCGTAACCGTTGACCACGACCGCCAGGCCGATGCCGACGTACAGCGCGGTCCGCCCGAACAGGGAACTCACCAGCAGGATCAGCGCGCTGAGACCACCGAGCAGCAGGGCGGTCCGCAGACCGTTCGCATGTCCGTGCACAACCGCCTCCTCCGCCGCGTTTTCCCGTTCTGCCAGCGGAGTAGTCAACGACCGCACGGGGTGAGAAGTTCCAACCGGACACTCACCCGATCAGTTGCCGCTCTCGCCCAGCCGCCAGTAAGTGGTGGGGCGGACGCGTTGGCGCGGGTAGCCGCGTTCGTCCAAGAGGTGGGCTCTTACGGCGAGCATCGCCGCGCGTTCCCCGGCCATCCAGACCTCCGGGAGGCCCGAGGGGAGATCCGCGGCACGGATGGCGTCCACCAGCACCGTGCTCTCCCCCGCCGGGACGCCGTCGCGGTGCAGCCAGGTGACACCGGCCACGGGCTGTTCCTCCGCCGCGTCGGTCACCTCGACGTACGCGAGCGCCTGCTTGTCCGGCGGGAGGGCGGCCAGGATCGCCGTGATCGCGGGCAGGGCGGTCTCGTCACCCGCGAGCAGGTACCAGTCGGCACCGGGATCGGGCTGGTATGCCGGGGACGGGCCGACGAAGATCATCTCGTCGCCGGGGGCCACCCGGGACGCCCACGCCGAGGCGGGGCCCGCGTCGCCGTGCAGGACGAAGTCGAACTGGACCTCGTTGGTGGCCGGGTCGTGCCCGCGGATCGTGTACGTGCGGGTCAGCGGCCGCACCTGCGACCACAGCCCGCGCGCGGACTCCAGGGTGAGCGGCTCCGGCAGCTCGGTGCCCTCGGGGTAGAAGTAGAGCATCACGTTCTGGTCGGTGCCCGCCCCCGCCAGGCTCGCCAGCGAGTCGTGCCGGACCGTCACGCGGGCCAGGTGCGGGGTGACGCGCTCGACGCGCACCACGGGCACGCGCCAGAGCCGGGTCTCTTGCCTGCGGGAGCGCCTGCGGGCCTCGGGTTGGGTGCTCATCACCCACCATCCTCGCCCGAGCGCCGGACCGGGCGCGCACCTACCCCGCTGGTCAGCCTTGGGCGGCGCTGAACACCGGTCCGGGCACCCGCTGCGGGGGCACGAACGCCTTCTGCTCATCGGACTCGATCGACACCGTGCTGCGGAACTCCGGCGTCTTCGGCTTCTCCGGACGCGGTAGTGCATCTGCGAACGCGCTCAACGGCTTTTCCTAACCCGCTAGGTGAACCAGGTGGGGCTTGGCCCCAGTGTGCCCGCTCCTGCGGGCCGTGTAACGCCATTGGACCACCGAACTACGACATTCCCACCGGATTTCTCACCAAGCGGCGGGTCGAGTTCGCCCCCACCCACAGCCCCCGCACGGACTTCGCCTGGTGGCACCCCACCCGAAGACCACCTCCCCCACCGCGTTGTGCCTGGTGGCAGAGGCTCTAGCCGCACAGATGTGATGGCCGACATATGCGCGTGGGAGGTTCGGCTACGTGAAGAAGGACGCCTCACGTGTGCGCTTCGGCGCCCAATAGGCGCAGCCGACGAACTCGACTCCGCTCGCAGGCGGCGTGGAGGTCCGTGGCGGTGTCGCCGATGAACACCGAGAGCTGATTTCAGCGCCCTCTGGACGAGGTGCACGCCCGACTTGAGGGCGGTGCCAGCGTCGACTCGCACCGACACGCACATGACGTGTCGGGTCAACCGTGAAGAGCGCGTTCGGACTCGATGCTTCGGGAGTTGTTGTCGACTACCGACACCGGTCGGCTGGAGCCCGACCAGGCCGATATCAGCTCATGAGCACCTGATGTCGACTCAACCGTCGTGATGGCCTCGACCTCAAGGGCACGGCACACGGCGCAGCATCCGGATTGATGGTCGCGGCGTTGTGGAGCGCGTCGAACGGGTCCGGGCTGGTGCGGACCCGTTCGAAGGCGGGTTTCAGTGCCGGTCTAGCCGCGCAGTTCCATCGTGCAGCACTTGGGGCCGCCGCCGGATTTGCGGAGTTCGGTGATGTCGACCAGGTGCGGGGTGTAGCCGTGGGCCTTGACCGCCGCGATCAGGTTGGTGGCTTCCCGGGGGATGACCACGTTCTGGCCATCCGACACGGCGTTGAGGCCCAGGCAGGCGGCGTCTTCCGCGGTGGCCAGGATGGCGTCCGGGTACAGCCTGCGCAGGAGTCGTTGGGTGCCTGGGGAGAAGGCTTCCGGGTAGTAGGCGATGTGGGCGCGGGTGCCTGGGCCCGCCTCCGTGAGCACGAACAGGGCTACGTCGAGGTGGTAGTAGCGCGGGTCGACCAGGCGCAGGGAGACGACGGGGACGCCGAGGACCTCCTGGGCTTCGGCGTGGGCACCCGGGTCGGTGCGGAAGCCGGTCCCGGCCAGCAGGACGTCGCCGGTCCAGGTGAAGTCGCCCTCGGCCTCGTTGGTCTTCTCGGGCATGACGACGTCGCGGTAGCCGTGGTCGAGGAACCAGGTGCGGTAGAAGTCGGCCTCCGCGGCGCGCTGGGGGGCGCGGAAGCGGGCGCCGAGCACGAGCCCGTCGACGACGGTACCCGAGTTGGCGGCGAAGACCATGTCGGGCAGGCCGGGCTGGGGCTCGATGGTCTCGACCTTGTGCCCCAGCAGCTCGTAGGTCTCCTTGAGCGCGGACCACTCGGCCAGCGCGCCCTCGGTGCTGACCGGGCGCGACGGGTCCATCCACGGGTTGATCGAGTACTCGACCGTGAAGAACCGGGGCGGGCACATCAGGTAGCGGCGCGCCGTGGCGAGGCGGGCCGCGACGGGGACGCGTACTGGTGCCGAAGTCATGAAACGAAATGTAAGGCCCACACTTGCGGGCATCAATGTCGCTTCGCTGCCCTTGAGCATGCAGAATGTTGCGTGTGGACGTCATTGATCAGCGAATCATTTCGCAGCTCGTTGCCGACGCCCGATCGAGTTACGCCGAGATCGGGAAGGTCGTCTCGCTGTCCGCGCCCGCGGTGAAGCGGCGGGTGGACCGGTTGCTGGAGACCGGTGTGCTGCGCGGTTTCACCGCCGTGGTCAACCCGGAGGCCCTGGGCTGGGGCACCGAGGCGTTCGTCGAGGTGCACTGCCAGGGCAACGTCTCCCCCGACCGGATCCGCCAGCGGCTGGAGCCGCTGCCCGAGGTGGTGGCCGCCTACACGGTCTCCGGCGCCGCGGACGCGATCGTGCACCTGCGCGCCGCCGACATCCACCACCTGGAGGACGCGCTGGAGCGGCTGCGCGCCGTGGACATGGTCTCGCGGACCGTCTCGACCGTCGTGCTGTCGACCCTGCTGGAACGCCCGCCCGCCCCGGAGCACCCGCGGTGAGCTGGAGCACCATGTGCCCATGAGCACCGTGCTGCTGGAACGCCGTGACGGCGTCGCCGTCATCACCCTCAACGACCCGGGCAGGCGCAACGCCATCACCCTGGAGATGTCGGCCCGGCTCGCCGAGCTGGTCGCCGAGTGCGAGCAGGACCCGGACACGGCGGCGATCGTCGTGACCGGCACCCCACCGGCGTTCTGCGCGGGCGCGGACCTCACGGTGCTCGGCGAGTCCCGCGAAGAGGGCCTGCGGGCGATCTACGCGGGTTTCCTCGCCGTGGCGGGCTCGACGCTGCCGACCATCGCCGCGGTCGGCGGGGCCGCGGTCGGCGCGGGCCTGAACCTGGCGCTGGCCGCGGACGTGCGCGTCGCCGGGCCGTCGGCCCGCTTCGACGCCCGGTTCCTGCAGCTGGGCATCCACCCCGGCGGCGGCATGACGTGGATGCTCCAGCGGCTCGTCGGCCCGCAGGCGGCCACCGCGATGACCCTGTTCCGGCACGTCCCGGACGCCGCCGAGGCCACCCGGATCGGGCTCGCGCTGACCACCGTGCCGGGCGACCACGACGCGCTCGTGACCGCCGCGGTGGCGCTCGGCGCGCACGCCGCGGCCGCGCCGCGCGAGCTGGTGATCTCCATCAAGGAGTCCATGCGCGCGACAGCAATGCTCGATAGCCACCCCGACGCGGTGGAGACCGAACTGGTCGCGCAGGTGCGCTCGATGGACACCCCGGCCTTCGCGGAGCTGCTCGCCGCGATGAAGGCCAAGATCTCCTCGGGCGGTGGCCGCTGACCCCCGGGTCACCCGATCGTGCAGGTGCGGACGTGGTGGAATCCAGACCACGGGACGGCCGCGCCCACCATCCGAGATAAGTGTGACCTTAAGTCACATGTATCTGGGATTTCGCCCGGCCGATACCCGATACTTTGGGCATGGGTCGTGGTCCCCGCCGACTCCGCGCTGTGATCTGTAGCGCGTTGCGCCGGTCCGGGGTCGGGCGATGCCTACCGTTGAACAAGGCACAGCCAGCAGATCAAGTGGCAGGAGAGAGGGATCGGCGAGCCCATGAGCACAGGTGTGAACGCACCGCGGCCGACCGCGGTCACCAAACTCGACCGGGTGGTGATCCGCTTCGCGGGCGACTCCGGCGACGGCATGCAGCTCACCGGTGACCGCTTCACCTCGGAGGCTGCGGCCTTCGGCAACGACCTGTCGACCATGCCGAACTTCCCGGCGGAGATCCGCGCCCCGCAGGGCACCATCCCGGGTGTCTCCAGCTTCCAGGTGCACTTCGCCGACTACGACATCCTCACCCCGGGCGACCGGCCGGACGTGCTGGTCGCGATGAACCCGGCCGCCCTCAAGGCCAACATCGCCGACCTGCCCGCGGGCGGCACGCTGATCGTCAACACCGACGAGTTCGTCAAGCGGAACCTGACCAAGGTCGGCTACGACGGCAGCCCGCTCGACGACGACTCGCTCGCCGCCTACCAGGTGCACCAGGTCGCCATGGCGACCCTGACCCAGGGCGCGCTCGCCGACACCGGCCTCGGCAAGAAGGACGCCGAGCGCTGCAAGAACATGTTCGCGCTGGGCCTGCTGTCGTGGATGTACCACCGACCGACCGAGGGCACCGAGCGGTTCCTGCGGGAGAAGTTCGCCAAGAAGCCCGACATCGCCGAGGCCAACGTGCTGGCCTTCCGCGCGGGCTGGAACTACGGCGAGACCACCGAGGCGTTCGCCGTCACCTACGAGGTCGCCCCGGCGAAGCTGGCCCCCGGCACCTACCGGCAGATCACCGGCAACACCGCGCTGGCCTACGGCCTGGTCGCCGCCGCGCAGCAGTCGAAGCTGCCGGTCGTGCTGGGCACCTACCCGATCACCCCGGCCTCGGACATCCTGCACGAGCTGAGCAAGCACAAGCAGTTCGGCATCACCACCCTGCAGGCCGAGGACGAGATCGCGGGCATCTGCGCGGCCCTGGGCGCCAGCTACGGCGGCGCGCTCGGCGTCACCTCGACCTCCGGCCCCGGCATCGCGCTCAAGTCCGAGACCATCGGCCTCGGTGTGATGACTGAGCTGCCGCTGGTCGTCATCGACGTGCAGCGCGGCGGCCCGTCGACCGGTCTGCCCACCAAGACCGAGCAGTCCGACCTGCTGCAGGCGATGTTCGGCCGCAACGGCGAGTCGCCGGTGCCGATCGTGGCCCCGCAGTCCCCGGCCGACTGCTTCAACGCCGCGCTCGAGGCCACGAACATCGCGCTGAAGTACCGCACGCCGGTGCTGCTGCTCTCCGACGGCGCGGTCGCCAACGGCTCCGAGCCGTGGCGGCTGCCCGAGGTCGACGACCTGCCCGACCTCACCGTCGAGTTCGCCACCGAGCCCAACGGCCCCGACGGTACCTTCCTGCCGTACCTGCGCGACCCGGAGACGCTGGCCCGCGCCTGGGCCGTGCCCGGCACCGCCGGTCTGCAACACCGCATCGGCGGTCTGGAGAAGGCCGACGGCACCGGCAACATCTCCTACGAGCCCGACAACCACGACAAGATGGTCCGGCTGCGCCAGGCCAAGGTCGACGGCATCCCGGTGCCGGACCTGACCGTGGACGACCCGTCCGGCAAGGCCCGGGTGCTGGTGCTGGGCTGGGGCTCCTCCTACGGCCCGATCGGCGCCGCCTGCCGCCGGGTGCGCAAGGCGGGCCAGTCGATCGCCCAGGCGCACCTGCGCAACCTGAACCCGTTCCCGGCCAACCTCGGCGACGTCCTGCGCGCCTACGACAAGGTCGTGGTCCCGGAGATGAACCTCGGGCAGCTCGCCCTGCTGCTGCGGGGCCGCTACCTCGTGGACGTGATCAGCTACACCAAGGTGGCCGGTCTGCCGTTCAAGGCGGAGGAGCTGCAGAACGTGCTCACCGACATCGTCAAGGGGGTTGACGCCGCATGACCACCACCGACCTGGGGCTGCCCGGCCTGGCCGGGGTCCCCACCAGCGACGAACCGCAGAAGGCGAAGGACTACAAGTCCGACCAGGAAGTGCGCTGGTGCCCGGGCTGCGGCGACTACGTCGTGCTCAACGCCGTGCAGTCGTTCCTGCCGTCGCTGGGCCTCAAGCGCGAGAACATCGTCTTCATCTCCGGCATCGGCTGCTCGTCGCGCTTCCCGTACTACATGAACACCTACGGGATGCACTCCATCCACGGCCGCGCCCCGGCCATCGCCACCGGTCTGGCCACCGCGCGCCCCGACCTGTCGGTGTGGGTGGTGACCGGTGACGGCGACGCGCTGTCCATCGGCGGCAACCACCTGATCCACACGCTGCGGCGCAACGTGAACCTGAAGATCCTGCTGTTCAACAACCGGATCTACGGGCTCACCAAGGGCCAGTACTCGCCGACGTCGGAGGCGGGCAAGGTCACCAAGTCGACCCCGATGGGCTCGCTGGACCACCCGTTCAACCCGGTGTCGCTGGCCCTGGGCGCGGAGGGCACCTTCGTCGGCCGCGCGCTCGACAGCGACCGCAAGGGCCTGACCGAGGTGCTGCGCCAGGCCGCCGAGCACCGCGGGTCGGCGCTGGTGGAGATCTACCAGAACTGCCCGATCTTCAACGACGGCGCCTTCGACGTGCTCAAAGAGCCGGGTGAGGCCGAGCGCAGGCTGATCCCGCTGGAGCACGGCAAGCCGATCCGCTTCGGCGCCAACGGCGAGTACGGCGTGGTCCGCGCGGGCTTCGGCTCGCTCGAGGTGGCCAAGGTCAGCGAGGTCGGCGAGGACGCCCTGGTCGTGCACGACGCGCACGCCGAGGACCCGTCCTACGCCTTCGCCCTGTCCCGGCTGTCGGCGCAGGACCTGAGCCACACCGTCACCGGCGTGTTCCGCTCGGTCCGCCGCGCGACCTACGACGACCAGACCCGCGCCCAGGTCGAGGACGCCAAGGCGAGCCGCCCGGCGGACCTGGCGAGTCTGCTGCGCGGCAAGGACACCTGGACCGTCGTCGGCTGACGCACCCCGTTCCACACCGAGGCCTGCGGCTTGCCGTGGGGCCTCGGTGTTTTCCGGGCTCAGTCGCGCCAGGGGGCGAATCCCGCGCGTTCGGCGTCCGCGACCGTGCGGAACCAGACGGTGGCGGTGACCAGGGGGTAGTCGGGCGACTCGGTGGTGTGGAAAACGCCTTGGGCGCCCTTGACGGTGTACTCGTCCGAGGGGGCCAAGCCGCCGGGGCCCGCCGGGGCGACGGCGGCGGTGAGGGCGTCGTCGAGGGTGCCGGAGATACGGGTGATCTCGTCTTCCTCGCGGGTCTGGGCCGGGATGTGCACCGGCACCACGTCCTCGTCCGCCTCGGCAGGTTCAGGAGGCGAACTCGAGTCGGCCGGGACCGCGGCGACCTCCGCCGGGGCCAACGGCACCTGGGTCAGCGGCGGGCGGGGCGGCGCCAAGGGCAGCACGGTCTGCCCACGGCTGCGCAGCAGCCACGCGGCCACTACGGCACCAAGAAGGAACGACAGCACGCACCACAGGACCGGTCGCCTCACCGCAACCTCCCTCGTGCCGCCGCCCGGAACCGCGACAGGACGCCCGCAAAGGGACAGCCGCCGCATTTCCTTGTATCACCCTGAGTGGGTGACTGCCACTTCAGCGCGTCGTGCGACCGGGGATTCGGCGGAGTTCAGTTCCCTCGAAAGCATGAAAACCGCAAGCTGGCGGGCAAGGCGAGGTGGCCACGACACCGGGCAGTCACCGAGGAGGAGTACCTATGCGAGATCGCGCCGGTCTCGCCGACTGTGCGGTTCACTCGGCCCCGCGGGCCGAGTGAACCGGGAGGGAAGAGATCGGCTCAAAGGCGATCTCGCCGCCCCGGCGGAGCCGGGGCCATGTCACTGCAGGGGACGGAAGCCGACGCGCTCGGCGTCGGCCACCGAGCGGAACCACACCTCGGCGACCGTGCGGTCGAACTTCGGGGAGTCCGGTGCGCAGTAGCGCAGCGCGGTGACGCTGGCCTTGATCGTGTACTCGCTCGACGGGGACAGGCCGCCGGGGAGGGGCATGGCCGAGCCGGGGCCGAACGGGCCGGGCGGCACGAACGGGTCGACGCCGGTCGGCGACTGCTGGAGGGTGCGGGCGCCGCGCAGCCGGTGCGGGGGCGGCGGGGTTGGCTTGGACTCGGCCACCTCGTCGGCGGGCCGGATCGGCTCGAACAGCGACCGCTCGCGGTCGCCCGCCTTCTGCGCCTGCGCCTGGGCGGGCATCGCGGCGGTGGCCGTCGCGGCCGGGGCCGACTGGGTGCTCACCACGGGCTGGGTGGCGGTCTGGACACCGAACGGGAACCGGTTCTGCGGCTTGGACGGGATCCGCTTCGGCAGCACGTTCGACGTCCTCTCCGGTTGCGCCTGCCCGTAGGCCAGGGTCGGTTCGATGGGCTGCTGGAACCCGGGCTGCTCGGTGATCGACGTCCGCTGGCGGGGCGGCTCCTGGGGCTCGGGCCGGGTGATCTCGGGCAGGCGTATCTCGGTCTGCTCGGCCGCGGCGTGCGCGGGCTCGCGCGACTCCTGCGGCCGGGGCTCGACCGAGCCGTTGGTGGCCGCGCGCTCCGGCTCGTGGACCGGCTCGGGTTCGCGGACCACGGGGACGAACTGGGTGGCGTCGGCCGCGGCGATGGCCGGGGCCTCGCTCTGCGAATCGGCGTCCTGGCGGACCCCGGCGGCGTAGTCGTCGCCGCGCTCGTAGGCGGCGGCCTCGCCGTAGCCGCGGTCGGGGCCGTAGGCGGACCGGCTCAGGTCGGGCCGGTCGTACACGCCGGTCGCGGTACCCGCCGGGGCGGGGTCGACGTCGGTGGACACCGGCTCGTAGTCGGTCTCGGTGTCGACGTCGTGCCGGTGCCGGGGGGCCTCCTCGAGGTCGTCGTCGGCGGGTTCCTCGGCGTCCGCGTACGAGTGCCGGGAGCGCTCGGCGGGCGCGGGTTCCTCGTCGTGGCCGTCGACGTCGTCGTCCAGGTCGTCGACGAGGGCGTGGTCGCCCGCGCGCTCCTGCTTGCCCTGCGCGTCGATCTCGCGGATCAGCTCGGCCGGGATCGGCGTCGTGTGCTGGGTGAAGATCGTGCCGCCGGTCTCGGCGTACTCCTCGTCCGCGTCGGCGTAGTCGACGCCGTCGGCCTCGTCGAGGGAGTCGCCCGCGAGGTGACCGGCGCGGTTGCCCGCGGCCTCGGTGTCCTCGTCGACGTCGTCCAGCTCGCCGTCGCGGGTCTCGGCGCGGGCGTAGTAGTCGTCCTCGTGCTCGGACTCGTCGAGGTCGTCGACGAGCCTGCCGCCCTCGGGCCGGTCGACCGGGTCGCCGAACCAGTCGCGCTCGGGCTCCTCGGCCGCGGCGGGCGCGATGTACTGCGTGGTCTCCGCGGGCGCCTCGGCGTACTGGGTGCGCTGGTCGTCCGCGCGGAACTCGGGAGCCTCGGTGTACTGCGTGGTCTCCGCGGCCGACTCCGGCACGAAGTCCCGGTCGTCCCGGTCGTCGTCGATGTCCTGCTTGGCGCGGTAGCCCTGGTCGTCGCGGTAGTCGTCGCGCTCGTCGCGGAAGTCGGGCCGACCGTCGCGGTCGTCACCGTGCCCGTCGCGGTCGTCGTCGTCGACGTGGCCGCCCACCGGGCCACCGGGGTCGTCGTGGTGGTCGCGGTCGTGGTCGTCAGTCCCCACGGCGGGGGCGGGCATCGAGCGCAGGCCGCCCTCGTCCTCGTCGGACAGGGTCATCAGGCCGCGGCGGATGGAGTCCTCGCCGCCACCGCCCACCCGCCGGACGGGTTCGATGTTGTCCCGGGTGTCGCCGAAGCCGGGGACCAGCGCCGTCGACGGGTACTCGCGCTCCGGCGCGCCGCTGCCCGGACCGAAGTCCCGGTGGATGTCGCGCTCACGCGCGCCCGCCAGCTCGCTCTCCAGCTGGGTGGCCCGCTTGCGGGCGGGGTTGGCGATCAGCAGCCAGCACAGGGCCGCGCCGACCAGGAAACCGGCGAGGCTCCACACCCACACCTGCCCGAAGAACGGCATCGCCGACGTCTCCCTCCCGGCCGCGTCCCTGGCGACGCGTCACACGGTTGCCCAAGCCTAGGGGAGGTTACTGCGACGCGTCGGAGCACCGGCGGCATGCCGCGCAAATAGCCGGTACGTCACAGTGCCGGTGGGCAAATATGCCTTATCGGGTTCGCTCGACTACGTACCGTGTCAGCTCCTCCAGGGCGTCCCGGGCCGCGCAACCCGGAAGAGCGGCGAGTTCGGCGTGCGCCTGGGCCACGTACTCACCGAGGGTGTCCCGGGCGCGGTCGAGGCCCGCGGACTCCCGCAGGAGCTCCAGCGCCTCCTCGACCTCGCCGTCGTCGGTGATCGGCCCGTCGAGCAGCTTGGCCAGCCGCGGGTCGGGGTTGCCCTCCAGCGCGTAGAGCATCGGCAGGGTGCGGACCCCCTCGCGCAGGTCGGTGCCGGGGGTCTTGCCGGACTCGGCGGCGGGCGAGGCGATGTCGATGACGTCGTCGGAGAGCTGGAAGGCCGCGCCGATGATCTCGCCGTAGCGGTGCAGCGCCTTGATCTGCGCGGGCGACGCGCCGGAGAACATGCCGCCGTAGCGGCCGGAGGTGGCGATCAGCGAACCGGTCTTCTGCGCGATCACCGACAGGTAGTGCTCGGTGGGGTTCTCCGCGCCGGGGCCGACGGTCTCGCGCATCTGCCCGGTGACCAGTTCCCGCATGGTCTCCGCGATCACCCGGGTGGCCGCCGGACCGAGGTCCGCCACCAGCATCGAGGCGTGCGCGAAGAGGAAGTCGCCGGTGAGGATGGCGACGGAGTTGTTCCACCTGGCGTTGGCGCTGGCGTCGCCGCGCCGCATGGTGGCCTCGTCCATGACGTCGTCGTGGTAGAGCGTGGCCAGGTGCACCAGTTCCACCGCGGCCGCCGCGGCGATCACCTGGTCGGTGCTCCCCTGGTTGAACTGCGCGGCCAGCAGCGTGAACAGCGGGCGGAAGCGCTTGCCCCCGGCCTTCACCAGGTGCAGCGCCGCCTCGTCGACGAACTCGAAGTCGCTGTGCACGATGTCGCGCAGCAGCGCCTCCACGCGGCCGAGCCCGTCGGTGACGACCCGCACCAGCTCCGGGTCGGCGTCGCGCAGCCCCGGGAACGCGGGGGCACCGGGGTTCTCGGTGGCAGTCACGTCGTCGGCACTCCTGATCAGCGGTGGCCCGGGTGGTCGGGCAGGCCCTTGTAATACGAGCGTACTGGCCCGCACCGGCCCGACCGCCCCGGATGTCTCGAAGGCCACCCCGGCGGGCAGCCGGGGTGGCCTTCGAGGCGAACCTGTTCGGTTGTCGGGAAAAGCGCGTACTAGTGGATGGCGAACGCGCCGCTGCCCGCCCAGTCCAGGGCGAACGCGGGGGCCAGGCCCAGCAGCAGCGTGACGAGCACGCCGAGGGTGATCGCGGCGGTGGTGAACGCGCCGGGCACGGTCACCGTCGGGCCGTCGGCCGCGGGCTCGCTGAAGTACATCAGCACGATCACCCGCAGGTAGAAGAACGCGGCCACCGCCGAGGCGATCAGCGCCACGACGACCAGCGGCGCCATGCCGTCGGCGATCGCGGCCTCGAACACCACGAACTTGCCGACGAACCCGCTGGTCAGCGGGATGCCGGCCAGCGCGAGCAGTAGGAAGGTGAACACACCGGCCAGCAGCGGCGACCGCTTGGCCAGGCCCGCCCACTGCGACAGGTGCGTCGCCTCGCCGGAGGAGTCGCGCACCAGGCTGATCACGCCGAACGCGGCCAGCGTGGTGAAGCCGTAGGTGAGCAGGTAGAACAGCGTGCCGGACAGGCCCTTCTCGGTCAGCGCGATGGAGCCGATGAGCAGGAAGCCCGCGTGCGCCACCGACGAGTAGGCGATCATCCGCTTGACGTCGGTCTGGGTGAGGCCGAGCACCGCGCCGATGACCATCGACACGATGGCCACGCCCCACAGCACCCCGCGCCACTCCCACTGGGTCGACTCGAACGCGACCTGGAGCACGCGCAGGATCCCGCCGAACGCGGCGACCTTGGTGCAGGCGGCCATGAACGCGGTCACCGGGGTCGGCGCGCCCTGGTAGACGTCCGGGGTCCAGGTGTGGAACGGGCCAACGGAAGCCTTGAACAGCAGGCCGATCACCAGCAGGCCCATGCCCGCGAACAGCAGCGTGTCGGAGCGGTCGGTGCCCGCGGCGGCGGAGGAGATGTCCGAGAGCCGCACGGAACCGGCGTAGCCGTAGAGCAGCGCGACGCCGTAGAGGAAGAACGCCGAGGCGAACGCGCCGAGCAGGAAGTACTTGACCGCCGACTCCTGCGACAGCAGGCGGCGACGGCGGGCCAGGCCGCACATCAGGTACAGCGGCAGCGACAGCACTTCCAGCGCCACGAACATGGTCAGCAGGTCGTTGGCCACGCAGAAGGTCATCATGCCGCCGAGCGCGAACAGCGTCAGCGGGAAGACCTCGGTCTGCATGCCGGTGGAGGTGACCTGCGCGCGGTCCTGCAGCGTGCCCGGCCGGATCGCCGCGCTGGCCACGAAGGCGCCGCCCGGCTCGACCGAGCGGTCCGCGATCAGCAGCACCGCGCCCAGCGCCAGGGCCAGCAGCGTGCCCCACAGGAACAGGCCGGGCCGGTCGATGGCGAGCGTGCCCTTCATGGCCAGCTCACCGGCGGCGGGCGCGTCGGAGACGTAGGCCACCAGGGCGATCCCGGCGCCGACCACGGCCAGCAGGGAGAGCACGACCTGGGTGGACCAGCGCAGGTGCCGCGGCAGCAGCGCCTCCAGCAGCACGCCGAGGCACGCCGCGCCGAGCACGATCAGCACCGGCCACACGGCACCGAGCGACGGCGCCTGGACCTTGGTGTCCGACGGCACCGGCAGCGGCGCCTGCTCCTGGGCGAGCAGGAGCACGGAAGAGATCACTGACACTGCGGGCGCTCCTCTGCGGACTGGACCGGGTCGACCAGCTGGGCCTCGCACATCGTGGCGTTCACCGTCGGCGTCACGACGTCGAGCACGGGCTTCGGGAACAGGCCCAGGGCGACGATCAGCAGGAGCAGCGGCGCGAGCACCGCCTTCTCCCGGGTGTTCAGGTCGGCGATCGCCTTCTTGGCGCCGAGTTCCGGCGCGATCGCGGTGCCCGGTCCGCCGCCCGCGCCGATCAGCGCGTCACCGCGCACCGGGCCCTGCATGATCCGCTGGTAGAGCCAGAGCACGTAGAGCGCGGCGAGGACCATGCCGACGGTGGCGATGATCGTGTACACGGGCGCGTTCGGGAACGAGCCGATGAGCACCAGGAACTCGCTGATGAAGGAGTTGGTGCCGGGCAGCGACATCGAGCTCAGGCCCGCGATCAGCAGCATGGCCGCCAGTACCGGGGTCAGCTTGGCCATGCCGCCGTAGTCGGCGACCCGGGTGGAGCCGCCGCGGGAGATCACCATGCCGACCACCAGGATCAGCATGCCGGTGGCGATGCTGTGGTTGATCATGTAGGTGACCGAGCCGGTCAGCGACTGCGAGCTGAAGGCGAAGATGCCCAGGGCGATGAAGCCGAAGTGGGCGATCGAGACGTAGGCCAGGAAGCGCTTCATGTCGCGCTGCCCGGTGGCCAGCAGCGAACCGTAGATCACGCCGATCACGGCCAGCACCAGAACCAGCGGCGCCAGTTCCTTGCTGGCGGCGGGGAACATCGGCAGCAGGTAGCGCAGGAAGCCGAAGGTGCCGACCTTGTCCAGGATGCCGACCAGCAGCACCGCGACGCCGATCGGCGCCTCGGCGGTGGCGTCCGGCAGCCAGGTGTGCAGCGGCACCAGCGGCGCCTTGAC
Organism: Actinokineospora auranticolor; assembly: GCF_041897805.1. Lineage (GTDB taxonomy): Bacteria > Actinomycetota > Actinomycetes > Mycobacteriales > Pseudonocardiaceae > Actinokineospora > Actinokineospora auranticolor. The sequence continues at coordinate 7,921,243 of NZ_CP154825.1, forward strand.
CGCGAAGGCGATGAAGAAGCCGAGGAACAGCCAGATCTGCGTGCCCAGCGGCGCGTCGTGCACCACCCGGACCAGGGTGGCCCAGTCGAAGGTGCCCTTGCCCAGCTCGTCACCGGCCATCACGTAGCAGCCGATGACCGAGGCCAGCATGATCAGGCCGCCGAGGAACGAGTACAGGAAGAACTTCACCGCCGCGTACTGCCTGCGCGCCCCGCCGTAGGAGCCGATCAGGAAGTACATCGGGATCAGCATGATCTCGAACAGCACGTAGAACAGGAACACGTCGGTCGCGGCGAACACGCCGACGGTGAGCGCCTGCTCCAGCAGGATCAGCCCGAAGAAGCCGCCCTTGGTGCGGCCTTCCGGCAGCTTGTCCGCCCAGCCCGCGCCGATCACCAGCGGCACCAGCAGACCGATGACCGCGATCATGACCAGCGCGATGCCGTCGACCGCGAACGAGATGTGCACCCCGAAGGCCGGGATCCAGTCGAAGGAGAACGCCTGCTGCAGCCGGGCGCCGTCGGGCTTGAAGTTCACCCACGACGCGATGGCCAGCGCGAACTCCACGACCGAGAAGGCCAGCGCGGCGAGCTTGGCGGTGTGGTCGTTGCCGCGCAGCGCGGTCACCACCGCGGCGCCGACCAGCGGCACCAGCAGGAGCGCGGCCAGCAGCCAGGAACCGGTCCCGGACGTCATGCGAACCTCACCATCAGCAGTGCGGCGATCACCAGGATCGACCCTCCGAGCATGGAAAGCGCGTACGAGCGGACGAACCCGGTCTGCAGCCTGCGCAGCCGACCGGAGCTACCGCCCAGGCCCGCCGCGATGCCGTTGACCAGCCCGTCGACGCCGCGGTTGTCGACGAACACCAGGAACCTGGTGAGCCAGACGCCGGGGCGGGAGAACAGGGCCTCGTTGAGGTGGTTGCCGTAGAGGTCGGCGCGCGCGGCGCGGACCGGGAACGACACCCGCTGCGGCCGGGTGACCGGCTGCTCGCGGCGACCGAAGATGGCGAAGGCGATGGCCGCGCCGATCAGCGAGATGCCCACGGTGAGGATCGAGACCACGGTGTGGTTGAGCGGGCCGTGCGTCTCGACCAGTTCACCGACCGAGGGCTCCAGCCACGCGGGGAGCAGCCCCGACAGGATCGCGCCACCGGCCACGGAGCCGACCGCCAGGATGATCATCGGGATGGTCATCGTGGGGCCCGACTCGTGCGGGTGGTAGGCCCGGCCGTCCTCGCTCTTGAGGTTCTCCCAGCGCGGCTTGCCCAGGAACACCAGGATCAGCAGGCGGGTCATGTAGAACGCGGTGAGGCCCGCGCCCAGTAGCGCGATACCGCCGAAGACCCAGCCGCGGGTGCCGTGCGCGCCGAACGCGGCGGCGATGATGGCGTCCTTGGAGAAGTAGCCGGACAGGAACGGGAACCCGATCAGCGCCAGGTAGCCCAGGGTCCAGGTGACGAAGGTGATCGGCATCTTCCTGGCCAGGCCGCCGAGCCTGCGGATGTCGCCCTCGTCGTTCATGCCGTGCATGACCGAACCGGCGCCGAGGAACAGCCCGGCCTTGAAGAAGCCGTGCGTCAGCAGGTGCAGGATGCCCAGCGCGTACCCGGCCGGGCCGAGGCCGACCGCCAGGATCATGTAGCCGATCTGGCTGACCGTGGAGTACGCGAGGACCTTCTTGAAGTCGTCGTAGGCGCAGCCGATGATGCAGCCGATCACCAGGGTGACCGCACCGATGATCATCACCACGAAGCGCGCGTCCTCCGCCTGCGGCAGCGAGTACAGCGGGCTGGACCGGGCGATCAGGTACACGCCCGCGGTCACCATCGTCGCGGCGTGGATCAGCGCGGACACCGGTGTCGGACCGGCCATCGCGTCGGGGAGCCAGGCCTGCAACGGGAACTGGCCGGACTTACCGCAAGCACCCAGCAGCAGGAGGATGCCGATCGCGACCACGACGCCCGTGGACTGCTTGCCGATCTCGGCGAAGACCACGTCGTACTGGGTGCTGCCGATGTTCTTGAACATCAGGAAGATCGCCAGCGCCAGCCCGACGTCGCCGACGCGGTTCATCAGGAACGCCTTCTTCGCCGCCGTGGCCGCGAAGTTCTTCCCCTGGTACCAGCCGATCAGCAGGTAGGAGGCGAGACCGACGCCCTCCCAGCCGAAGTAGAGCGTCACGAAGCTGTTGCCCAGCACCAGCAGCAGCATCGCCGAGACGAACAGGTTCAGGTAGGCGAAGAACCGGCGCCGGTCCCGGTCGTCGGACATGTAGCCGATCGAGTAGATGTGGATCAGCGAACCCACACCGGTGATCAGCAGCACGAAGGTCAGCGACAGCGGGTCGATGCGCAGCCCGAACTCGACGTCGAGCGAGTTGACCGATATCCAGTCGAACACGTGCAGGTTCGCGACCCGCCCCTCGGCGGGCAGCGACTTGGTGTCGAAGAACAGGATCACGCCGTAGACGAACGCGGCGATGACGGTGCCGCTACCGAGCAGGTGGCCCCACTTGTCGGTCCGGCGCCCGCCCAGCAGCAGCACCGCGGCGCCCACCGCGGGCAGCACCAGCAGCAGCCACGCCGCGCCCGCGACCCCGGAAGCCTGGTGGGCCTCGGCCGCGAGGTTCATGGTTCCCGTCACCTGAGGTTCCCCTTAGTACTTCAGCAGGTTGGAGTCGTCGACCGACGCCGTCCGGCGGGTGCGGAAGATCGACATGATGATCGCCAGGCCGATCACGACCTCGGCGGCGGCCACGACCATCACGAAGAACGCCATGATCTGCCCGGACAGCGAGCCGTTGATCCGCGCGAAGGTCACCAGCGAGAGGTTCACCGCGTTGAGCATCAGCTCGACGCACATGAACACCACGATGGCGTTGCGGCGCACCAGGACGCCGACGGCGCCGATGGTGAACAGCAGCGCGGACAGCAGCAGGTAGTAGGTCGGGGTCATGACCTGTCCTCCTTGCCGGGGGCGAGCGCCCGCGCGTCGGGGCCCGGCAGGGTCCCGGCGACGGCCTTGCGCTCCTGGTCCAGCTTCTCCGAGGCGGTGGCGTCGATGAGCCGCGACAGCGACTCCTCGGCGACCGAGCCGTCCGGCAGCAGTGCGGGGGTGGCCACCGAGTTCGACGTGGCGAACACGCCGGGGCCCGGCAGCGGCGACGGGCGGTCGTGCTCGCCGCGGAAGCGGGCCTCGACCAGTTCCTTCTGCGTCTTGCGGCCGCGCTGGTGGCGGTCCACGTAGCCGAGGACCATGGCGCCGACCGCGGCGGTGATCAGCAGCGCGGAGGTCAGCTCGAACGGGAAGACGTACTCGTCGAACAGCGACTTGCCGATGCTCTTGACGTTGCCCGCGTTGGCGTTGGGCTCGGCCAGGCCGACCGAGCGCACGTCGGTCAGCGCGCGGGCGACCGCGGTCACGATGAGCACGGCCAGCCCGACGCCGAGCACACCGGCCCAGAGCCGCTGCCCGCGCAGCACCTCGACCACGGAGTCCGAGGAGTCCCGGCCGACCAGCATGAGCACGAACAGGAACAGCATCATGATCGCGCCGGTGTAGACGATGATCTGCACGAAGCCCAGGAACGGGGCCTGCTGCACCAGGTAGATCACGCCGAGGCTGAGCATGGTCAGCACCAGGAACAGCGCCGAGTGCACGGCGTTGCGGGCGAAGATCATGCCGAGCCCGCCCGCGAGCGCGAGCGGGCCGAGCACCCAGAACGCCACCGCCTCGCCGGTGGTGACCTGGGTGGCGGTGTTCACCGCCGCCTGGGCCAACAACATCGCGCTCACTTGGCCGCCTCCGCGTTCTTGGCGAGCTGCGGACCGTTGACGTAGTAGTCCTGCTCGTTGTCACCGAGCCGCATCGGGTGCGGCGGCTGCTCCATGCCCGGCAGCAGCGGCGCCATGAGCTGTTCCTTGGTGTAGATCAGCCGCTGGCGGTCGTCGTCGGCGAGCTCGAAGTCGTTGAGCATGGTCAGCGACCGGGTCGGGCACGCCTCGATGCACAGGCCGCAGCCGATGCAGCGCAGGTAGTTGATCTGGTAGTCGGCGCCGTAGCGCTCACCGGGGGAGAACCGCGCGTCCTCGGTGTTGTCGCCGCCCTCGACGAAGATGGCGTCCGCCGGGCAGGCCCACGCGCACAGCTCGCAGCCGACGCACTTCTCCAGCCCGTCCGGGTGCCGGTTGAGCTGGTGGCGGCCGTGGTAGCGGGGCGCGGTGCCGGGGAAGTTCTCCGGGTACTCCTCGGTGACGACCTTCTTGAACATGGTCGAGAAGGTGACCCCGAACCCCTTGAGGGGATCAAAGATGCTCACTGGTCAGACTCCTTGTCCGCACCGGCGCCGACGGCGGCCTTCTCGCGCCTGCGCCGCACCCTCGGCTTGAGGTCCTCCTTGTTGGGGACCACGAGGTCCAGCGGCGGGACCGGGTAGCCGCTGCCGGTGACCGGGACCTGGTTGTCCGGCTGCACCTCGCGGTCCGGCAGCAGCAGGCTGAGCCCGACGAGCAGGGCGAGCACGACGGCGCCGATGGTGATGAAGACCCCGGCCGGGATGTCGTTCTCCTGGCGCAGCACCCGCAGCGTGACCACGGCCATGATCCACACCAGGTTGGCCGGGACCAGGACCTTCCAGCCGAGGCGCATGAACTGGTCGTAGCGCAGCCGGGGCAGCGTGCCGCGCAGCCAGATGAAGACGAACAGGAACAGCCAGGTCTTGCCGAAGAACCACAACAGCGGCCACCAGCCGGTGTTGAAGTAGTTGTCGCCGATCAGCGAGATCGGCCACGGCGCCATGTAGCCGCCGAGGAACAGCGTCGTGCAGAAGGCCGAGACGATGACCATGTTGACGTACTCGGCGAGGAAGAACAGCGCGAACTTCATCGAGCTGTACTCGGTGTGGAAGCCGCCGACCAGCTCCGACTCGGCCTCGGGGAGGTCGAAGGGGGCGCGGTTGGTCTCGCCGATCATCGAGATGAAGTAGATGGCGAAGCTCGGGATCAGCAGGACGCCGTACCAGCCCCGGGATTGCGCGTCGACGATGTCGCCGGTGGACAGCGATCCGGAGTAGAGGATGACCGCGACGATCGACAGACCCATGGCGATCTCGTAGGAGATCACCTGCGCGGCCGAGCGCAGACCGCCGAGCAGCGGGTACGGCGAGCCGGAGGACCAGCCCGCGAGCACGATGCCGTAGACGCCCATCGACGAGCAGGCCAGCACCACCAGCACGCCGACCGGCAGGTCGACCAGCTGCAGCACGGTGCGCTCGCCGAAGATCGAGACCTCCGGTCCGAACGGGATCACCGAGAAGGCCAGGAACGCCGGGATCGTGGACATGATCGGCGCCAGGAAGTAGACCTTCCGGTCGGCCGTCTCCGGGATGATCTGCTCCTTGAACGGGAGCTTGATCGCGTCCGCGATGGACTGGAACCAGCCGTTCGGGCCGACCCGGTTGGGGCCGGGGCGGTGCTGCATCCTGGCCACGATCTTGCGCTCCAGGATGATCATCGCCATGGTCGCCACCGCGCCGAGCAGCAGCAGCACCACGGCCTTGATCAGGATCAGCCAGAGCGGGTCGTCGGCCAGGAGTTGGGCCCTGGTCATGCGTTGCCTCCACTAACCGTCACCACGGCACCGTGGCCGACACCCAGGGTGCGGCGCACGGTCGAGCCCGGGGAGTTGCCCGGCAGCCAGACCACGCCGTCGGGCAGGTCGGCGATCTGCACGGGAACCGAGACCGCGCCCCGCTCGGTGGACACCCGCGCGGTGCCCGCGACGCCGAGGTCGGTGGCGGTCTTGAGGGACAGGCGCGCGTAGACCGGGCGGGCGGTGCCCGCCAGGTGCGGCTCGCCGTCCTGCAGCGACCCGTTGTCCAGCAGCTGCCGCCAGGACGCCAGCACCGCCTGCCCCGCACCCGGGCTCGCCGGGGCGGGCGCGGTGTCGGGGGTGGCGGCGGTGCGCGCCACAGCGGGCAGCCGGGCCAGGTCGGCCGCGCTGGCGGCGGGGGTCTGGGTGAACAGGTCGACGTCCATCTCCACGGCCAGCGAGTCGAGCACCCGGCCGTCGGGCAGCGCGCCCGTGCCCTCGAGGGTGTGCCCGAACTCGCGGACCCGACCCTCCCAGTTCAGGTAGCTGCCGGACTTCTCGACCGCCGGGGCGATCGGGAAGACCACGTCGGCGAGCGCGGTGGCCGCGCTGTGCCGCAGTTCGAGGCTGACCACGAACCCGGCCTCGCCGATCGCGCGCAGCGCCAGCTCCGGGTCGGCCAGGTCGTACGGGTCGACCCCGCCGAGCACCAGGCCGTCGAGCTTGTGGTTGTCGGCGGCGGCGAGGATGGCGTCGGTGTCGCGGCCGACCGCGGTGGGCAGCGCCCCCTCGGCCAGACCCCAGACCTGCTCGACCACGGCGCGGGCCTTGTCGTCGCCGACCAACCGGCCGCCGGGCAGCAGGTTCGGCGCGGCACCGGCGTCGAGCGCGCCGCGCTCACCGGCCCGGCGCGGGATCCACGCGACCTTGGCGCCGGTGCCCGCGGCCAGCCGCAGCACCGCGCTGTAGAGGCCCGGCACCTGGGCGGCGCGCTCGCCGACCAGGATGACCGCGCCCGCGGCGCCCAGCGCCGCGGTGACGTCCGGCGCGTGCGCGGCCAGGCCGTCGAGCGCGGCCGGTTCGCCGCCGGGGACGCAGGCGAGCAGCGTGCCGTTGGTCTTGGTGACGCTCGGGCTCGTCCACTGGCCGAGGTGGAAGACCTTGGTCTTGTTCTTGCGGGCCGCCTTGCGCAGCCGCAGGAACACGATCGGCGCTTCCTCCTCCGGCTCGAACGCGACCAGCAGCGCGGCCGGCGCGTTCTCGATGCCGCGGAAGGTCACCCCGGTCTCCGGGGTGGTGCCGACCACGGTGGAGGCGAGGAACTCCAGCTCCTCCGCGGAGTGCGGGCGGGCGCGGAAGTCGATGTCGTTGGTGCCCAGGGCGATGCGGGCGAACTTGCCGTACGCGTAGGCGTCCTCGACGGTCAGCCGACCGCCGGTGAGCACCCCGACACCCTTGCCCGCGCGGGCCTTGAGCAGCCCCTCGGCGGCCACCTGCAGCGCCTCGGTCCAGCTGGACTCGACCAGCTCACCGGTCTTCGCGTCGCGCACCAGCGGCCGGGTGATCCGGTCGCCCGCGGTGGCGTAGCGGAAGCCGAAGCGGCCGCGGTCGCAGATCCACTCCTCGTTGACCTCGGGGTCATCGCCCGCGAGCTTGCGCATCACCTTGCCGCGCCGCCAGTCCGTGCGCTCGGCGCAGCCGGACGAGCAGTGCTCGCACACGCTCGGCGTGGACACCAGGTCGAACGGCCGCGACCGGAACCGGTACGCGGCGCTGGTGAGCGCGCCCACCGGGCAGATCTGGATGGTGTTGCCGGAGAAGTAGCTCTGGAAGGGCTTCTCCTCGGCGATCCCGATCTGCTGCTGGGCGCCGCGCTCGAGCAGCTCGATGAACGGGTCGCCCGCGATCTGCGCCGAGAACCGGGTGCAGCGCTGGCAGAGCACGCAGCGCTCGCGGTCGAGCAGCACCTGGGTGGACACCGGGATCGGCTTGGCGAAGGTCCGCTTGGTCTCGACGAAGCGGGACTCGGTGCGGCCGTGCGCCATGGCCTGGTTCTGCAGCGGGCACTCGCCGCCCTTGTCGCAGATCGGGCAGTCCAGCGGGTGGTTGATGAGCAGCAGCTCCATCACACCCTGCTGAGCCTTGTCGGCGACCGGCGAGGTCAGCTGGGTCTTGACCACCATGCCGTCGGCGACGGTGATGGTGCAGGAGGCCTGCGGCTTGGGCATCGGCCGCCCGCCCATCTCCACCTCGACCAGGCACTGGCGGCAGGCACCGGCCGGGTCGAGCAGGGGGTGGTCGCAGAACCGGGGGATCTGGATGCCCAGCCGCTCCGCGGTGCGGATGACCAGCTCGCCCTTGGGCGCGTCGACGACCTGGCCGTCGACGGTCAGCCGGACGTGGCCCTCGGGCACCGGCGTGGTCTCTACGGGGTTCTCCGGCGCGATGGTCATGACTGCGCTCCTGCGTAAGCCGGGGCGTTCCGGTTCGCCGCGCACAGCGCGAGGAACTCGTCGCGGAAGTACTTGATACCGCTCTGGATCGGGCTGACGGCGCCGTCGCCGAGCGCGCAGAACGAGCGGCCGAGGATGTTGTCGCAGATGTCGAGCAGGGTCTCGATGTCGGACTCGGTGCCCTTGCCCTCGACCATCCGCTCCAGGATGCCGGTGAGCCAGTAGGTGCCCTCGCGGCACGGCGTGCACTTGCCGCACGACTCGTGCTCGTAGAACTGGGTCCACTTCATGACCGCCCACGGCACGGACACGGTCTCGTTGAAGACCATGACCGCGGTGGTGCCCAGCATCGAGCCCGCCGCCGCGGCGCCCTCGAAGTCCAGCGGGACGTCGAGGTGCTCGGCGGTGAACATCGGGGTGGACGAGCCGCCGGGGGTCCAGAACTTCAGCGGGATGCCGTCCTTCATGCCACCCGCCAGTTCCAGCAGCTCGCGCAGCGTGGTGCCGAGCGGGGCCTCGAACTGGCCCGGGTTGGTCACGTGGCCGGAGATCGAGTAGATCTTCGGGCCGGGCGACTTCTCGGTGCCCATGGTGCGGAACCAGTCCGCGCCGCCGTTGACGATGAACGGCACGCTGGCGATGGTCTCGACGTTGTTCACCGTGGTCGGCGCGGCGTAGAGACCGGCGGCGGCGGGGAACGGCGGCTTGAGCCGCGGCTGGCCGCGGCGGCCCTCCAGCGAGTCGAGCAGCGCGGTTTCCTCGCCGCAGATGTAGGCGCCCGCGCCCGCGTGGACGGTGATCTCCAGGTCGTAGCCGGAGCCCAGGATGTCCTTGCCGAGGTAGCCCGCGGCGTGCGCCTCGCGCACCGCCGCGTTCAGCCGCCGGATGCAGTGCAGGGCCTCACCGCGCACGTAGATGAAGCAGTGGTGCGACCGCATCGCGTACGAGGCGATGACGCAGCCCTCGATCAGCGAGTGCGGGTCGGCCATCATCAGCGGGATGTCCTTGCACGTGCCCGGCTCGCCCTCGTCGGCGTTGATCACCAGGTAGTGCGGCTTGTCCTCGTTGGGCGGCATGAACGACCACTTGATGCCCGACGGGAACCCGGCACCGCCGCGACCGCGCAGGCCCGACGCCTTGACGACCTCGACCAGCTGCTCGGGGGTGCCCGCGAGCGCCTTGCGCAGCGCGGTGTAGCCCTCCAGCTGCTCGTAGGTCTTGATCGACCACGAGGTCGGGGAGAGCCAGCGCTTGGTCAGGACGGGCGTGACCGGCGCGGGCTTGTTCGGGGCGCTCACTTCTTCTCCACCTCCGGCAGGGGCGGGTTCGGCATCGCGGGCGCGGTCCAGCCGCGCTCCTCGGCCAGCTTCGCGCCGCGCAGCGTCTCCACCGCGGCGCTGGGGCCGTCCACGGTGGCCCGGTAGTCGATCTCGTCCTCGGGCCAGAACCCGGCCAGCTCCAGCTCCGCGGTGCGGAAGTCGCGCAGCGGGGCGCCCCGGGTCGGCGCGGGCTTCTCGCCCTTGCGCAGGGCGTCGACGAGCGCGACGGCCTTGTCCGGGGTCTGGTTGTCGAAGAACTCGTAGTTGACCTGGATGACCGGACCGAGGTCGCAGGCCGCCAGGCACTCGGCGTGCTCCAGCGTGATCGAGCCCGGCTGCCCCGGCTCGCCCACGGTCTCGTTGTGGCCCAGGCGCTTGCCGTCCGCACCGAGGTGCTCGCCGAGCTTCTTGTAGATCTCGTCGCCGCCCAGCACCGCGCACAGGGTGTTGGTGCAGACGCTGACCAGGTGCTCGCCGCAGCTCTTGCGCTTGTACATCGTGTAGAAGGTGGCGACCGCGCTGACCTCGGCGGCGGTCAGGTCCAGCTGCAGCGCGCAGAACTGGATGCCCGCCTGGCTGACCCGGCCCTCGACCGACTGCACCAGGTGCAGCATCGGCAGCAGCGCCGACCGCGACTGCGGGTACCTGGCGATGATCGCCTGGGCCCGCTCGACGGTCTTGGCGTCGAAGACGCTCAGGTCCTCGGCGGTGTCGGTGACCAGGTGCTCGGCCTCGACCGGGGCGATGCCCACGACGTCGGTGTCGGGCACCGTCGCCTGGTGGGTGTCACCGGCGCCCAGGCTGGAGCCACCGTACGTGGAACCGGTGCTGCTCAACGGTCACACCCTCCCATCACGGGGTCGATCGAGGCCACGGCCGCGATGACGTCGGCGACCATGCCGCCCTCGGACATCGCGGGCATCGCCTGCAGGTTCACGAAGCTGGGTTCGCGCACGTGCACGCGGACCGGGCGGGTGCCGCCGTCGGAGACCAGGTGGTAGCCCAGCTCGCCGCGCGGGGACTCCACCGGCACGTAGACCTGGCCCGCCGGGACGTGGAAGCCCTCGGTGACCAGCTTGAAGTGGTGGATCAGCGACTCCATCGACTGACCCATGATCTTGCGCACGTGCTCCAGCGAGTTGCCCATGCCGTCGGGGCCGATGGTGAGCTTCGCGGGCCAGGCCACCTTCTGGTCCTCGACCATCACCGGGCCCGGCTCGAGCTTCTTGAGCGCCTGGTTGATGATCCGCAGCGACTGGTGGATCTCCTCGACGCGCAGCAGGTAGCGGGCCCAGGCGTCGGCGTCGGTCGAGGTGGGGACCTCGAAGTCGTACTCCTCGTAGCCCAGGTACGGCTCGGTCTTGCGCAGGTCCCAGCCCAGACCGGCGGAGCGCAGGATCGGGCCGGTGATGCCCAGCGCGAGGCAGGCGTCCACGGGCAGGTAGCCGACGCCCTTGAGGCGGTTGCGCCAGATCGGCTGACCGGTGAGCAGCTTGTCGTAGTCCGGCAGGCGCTTGGCCATGACCTGCAGGAACTCTTTGACCTTGGTCTCGTAGCCGTCCGGCAGGTCCTGGGCGACACCGCCGGGGCGGATGAACGCGTGGTTCATCCGCAGGCCGGTGATGAACTCCAGCAGGTGCAGGGCCTCTTCGCGCTCGCGGAAACCCGCGGTCATCGCGGTCAGCGAGCCGAGTTCCATGCCGCCGGTGGCCAGCGCGACCAGGTGCGAGGAGATGCGGTTGATCTCCAGCAGCAGCACCCGGATGACCTGGGCCCGGCGCGGGACCTCGATGCCGAGCAGCTTCTCGACGGCCATGCAGTACGCGGCCTCGTTGGACAGCGGCGCGAGGTAGTCCATGCGCGTCACGAAGGTGACGCCCTGGGTCCAGGTGCGGTACTCGCAGTTCTTCTCGATGCCGGTGTGCAGGTAGCCGATGACCGAGCGGGCCTGGGTGACCGTCTCGCCCTCGAGCTCCAGCACCAGGCGCAGCACGCCGTGCGTGGACGGGTGCTGCGGGCCGAGGTTGATCACGATCCGCTCGTCGTGGATCGCGTCCTCCAGGACGCTGTCCCAGTCGCCGCCGGTGACCGTGTAGACGCGGCCCTCGGTGGTGTCCCTGGTCTCCGCGTCCGGGATGCGGCTGTCCGTGGCCGTTGGGATGTTCTCGCTGCTGGTGGTCACGAGTACGACCTCCGCTGGTCCGGCGGAGGGATCTCCGCGCCCTTGTACTCCACCGGGATGCCGCCGAGCGGGTAGTCCTTGCGCTGCGGGTGGCCGTCCCAGTCGTCCGGCATGAGGATCCGGGTCAGCGCGGGGTGGCCGTCGTAGACGATGCCGAACATGTCCCACGTCTCGCGCTCGTGCCAGTCGGCCGTCGGGTAGACCTCGACGACGGACGGCACGTGCGGGTCGTCCACGTCCACCGCGACCTCCAGCCGGATGCGGCGGCGGTAGGTCATCGAGGTGAGGTGGTAGACCGAGTGCAGCCGCTGCGGCACGTCCACGCCGTAGTCCACACCGGACACCGAGCTGCACAGCTCGAAGCGCAGCGAGGTCTCGTCGCGCAGCAACCGGCACAGCTCGAGCAGGTGCTCGCGGCGGACGTAGAAGGTGATCTCGCCGCGGTCGACGGTGGTCTGCTGGATGGCGTCCGCGGGGACCCCGCGGGTGGCCATCGCGGCGGTGAAGTCGTCGGTGAACTCGTCGAACCAGCCGCCGTAGGGCCGCTCGGCCGGGGCCGGGCTGTAGGCGGGCAGCGAGAGGCCGCCGAAGCCGGAGGTGTCGCCGGTGCCCGCGACGTTGAACATGCCCTTGCGGGTGCGACCGGCCTGGACCGGCTCGGCCGGGACCGGGGCGCGGTGCTCGGCGACCGCGCCGGGCTCCTGGACGCCGTCGGCGGGCTGCTGGGCGCTGGAGTGCGCGGCGCCCGTGGCCTTGCCCGCGTCCGCTTCGGGGGTGGTGGGATTCTCGTCAGCCATCAGTTCACTTCTTCTTCGCGAACTTCACAGTGGATGCGATCAGCTCCGTGCGCGCCCCGCTGGCCGCGCGGATGGCGGCCCGGGTGGCGTTGATCGGCTCGTCGCCGATCTTGGCGTGCAGCTTCAGGATCGCGTCGAGCAGCATCTCCGGGCGCGGGGGGCAGCCGGGCAGGTACATGTCGACCGGGACCACGTGGTCGACGCCCTGCACCACGGCGTAGTTGTTGAACATGCCGCCGGATGACGCGCACACGCCCATGGCCAGCACCCAGCGGGGCTCGGCCATCTGGTCGTAGATCTGGCGCAGCACCGGGGCCATCTTGTTGGTGACCCGGCCCGCCACGATCATCAGGTCGGCCTGGCGCGGGGAGGCGCGGAAGGCCTCCATGCCGAAGCGGGCGATGTCGTAGCGCGGACCGCCGGTGGTCATCATCTCGATGGCGCAGCAGGCCAGCCCGAACGTCGCGGGCCACAGCGAGTTCTTGCGGCCCCAGTTCACCAGCTTCTCCAGGCTGGCCAACATGATGCCGTTGGGCAGCTTCTCCTCGATTCCCATATCGCGCCCCCTTTCAGTTCCAGTCGAGCCCGCCGCGCCGCCACACGTAGGCGTAGGCGAAGCCGACCGTCGCGATGAACAAGAAGATCTCGACCAGGCCGAACAGGCCCAGGACGTCAGCCGACACCGCGAACGGGTAGAGGAACACCATCTCGATGTCGAAGAGGATGAAGAGCATGGCCGTGAGGTAGTAGGCCACCGGGACGCGGCCACCGCCGATCACCGGCTGGGGGGACGGCTCGATGCCGCACTCGTAGGCCGCCACCTTGGCCCGGTTGTAGCGGCTGGGGCCGAGCAGCGGGCCGAGCAGCGCGGAGAGGACCGCGAACGCCGCGGCGATCACGAACAGGACCACGAGGGGCAGGTAAACCCCCAGGTCGGACGACACATCCGGCGGCTGGGCCAGCGTCCGGGTCAGCGACGCTAGGGCTGGCGTTCCAGCGAGCATGGGCACCTTCTCGTCCTTTCCCGCGTCCTACGGTCGGAACCCTATGGGCCGTGGGTCACAGCACTGCTTGTTAGGCAGCCCTAACCGACCGTTGCCAACGCTTGTGAAAACATTCACAATCTAGACCCGCAGTTGTGAACGGCTTCACAAGCATCGGGGCCAGTGTAGGACCTTCCTCACAGCGCGAAACCCGGCCCCCTCGACAACTCTGCGTGAACCCTCGGTGATCGACAGCACTCGCCTGACCTGCGCTAACACCCCGCTTGCGCGAGCTACCAGACCAATTCCGACGCGGTGCGGAACAACGCGGGGGATTTACGCGGGAAACAGCCGTACACGCCAGAATCACCACTCGACACCATCCCGATAGCGAATTGCTACGCCGTACACCGAACTTCCCTCGACGTTCGAGCTTCCGACGCTCCCGGCGAATCCCCCACCCGAACCACCCGAAGGTGTAGCGGCGCCGGACCCCCCACTTCACTAGCCTCGACCCCGAGAGCCCGACGCCGTGGGCGGCGGGTGAGTCGTGGCGGTCAGGTGCTTTCCGGGGCAGACCGGGACCCTGACCCCGCGCACAGGGCAGGAGTTCATCACCGTGGGTGGTGGGCGAGTCGTAGGACCGGGTGTGACCGGGGCAGACCGGAACCCCGGTCCTGCGCACGAAGCAGGAGTTCGCCGTCGTGGGCGGTGGGCGAGTCGTAGAGCCAGGTGCTACCCGCGGCAAAACGGGACCCTGGCCCTGCGCATCCACCCGAAGGTGTGGCGGCACGCCACTGGCCGATCAGCTAAGCTGGTGGCGAGAGTTCATCACCGTGGGTGGTGGGCGAGTCGCAAGGCCAGGTGCACCTGGGGCAGACCGGGACCCTGGCCTTACGCATGTCCAGGGTATTAGCACCCTGTGGACACCATGAACTGGAAGATCTGGGGCGCCAGTTCCGCGTGGTAGTGCCCTTGTCCGAACGTTGCCGCTCGCACGGCACCGGCCACGATGTCCGCCACCCAGAACAACGGCTCGTCTTTGCCGAGAACGTGCGACACATGGAACTCGGTCGCCTTGGGCAAGTTGTGTCTTGCACCGGTGATGGTGTGGACGTCCCGCCCGTTGAGCTGGATCGAGCGCCCTTCCATGACGAGAGCGGTCACACCGAGCCCGTGCAGTTCGAAAACCAAACGCTCGAGGCACTTGGCCCTGGCGCGCTCCTGTCGCCGACAAGGCACCGGCGAGCCGACAACGACCACGTGCGAGCCGCCCAACCCCACCACCGAGCGAACAGCGCGTGCTCGCTCCTGCTCGTCCATCTCGTGCCAATGCGATTTCCTGATTCGCCGGGCACCTCGCAGCTCGAGCATCGCCGCACGTGCGCGTTCTTGCTCCGGCGCCTCGTACACAGCCGCTGCCAGCACGTACACGCCTCCCCCATCGTCTGTCTCGAGGAAGGACTCGTCCGCGAAAGCCTGCGGGGAGGGAGAAAGCACCGATCAAGGGTAGGGCTCGGAAAGCCGTTAACCCGATCGAGGCATTGGGGTGGCTACAGGCTGGGGGTCACCCGGGTGGCGGCGGTGATGATGCGGTCGTAGGCGTCGCCGTCCTTGGGGTCGTAGAGGCCCGCGAGGAGTTTGAGGACGAGCTTCATCAGCGTCTTCCGGGGGAGGCCGTACTTGGTGGCCACGCCCATGACGGTGGGGTTGCCGATGAGGCGGGAGAAGACGTTGCCCAGGCGGTAGTAGCTGCCCAGGGCCTGCTTCAGGGCCACCGGGTAGCCGTCCAGGGCGCGTTCGCGGGCGGGGCCTTCAGGGCGGGCCAGGGCCTGGACGACGCACTCAGCGGCGAGCCGGGCCGACTCCATGGCGTAGCCGATGCCCTCGCCGTTGAAGGGGTTGACCATGCCGCCCGCGTCCCCGACCAGCAGCAGGCCCGCGCGGTAGTGCGGTGTGCGGTTGAAGCCCATGGGCAGCGCCGCGCCGCCGACCTTGCCGATGGCGTTCTCCTCGCGGAAACCCCAGTCCTCCGGGGTCCCGTCCAGCCAGGAGCGCATCAGCTTCCGGTAGTCGGTGCTGCCGAAGGCGCTCGACGTCGACAGGATGCCGAGGCCCGCGTTGACCGTGCCGTCGCCCATGCCGAAGAGCCAGCCGTAGCCGGGGAGCAGGACCGGGTTCTCCGGGTCGGAGCGGTCCCACAGCTCCAGGTGCGACTCGAGGTAGTCGTCCTTGCTGCGCGGGCTCGCGTAGTACCGGCGGACCGCGACCCCCATCGGCCTGCTATCGATCTTGTCCAGCCCCACCGACAGCGCCAGCCGCGCCGACACGCCGTCGCAGGCCAGGACCAGGGGCGCGCGGTAGGTCACCGGGGTCTTGTCCGGTCCCGCCTTGGCCGCCACGCCCACTACGCGCCCGTTGGCCACGACGGCCTCGGTGACCGTGGTCTGCTCCAGGAGCCTCGCCCCGGCGCGCTGGGCCGTGCGGGCCAGCATCTCGTCGAAGTCCTGGCGGGGGCGCACGACGCCGTACGGGGGGAAGGTGGCCAGGTCGGGCCAGTCCAGCTCCATCGTGATGCCGCCGCCGACCACGCGCAGGCCGCGGTTGTGCAGCCAGCCCGCTTCCTCGCGGGTGTCGACGCCCAGGTCGATGAGCTGCTTGACCCCGCGCGGGGTGAGCCCGTCGCCGCAGACCTTCTCGCGGGGGAAGGTGCTCTTCTCCAGCAGGAGCACGTCGAGCCCGGCCCTGGCCAGGTACGTCGCGGCGGTGGACCCTGCGGGCCCCGCGCCCACGACGATGACCTCAGCGTCCTCGCCAGCCTTGCGGCGGCCGACCGTCGTGCTCATCGCGCTCCTTGTGAAAGCCTTCACGTACTCGGTCGAGTCTAGAGGGAACTGAAACGACCGGACTGTGATCAGCGATCCACCCGGGACTGCTCTTGGAGGGCGCACGATGACCGATCCGGACACCACCGCGACTCCGGCGTTCGGCATCCCCAGGATAGAGGTCGAACCGGAGGACACGCCCCCGTTCGGCATCCCGGCGGTCAGCGTCCCCGTGCACCTGACCCGGGACGCCGACGACGAGACCTCGGTCATCCAGGACACGCCCCTCACCGACGACGACCCGGTCGTCGAGGCCATCGCGCTGCCGCACGAGCCGGAGCTGGCCCGCCCGGCCCGCGCCGCCCGGTTCGTCGCGTCGGCGTTCATCCTGCTCACCGCCGCCGTCGGCGCCCTCTCCGCCTGGCAGGCCTGGCGCTCGTACTGGTTGGTCCGCGACTTCTACTCGGCCATCCCGACCGTCACCAACGAGCAGCTGCAGACCGCGACCGACCGCAGCACCTGGCTCTCCTACGGCTGGATGGCGGGCGTCGCGTTGTCCGGCGTCGCGTTCATCGTCTGGCTGTGGCGGGCCCGGATCAACGCCGCCCGCGTCTGCGACGCGCCGCACCGGCTGCGGATCCGCTGGTCGGTGCTGTCCTGGTTCATACCCATCGGCAACCTGTGGCTCCCCCAGATGGTCCTCGGCGACGTCTGGCGCGCCAGCCGCCCGGACACCCCGGCACGCGGCGGGAACCTGCGGAAGGTGCGGGCGGGCAAGCTGATCGGCGTCTGGTGGGCGCTGTTCCTGCTCACCCACGCGGTGGACCTGGCCGCGGTGAACCTGATCAAGGACGACAGCAGCGTCCAGACCTTCGAGCGGGTGTTCTTCGCCAACGCGGCCAGCGGCGGCCTCGCCGTGCTGTCCGCCCTGGCCATCCTGGTCGTCATGCGCCGGGTCGACCGCTGGCAGGCCGACCGGGAGCTGATCCGCTAGTCGGCCGGGTTGGTCGCCCGGTGCAGGGCGACGACTCCGAAGGTCAGGTTCAGCCACTCCACGTCCTGCCACCCCGCCTCGACGACCAGCCGCGCGACGGCCCGCTGGTCGTGCCAGTCGCGCATGGACTCGGCGAGGTAGGAGTAGGCCTCGCTGTTGGACGAGAACGGCCGCGTGACCAGCGGCAACGCCCGCAGCACGGTGTTGCGGTACAGCCACCGCAACGGCCGCAGCGGCGGCTGGGACACCTCGCAGATCACCAACCGACCCCCGGGCCGCACGACCCGGCGCATCTCGGCGAGGGCGGCGACGGTGTCGTTCATGTTGCGCAGCCCGAAGGACACGGTGACCGCGTCGAAGGCGTTCGTGGCGAACGGCAGGTGGAACGCGTCGGCGGCCACCCGAGGCACACCGCGGTCGGCGCCGCCGCGCAGCATCTCGAGGGAGAAGTCGGCGGCAACGCACCAGGCCCCGGAACGCGCGTACTCGGCGGTGGACACGGCGGTCCCAGCGGCCAGATCGAGCACCCGCTCCCCCGGCGAGGCGTCGAGCACCTGACGGGTGGTCTCACGCCACCGCCGGTCGAAGCCGAGGGTCATGACGGAGTTCGTGCGGTCATAGCCCTTGGCAACCCCGTCGAACATCTCGGCGATGTCGCGCGGATCCTTGTCCAAACCGGCTCGGGCCATCATGTGCGAAGAATACGAGGCCCGCTCGGACGGGGCGGTGCAGGTCCGCCCAGACCAACCCAACGAGCGTTCCGCCCTGGGCAGAGCCACTCGCCAACCCGATGCCAGCGCCCTCACACCCCCAGGCAGACAGCCACCCAACCTGCCGCGTCGGACTCACCACCCCAACGCTCTTCTTCTCCTCCTCCTCCCACACACAACCGCCGCAGGATCCCAGCCCCCACAGAACGCAATGCGGCTGTACCGGACCCACCCCATAACCGCCGCAGGATCCCAGGCCCCGCAGAACGCAACGCGCCCCTGCCATACGCCTTGATGGGGTGGACTTGCTTTGTGTGGGGGGGCGGACCTGCCAAGCAGGTCCGCCCCCCCCCCCACACAAAGACGTTCCACCCCATCGAGCAGACAGCGGGGGCGCGAAGAGTTCGGTGGGGGTTGGGCTGGCACACGTCGGCGGATGGCGGGTTCTGCTTGGTGGGGTGGAGGAAGTCGCGGGGCGGTTGTGGTGGGCAGGTCAACCCGCGCTGTGGGCGGTGAGCATGCCTTGGACCGAGGAGGGCCAGTCGAAGTCTTCGGCGCGGGATCGGGCGGCGGCTCGGCGGTCGGGTTCCGGGATCGACAGGAGACCTTCCACCGCTCCGGCGAAGGCCGGGGCGGCGTCCGCGACTGCTTGGCCGCAGTCCGGTCGGACGATCTCCGGCAGAGCCGACGACCGCGACACCACAACCGGTGTCCCCGAAGCCAGCGCCTCCAACGCGGCCAGGCCGAACGTCTCGTGCGGACCTGGAGCCAGGGACACGTCGGCGCTGGCCAGTAGGCGGGCGACGTCCGCGCGGTCCGCGACGAAGCCGAGGAAGGTCACCGGCAACCCCTGCGCCCGACGACGCAAAGCCGACATCCGGGGCCCATCCCCCGCCACGACCAGCCGGACGTTGTTGCCTGCCGTGTGGAGTTCGGCGAGGGTGTCGATGCTTCGCTCGACGTGCTTCTCCGGCGACAAGCGTCCACAGTGCACCAGCAGGGCGTCCGCGCCATGGGACAGGTCCGCGCGTAGTGCGCCGTCGTGGCGGGTGGGGGTGAACGTGGTCAGGTCTACGCCGAGTGGGACTCGGGTGACGTTTTCGACGCCAATACGGTCGAACTCCGCGCGAGCGAACTCGGTCGTGCACACAACCCGGTCGTAGTTGGTCGCCATGCGACGGTTAGCGGCATCCGCAACACCGCGCGCCATGGGGCCGGGCATGAGGAACTGCTCCAGCAGCCGATCCAGGCGCTCGTGGGAGATCACGACGCTCGGCACGTCGCGTTCCGCCGCCCACCGGCCCATGCCGCGCAGCGTCAACCGGTCGGAGACTTCCAGCCGGTCCGGCCGCAAACGCGACAGCAACGCCGATACCCGCAGCGGGTTCACCGCCCGGTAGCCCCCTGTACCGGGGATGCGTGGAGCGGGCAGTGTGATCCGGCGGACGCCCGTAGGCAATCGCTCGTCGCCGACCCTGCTTCCTGGCACCACCAAGGTCACGTCGTGCCCGCAGGCCGCGTAGCCTGCGCCGAGGTGGTGCAGTGCGGTGCGCAGGCCACCCGAACGTGGGCCGTAGAAGTTGGCGAGCTGCACGATGCGCATGGCTCAGGCCGCCTTGGCCCCTCTGCCGAGCGTGACCTCGTGGTAGTGCCCCAGCAGCTCCTCACACACCGCGCTCCACGTGCGGGTCTGCACGGCGGCCCGGCCCGCGGCGCCCATGCGGCGGCGCAGGAGGGCGTCGGCGAGGCGGTCGACGGCGGGGCGCAGCAGGTTCGGGAACTGGTCGGGGTCGAGCAGGAAACCGGTGCGGCCGTGGTCGACCAGGTCGCGCGGGCCGCCCGCGTCGGGGGCGATCACCGGCAGGCCCGACGCCATGGCCTCCTGGACGGCCTGGCAGAACGTCTCGTGCGGTCCGGTGTGCACGAACACGTCGAGGCTGGCGTAGGCGGTGGCCAGGTCGGCGCCCTCGCGGAAACCGAGGAAGGCCGCGTTGGGCAGGCGCTGGCGCAAGGCGGCGGATTCCGGTCCATCGCCCACTACGACGACGCGCACGCCGGGCAGGTTGTCGATGGCGGCGAGGTGTTCGACCCGTTTCTCCGGTGCGAGCCTGCCGACGTACCCGACTAGCAGTTCCCCGTTTGGCGCCAGTTGCGCCCTCAAACCGCGGTCTACGTGTTCCGGCGCGAACCGTCGAATGTCCACACCGCGCGCCCATCGGTACACGCGCGGGATGCCGTGGCCGGTCAGGTCGCGCACCGCGGCCGTCGACGGCGCGAGGGTCCGGTCGGCGTTGGTGTGCAGACGGCGGATCCAGCGCCACGCTGCCCGAGCGCCGCGGCTGAGCCCGTACGCGGCGGCGAAACCCGCGACATCGGTCTGGTAGACCGCGACCGTCGGCACCCCGAGCCGCCGGGCCGCCCAGAGTCCGCCCGCGCCGAGCACGAAGGGTGACGCCAGGTGCACCACGTCGGGTCTGAATTCAGCCAGGTCGGTGTGCAGCTTCGGGGTCGGCAGCCCGATCGGCAGGGACGTGATCACGGGCAGGTCGACCGCCCGGACCCGGACGACGTCCGCGTCGAGGTAGCGGTCGGGCCCGGCACCGGGGGCGATGACCAACGCCCGGTGCCCGCGCTGGTGGAGGTGTTCGAGCACCCGCAGGACGGAGTTGGTGACGCCGTTCACCTGCGGCAGGAAGCTCTCGGTCACGATCGCGACGCGCACCTGTCAGACCGTGGCACCCCGTGACGGCCGCCCGGTGGTCGCGCGCGTGACACCATGGCGAACGACACCGGAACTCCCGGTGGGGTGGGCCCGGGCTGTTGGCCAGTGACCAACCTTGGCCTGCCGATTCCCGAGCCGTCACCTGGCGGACGCACGTCGGCCACACGCGGTGGTCACTCTAGGTTGGCATGACGCTCCTGTCTTCCCGCTCGCGCAAACCAGTGGAACCCGGGCTGTTGTCCCGGGCCCTGGAGGTCGCGGGCCGCCTGGCCAACGACGCCACGGACGTGATCACCGCGACCGCCGGGCGCGGGGCCCGACCCGATGTCGTCGACTCGCCGTTCGACTGGGTGACCGACACCGACCGGACGCTGGAGCGCCACACGCGGCGGGTGCTCACCGCCGAGTTCCCCGGTATCCCCGTGGTCGGCGAGGAGTTCGGCGCAGACGTGGGGTCCGACGACTCCGAGTACCGCTGGGTGGTGGACCCGGTCGACGGCACCGCCAACTACGTCGCCGGGATGCCCTGGTGCGCCTACAGCCTGGCGCTGGTCGACGCGGAGGGTCCCGTGGTCGGCGTGGTCGCCGACCCGTACCGGAGCCAGATCTACGCCGCCGCGCGGGGTCGCGGCGCGCGGGCCAACGGGGTGCGGGTGGCGCTGAACGACCGCGACACCACCGCGGGCGCGATCGTGTGCACCGAGCTGGCCCGCAACGGCCCCTGGCCGGGCATGGGCGGGTTCATCGAGCGGGCCGCCACGGCGGGCGCGGGGGTGCGCGTGCTCGGCTCGGCCGCGCTGGCCGTCGCCCAGGTCGCGCTGGGCCACGCGGCGGCCGCGGTGCTGCACAGCTACCACGAATGGGACGTCGCGGGCGCGGTCGCGCTGGCCTTGGAGTCGGGGGCCGCCGTGCTGGACCGGCGCGGCGAGGACGCCCCGCTTCCGGTGGACGGCCTGCTGGTGGCGGCCCCGGGGGTGGCCGAGACGGTGCTGGGCTGGTGGCAGGAGACCGCGAGCTAGGCGCGACCTACCCGCGCGAACACCAGTCTTACTGGCATTTTCACACGTTGACACCCGCTTGCGGGCGGGGTTGGCTCCAAGGCCATGAAGACAGTGAAGTCGTTGGACGGCACGAAGCTGGTCTACGAGGCGGTCGGGTCCGGCAAGCCGGTGGTCCTGGTGGGTGGGGCGTTCAACAACCGCTCGTCCACCGAGCCGCTCGGCAAGCTGCTGGCGGAGTCCGGTCTGACCGCGGTGTCCTACGACCGGCGGGGCCGCGGCGACAGCCTCGACACGGACAACTACGCGGTGGACCGCGAGGTCGAGGACCTCGCCACGGTGCTGCACGAGGTCGGTTCCACCTGGGTGTACGGCATGTCCTCCGGTGCGCTGCTGGCGCTCAAGGCCGCGTCGCTCGGGGTCGTGGTGGACCGGATCGCGGTGTACGAGCCGCCGCTGGGCGCGCCGAACGCGGAGGCGTTCGCCGACGAGCAGGCCGAGCGGATCCGCGGTGGGCGCAGCGACGAGGCGGTGGAGGCGTTCCTGGCCACCACCGGTCTCCCGGCGCAGGGCATCGCGGAGATGCGCGAGGGTCCGTCGTGGATCTACCTGACCGCGCTCGCGCACACGCTGCCCTACGACGCCCGGATCGTGGCGCGCACGACGCTGGAGACGGTCGGCCGGGTCGAGGCGGCCACGCTCGTGGTCGACGGCGCGGCGAGCTCGCCGTTCCTGCGCGACGCGGCGGCGGCGATCGTCGACGCGATGCCGAACGCGACGGGCGTGTCCCTGGAGGGGCAGACGCACAACGTGGACGTCGCCGTGCTGGCGCCGGTCCTGGCGAAGTTCTTCAGCTGACCGACCTGACCGACCTGGCCGCCGCCCGCGCGCCGCGCGGGGACCCGGCGGCCAGCACGGCCGAGGCGATCTCACGGCACTGGTCGAGCGTGTGCTCGGCCAGTGCCGCGCGCACGTGCGGCGCGCCGACCGGCGCCATGGACAGCGAGTCGACGCCGAGGCCGACCAGCACCGGTGCCAGCAGCGGGTCGGCCGCCGCCTCGCCGCAGACACCGACCGGTTTGCCCGCCGCCCGGGCGGCGCGCGCGGTGCGGGCGACGAGGTCGAGCAGGGCGGGCTGCCACGGGTCGAGCAGGTCGGCGAGCGAGCCCAGTTCGCGGTCGGCGGCGAAGGTGAACTGCGCCAGGTCGTTCGTGCCGATGCTGACGAAGTCCACTTCGGACGCGATGTCCGCGGCTCGGAGCGCGGCAGCCGGGATTTCGATCATCACCCCCACCTGAGCGATACCGCGTTCCCGTGCCACTACGGCGAAATCGGCGGCTTCAGCGGCGGTGGCGACCATCGGGGCCATGACCCACAGCTCGACCCCCGTGTCGGCTGCGGCCAAGACGATGGCGTCGAGTTGGTCGTGGAGATGGCCGAGGTGGCGGCGCGCGGTGCGCAGGCCGCGAACTCCAAGAGCCGGGTTGGGCTCCGGTTCGTCGGCCACGAACGGGACAGGCTTGTCCGAGCCGGCGTCCACTGTGCGCACTACGACTCGTTTTCCGCTAAGAGGCTCGAAAACGGCGCGATACGCCGTGCGCTGCTCTTCGACTGTCGGCGGATTCTTACGGCCCAGGAACAAGAACTCGGTGCGGAAGAGCCCAACACCTTCGACGTCGCCGATGTCGGTAGGTCCGCCGATGTTGGCCAGCAAGGCGATCCGGTGACCGTCAGCGGTGCGCCCGGGCCCACCGAGCACGGGGCTCGCGATTGCCTCATCCACCGGGTCTTCGACAACAACGCCCCTGGTCCCGTCCACCCGCACCCGCTGACCATCCACAAGCGACGCGGCGGCCGGGCAGGCGACCACGGCCGGGATGCCGAGCGAGCGGGCCAGGATCGCGGTGTGGCTGGTCGGCCCGCCGCGTTCGGTGACCAGGCCCAGCACCACCGCCGGGTCGAGCGACGCGGCGTCGGCGGGGGCGAGGTCGGCGGCGACCAGCACGTACGGGTGACCAGGTTCGGGCAGGCCCGGCATCGGCAGCCCGAGCAGGTGGGCCACCGCGCGGTCCCGGACGTCGTCGAGGTCGGCGGCCCGCGCAGCCAGGTGCGAGTCGGCCAGCAGGTCCCGGTACCCGGCCACGGCCCGGTCGACGGCCCACGCGGCGGGCATCCCCTGCCCGACCAACTCCGCCACCTTCGCGCCGAGCCCGGGGTCGCGGGCCATCAACGCGGCGGCGACCAGCACGTCCCCGTCCTCGGCCAGGTCCGCGCGCCGCGCCAACTCGACCGCGACGGCCTCCAGCGCGCCAAGGGCCCGTTCCCGCTCGTCCGGTCCGGGCTCGGGTGCGGAGTCGGGCAGGACCGGCGGACGGCCGAGGCGGGCCACCGGGCCGGTGGCCGTGCCGGGGCAGGCGCCGAGGCCGGTGTGCGTGCTCACGCGTCGAAGTCGACCGTGACCGCTTCGGTGACCGGGAGCCCCTGGCAGGTGAGCACGAACCCGGCGTCGAGTTCGTGCTGCTCCAGCGCGTAGTTGCGGCGCATCTCGACCGCGCCGCTGACCACCCGGGCGCGGCAGGTCCCGCAGACCCCGCCCTTGCAGGCGAAGGGCAAGTCGGCGCGCACCCGCTGGGCGGCGTCGAGGATGGGTTCGTCGAAGGGCAGGGCCAGGGTGGTCTCGCGGCCGTCGAGGACGACGGTGACCGCGGCCGTCGGGCCGTCCACGCGCCGCTCGTCGACCCGCTTGGGCTCGGGCGGCGGCTCGTCGACGTAGAACAGCTCCCGGTGGATCCGCCCGCCGTCGACCCCGCGCCCGCCGAGCACCGCGTACGCGTCCTGGACCAGGCCGAACGGGCCGCAGAGCCACCAGTGGTCGATGTCGGCGGTGGGCACCACGCGGTCGAGCAGGGCGGTGATCCGGTCGGCGTCGAGGCGGCCGGAGAACAGCTCCACGTCACCCGGTTCGCGGGAGAGCACGTGCACCAGTTGCAGGCGGGACGGGTAGCGGTCCTTGAGGTCGGCCAGGTCTTCGGCGAACATCACGGTGTCCGAGCGGCGGTTGCCGTAGACCAGCGTGACGCGGGTGTCCGGCGCGGCCAGGACGGTCGCGGCGATGGACAGCACGGGCGTGATCCCGGACCCGGCGGCGAGGAACGCGTGGTAGCCACCGGGCTCCACGGTCGGGGTGAAAGTGCCTTGCGGCGGGAGGACCTCGAGCTTGTCGCCGGGTTTGAGGTCGTCCACGAGCTGGGTGGAGAACAGACCCCCTTCGACCCTGCGCACGCCGATCCGCGGCGCTGCGCCGACAGGGGCGCAGATCGAGTAAGAGCGGCGTTCTTCGTGTCCCTCGACGTCTTGGCGCAACGTGAGGTACTGGCCCGCCTTGAAGGCGAACTGCTCGGCCAGGGAATCCGGCACGGCGAAGGTGATGGCCACGGCGTCGTCGCAGAGCCGGTCGACGCGGGCGACCGGGAGGGGGTGGAAGGCGCGCACGGTCACAGTTCCTTGATCTGCTCGAACGGTTCGCGGCAGTCCTCGCAGCGGCGCAGGGCCTTGCACGCGGTGGAGCCGAACCTCGACAGCTCGGTGGTGCGGTGCGAGCCGCAGCGCGGGCACGCCACCCGTCGCGTGGGGGGCTCCAGGTTCAGCGGGATGGGTCCGACCGTGCGCGGTCCGATTCGCTGCGGTGGGGCTATCCCGTGGTCGGACAGCTTGCGCAGACCGTCTTCGCTGATCCAGTCCGTAGTCCACGCCGGGTGCAGGACAGTGCGGACGTCGACATCGGTGTACCCGGCCTCGGTAAGGCTCTCCTTGAGATCCGCGCGCATCTCGTCGAGAGCGGGACACCCGGAGTAGGTGGGCGTGATGGTGACGGTGACCTTGCCGTCGACCTCTTGCACATCCCGCAGCACCCCGAGGTCGGCGAGGGTGAGGACCGGCAGCTCCGGGTCGAGTACCTGCTCGGCGACCCGCCGCGCGCTCACCAGTGCGCTCCCGGCATCGACCGGGCCACGTGCTGCAGCTCGGCGAGCAGGTAGCCCATGGCCTCGGTGTGCACGCCGTCGCGCCCGGCCTGGCCCGCGAGCGCGGCGACCTGCCGCACCTCGGGCCGGTCCAGCCCGGCGGCGCGGAGCACGGTGTCGAGCACGTCGTCGACCTCGGCGCGCAGCGCGGCCGGGTCGACGCCGACGCCCGCGTCGGCCAGCGCGGCCTCGACCGGGTGCGTGACGTACAGCTCCTCGGTGTACGCCCAGACCAGCGCCAGCCCGGCGACGATCCGCTCCCGCGAGTACTCGGTGCCGCCCGCGAGCCGCAGCACCCACTGGGCGGCGTGGTCGCGGTGGTAGGCCAGCTCCTTGACGCCCTTCGCGGCCGCGGCGGACAGCACCGGGTCCAGCGAGCCGGTGAGCCGCTGGAACAGCGCCAGCCGCCACGACGAGAACACCAGCAGCCGGGCGATGGTGGTGCCGAAGTCGCCGCCGGGGCCGGGACCGCAGTCGATCTCGGCCAGCCGGACGTTGCGGAACTCGCGCTCGTCGCGCAGGTAGGCCAGCTCGTCCTCGTCGCGGCCGACCCCCTCCACCTCGGCGGCCCGGGTGAGCAGCATCCGGGCCTGACCCAGCAGGTCGAGGGCGATGTTGGCCAGCGCGACGTCCTCTTCCAGTTCGGGCGCGCGCGAGCACCACTCGGCCAGGCGCTGGGCCAGGACCAGCGCGTCGTCGCCGAGCATCAGGCAGTAGGCGGCCAGGTCGTCGTGGTCGACCAGGGGCGGCACGGCGCGGTCGACACCGGTCAGCGCTTCGGTGAAGCCGGTGCCGAAGGCCCAGTGCCGCTCCTCGCTACCGTCCTCGACCAGCCCGTCGTAGGCGTTGTCCATTGGTCCTCACAGGTGGGGGACGTCGTCGGGGATGGCGTAGAACGTGGGGTGCCGGTAGACCTTGTCGCCGCTGGGGGCGAAGAACGGGTCCTTCTCGTCCGGGCTGGACGCGGTGATCGCGTCGGCGCGCACGACCCAGATGCTCACGCCCTCGTTGCGGCGGGTGTAGAGGTCGCGGGCGTTGCGCAGCGCCATCTCGTCGTCGGGTGCGTGCAGCGAGCCGACGTGCACGTGGTTGAGGCCGCGCTTGCCGCGCACGAACACCTCGTAGAGGGGCCAGGAACCGCTCACGCCACCGCCTCCGAGTTCTTCTTGGCCGCGTACGCCGCAGCGGCCTCGCGGACCCAGGCGCCATCCTCGTGGGCTTGGCGGCGGTGCGCGACGCGCTGCGCGTTGCACGGCCCGTCGCCCTTGACGACCCGCCAGAACTCGGCCCAGTCGATCTCGCCGAAGTCGTAGTGGCCGCGCTCGTCGTTCCAGACCAGCTTCGGGTCCGGGAAGGTGACGCCGAGCTTGACCGCCTGCGGGACGGACATGTCGACGAAGCGCTGGCGCAGCTCGTCGTTGGTGTGCCGCTTGATCCGCCAGTGCATGGACTGCTCGGTGTTCGAGCTCTCCGCGTCCGGCGGGCCGAACATCATCAGCGACGGCCACCACCAGCGGTTCACCGCGTCCTGGACCAGGTCCCGCTGCTGCTTGGTGCCGCCCATCATGGTCATCAGCAGCTCGTAGCCCTGTCGCTGGTGGAAGGACTCCTCCTTGCAGACGCGGATCATCGCGCGCGCGTACGGGCCGTAGGAGGTGCGGCACAGCGGCACCTGGTTGCAGATCGCGGCGCCGTCGACCAGCCAGCCGATGACGCCGACGTCGGCGAAGGTCAGGGTGGGGTAGTTGAAGATCGACGAGTACTTCTGCCTGCCCGAGATGAGCTTCTCGGTCAGCTCGGCCCGGTCCGCGCCGAGGGTCTCGGCGGCGGCGTAGAGGTAGAGCCCGTGGCCCGCCTCGTCCTGCACCTTGGCCAGCAGGATCGCCTTGCGGCGCAGCGACGGCGCGCGGCTGATCCAGTTGCCCTCCGGCTGCATGCCGATGATCTCCGAGTGCGCGTGCTGCGCGATCTGCCGGATCAGCGTGCTGCGGTAGCCGTCGGGCATCCAGTCCCGCGGCTCGACTCGGTGGTCGGCCGCCACGACGCGGTCGAACTCGCGCTCCAGGTCCACAACACCTGATGTTACACCGGAAAGCGAAATTCGCAGAGGACTGTCACATCGCCGGGATCAGACCCGGGGCTTCCGGCGGGGCCGGAGCTTGCGGACGTGCAGCGGGCCCTTGCGGCGCAGCCAGTAGAGGACGCCGCCCACCACCACCCAGACCCCCAGCACGGCCGTGCTGACCGGCAGGATCGTCAGCGCGGCGCCGCGCCCCGCGACCCGGACCAGGTCGGGGTTGGCCTGGTCGTACTCGACCCGCACGACCTGCCCCTCCGCCAGCGCCTCCGGGTAGAGCACGCCCACCGTGGGCACGTGCTCGGCGCCGTCCGGGGTCTGGAAGCGGACCAGGGTCCGCCCCGGGGAGACGCTCACGACCTCGGCGTTGGCGTTGCCGGTGCGCCCCTCGATGGCCGCGTCCTCGGTGAACGCGGCGACGACGAGCAGCACGCCGAGCGCGGCGACGAGACCGCCGAGCACGATGGCGACCAGCGCGGTGATCGCCCGGCGGCGCTCGGGGCGGGTGAGCTGCTCTTCCTGCACGCGCCCAGCCTAATCAGCGGACTTGTGGATCACCCCGAGATCGCCACACCCACCGTCGGCCGGGCGAAGCCCGGCCGAACTCCCATACCCCGCCAACCGGCGCTCCCCACCCAGCTCAACCCGTGATTGCCGCGCCGACGGCAGACCGGAGGCGCGCGTGCAAATCTCGCAGTCCATCCCGACTCGCGCACACCTCGACCACGTTCAACCCCGGTCGCGGCTCGAGCGCCGCGCGGAACTCGGCGGCGCTCTTCGGCCGGGTGTGCGCGACCCGGTGCGCGGCGCACAGCAGAGCCAGGTCGACCCCGTGCGGGGTGCCGAAGACCCGCTCGAAGCTGCCGCGGTGTTCGGCGGCGCCCTGCTCCAGCAGCGAGAAGATGCCGCCGCCGTTGTCGTTGAGCACGACGACCGTCAGGTCGGGGCGCTGCTCGCCCGGGCCGATCAGCAGGCCGTTGGCGTCGTGCAGGAACGTCAGGTCGCCGACCAGGGCGTACGCGGGGGTGCCACCGCCGAGCGCGATGCCCGCGGCGGTCGAGAGGTTCCCGTCGATCCCCGCCACGCCCCGGTTCGCGTGCACCACGACGTCCGGGCGGTGGTGGGCGACGAGGTCGACGTCGCGGACCGGGTTGGACGAGCCGAGGAACAGCACGGACCGCGGCGGCAGCGCGTCCACCAGGTCGCGGGCGATGTGCAGGCCGGTCGGCCACGGCTCATCCGCCAGCAGGTCGGCCACCGCGACCCCGGCGGCGTCCTCGGCGTCCTGCCAGCCCGCCAGCCAGCCCGGCTCGTGCCCGGTGACGTGCGCGAGGTCGTCCTGGTCGAGCCAGCTGCGCACGTGCGTGGCCACGAACTGCGGATCTGTCCACTGTGGATGGTCACCGATGCCGTAGACCGGCA
The DNA here is from genome assembly GCF_041897805.1 of Actinokineospora auranticolor. GTDB lineage: Bacteria > Actinomycetota > Actinomycetes > Mycobacteriales > Pseudonocardiaceae > Actinokineospora > Actinokineospora auranticolor. Next base: position 7,950,341 of record NZ_CP154825.1, read on the forward strand.
CGCGGTCCATCAGCCCGCGCACGCCCCGCGACAGCGTCGGCCTGCCGACGACCACCACCGCGTCCGGGCGCAAGTGCGCCGGGAGCGCGCCCGTGCCGAGCAGCAGGGGGCCGCCGCGCAGCACCCGGGCGCCGCCCGCGATGGCCGCCGCCGCGCCGACCGGCTCGGCGACCACGGGCCAGCCCGCCTTGGCCGCCACCCCGGCCGCCGAGGTCGCGCGGGCCGGGTCGCCGCTGCCGACGACCATCAGGGTGCGCGCGGGCAGCGGGAAGTCGACCCGGTTGCCGGGCAGCGCGCGGGAGGCGGACCACGTGGTCCAGCGCAGGCCGCCGGGCCTGCCGTCGAGGGCGTCCGGCCACTCGTCGCCGAAGGTCGGCACCAGCGGCTCGCGGAACGGGATGTTCAGCTGCACGGGTCTGCCGGTCTCGGCGCGGGCCACACCGCGGCAGACCAGCCCGCGCCACACGGGGTTGAGCCCGGCGCGCCGCTCGGCCACCGGGAAGTCCACCGCGACGGCGGCGGAACCGAAGATGTTGCGCTGGTCGATGGTCTGGTTCGCGCCCGTGCCGTGCAGCTCCGGCGGCCGGTCGGCGGTGATCAGCAGGACCCCGACACCCGAGTGGTGCGCCTCCAGCACGGAGGGGTGCAGGTTCGCCACGGCCGTCCCGGACGTGCACACCACGGCGGCGGGCCTGCCGGTCGCGCGGCCGAGGCCGAGCGCGAAGAACCCGGCGGACCGCTCGTCGACGCGGACGTGCAGCGTCAACCGACCCCGCTCCGCCGCCTCCGCCAAGGCGAACGCCAACGGCGCGTCGCGCGACCCCGGGCACAGCACGACCTGCCGAACCCCGTTGCGGACCAACTCGTCGACCACGACGGTGGCCATCGCGGTGGACGGATTCACTTCCACCCCTTCTCGCTCGGAAACCACTCGGAACTACCCGACCCCCGACCATTCCCGCCGGACAACGCGGCAGGCAACCACAACCCGCCGAAGTGACGCAGACCGGCCGGGGTCGATCGCCCGTGGGAGCGTGACCGGCGCTCCCGTCCGGGCGCGGGACCAGCCGGTCAGTCGCATTCGGACCGGCTCCCCCACAACCAATCTCACCACCGAACCGGCCGGGCCACCCGCGAACGGAAGCTGGATCACACCGCCCGCCGCCCCATCGCGCACCGGGAAACCCCGGGAACCGGCCCCCGGGAACGCTTCCGCGACCGGAGCGGTCAGGAGCCCGCGACGGCGGTGGGGTGTTCGTGGGGGCGGTGGCGGAACAGGACGCGGGCGCGCAGGCTCCAGCGCGCCATGGCGCGGCCCGCCTGGGTGAGGCCGACGCGGCGGGCGGTCCAGTCCGCGTCGAGGGCGTCGAGGACGCGGAGGCGGCGGAGGAACCAGGAGCCGATCTCGGCGGCGTGGGTGGGGCCGAACGGGGCGCCCGCGCCGTCGGTCCAGCCCTCCTCGGTGAGCACGTGGGCGATCTTCTCGAAGATCCGGGTCGGCGCCATGCGGTCCTCCAGCAGCAGCGCCGCGCAGACCACCTCCTGGGTGACGCCCAGGGCCGTGCGGTCCAGCGAGATCAACCGCTCGCCCACCGTCATGAGGAGGGAGTCGGCGTCGTCGAGCAGCGCGGTGCCCTGGTCGGTGAGCCGCAGCCGGGTGCCGTCGCGGACCGTCAGGCCGAAGTCGCCCGCCAGTTCCCGTAACAGCTTCACCGGCGGCCACTGGGACTCGCTGCGGCCCGCGCCGCCGAGTTCGGTGCAGGTGGGCATCAGGTCGACCAGGTCGCCGACCAGGGTGGTCGGCAGGTAGCCGCTGCCGGTGAGCCGGGCGCCCTGGCCCTGGCACTGGGTGAGCAGGTAGGTCAGCGCGGGCAGGTGCGCGCCGTCGCTCTCCGGGGCGCGGCGGACCTCCGGGCGCAGCCGGACCATCAGCTCGCGGCGGGTCTGGCTGCCGCGGCCCAGGGTCCACTCGTCGAGGCGCTCGTCGAGCAGCCGGACGAACCAGGTCTCGTCGCCCTCGTTCTCCGGGCTGGTGAGCAGCCGCATGACCAGACCGACGCGCAGCGCGTCGGCGCCGTCGGCGGGCAGGGTGCCCGCGTCCACCGCCTCCTCCAGCAGCCGCCCGGCGGCCGCGTGCAGCGCCGTCTCGATCGGGCCGCCCTGGTCGGCCCAGGTCATCAGCGGGGTGTCCGGCGGCCAGACGCCGGACGCGCGCCAGGCCGCGGCGACGAGTTCCCGGTAGCGCGGGTCCGCGCCCGCCGCGTCGAGGATGGCCCGGGTGGTCTCGGCGCGGCACACCGCGGCGTAGTCGGCGTGGCCGAGCAGGTCGAGCAGTTCGGCGAAGGACTCGCAGGTCTGGTGCAGGTCGTCGAAGGCGCCTTGGCCGCCGGGGCTGTGGTGGGCCTGCGGGAGCGTGCTCCACACCATTTGCTGCACGTCGTAGCGGGTGACCTTGGTCGGGTGGGCCGCGGTCGCGCGCATCACGTGCCAGAGCGCGTGCGCGTGCTTCGCCGCGGTGTCGTCCCGCGCGCGGATGACCGCCAGCGCCGAGTCCAGGTCGTGCACGACCCCAGCTTGACACGCCGGCGGCCAACCCCGCGAACGACTGTCCACAGGTCCGCCGGCATGCTCGGGCGGCGTGGCAGATCCCGAGGTTTCCGAACTGTTCGATCCGGCTCGCTGGCGGTCCGTCGAGGGGTTCGACTTCACCGACATCACCTACCACCGGGCGGTGGACACGGGGGCCGTGCGCATCGCGTTCGACCGGCCGGAGGTGCGCAACGCCTTCCGCCCGCACACCGTCGACGAGTTGTACCGGGCGCTGGACCACGCGCGGATGAGCGCCGACGTCGGCTGCGTGCTGCTGACCGGCAACGGCCCGTCGCCCCGCGACGGCGGCTGGGCCTTCTGCTCCGGCGGCGACCAGCGCATCCGGGGCCGCACGGGCTACCAGTACGCGGCGGGCGAGACCGCCGAGACGGTGGACCCGGCGCGCGCGGGCAGGCTGCACATCCTCGAGGTCCAGCGGCTGATCCGGTTCATGCCGAAGGTCGTCGTCGCCGTGGTCCCCGGCTGGGCCGCGGGCGGCGGCCACAGCCTGCACGTGACCTGCGACCTGACCCTGGCCAGCGCCGAGCACGCCCGGTTCAAGCAGACCGACGCCGACGTGGGCAGCTTCGACGGCGGGTTCGGGTCGGCGTACCTGGCCCGCCAGGTGGGCCAGAAGTTCGCCCGCGAGATCTTCTTCCTCGGCCGGACCTACACCGCGGCGGACATGGTCCGGATGGGCGCGGTGAACCAGGCCGTGCCGCACGCCGAGTTGGAGGAGACCGCGCTCCAGTGGGCGCGGGAGATCAACGGCAAGTCCCCGACGGCGCAGCGGATGCTCAAGTTCGCGTTCAACGCCATCGACGACGGCCTCATCGGCCAGCAGGTGTTCGCGGGCGAGACCACCCGCTTGGCCTACATGACCGACGAGGCCGTCGAGGGCCGCGACTCGTTCCTGGAGAAGCGCGACCCGGACTGGTCCCGCTTCCCGTACTACTACTGAGGGCTACTTGCCCCGGCGCAACACCTCGTGGTCGGCCAGCAGCCGGGCCCACAGCGCGGCCCGCCGGTCGGTGTCCACATCGGACAGCGGTAGCTCGAACACGTCGGCCAGGGTGGCGAAGTAGTCGCCCTGGTCGGCGATGTCGGACTTGTCCTCCCCCTCGGTGGTGCGGTGGGTGAGGACGAGTCCGCGCAGCGTCGTGACGGTGTCGGCGTCCCGGCGGCACACGCTGACGATGCGTACGAAACCCGACTCCGGCTCGGTGGACAACGCCTTCTGCCGGAAGCCGAAGTCCGCGAGCGTCCCCTCGAAGGGCGTGAAGTCCATGCCGTGGAAGTAGCCGCGCGGGTCGTGGTCGAACCGCCAGCCGCCCGGCACGATCCCGGACGGGCGCAGGCCGAACACCGACGGCCCCTGCCGGTACTGGCCGGGCACCAGCGGCAGCGGGCCGTGCAGGGCGTCGCCCAGTCCGATGTCGACGTACCAGCGACCGCCCGGGGACTGCGCGGACGGCAACCCGCGCACCTCGACGGCGAGGTGGTTGGCGTAGGCCCGGAACGGCTCGGAGTCGGCGCTGAGCTGCACGGTGCCGACCCGCCAGTGCGCGTCGAAGCCGAGCCAGTCCAGCAGGCAGGCGAACGCGCCGTTGAGGTGGTAGCAGTAGCCGCCGCGACCGCCGACCACGTGCCGCACGGACTCCAGCGGCTCCACCCCGCGCGGTTCGCCGATCGCGATCCACACGACCTCGAACGGGACCCGCTCGACGTGCGCGTGGTGCAGGGCGACCAGGGTGTCGAGGGTGGGCGGCGGCGGGGCGTCCCAGCCGAGCCGCTTGAGGTAGTCGTCGCGCAGGGCGGTGTCGAGCGGCCTGCGCCACGGCCGGGCCAGCCGCTCGGGGTCGGCCTCGGCCCGCCGCACGTCCGCGCGCAGCCGCGGCGGCGCGGGCTCGACCCACTCCTCGAAGTCCGACTGGGACATGGCTGACCTCCGGTTTCCCACTACGCCTCGCCGGTCCGAGGGTAGGTCGTCCGGCCGACTGCCAGGATTGACCCTGTGCGCACACTTGTCCTCGATGGCGGCCCCGGATCGGTCCGCGCCCTGGCGGACGCCCTGCGCGCGGCGCTGCTGGACGCGGCACCGGGCACCGTGCTGCCGCTCGGTCCCGGCGAGTCGGACGCGGACCTGCGGCCGGACCTGCCGGTCGAACCCGGTACGGCCTTGATCGTGCGCACGTCCGGGTCCACGGGCGCGCCGAAGGGCGTGCTGCTGTCGGCGACGGCGCTGCGGGCTTCGGCCGAGGCGACCCACCGCCGGTTGGGCGGCGCGGGCACGTGGCTGCTGGCCGTGCCCGCCCACCACATCGCGGGCGTGCAGGTCGTGGTGCGCTCGCTGCTGGCCGGGACCCCGTTGGCGGTCCTGCCCGCGGGCGGCTTCCGGGGGCGGCCGTTCGTGGAGGCCGCCGCCGACGTGCTGACCGCGACCGGCCCGCGCTACACCGCGCTCGTCCCCACCCAGCTGACCAGGCTGCTCACCGAGGGCGGCGACGCGCTGGCCGCCTTGCGCGCCTTCGACGCCGTCCTGGTCGGCGGGGCCGCCACCGCGCCGACGACCCTGGCCCGCGCCCGGGAGGCGGGGGTCGCGGTCGTGACCACCTACGGCATGTCCGAGACCGCGGGCGGCTGCGTCTACGACGGCAGGCCCCTCGACGGCGTCCAGGTCCGCATCACCGACGACCGCGTCGAGTTGGGTGGCCCCACCCTCGCCCACGGCTACCGCCTCGACCCCGAGTCCCCCGACTTCGCCTGCGGTTGGTTCCGCACCTCCGACCTCGGCACCCTGACCGACGGCGTGCTGGCGGTGCACGGCCGCGCCGACGACGTCATCAACACCGGCGGCGAGAAGGTCTCCCCAGCCGCCGTGGAACGCGTGCTGACCGCGCAGCCGGGTGTCGTCGAGGCGTGCGTCGTCGGCCTCCCGGACCCGGAGTGGGGTCAGCGCGTCGCCGCCGCGGTCGTCACCACCGCGCCGATTCCCTTGGCACCACTGACCGACGCGGTCCGCGCGGAACTCGGCGCGCCTGCGGTTCCCCGCCCGATCCGCGTGTTCCCAACACTTCCCCAACGCGGACCGGGCAAAGTGGACAGAGCGGCGGTCGTCACGCTCCTGGCTCGGGACTGACCGCGCCGACCTGCCGGAAGTACTCCGTCAACCCGTCGAGCATGCGGAGCAGGCCGAACTCGAAGAGGTTGTCCAGGCGCATGTCGTAGTCGAAGTCCTGGACCATGGCGGCGAAAACCGGGTAGTCGCCCGAAGACAGCAGTCGTACGAACTCGCCCTCGTTCTGGGACATCCACTCGTCGTCGGTCAGGCCCGTCTGCTCCTCGGCCTCACGCTCCCACTCCAGGTTCACCGCGGTGCCGCGCACGTAGTTGAACATCGTCACGTAGACGTGGAACTTCTCGTCCTTCGGCAGGTTCAAGGCGGCGAGCGCGGTCATCGTCCACTCGGCCTGGCGCAGCCCTTTCGGCAGGATCTGCGGTCGCGTCAGGGAGAACACCTGGGCCAGCCACGGGTGCCTGCGGAACATCCGCCACTGCTGGCGGGCGGCCAGTTCCAGGCCCGCCCGCCAGGACCGCGGCGCCCCTTCCGGGAACACCGCCTCGCCCATCGACTCGTCCATCATCAGCAGGATCAGGTCTTCCTTGCTGTCGACGTAGCGGTACGGCGCCATGGCCGCCACGCCCAGCTTCGCCGCCACCGCGCGCATGGACAGACCGGCCAGGCCCTGGGTGTCGGCGATCTCCATGGCCGCCGCGACGACCCGGGCCCTGGTCAGCCCCTCCGGTTCCGCGCGTTCCACCGGCCGCGCGGCGGGATCGGTGACCACGGTGCCGACCCTGGGCACGGCGTGGACCAGCCCCTCTTGCGTGAGCACCTGCAACGCCTTCGTCGCGGTGGCGAGCGCGACGCCCCAGTCGCGGGTGATCTGCCGGGTCGACGGCACGCGGTCACCCGGGTTCAGCTCCCCTGCGGCGATGCGCCCGCGCAGGTCGGCGGCCACCCGGCGGTACGGCGGTTCCATACACATCTCCTGTACTAGTACAGCGTGGGCAAAACTTTACCATTGACTAGGCTAGACATCTGTATGTACGTTGTAAACACAGCTTGCGGGACGGACCGCAGGAGCACAACCCGCAGGGGGAAATCGACATGCCTACCGCACTCATCTCCGGGGCCAGCATCGCCGGACCGGCCGTGGCCTACTGGCTCCAGCGCACCGGCTGGACCGTTACCGTCGTCGAGCGGGCTCCCGCGCTGCGGCGCGGCGGCCAGGCGGTGGACATCCGGGGGACCGCGCTCCAGGTCGTCGAGCGGATGGGCCTACACCCCGAAGTCGCGGCCCTGCACACCAAGATGCGCGGGATGTCCTTCGTGGACGCCGAGGGCAACGTCCTGATGAGCTCCACCGAGGAGACCCTGACCGGCGGCGTCATCGACAGCCCCGACATCGAGATCCTCCGCGACGACCTCGCCGAACTGCTGCACAGCGCCACCGCCGACCGGGTCGAGTACCTCTTCGGCGACACCATCACCGGTATCGACCAGAGCGGCGACCGCGCCGTGGTCACCTTCGAGCACGCCGAGTCCCGCGAGTTCGACCTGGTCGTGGGCGCCGACGGCCTGCACTCCCGGGTCCGCGCGCTCACCTTCGGCGAGGAGTCCCGGTTCCGCAGCGACCTGGGCACCTACGTGGCCATGTTCAGCCTGGACAACCACCTCGACCTCGACCACTGGCAGACCTTCCACCAGGCGGAGGGCACCATGGTCGGCATCTACAGCGCGCGGGACAACACCGAGGCCCGCGGCATGCTCGGCTTCGAGGGCACGGACATCGACTACGACTTCCGCGACGTCGACGCCCAGCGCGAGCTGGTGGCCGCGCGGTTCGCCGACAACACGGGCTGGGAGACCCCGGCGCTGCTGCGCGCCATGTGGACCGCCCCGGACTTCCACTTCGACTCGTTCAGCCAGATCAAGATGGACACCTGGTCGCGCGGCCGGGTCACCCTGGTCGGCGACGCGGGCTACTGCCCATCCCCGCTCAGCGGGCAGGGCACCAGCCTGGCGCTGGTCGGCGCGTACCTGCTGGCCGCCGAACTGGCCAAGACGGACCTGTCCGCCGCGGGCCTCGAAACCGCGTTCGCCGCCTGCGAGACGCGCATGCGCCCGTTCATCGACAGTTGCATGCGGCTCGCCACCGACACCCCCGGGCAGCCCCCGTCGCCGGAGACCATGCGGGCCGCGGCCAACGGGATCTCGCTGGATGAGCCGGAGCCCGCTCGGTAGCACCCGCCCGCGGAATCTCGCTGGATGCGCCGAAGCCCGCTCGGTAGCGTCCGCTGATCGTGGACCTCGCCATCGTCACCCTCGCCGAACGCCCGGACCTGGCCCCGTGGATGACCGCCTTCCCCGGCGGCTGGCCGGAGTTCATGAAGCACGACCCGACCAGCGGGTTCTACTACAACGCCGTGAGCGAGTACTACGCCGAGTACGTGCTGCTGGCCTACGACCGCGCCGACCCGGACCGGGCCGTGGCGCAGGCCTACAGCGTCCCGGTGCACTGGGAGGACGACCTGCCCCCGGACGGGTGGGACCGGGTCATCCTGCGCGCCGCGCTGGACCGGCTGGCGGGCCGGGCGGCGAACCTGGTCTCCGCGATCGAGATCAGCATCCGCCCGGACCTGCGCGGCAGCGGCCTGTCCGGGGTGCTGCTGGGGGCCATGCGGGACAACACCCGCAGGCTCGGCTTCGACACCCTGGTCGCCCCGGTCCGGCCCAGCGCCAAGGCCGCGCACCAGGACGTGCCGATGACCGAGTACGCGCACCGGACCCGGGACGACGGCCTGCCGTTCGACCCGTGGCTGCGGGTGCACGTCCGGGCGGGCGGCGTGCTCGAGTCCGTGGCGCCCACCTCGATGACCATCGCCGGGACGCTCGCGCAGTGGCGGGACTGGACCGGTCTGCCGTTCGACGAGACCGGCCCGGTCGCCGTGCCGGGCGCGCTCGTACCGGTGAACTGCGCGGTCGAGCACGACTACGCGGTCTACGTCGAGCCGAACGTGTGGATCCGCCACCGGACGTGACAAGCCCCTCACCGGGCGGCGCCACCGGTCGCACCCGGGATCGATGAAGATGGTGCGATGGCGACAGTCGCGGAGTGGGTCCAAGGCGCGCGGGTGCGAACCCTGCCGAACTCGGTGGCACCGGTCCTGGTCGGCGCGGGCGCGGCGGGCGCGGTCGGCGCGTTCTCCTGGGGCCGCACCCTGCTGGCCCTGCTGGTGGCGCTGGCGTTCCAGGTCGGGGTGAACTACGCCAACGACTACTCCGACGGCATCCGCGGCACCGACGCCGACCGGGTCGGGCCGCTGCGCCTGGTCGGGTCCGGCGCGGCGCCCGCGAGCGCGGTGAAGGCGGCGGCGTTCGCCTGCTTCGGCCTCGGCTCGCTGGCCGGGCTCGCGCTGGTGGCCGTGGCGGGCACCTGGTGGATGATCTCCATCGGGGTGGTCTGCGTGCTCGGCGCCTGGTTCTACACCGGCGGCAAGCACCCGTACGGCTACTCCGGCCTCGGCGAGATCGCGGTGTTCCTGTTCTTCGGCTTGGTCGCGGTGCTGGGCACGCAGTTCGTGCAGGCGGGCCGGGTGACCTGGCTGGGCCTGGCGGGCGCGGTCGCCATGGGTTCGTTCTCCGCGGCGATCCTGGTCGCCAACAACCTGCGCGACGCCCCGACCGACCGCGTGGCGGGCAAGCACACGCTGGCCGTGCGGTTGGGCGAGACGCGCACCCGGGTGCTCTACGAGGTGCTGGTCGCCGTCCCGTTCGCGGTCAGCGCGGCGGCGGCGTTCGTCACGCCGTGGGCGCTGGTCGGCTTGGTCGCGGCGGCGCTGGTGGTCCCGGCGGTGCGCAAGGTCGGCGGCGGTCAGACCGGTCTCGGCCTGATCCCGGTGCTGAAGGAGACCGGGCTCGCCATGCTGGCCTGGGGTGTGGTGACCGGCGTGGCGCTGGGCTTCAGCTGACCCAGGCGCCGGTCTCGAGGAACTCGTCGAGCACGCGGTCGTGGGGCGCCAGATCCATGCCCTGGGCCGCGATCCACGCGTCGTCGTAGTAGGTGTGCGAGTAGCGCTCGCCGCCGTCGCACAGCAGCGTGACAACGCTGCCGGACTCCCCGGCCGCGCGCAGTTCGGCGACGAGTTGGAAGGCGCCCCACAGGTTCGTGCCGGTCGACCCGCCGACGCGCCGCCCCAGCACCCGCTCGACCCGCCGGATCACCGCGATGGACGCCGCGTCCGGCACCTTCACCATCCGGTCGATGACCTGCCCGAGGAACGACGGCTCCACCCGGGGCCGCCCGATGCCCTCGATCCGCGAGCCCCGGCAGCCGGTCAGCCCGGGCTCGGTGTCGCGCCAGGCGTCGAAGAACACCGAGTTCTCCGGGTCGACTACGGCCAGGTGGGTGTCGAGCTTGCGGTAGCGGATGTAGCGGCCGATGGTGGCGCTGGTCCCGCCGGTCCCCGCGCCGACGACGACCCACGCGGGCTCCGGGTGCGGTTCCCTGGCCATCTGCTCGAAGATCGACTCGGCGATGTTGTTGTTGCCGCGCCAGTCGGTGGCCCGCTCGGCGTTGGTGAACTGGTCGAGGAAGTGCCCGCCGAGTTCGTCGGCCAACCGGCGGGACTCGCTGTAGATGCCGCCGGGTTCGTCGACGAAGTGGCACCGGCCGCCCTGGCGCTCGATGAGGTGGATCTTCTCCGGGCTGGTCGTGCGCGGCATCACCGCGATGAACGGCAGGCCCAGCAGCCGGGCGAAATAGGCCTCGGAGACGGCCGTCGACCCCGATGAGGCCTCGATCACCGGCGTGCCCTCGACGATCCACCCGTTGCACAGCGCGTAGAGGAACAGCGACCGCGCCAGGCGGTGCTTGAGCGATCCCGTGGGGTGCGTGGACTCGTCCTTGAGGTACAGGTGGACGTTCCAGTGCGCGGGGAGCGGGAACGGCAGCAGGTGGGTGTCCGCGCTGCGGTTCGCGTCCGCCTCGATGATGCGCACCGCCTCGCAGACCCAGGCGCGAGTCTTGGCACAGCCGCGATCCAGGGCGCTCATGTACCAACATTCTGGTCTACCTGCGGTTTTGCGGCAAGCCAACCGCCGGTCGCGCGCACGGCCGAGCCAGGTGGAACACGCCTGGACGGACCGCTAGCCCTCGCCGCGCAGCTCCGCGCGGAGCCGGGCGCGTTCGGCGTTGCGGGCGGCGTGCTTCACGGCCAACCCGGCCGTGATCCGGGTGTTCAGGCCGCGGAACAGCAGCAGCCCGAGGGGGAACCCGACGACCAGACCGATCGCGACGGACACCAGCAGGGGGATGTCGAACAGCACCAGCACCGTCGTGACCGCGGCCGCCAGGACCAGCCGGAGAACGGTGTAGAGGGCCAAGTCCCGCCCCAGGGTGCCGGGCGCGGAGTCGCGCTCGCGCGCCTGCTCCACCGGGGTGTCCTCGTCCACGGGTCGAGGCTACCCCTCGAGTTCCTCCGCCGTGTTGGGCCTGCCCTCGAAGCGGGTGGACAGGACGACCGTCGAACGCGTCCGCGCCACCCCCTTGATCCGGCGTAGCCTGCCTAGTGCCCGTTCCAGTTCGTCCACCGTGGCGACCCGGACCTTGACGATGAACGCCTCATCACCGGCCACCCGGTAGCAGGACTCGACCTCCGGCAGGTCCCCCAGCGCGTCGGCGACTTCCTCGTCGTCGGCGGTGTCCGTGGGGTGGATGCTGACCAGGGCGGTCACCCCGAGTCCGACGGCCCGGGGGTCCACCTGGGCGTGGTAGCCGGTGATGACGCCGGACGACTCCAGCTTGCCGACGCGCTCGTGCACGGCGGAGGCGGAGAGCCCGACCTGTCGGCCGAGGTCGGCGTAGGTGACCCGGCCGTTGGTGCGCAGCGCGGCGATGATGCGGCGATCGACGGTGTCCACGGGGCGCAAGCGTACGGCGTGCGCGGGCCGTGTCCGAACCGGCCGATTTGTCCCTTACTACCTCTTTACTATCACCCAACCGTTCGAGTACCCGATGGGCGGAGTGCCACGATGCTCCTGGTTTCACCTGTTGATGAGGAGGCGGCGATGACCGTTGCGCACGTGGGAGAGCGGTTGCTGACCCCGGGTGAGGTAGCGGCCCTGTTCCGGGTCGACCCCAAGACCGTGACCCGGTGGGCCACCGCGGGGCGGATCGGGTCGATCAGGACGCCGGGGGGCCACCGCCGGTTCCGCGAGTCCGAGGTCAAGACCTTGCTGGCCGAGCTGACCACCGAGGCTACCGAGCAGAACGCCTGATCAGCGTTAGCTCCGACACCCGGCCGGTGGCCACCGGTCCGGGTTTCGGTGCGTGATCGTTGCGGGTAGCGCGGCCCCACGAACCCGACAAACGGGCTAACCTCGAAACCCCAGTCCGGGTTCGGGAAAGGTGGTCCGGCATGTTGTACCTGCTCGCCGCGGTCGGCGCGATCACGGTCGGCGTACTGCTGTGGCGGGCGTTCGGCGTGCAGGCCGCGAGCGTGTCCTCGCGCCAGGGCGGCACCATCGCCCCCGATGACGACCCGGAGTTCTTGCGCCGCCTCGACGAGCACCGCAAGCGCGGCGACGCGGGCGACGACCCCAAGAGCTGACCAGCGCGGCGCGATCCCGCCACGGCGCCCGTCGGCCGGGCACGATCCAGCTGGATCCGATCCAGCTGGATCCGATCCAGCGCCGCGAACCGGTCCACCGGAGTCGGCAGGATCACACTCGGCGACCGGGCGGACCAAGCGCCGAGGTGCGGTGGATCCTTTACCTTTCCCCCGCTTTCACCAGAACCGCTATCGCGGACGCGGTCCGCTGGGGAAGTCGTCCGCGACTGTGGCGGCCATCTCCAGCAGGGCCAGTCGGGTCTCCGGGCCGAGCCGCTCCAGCTCGATCTCCGCGCCCTCTTCCAGGTGCGGGTCGAACGGGATCCGGCAGACCGCGCGGCAGCGGGCACCGAAGTGCTGCGTGAGCTTGTCCAGGTCGACCGAACCCGACTTGGGCCGCACCGAGTTGATGACCGCGACCGAGCGGGCCACCAGGTTGCGGTAGCCGTGCGCGTCGAGCCAGTCCAGCGTCGCCGAGGCGCTGCGGGCGCCGTCGACCGAGCCCGAGGACACGATCACCAGCGAGTCGGCGAGGTCGAGCACGCCCTTCATCGCCGAGTGCATGAGTCCGGTGCCGCAGTCGGTCAGCACGATGTTGTAGAAGTGCTCCAGCAGCGCCACCGTGCGCCGGTAGTCGTCCTCGCTGAACGCCTCCGACACCGCCGGGTCCTGCTCGCTGGCCAGCACCTCCAGCCGGGACGGGCCCTGCGAGGTGTAGGCGCGGATGTCGCTGTAGCGGCGGATGCGGCCCGCGTCGCGCAGCAGGTGCCGCACGGTGGCCGTGGTCTCCAGCGGGATCTTCTGGCTCAGCGTGCCGCGGTCGGGGTTGGCGTCCACCGCGATCACCCGGTCGCCGCGCAGCGACGAGAAGGTCGAGCCGAGCGTGGTGGTGGTCGTGGTCTTGCCGACACCGCCCTTGAGGCTCAGCATCGCGATCTTGTAGCAGCCGCGCAGCGGCTGGTTGACCCGGGCGATCAGCTCGCGCCTGCGGATCTCCGCCGGGCTCTCGCCGACGTTGATCAGGTGGCCGGAGGCGACGTAGACCGCCTTGCGCCAGCCCGACTGCGGCGTCCGCTTGGTCTGCTTGAGCAGCCGCGCCGAGGACAGCTCCTCGCCGTGCTGGCCCTGCCGGGGCTGGCTGGCGTAGGGCCGCTGCGGTTCCGGGAACCCCGGCTGGCCGACCGGGTGCGGGCCGGAGATGCCCGGGTTCGGGCCGTACGGGTTGAGCGGCGGCGCCTGGTTCGCCCCGAACGGCGCGGGCTGGAACGGCTGCTGCGGCGGCTGGGGCCCCGGGAACGGGCCGCCCTGGCCCGGTCGCGCCGCGTGCGGACCGGGGGCGCCGGGGTGCGGGCCCGAGTGGCCCGGGTGACCGGGTCCGACCGGGTGCGGACCGGAGTGCGCGGGTGCGGCGTGCGGACCGGACTGGGCCGGGTTGACCCGCTGCGGGCCGGACGGCGGTCGCTGGTGGATGTCCGCGCGGCTGACCACGCTGGTCTTGTCGGGGTTGTCCGCGCTGTCTGCGCTGTCCGCGGCGGGCGCGGAAGGGGCGGGCGGCGCGGTCGACTCGGTCGTCGGCTCCTCGCCGGACCCGGTGTCCTTCGGCGCCTGCTGCTCGGGCACCCGCATGACGTCCGCGCCGTTGGCCACGGCGGGTAGTCGGTCGGCGGAGTGCTGACCCGGTTCGGGGTCGGCCAGGTGTGCCGCGGCGCGCTCGGGATCCGGCCCGAAGTCGCCGTGTTGCTCGCCCTGGAATTCGCCGTGCGCGGTCTCCGTCACCGCAGGCGGCTGCCAGACCACCTCGGACTCGTCATGGCGTCCAGTCACGCGTGTGACCCCTCCTGCGAACTCAACCCGGGCAGTTGCGACGTTAGTCGCTCACCGCGCCACCCACCGAAGGGGGTGACGCGGTGTGCGCGAGCAACAACGGGGAGCGGGCTCCTACTTGGCGTACGAGTGCAGGCCCGCGATGACGAGGTTGATGAAGAACAGGTTGAAGACCACCATGCCGAAGGCCACCGAGTTGATCACGGCGGCGCGCGTGCCGCGCCAGCCCGCGGTGGCCCGGGAGTGCAGGTAACCGGCGTAGACGACCCAGGCCACGAAGGCCACGGTCTCCTTCGGGTCCCAGCCCCAGAACCGGCCCCAGGCGGCCTCGGCCCAGATCGCGCCGCAGATGATGCCGAAGGTGTAGATCGGGAAGGCGAAGATCGTGGTGCGGTAGGCGAGCCGGTCGAGCGCGTCGGCGACCGGCAGGCGCGGGCCGAGGCGGGCGAACTTGGCCGGGTTCGCGTCGTGCTTCACCCGGACGAGGTACAGCACGCTGACCACGCCGGGCACCAGGAACAGGCCGCTGGACAGGATGGCTGCGGCCACGTGGATGACCAGCCAGTACGACTGGAGTGCGGGCTGCACGGGGGCGGCGGCGGTGTAGAGCGCGGTGCCGCCGAGGAACATCAGGATGACGACCGGGGTGAGCACGAACGCGCCGAGCCTGCGCACGTCGAACTTGCGCACCAGCACCAGCCAGGTGACGACCGCGACGAACATGGTGGCCGCGCCGTACTCGTACATGTTGCCCCAGGGCGCGCGCCCGGTGGCCACACCGCGCAGCACGATCGAGGTCAGGTGCAGCAGCGCGCCGAGCACGGTCAGCGCGACGGCCATCCGGCCCGCGCGGTCGGCCCTGCCCCGGCCCGGCTGCTCCTCGAGGCGTCCGATCTTCGGGGTGTCCGCCACCTCGGCGGGCGCGCCCGCGCCGACGAGCACCTTGGCCTCGGCCTGCTCGGACCTCTTGGCCTTGCGGGTGAACGCCTGCTCGGTCGTGTACAGGACCATGGCGAAGACGTAGACGAGCGCGGCGGCGCCGTAGAGCCAGTCGCCGTAGTTGGCCAGCGTCTCGTTGACCGGCATCAGCTATCCCTCCGGGGATCCAGCAGCAGTGCTGCGAGCCTGTTGAACTCCTCGCCGTAACCCGCCTGGTCGGTGCGAGCGAGACCGCCGACGCGGACAACCGTACGACCATCCCCCGCCGGTGTCGCACGCACCCACACGCGACGCCGCTTGATGGTCAGCGAGACGCCGAGGCCGAGGACCATCAGCACCGCGCTGACCAGCACCCAGAGCTGGGTGGGGTCGTGCGAGACCTGCAACGACACCCACTGCTGGACGCCGTCGAAGGTGACCTTCGTGCCGTCGTCGAGGGTGATGGCGCCGCCGGGTTTCAGGTTCTCCCTGGCCACCCGGGTGAGCCTGCCGCTGTCCACCAGGGACTGGTCGATCTCGAAGATGGACTGGCCGCGGCCGGAGTCGATGCCCAGGTCGCCGCGCATCACGTCGACGGCGACCGCGGGGTCGGTCAGCTGCGGGTGGCTGGAGGTGAGGACCTTGTCCTCGATGAGCGCGGTGGGCGCGAACAGCCCGGTGACCGCGATCTGCCGCTTGCGCCGCTCCTCGGAGTCGGTGACGCCGGGCGGGTCGAACTTGGTGGCCCCCTCGGAGAGCAGGGTCAGCGCGTCGACCGTGCGCCACTGGATGGTCTGGGTGCGCCGCTGCCCGTCGGGGAAGGTGACGGTGAAGGTGGGCGCGTAGCCGTGGCCGAGCAGGTAGACCCGGTCACCGACGATCCGCAGCGGGTCGTTGACCTGGAGGCGGTAGGGCTGCCAGTGGTCGTCGTCGAGGTCGGTGCCCGCCTGGTAGTCGACCTGGGCGGTGAACTGCTCGGCTTGGCCGTTGGGCAGGTAGCTGGCGTCGAAGCCGTTGACCCGCACGCAGAAAGGCGCCAGGTCGGTGCCGTCGACCCGCAGCCCCGGCTTGAACGAGTCGTAGCCGAGGGTGCCGGAGTTGCAGAACTCGGACCCGTCCGCGACGACGATGACCTGGCCCTCGTAGTTGAGCATCTTGCCGACCGCGAGTGCCACGATCAGCCCGAGCATGGCGAAGTGGAAGACGAGGTTCCCGGCCTCGCGCAGGTACCCGCGCTCGGCGCTGACGGTGCGGACACCGTCCTCCTCCTCGCGTTCGAGGACCCGCCACCCCTTGAGGTGCCGCCGAGCGCCCGCCACGACCTCGTCGGGGGTCGCGTCGGACTCGGCCTCGCCGCTGTGCGGGAGGCGGGTGAGGTTGCGCGGGGTGAGCACGGGCTGGGCCTTGATGGCCTTGGCGTACTCGACGGTGCGCGGCAGCAGGCAGCCGACGAGGGAGATGAACAGCAGCAGGTAGATCGCCGAGAACCAGACGCTGGCGTAGACGTCGAAGAACTGGAGGCGGTCGAGGAACCGGCCCCACCAGCCGTGCGAGTCGATGTAGTCCAGCGCGCGGGGCAGGTTGAGCGACCGCTGCGGCAGGAGGGCACCGGGCATGGCGGCGAGGGCGAGCAGGAACAGCAGGATCAGCGCTGTCCGCATCGAGGTGAGCCCGCGCCAGGTGTTGCGGGCGAACGCGAGGAAGCGCCTCGGCCGCGTGGTCGTCTCGCTCATAGCGCGGGGGTGAAGTCGGAGACGAAGGCGTTGCGCAGCCAGGACACGAGGTCACCCCACACTCCGGTCACCAGCAGGATGCCGACGACCAACAACAGGCCCCCACCGAAGAGCTGAACGGCCCGCCCGTGCGTCCGCAGCCAGGTGGTCGCGCGGACCGCCCAACCCGCGCCGATGGCGAGCAGGAGGAACGGGATGCCCAGGCCGAGGCAGTAGACGACCACCAGCAGGTACCCGCGCGCCGCCGTCCCCCCGGTGGAGGCGGCGATGGTGAGCACCCCGGAGAGGGTGGGCCCGATGCACGGCGTCCACCCCAGGGCGAAAACCCCCCCGAGCACCGGAGCTCCCGCCAACCCGAAGCGCGGGGTCTTGTGGATGCGGAGGTCCTTCTGCATGCCGGGGACCAACCCGATGAAGACCAGCGCCATGGCGATGGTGAGCACACCCCCGATGCGCTGCAGGAGGTCCTCGTTGATCAGCAGGGCGTCGGCCAGCCACACCAGGCTGCCGATGGTCGCCGCGAAGACGACGGTGAAGCCGAGGATGAACAACCCGACCGCACCGAGGACCCGGTAGCGCCCCCGCTTGCGCGCCTCTTCGTCACTGACCGCGGGCGCCTCGGCCCCGACCAGCGCGGCCAGGTAGGCGAGGTACCCGGGCACCAAAGGGACGACGCAGGGCGAGGCGAACGAGACGAGCCCGGCCAACAACGACACCCCGGCCGCCACCAGCAGCGGCCCGGAAATAGCCAGCTGCGTCGGGTCCACCCGATCAGGGTAGGGACCGCTCGCTGAGACCCGTTGCGGGGTAGGTCCCCAGCATCGCCTGAGTCACACCGGACACTTCCCCGAACGCACGTTCCCGGCGCGGCGTCACTCGGCGGTGAGGCGGTCCAGTACCGGTTTGAGGTCGTCGGCCAAGAGGTCGCGCAGGAAGACAGCGGCGACGCGGCCTTCCTTGTCCATCACGAACGTCGCGGGCACCACCGATCGCGGGTAGCCCTTCAGGGCCAGCAGCGAGCGGCCCGGTGGGTCGAAGATCGACGGGTACGTCAGTTTCCGGTCCCGCACGAAGTCCTGCGGTACGTCACGCTGGTTGTCCCGGAAGTTGATGCCCAGCACCTGAACACCCCTGGACCCGTACCCGTCCTGGATCTTCTGCAGCTCCGGCGCCTCGAGCCTGCAGGGGCCGCACCACTGGCCCCACACGTTCAGCACCACGACCTTGCCCCGGTAGTCCGATAGGGACAGTTTCCGGTTCTCGTCCATCAGGTCCGGGCCGGACAGTTCCGGCAGCGGCTTGCGGTCGGCGACCGCGTACGTGATGTCCGTCTGCCCGCCGGGCGACACGAAGACGAACTCCGTGCCGCTGGCCACCGCCCCCTTGCTGGAGGAGCAGCCCGACACCGCGACCGCCACGACGGCCACGGCGACGAGGAGCCGCTTCATGCGCCGGTGTTCTTCGGGTCGCTGGTGCCCGCGGGTTCCGCGTAGCGCAACCCCACGAGCCGCTCGTCTTCGAAGATGAGGCTGGTGAGGGAGGCGAGGGAGCACTGGCGGTTCTTGGGGTTGTGCCACAGGCGCTTGCCCTCCAGGTAGCGGCGCAGCGTCCACACCGGCAGCTGGTGCGACACGCACACCGCCTCGTGGCCGACCGCCACCTCGCGGGCGCGGTGGGCGGCGCCCAGCATCCGGTGGGCGATCTCCAGGTACGGCTCACCCCACGACGGCGTGAACGGGTCGCGCAGGTGCGGCCAGTTGCGCGGCGACCGCAGCGCCCCGTCGCCCACCGACACCTTCTGCCCCTCGAACACGTTCGCCGACTCGATCAGCCGGTCGTCGGTGGCCAGTTCCAGCCGGTGCGACCCGGCGATCGGGGTGGCCGTCTCCTGGGCCCGCTGCAGGGGCGACGCCACCACGTGCACGATGTCGCGGTCGCTCAGGTACTCGGCCACGGTCAGCGCCTGGCGCTTGCCCGTCTCCGACAGGTGGAACCCGGGCAGCCTGCCGTAGAGGATCCCCGTCGGGTTGTGCACCTCGCCGTGGCGCAGCAGGTGGACGATCGTCGTGCTCACGCCTTCTCCTCCGCGGCCGCCGCGGCGGCGGCCGCCGCGGCGGCGGCCGCCGCGGGCAGGGCCGCCTCGATCTGCTCGAACGCCGAGTCGTCCAGGGCCGCGCTGACGAACCACGCCTCGAACGCGCTCGGCGGGGCGTAGACGCCCTGGTCGAGCAGCGCGTGGAAGAACGGCGGGAACCGCCAGGTCTGGGCGGCTTTGGCGCCCGCGTAGTCGACCACCGGGTCCTCGGTGAAGAACACGCTGACCAGGTTCCCCGCGAACTGCACGCGGTGCGCGACCCCCGCCTTCGACAGCGCGGACGTCAGCAGCGCGCCGAGCCGGGTGGCGTTGTCGTCCAGCGCCCGGTAGACGTCCGCGTCGGCGGCCCGCAGCGTCGCCAGGCCCGCCGCGACGGCGACCGGGTTACCCGAGAGGGTGCCCGCCTGGTAGACCGGCCCGGCCGGGGCCAGGTGCCCCATGACGTCCTCGCGACCGCCGAACGCGGCCGCGGGCAACCCGCCGGACATGACCTTGCCGAAGGTGTACAGGTCGCCCTCGACGCCCTCCAGGCCGTACCAACCACCCGCGGAGACGCGGAAGCCGGTCATCACCTCGTCCATGATCAGCAGGGCGCCGTGCGCCTCGGTGATCTCCCGCAGCCCCTGGTTGAACCCCTCGACGGGGGCGACCGCGCCCATGTTGCCCGCCGCCGCCTCGGTGATCACCGCGGCGATCGTGTCGCCGTGCTCGGCGAAGGCCGCGCGCACCGCGTCGAGGTCGTTGTACGGCAGCACCAGCGTGTCCTCGGCCTGCGCCCCGGTCACCCCCGGGGTCGTCGGCAGGCCCAGCGTCGCGACGCCGGAGCCCGCCTCGGCGAGCAGCGCGTCGACGTGGCCGTGGTAGCAGCCCGCGAACTTCACCACCCGCTTGCGCCCGGTGAACCCGCGGGCCAGCCGGATGGCGCTCATCGTCGCCTCGGTGCCGGAGTTGACCAGCCGCACCCGGCGCACCGGCGCGACCCGGCGGATGATCTCCTCGGCCAGGTCGACCTCGCCCGCGGTCGGGGTGCCGAACGACAGCCCGTTGACCGCCGCCGCGCGCACCGCCTCCACCACGGCCGGGTGGGCGTGGCCCAGGACCATCGGCCCCCACGACGACACCAGGTCGACGTAGCGGTTGTCGTCGGCGTCCCACAGGTAGGCGCCGAGCCCGTTGACCATGAACCGCGGCGTGCCGCCGACCGCGTTGAAGGCCCGGACCGGCGAGTTGACCCCGCCCGGGATGACGGACTTCGCGCGGTCGAACAGGGCGGCCGAGCCGCGCACGTGTGCCTGCACCTCAGGTGTCACCCACCCAGTCTCGCAAACCCGGGAGAGTGCCCGCGCTCACGCCCGGCGGCGGCGGGTGCGCACGGCCAGCGCGAGCTGCCGTCCGGCGTCGAGCAGCAGCAGGAGCGCGAGCGTCCCGGCGAGCACCGCGCCGCCGATCCAGTTGCCCGCGTAGTGCCGGAAGTCCAGGTCGGGGCGTTCGGCGATCTTGCTCAGCTCGGGCGTGCCGCGGCCGTAGAGCCACAGCGCCAGCCACACCAGCGCGGCGGCGACCACCAGCTCCACCGCCGCGATCACCGCGCGGCGGGGCTGGTTGAGCGCGCTCTCGCGCGCGGGCCAGCCGAGGCCGGGTGGGGTGGGCTCGGAGGTATCCGCAAGCGTCACGCCGGTCAGCTTCTCATGCCCCGGCATCGGGCAGCGCGGCGAAGTAGGTGCGCGCGTCGAGCCGCGACAGCAGCGTCACCACCAGCACCCAGACGGCGATGAGCAGCCCCCCGAGGTACGGGGCGGCAGACGCGGTGAGCCCGTTGGCCGCCGCGGGTGCGCAGAGGGCACCGACCAGCGCCGTGGCGATGAGCCCCCACCGCGCCCACCCCCGACCCGCGTGCAGCGGCCAGGCCAGCAGCAGCGCGCCGACGGCCGAGATCCCGGTGCCGCAGCCGAAGTACCAGCTCGGCTGGCGGTCGGCCAAGAGCAGCAGCACGGCCGCCAGGACGGCGCCGAGCAGCGCGGCACCTAACGCGCCGGTCACCGCGAAGGGCCTGGTCGATCCGGCCGGGTTCTCGGCGGTGGGGCTCGGCTCGGTCACGGGAGGTATGTAGCCCGGGCGCGGTCAGTTGTTACGAGGTGAGCGCCACGTCCACCCGGGCGTCATAGTCGGCCGGTTTTCCCCTCTGCACAAGTACAACGGGCCCTTACGGGAACCGGGTCACCGGCGGCGGCCCGCCTCCAGGAAGGCCTTCGCGTCCGGCGTGTAGAGCAGGTAGATGCCGCCGCCGACCAGCAGCACCGGCAGGATGCCGATGATCACGTTCGCCCCGCCGCCGGACACGGAGTACAGGCTGTAGAGGATCAGCAGCCCGCCCAGCACGGTCAGCGCCGTGCGGCCCCACTGCTTGCCCGAGCGCACCTTGAGCACGAACAGCACGGTCAACCCGATGATCAGCGCGGCGATCACCCCGCTGATGACCAGGGTGAAGTCGACCAACTGGTTGATCTTCTCCGGGGTGACCGGCTCCTTGGCCGCTTCCAGGCTCTTGCGGGCGGCTTCGCGCAGCGAGGTGTGGTCCATCGTGAGGGTCAGCACGGTGCCGAGCAGGTACAGCGCCGCGTTGACGAACCACAGCACCGACGAGGTGTTGACGGCGCGCGGCCGGGGGGCGGTCTGCCGTTCCTGCTCCGGCACACCCGGCATCGGCTCGTAGCGGGGGGCGTCCTGGGGACCGGGATCGTTGGTAGCCATGGTCAAAAAGTATTCGGCTCTGCCAACCGACGCAGTACCGGCACGCCGTTGTCGCAGTTCACACCTCGTGAACGAATCCCCCGAGGCGTTCGGCGAACTCCTCCGGCG
Source organism: Actinokineospora auranticolor (assembly GCF_041897805.1). Taxonomy (GTDB): domain Bacteria; phylum Actinomycetota; class Actinomycetes; order Mycobacteriales; family Pseudonocardiaceae; genus Actinokineospora; species Actinokineospora auranticolor. The sequence goes on from NZ_CP154825.1 coordinate 7,972,034, forward strand.
CGCTCGCCCAGGCCAGCACCACCGTGCCGTCGTCCAACTCCAGCGGGATCTCGGTCGTCTTGCGCGGCACGGCCCACCCGCCGCCGAGCGGACGAGCGCCGACCGGGACACCCACGTCGGCGACCCGCGCGATCCGCCGGATCTCCAGCACCTCGCGGCCCTGCTGGAGGGTCACCGGGGTCAGCACCACCCGCCGGACCCGCCTGCGCGCGGCCACCCAGACCGCGGCCATGCCCGCGAACGCGTACCCGACCAGCCACCACGCGAACCAGTGCACCGGTCCGGTGAGGCTCTCCACGCCCGCGCCCGCCGCCCCGAAGACCGGCCCCCACAGCACCGGCCACCAGGTCGACCCCGGCTCGAAGTAGAGGACCGGTTGGGTCACCGCTCACCGTCGTGGGGGTAGAACGGCCGCGCCGACTTGAAGAACAGCAGACCCACGCCGACCACCGTGAGCAGCGCGCTGAACAGCCCGTACACGGTGACGCGGCCGATCGAGTACTCGAACAGCGTGGCGAACACGCCGACCACGAGCAGCAGCGTGCGCGCCTTGCGCACCCCGCGCCGCGCCTGCGTCGACAGCAGCACGAAGAACCCGAGGAAGGTGACCGTGCCGATGACCAGCCACCAGGACAGCGTGGTCGCGTTCGCCTGCACGTCGGACAACCGCAGCTCCGGCGCCCGCTCGACCCGCAACCGGGCCCAGTCCGCGCGCAGCGCGAGGAACAGCACCGCGCCGACGATCCCGGAGACCCCGGCGGCGACCAGGACCCAGAACGAGATCCGGACCACGCGCGGCGCGTCGGCGCGCGCCGCCACCTCGTCGGCGGTGGGCATGACCGGGGGTTCTTCCGGGACCGTCATGCCGGCGAAGATACCGGTCAGTCCCGCAGCCAGCCCGCGGCCTCCACGGCCCAGTAGCTGAGGATGACGTCCGCGCCCGCGCGGCGGATCGAGGTGAGCGACTCCAGCACCGCGCGCTTGCGGTCGATCCAGCCGTTGGCCGCCGCCGCCTCGACCATCGCGTACTCGCCGGAGACCTGGTACGCCGCGACCGGCACGTCCGAGACCTCCCGCACCGCGCGGATCACGTCCAGGTAGGCCAGGGCGGGCTTGACCATGACCATGTCCGCGCCCTCGTTCAGGTCGAGGTGCGCCTCCCGCAGCGCCTCGCGCACGTTGGCCGGGTCCTGCTGGTAGCCGGTCCGGTCGCCGTCGAGCTGCGACTCCACGGCGTCGCGGAAGGGGCCGAAGAACGCGGAGGCGTACTTGACCGAGTAGGCGAGGATGCCGGTGTCGATGTGCCCGGCCGCGTCCAGCGCCTCGCGGATCACGCCGACCTGGCCGTCCATCATGCCGCTCGGGCCGAGGTATTGGGCGCCCGCGTCGGCCTGGGCCAGCGCCATGTCGGCGTAGATGGCCAGCGTGGCGTCGTTGTCGACCACGCCGTGGTCGTCGAGCACGCCGCAGTGGCCGTGGTCGGTGAACTCGTCCAGGCACAGGTCCGACATCAGCACGGTGTCGTCGCCGAGTTCCGCGCGCAGGTCGCGCAGGGACGTGTTGAGCACGCCGTCCGGGTCGATGCCGCCGGAGCCGGTCGCGTCGCGCACCTGCGGCACGCCGAAGAGCATGATCCCGCCCACCCCGGCCGCGACCGCCTCGACGGCGGCCTTGCGCAGCGTGTCGCGGGTGTGCTGGACGACACCGGGCATGCTCGCGATCGGCAGGGGCTCGGTGGCGCCCTCCTTGACGAACATCGGCAGCAGCAGCTGCCGCGGGCGCACCTCGGTCTCGGAGACCAGGCGCCGCACCGCCGGGGTGCGGCGGAGCCTGCGCGGCCGGTGGTTGGGGAACATCTATGCGGTCCCTTCCAGGACGGAGAACGAGCGCGGGCGGCGTGCCGAGGCACACCGCCCGCGAGTAGCTCTAGCGCCGCGCGCGCTTGGTCTTGCGCGGCGGGGGTAGCGCCCCTTCCGCGCGGAGCCTGGCCGCGTGCTCGGCCAGGGCGTCGACCAGCGCGGGCACGGTCGCGTGTTCGGGCTGGACGTCGACCCGCAGGCCGAACTCGCGGGCCGTCTCGGCGGTCTTGGGGCCGATGCAGGCCACCAGGGTCCGCGCGTGCGGCTTGCCCGCGATGCCCACCAGGTTGCGCACGGTGGAGGACGAGGTGAAGCACACCGCGTCGAAGCCCCCGGTCTTGATCATCTCGCGGGTCTCGGCGGGCGGCGGCGCCGCGCGGACCGTGCGGTACGCGGTCACGTCGTCGATCTCCCAGCCGCGGTCGCGCAGACCGGCGGCCAGGGTCTCGGTGGCGATGTCCGCCCGCGGCAGCAGCACCCGCTCGACCGGGTCCAGTATGTCGTCGTAGGGCGGGAAATCGGCCAGCAGACCCTCGCTGGACTGCTCGCCGGAGGGCACCAGCTCGGGGTTGATGCCGAACGAGCGCACCTTCTCCGCGGTCGCCTCGCCGACGCAGGCGATCTTCACGCCGGAGAACGCGCGGGCGTCGAGGCCGAACTCGGCGAACTTCTCCCACACCGCGCGCACGGCGTTGGTGGAGGTGAAGATGACCCACTGGTAGCGGCCGTCGACCAGGCCCTTGACCGAGCGCTCCATCTGCGCCGGGCTGCGCGGCGGTTCGACCGAGATGGTCGGCACCTCGCTGGGGATGGCGCCGTGCAGGTGCAGGCGCTCGCTCATCTCCCCGGCCTGGTCCTTGGTGCGCGGGACGAGCACGCGCCACCCGTAGAGCGCGCGCGACTCCCACCACGACAGCTTGGACCGCGCCGCCACGGCCTGGCCCACGGTGACCACGAGGCTGCCCGACATCTCGCCCGCGTCGGCGGCGAGCGAGGCCAGGGTGGTCTCGATGGTGCGCTGGCTGGTGTTGGTGCCGTCGGCGGTCACCGCGACCGGGGTCTGCGCCGCGAGGCCGTGTTCGACCAGCGAGGACGCCGCCTCGGCCAGGTGGCTGGCACCGGCGTGCAGCACGATCGGGCCGGGCACCGCGGCCAGGCCCGCCCAGTCGATGTCGCCGCGGACGTCGACCTCGGTGTGCGTGGAGCCCAGCGCGATACCGGCGTAGGCCGGGACCGCGGTGGCCGCGGAGACCCCGGGCACCACGTCGAAGACCGCGCTGGTGCGGGCCACGGCCTGGGCCTCGGCCACCACCGCGGAGTGGGTCAGCGGGTCGCCCGCGACCAGGCGGACCACGACGCGTCCGGCCTTGGCCTCGGCGACGAGGTCCTTGGCCACGTCGGCCGGTTCGCCGACGGCCGGGCGCACCTCGGCGCCCGGGCGCGCCAGCGCCAGGACTCCGGAGGGGACGTCGGGGTCGGTCACCACGAGCTCCGCGCGGTCGAGCAGTTCCTTGGCGCGGACGGTGAGCAGTCCCGCGTCACCGGGGCCGGAGCCCACGAAGGCGACGCGTCCGGGGGACTTTCGTGCACGGGTGGTCATGTCAGGCCACTTCCCATCAACTACGCCTCGGGACCGGAGAGCACCCCGGCCCCGAGTTCCAGCAGCTCGGCGGCCAGCGCGCGGCCGAGCTGCTCTCCAGCGGTCAGGTCACCGGTGGCCGATGCGCGCATGAGGTCGACGGCCCCGGTGGGGTCGCCTGCCTCGTACGCCGCGGCTACCCCGCGCAGCGACAGGCGGTAGACCACCCGGTCGTCGGCGTCGAGGTCCTCCACGACATCGGCCAGTGCGCCAACCGGCGCGCTGCAGCCCGCTTCGAGCGCGGCCAGCATGGCCCGCTCGGCGGCCACCGCGGCACGGGTGGCTTCGTCGTCCACAGTGGACTGGAGAAGGTGCTCTACGTCGACGTCGTCGACGCGGCACTCGACCGCCAGGGCACCCTGCGCCGGCGCGGGCAGCATCTGGATCGGGTCGAGGGTCTCGGTGATCTCGGCGAGTCTGCCGAGTCGGGACAGTCCCGCGCGGGCCAGCACCACGGCGTCCAACTCGCCGTTGGTGACCATGGCGATGCGGGTGTCCACATTGCCCCGGATGGCCACGATCTCGTGGCCGAACCCGAGTGCGCGCAACTGCGCGGCCCGCCGCGGCGAGCCGGTGCCGATGCGCGCGCCGGGCGGCAGCTCACCGAGGGTGAGCCCGTCCCGGGCGATCAGCGCGTCGCGCGGGTCCTCGCGCGGCGGCACGGCGGCCAGCGACAACCGCGGGTCGGGCGCGGTGGGCAGGTCCTTGTAGGAGTGCACGGCCACGTCGACCGTGCCGTCGGCGAGCGCGTCGCGCAGCGCCGAGGTGAACACGCCGACCCCGATCTCGGCGATGGGCGCCGAGGAGCGGTCGCCGGGGGTGGACACCGTGACCACCTCCACCCGGACGCCCGCGCGGGTCAGCGCGTCGGCGATCGTGCCGCTCTGCGTCAGGGCCAGGGCCGAGCCCCGGGTCCCGATCCGGATGATCCGGTCCATCAGCTACCACCGTCCACAACGGACTTGACTGGGGGGTGCCCCACCGGGTCGGCGGGGGTGGACACCGACGCGGGCTTGTGCGGGTCGAGCTGGAACAGCTCGCGCAGCGCCTCGGCGTACCCGGTGCCCTGCGGTCCGGAGGCGAGTTCCTTCACCCGGACCGTCGGGGTGTGCAGGAGCTTGTCGACCACCCGGCGGACCGTGCGCGCCAGTTCCGCGCGCACGGGGGCGTCGAGGTCGGGCAGCCGACCGTCCAGCCGCAGCAACTCGGCGTCGACCACCTCGGCCGCGCGCCTGCGCAGCGCGGTGACCGTCGGGGTGACCTCGGCCGAGCGCTGCGCGGCGAGGTAGCCGCGCACCTCCTCGGCCACGATCTCGCCCGCGCGGCGGGTGTCGGTCCCGCTCGGCGCGTCGGTGAGCCTGCGCTGGAGGCTGGCCAGGTCGACCACCCGCACGCCGTCGACGTCGCCGACACCGTCGGCCACGTCGCGGGGCAGGCCCAGGTCGCAGATGACCAGCGGCCGGTCCGCGCGCGGGGGCACGGCGTCGGCGGTGATGACCGCGCCGACCGCGCCGGTGCACGAGACCACGACGTCCGCGTCGGCGATGCGCGCGCGCAGCTCGCCCAGGCCGGTGGCGGTGGCCGGTACGCCCTGCTCGCGCAGGGACACGGCGAGCCGTTCGCCGTTGGCCGGGGTGCGGTTGGCGATGACGACCTCGCCGATGCCCGCGCGGCGCAGCGCGGCGGCGGAGAGCCCGCCCATGGAGCCCGCGCCGACGATCAGCGCGCGGCGCCCGGCGAGCCCGCCGAGTTCGGCCTCGGCGTCGGCCAGCGCCTCGGACACCACCGAGCCGCCGACCTGGTCGAGGCCGGTGTCGGTGTGCACCCGCTTGCCGATCCGCAGCGCCTGCTGGACCAGCTCGTGCAGGGTGCTGCCCACGGTGCCCGCCGCGCGGGCGGCGCCATAGGCCAGCCGGACCTGCCCGAGGATCTGCGACTCGCCGACGACCATCGAGTCCAGCCCGGCGGCCACCGAGAACAGGTGCTGCACCGCGGCAGCGGCGTAGTGCACGTACAGGTGGTCGTAGAGCAGCGCGGTGTCGGCGCCGGAGTGCCGCGAGAGCACGCCCGCGATGTCGGCGAGCCCGGCGTGGAAGGCCTCGACGACGGCGTAGACCTCGACCCGGTTGCAGGTCGAGACCAGCACCGCCTCGGCCACGTTCGGGCAGGCCAGCAGCTCGCCGAGCACCTTCGGCACGTCCGCCGCGGCGACCGTGACGCGCTCCAGCAGGCGCACGTCGGCGCTGCGGTGGGACATGCCCACGGCGATGACGCTCACGAGACCACCACCCCGTTCACGCGGGGCCGGGCGCCGTTGACCGCGGCCGCTGCCGCCTCGGCGGCGGAGTCCGCGCGGCGGGCCACGTGGAAGGACAGGACCTGCAGCTCCACCGCGAGGTCGACCTTGCGGACCTCGACGTGGTCGGGCACCTGGAGCACGACCGGGGCGAAGTTGAGGATGCACTGCACACCGGCGGAGACCAGGCGGTCGCAGACGGCCTGGGCCGCGGGCGGCGGTGTGGCGATCACGCCGATGGAGACTTCGCGCTCGGCGCACACGCGCGGGATGTCGTCGATGTGCTCGACCGGCAGGCCACCGACCGGCACCCCGACGAGGTCGGGATCAACGTCGAAAAGAGCAGTCACGGGAAACCCTCGTCCTGGGAACCCCCCATAGTTGGCCAGGGCGTGTCCCAGGTTACCGATCCCGACGACGGCTACGCTGTGCTTTCTGGTAAGACCGAGGATCCGCTCGATCTCCTCGATCAGGACGGCCACCTCGTAGCCGACCCCCCGGGTGCCGTAGGACCCGATGTAGGAGAGGTCTTTGCGCAGCTTGGCGGAGTTGACGCCCGCCGCGACGGCGAGTTCCTCGCTGGAGACCGAGCCCGTGCCCTGCTCCTGCAGGCCGGACAGCACGCGCAGGTAGACGGCGAGGCGGGCGACGGCGGCCTCGGGGATGGCGCGGGCCCGCTCGCGGGCGGCGGGGACCTCGGTGACCCGGGGGATCGGGGTGGTGATCTCCGCGGCGGTGGGGGCGGGCGGGGGGACGCCGACCCCGTTCCGCTGGCCTCGCTGTGCCGCCACGCGCTGCTCCTCAGAGGGAATTCGTCACCGGGTCTCCTTAACGGTACCGCTTGTGAACGTGTGCACAAAGTCGGTGGCCAGGGCCCTGAACCGGCCCGCGGAGGTGACTCCGGTCTCGCTCCGGCGGCCCTCCGGTCAGCGGTTACGCGACACCCGGGAACGGCGGCGGGCGGCCGGGCACTGGTGCCCGGCCGCCCGCTCCGCATACCCCGCCCGTGACTACGACTGGGGCGTGAGGACGGTGTCGATGACGAAGACCGTGGCGTTCTTGGTCGGGATGTTCCCGCAGAGCACCTTGGCGCCGCCGATGGTGATGTTGTTGCCGGTGCCCTCGATCTTGAGCTCGCCGCCGGTGGCGTTGAGCGGCTGCACCGAGCCCGCGGCGATGAGGCCGTCGCGGTCGTAGCGCTTGGGCACCACGTGGTACTGCAGGATCGGGCCGAGCTTGGCCGGGTCCTGGGCCAGCTCGCCGAACTTGACGTCGCCGAGCGCGTCGAAGGCCGAGTCGGCCGGGGCGAACACGGTCAGGTTGTCGGTGGTGTTCAGCGTGTCGACCAGGCCGGGGATCGCCTTGACCGCCGCGACCAGCTTGGTCAGCAGCGGGTTGGTGCTCGCGGCGGTGGCGACCGGCTGCGGCCCCATCGACATGAGGCTGCCCGCGTCGGAACCCTGCGGCAGGTCCTTGCAGTTGGGGCCGAAGACGTCGGTCGCGGTGGTGACGCCGGTGTTCGCCTCACCGGCGGCGGACATCCCGCTGTCGGTCGTGGTGGTCGTGGTGGTGCTCGCGGCCGGGCTGCTGGTGTCGTTGCTACTGCAGGCGGTCATGGTCAGGGCGGTGGCGGCCGCCATCGCGATCGCGACGGTTTTGCGCGCGCTCTTGCTCACCAGGATCAGCTCCGTTTCTCGGGTGGACTTCCGACATGATTCGATGCCGGCTGCGGGAACGGTTTGCCACCTGAGCAAGGAAAATGTGCCCTTTCGAGTGATAGTTCCGGCCGCGGAAGCGCTTACTCCACAGTGAACAGCGCGGAGTGCCAGCCGGTGGCGCCGTCCGGAATGGGTGGCACCCGGACATCCGTTTGGGTGTGACCGTCACGGTCCGTCGCGCGCACTTCCGCGCGGTGGCTTCCCGCCTGGAGCGTGAACGCGGTCTTCCACTGCCGCCAGGTCTGCTTGTTCACCTCGGTCGCCAATTCGGCGTCCTGCCACGGACCGCCGTCCACCCGGACCTCGACGCGGTCGATTCCGACGTGCTGCGCCCACGCGATCCCGGCGATGACCACCTCACCGGCGGGCACCTTGGCGAATCCGCCGGGGACATCGATCCGGGACTGGGTTTTGATCGGCGCCTTGTCCGCCCAGCCGCGTTCCTGCCAGTAGAACTCCTTGCTGCCGAATGTGGTCACTTCCAGGTCGGTGACCCATTTGGTGGCGGAGACGTAACCGTAGAGACCGGGGACGACCAGCCGCGCGGGGAAACCGTGCTCGACCGGCAGCGGTTCGCCGTTCATGCCGATGGCCAGCAGTGCCCCGCGCTCGGGGTCCAGGATCGCCTCCAGCGGGGTGCCGGTGGTCCAGCCGTCGACGCTGGTCGAGTAGAGCTGGTCGGCCTTCGGGTCGGGGTTGGCGGCCATGACCAGGTCGCGCAGGGGCACGCCGGTGAAGTTGGCGGTGGAGATGTACGGGCCGCCGACCTCGTTGGACACGCAGGTCATGGTGATGGTCCGCTCGACCAGCGGGCGGTTGCGGATGTCCGCGTAGCTGAACGACAGCTCGCGGCCGACCATGCCGTGCAGGCGCAGGGTCCAGGTCTCGGCGCGCACCCGGGGCACCACGATCGCGGTGTCGACCCGGTAGAACTGGCTGTTCTCGGTCAGGAAGCCCGGGGTGCCGAGCGCGGAGAAGTCGGCGCTCGCCGGGATCGCGGGCGCGGGCGTGGCGGGGCGCAGCGGGCCGACGGAGGCGCGGGAGCCCTCCACGTCCACGCGCCCCGCGAGGAACTGGCCGAGCCCGCCGGTGATCGCGACGCCCGCGACCACGCCGGAGGAGGTGCGCAGGAACTCCCGCCGCCCGGCGCCCGCGTCCGATCCGTCCGAAGTGGACAGCCGGTGCGCGGCGGCGCGGTGCAGCCAGGCGAAGACCAGCACACCCGCCACCAGCGAGGCCAGCGGGGCGAGCACGGCGACGGTGTCGAGGTCGGGTCGGTTCGCGACCGCGGCGATGCCGAGGACGCCGAACACGGCCGCGACGGCCTGGCCGGGGCGCGGCGACGCGCGGGAGAGCAGCCCCGCCGCGATGGCGACGAGCAGCAGGGTGAGCGCCATACCGCCGAGCAGCACCTGCTTGTCGTGGCTGCCGAAGGTGCGGACGGCGAAGTCCTTGAGCCAGGACGGTGTCAGGTCGATGGCGCTGTTGCCGACCGCGAGGAACGGCGAGGCGTTGGGGCCCACCACACCGGCGACCAGGTGACCGGCGGCCAGGGCGGCGGCGACGGCCAGCACCCCGATCAGCGCGGCGACGCGGCGGTCCAGCCTGGTGGGCGCGGGGGTGGTGTCGGGTTCCGCGAGGGTGTCCACACCGTCCGTTCGTAGCGGAAGCGGCCGTGGAGTGCCCCGGGAATGCGGGGGACCCCGATCGGGGTCAGCCCAGCGCGGCGCGCAGGCGGTCTTCCTCGACCCGCCAGTAGCCGTGCTCCGCGCCGTCGACCAGGATCACCGGGACCCGGTCGCCGTACTCCGCGCGCAGCTCCGGGTCGGCGTCGACGTCCTCGGTGCCCCACGCCAGCCCGAGGTCGCCGCAGATCCGCGCCACGTCGGCCTCGGCCACCTCGCAGGCGTGGCAGCCCTGCCTGGTCACAACGGTCACCCTGGTCACGTCGTGACGCTACCGCGCAGCCCCGCGCGCCGGAGCTTGCCGGTGACCGTGTGCGGCAGGGCCGCGGCGAACTCCACCACGCCCGGCACCTTGAACCGGGCCAGGTGCGCCGCGCAGTGCGCCAGCAGCGCCTGCTCGGTCAGCTCGGCGCCCTCGCGCGCCACGACGACGACCTTGACCCGCTCGCCGGTGCGCTCGTCCGGCACGCCGACCGCGGCGACCTCGGCCACCCCGGGCAGTTCCGCGACCACCTGCTCGACCTCGCGCGGGTAGACGTTGAAGCCGTTGACGATGATCAGGTCGTGGGCGCGGTCGACCAGCCGGAGGTCGCCGTCGGCGTCGAAGTAGCCGACGTCGCCGGTGCGGAACCAGCCGTCGGCGTCGGGGCCGCCGCGGCCGTCGGGCCAGTAGCCGCTGAACAGGTTGGCCCCGCGCGCGGCGACCAGGCCGGTCTCGGAGTCGTCGGTGAACTCCCCGACCACCGACTCGTCCGACCCGTCGGGGTCGTCGGGGTCGTCCGCGGTGGCCACCGGACGACCGTCGGCGTCGACCAGGCGCAGCTCGACGCCGGGGATGGCCCGGCCGACGGCGCCGGGCTTGGCCACACCGCCGACCAGGGTGGAGGTGAGCACCGGGCCGGTCTCGGTGAGGCCGTAGCCCTCGTGGATGGCCAGGCCGGTCGCCGCGCGGACCGCCGCCAGCGTGCGCGGGTCCAGCGGGGCGGCGCCGGAGGTGAGCAGCCGGGCGGTGGCCAGGGCCGCGCCGAGCCGGTCGCGGCCCGCGGTGACCAGCGCCTGGTACATCGCGGGGACGCCGATCACGGTGGTGAGCCGGTGGTCGCGGCAGGCGTCGAGCGCGCGGTCGACGCCGAAGCGCGGCAGCAGCACGCCGGTCGCGCCCGCGGCGGCGACCTGCCACAGCGCGGAGAGCCCGTAGGCGTGGGAGAGCGGGACCGCGAGCAGCACCCGGTCGGTAGCGGTGACCGGGGCAGGTCGCAGCGCGGCGCACTGCGCGGCGTTGGCCAGCAGCGCCCGGTGCGACAGCAGCACGCCGCGCGGGGACCCCGAGGTGCCCGAGGTGTAGCAGATCAGCGCCGTGTCCTCGCCGCCGCCGACCGCGGGGACCCGGGGCACCCCGTCATCGTCGGAATCGACCCCCAGGTCCGGATCCGGCAACGAGATGATCTTCTTAGGGGGATTCGCGGTAACTCTGGATAGCCCGAGAGCGAAACACACACCACTGTGGTCAAGTACCCGTTCGACCTCCTGCGGCGCGGCGTCGGTCCCGACCGGCACGGTGATCGCACCCGCCCGCAGCACGGCGAACAACGCGACACAAGACTGGAGGCTGTTGGACAGCACCACCGCGACCCGGTCTCCCCGCGCCACCCCCAGCCCGGTCAGCACGCCCGCGTAGCGGTCCACCGCGGCGGCCACGCGCCGCCAGGTGAGCGAACCCGAACCGGCGGCGTCGACCAGGCCGGGACGGGCAGGCGCGGTCTCGCTCGCGCCGACCACCAGATCGGCGAGGTTGCCGCCGGGCACCGCGGGCGCGGCACCCCGGTCGACTGCCCCGGCACCGGCCGAACCCGCCATCGCCATGACCTCCCCAATCGACGCACCCCGGCCACGGATAGCCCTGGAGCACGCACTTGTCCGGTTTCCGCAACGAACCCGCCACGGCGCGCAACCGCGACACACCCGCGCGCGTCCAGGCCAGCAGTGTGGCATGGATCACCGATCACACGGTTAACTGACCACTTCGCTTCGATCCTGGACCACCGGCCGTTACCTACCTAAAAGTAACCACACGTAAGCTGCTGAGGAATTGCACGGCGGTGGGGCGACCGCCGGCAACGAGGGAGTGTGCGGCTGCCCGATGACCCGCCAGACGCGATCCGACGCTGCGCGACAGGGCGCTGCAGGCACCCGTTCCGCAGGTGACGGGGCCACGCCGGGGGGCGAGGAACCGGACGCCGCCCACAGCGAGTCGTGGGGACTGGTGCGCGCCGCCCAGGAAGGCGACACGGTCGCCTTCGGCAAGCTCTACGACCGCTACGTCGACATCGTGTTCCGGTACGTGCTCTTCCGCGTCGGCGACCGGGAACTGGCCGAGGACGTCACCAGCGAAACATTTTTACGTGCCTTACGCCGCATTACGTCAGTCACTTACCAAGGCCGTGACGTTGGCGCGTGGTTCGTCACAATCGCGCGCAACCTCGTGCTCGACCACGTGAAGTCGTCGAGATTCCGACTCGAGGTCACCACCGGGGAAATCCGCGACTCGGAACGGGTCGAAGCCGGTCCGGAACAGCAGGTCATGACCAAGGCGACCCGGGAAGCGCTGCTCGGCTGCGTCGACCAACTCGGAGACGACCAGCGGGAATGCATCGTGCTGCGGTTCCTGCAGGGGTTGTCCGTCGCGGAAACGGCGGCGATCATGAACCGGAACGAGGGCGCGGTGAAGGCACTGCAACACCGGGCCGTGCGCAGGCTGGCGCAACTTCTGCCCACCGAGCTGCGTTGACCCGATGGGGTGCATCGATATGTGCCACGCGGTCGGGCCGTAACCCGGGGACAGGTGGAGTCGTTTCATCCACAGCGAGACCCACAGGAGTCGGAGCGGGATGGTGGACAGCGGATCGGGGTCGTCCGGACCCCACGGCGAACGCGCGGAGAGACCCCGCGCGGGCCGGTCGCACCCCGGACTGCTCGACGAGGCCGGGGACATGGACGCGCTCGACGACCTGGGGCCCGATTTCACCGAAGACGACCGCGCGATCCTCGAACTCCTCGCGGGCCTGGGCTCCTGCACCGCCCCCGACGACGGCTCCCGCGACCGCATGCGCGCCAAGGTGCTGGCCGGACTGGCCGCGGAACCCGCGCTGGACACCGCGGCGGCGGAAACCGCGCCGGGACTCGAATCCCCGCTGACCCGCCCCGCGCCCGCACCCCGCCCGCGGCCCGCCCGCGCACAAGCCGACTCGCAGCCCACCGCGCAACCGACCCGCCCGCCCCGGAACGCGGGCCGCGCGCCGCGCGGCAGGCGCGGCGGTTCGGCCGAATCCACGCGGCCTGGGGCCGCGCGCGCGGGTTCGGGTGTGCGCAGCCGGTTCGCGGTGGCGGCCACGGCCGCGCTGGCGCTGGTGTTCGCGCTGGCGGGCACGAGCCTGCTGCTGGCCCGCGACGCGCTGCCCGGTGACGCCCTCTACGGCATCAAGCGCACCGGCGAGGCCGCCTCGCTCGGGTTGACCTTCGGCGCCGAGGACAAGGCGTTCAAGCACCTGGAGTTCGCCGCCGCGCGGGTCAGCGAGATCGAGACCCTGGCGCTGCGCAGCACCGACCCGCGGTCCGCGCCGTCCGAGGGCTACCTGGCCGCGCTGGGCGACTTCGACAGCGACGCCACCGCCGGTGCGCGCGCCCTCACCGGCATCGCGACGGCGGGCGACGGCGCCCAGCTCGAGCCGCTGCGCGCCTGGGCCGACCAGCAGGGCGCCCGGCTGGCCGCGCTGCGCCCCCGGCTGCCCGGGGCCGCCGACAACCGGCTGACCGCCTCGCTGGCGCTGCTCGACCGGATCGAGGACCGGGCGGGCAAGCTGATCACCCGGCTGCCCTGCTACCAGGTCGTCTCCGGCGACCTCGACGAGATCGGCGCGATGCCCGCCACCGCGACCTGCGACGTGCGCCCCGACGCGCCCCGCATCGCGCCCCCGACCACCGGCTCGGACGCGGGCGGGCGACCGGCACCGGGTCAGCCGACGACCACGGCGCCCACCGAGGCACCGCCGACCACCGGCACGCCGCCACCCGACGTGCGCAGCACCCGGCCCGCGACCCCGCCGGTGACCTCGACCTCGCCACCACCCCTGATCCAACTCCCCCCGATCCTCGGCGGGCCCACCACGACGGCTCCCGGCACCGGCACCAAGGCCCCTGGGCTGACGGTGCCGTTGCCGCTTCCGCTGCCCACCATCTCGGTGCCGCCGCTGGTGCCCGGTCTGGTCGGCTCGATCGAGATCGGTTGAGGTCCCGGCGCGACCGGCCGGGGGATCGCTACGCTGGTGGCCTGACGGGGAAGACCAGCGGGGAGGCGTGAGGTGTCCGTGCGGCGAGGGGGCAAGAACCCCGAACTCGAACGCCTCGCGGCGCTCGCGGGCGAGGCGAGTGCCGAGGCGGCTTCCGTCGCGATGGAACGGTCCAGCGCGCCGGTACCGGTCGACCTGACCGCGGCGGCGTTCTTCGACGTGGACAACACCATCATGATGGGCGCGTCGATCTTCCACTTCGCCAGGGGCTTGGCCGCGCGCAAGTTCTTCTCCAACTCCGACCTGGTGAAGTTCGCGCTGCAGCAGGTGATGTTCCGGGTCGGTGGCAAGGAGACCGCCGAGGGCATCCGCAGCAGCCGGGAACAGGCGCTGTCCTTTGTGGCCGGTCACACGGTGGCCGAGCTGACCGCGCTGGGCGAGGAGATCTACGACGAGCTGATGGCCGACAAGATCTGGCCCGGCACCCGCGCGCTGGCGCAGATGCACCTGGACGCGGGCCAGCGGGTGTGGCTGGTCACCGCCACCCCGGTGGAGCTCGCCACGATCATCGCCCGCCGCCTCGGGCTCACCGGCGCGCTCGGGACGGTCGCGGAGAGCACCGACGGGGTGTTCACCGGCAGGCTCGTCGGCGAGATGCTGCACGGCCCGGCCAAGGCGCACGCGGTGCGCTCGCTGGCCGCCCGCGAGGGGTTGGACCTGCGCCGCTGCACCGCGTACTCCGACTCGTCCAACGACGTGCCGATGCTGTCGGTGGCGGGCACCGCGGTCGCGGTCAACCCGGACAGCGGCCTGCGGGAGGTCGCCCGCAAGCGCGGCTGGGAGATCCGCGACTTCCGCACCGGCCGCAAGGCCGCCAAGATCGGCGTCCCGTCGGTCCTCGGTGCCGGGGCGGTCGCGGGCGCGGTGGCTGCGGGACTGGCCTACCGCAAGCGCGTGATCTGATCCACTAGCCGAACTTTCCTGTACGGTCGTGAACATGAGTGTTCGCAACCGTACGGTCGCGCTCGCCACGCGACCGCTGCTGGACATCGCGGCCGAGGTCCTGGTCCGGGACGCTGCGGCCGCCCTGGCACAGGTCGCCGCGGCGGCGGGCATCGGCCGGACCACGCTGCACAAGCGCTACCCGACCCGCCAGCACCTGCTGGTCGCCGTCGCCGAGGACTCGCTGGACATCATCGAGGGCGCCATCGCCGACGCCGTCCCGGATGGCCGCGACCCGGCGGCGGCGCTGCGGGCGCTGGTGGACGCGCTGGTGCCGCTGGGGCCGCGGCTGGAGTTCCTGCTGCGCCAGCCGTCGTTGGACGCCGAACCGGAGCTGATGGCCCGCTGGGCGCGCGTCGACGAGCCGCTGACCGACCTCATGACCCGCGCCGCAGCGGCCGGGCTGCTGCGCGCCGGGGTCGCGCCGTGGTGGGCGGTGTCCTCGCTCTACGCCGTCGCCTACACGGCCTGGGAGGGCGTGGCGGAGGGCAGGCTGGCACCGCTGGACGCTCCCGCACTGGCCCACGACACCCTGCTCGGCGGGATCGGGGCACGGGGATGAGAGCCGAACTGAAGTTGGGCACGCGACTGGCGGTCGAGCGCGCGGGCCTCCGGGTTCTGGCGTGGCGCGGGGACCTGCTGGCCCGCGTGGTGTCCGCGCCGTGGCGCGACGAGCGGTACGGGGTCTACGCCGCGATCCGCGCGAGTGGCGGTGTGCACCGCAGCCGCGTCGGCATGACCGCCATCGCGACACACGAGTTGTGTTCGAAAGTCTTGCGCGACAGGACATTCGGCGTCCGCACCGCCGACGGCAGCCAACCGCCGCCGTTCGCCGCGTCGCCGCTCCCGGGGGAGATCGAGACGGCGCCGTCCTTCCTCGAACTCGACCCGCCGGAGCACACCCGGCTGCGCGCCCTGGCCCGCCCGGCGTTCAGCCCGTCCAAGATCAGCGGCTACCGCGCGGGCGTCGTCCGGGCGACCGAGCGGCTGCTGGCGCGGGCCTTGGCCAAGGGCGACTTCGACCTCATGGCCGACTTCGCCGCGCCGCTGCCGATCACGGTGATCAGCGAGCTGCTGGGGATCCCCGACGTCGACGCCGACACCTTCGCCCGGTACGGCCGGGTGCTCGGCGCGTCGCTGGACGGGATCAAGTCGGTCGACCACGCCCGCGCGCTGCGCACGGCCAACCGGGAACTGCGCGCGCTGTTCACCCGGCTGATCGCGCTGCGCCGGTCCGAACCCGGCGACGACGTCATCAGCGCCCTGGTCGCCGCGGGGTCGGTGACCGAGCTGGACCTGGCGACCACGTGCGAGCTGCTGCTGGTGGCCGGGTTCGAGACGACCACCAACCTGATCGGCAACGCGGTGTGGTCCTTCGCCCGCCACCCCGACCAGTGGGACCGGCTGCGCGGCGACCACGCCCTGGCCGGGCAGGCCATCGAGGAAGTGCTGCGCTACGAGTCACCGGTCCAGATGACCGCCCGGTTCCCGCACGAGGACGTCGAGCTCGCCGGGGTGCGGATCCCGCAGGACACGCTGACGGTCGTGCTGGTCGGCGCGGCGGGGCGGGACCCGGCGGTCTTCGAGCGGCCGGACGAGTTCGACATCGGCCGGGTCGCGGGTGACCACCTCGCGTTCTCCAGCGGGATCCACTACTGCCTCGGCGCGCCGCTGGCCCGGCTGGAGGGCGAGGTCGCGCTGACCGCGCTGGCCGAGGCGCTCCCCCGGCTGCGCACGACGAGCACACCCCGCTGGCGCCCCACCTCGGTGATCCGGGGGCTGAGCACGCTGCCGCTGTCCGCTTGACCCTCAGTCGAAGAACGGGTTGGTGCGCTGGTCGAGCAGCTTGTAGAGGGTCTGTTGGATGGTTTCCCGCACCTGGTCGGTCAGCGTGAAGACCAGCATCGGGTCGTCCTCGGCCCGCGGCTCGTAGGTGTCGGTGGGGATCGGCTCGCCGAAGTGGATGTGCCACTTGGACGGCAGCGGGATCGCGCCGAGCGGGCCCAGCAGCGGGAAGAAGGGGGTCACCGGGAAGTACGGCAGCCCGAGCAGCCGGGCCAGCGGCTTGAGGTCGGCGATCTTCGGGTAGATCTCCTCCGCGCCGACGATCGAGCACGGGACGATCGGCGCGCCGGTGCGCAGCGCGGCGGAGACGAACCCACCCCGGCCGAAGCGCTGGAGCTTGTAGCGCGCGGAGAACGGCTTGCCGATGCCCTTGAAGCCCTCCGGCCACACCCCGACCAACTCCCCCGACCGCAGCAGGTGCTCGGCGTCGGGGTTGCAGGCCAGCGTCTGCCCGGACTTGCGCGCCAGCGCGCCCAGCAGCGGGACCTGGAACACCAGGTCCGCGCCGAGCATCCGCAGGTAGCGGTCGCGGTTGTCGCGCACGGCCACGGCGGTCATCAGCGCGTCGAGGGGCAGGGTGCCCGAGTGGTTGGACACGACCAACGCGCCGCCCTCGGCCGGGATGTTCTCCGCGCCGGTCACCCGCACCCGGAACCACCGGCGGTAGAGGGCGCGGAGCGGGGGCAGCAGCAGCGCCTCGGTCAGCTCGGGGTCGAAGCCGAACCGGTCGACCTGGTACTCGCCGGTGAGCCTGCGGCGGGCGAACTCGAACGCTTGGCGCAACCCGGTGGGCGGGGTGGGCGCCGGGTCCTTGCGCAGTGGCGTCGGCGCCACGGGAGGGCCGTCCGGCGCCTCCGCGGCCGGACTCCGGCGAGACCGGTCCAAGGGGATCACGCGGGCTTCCCGCATTCCGTCCACCACCTTCACCGAGTACCCACGAGCCCGCGTTCGAGCCCCCCGATCAGGCCCGGGCTGATCACCGGGCGTAAGCCGCTGCCGTGCACGTAGTCGTCGAAGGCCTGACGGGTCGTCCACCTCGGGGTGAACCCGAACTCCGCGCGCAACCTCGTCGTGTCCAGCACGCGGCCGTGGTTGAGGTAGCGCAGGTGGTCCTCGGAGAAGTCGACCAGGCGGGCACCGCGCAGGAAGCGGCCCGCGGTCGGGATGGCCGCGCGCGGCACGGGGAACGCCAGCCTGCCCGCCCGGCGAATGGCCTGGGACAGCATCAGCACGCCGTCCGCGCCCGCGTTGAACACCCCCGGCGCGGTGCGCGTGGCGGCGCGCTCCAGGACCGCCAGGGCGTCGGCGGAGTGCAGCAGCTGGATGCGGGCGTCGTAGCCCAGGACCGTGGGCACCACGGGCAGGGCGAAGTAGCGGGTGAGGACCGTGTCGACGTCCGGGCCGATCAGGTTGGCCAGCCGGAGCACGGTCACGGCCACGTCCGGGCGCCTGCGGGCGAAGCCGCGGACGTAGTCCTCGACCTCGACGGCGTCCTTGGCGTAGCCGTTCGCGGCGATCCCGTGCGGCGGGGTGTCCTCGGTCAGCACGGCGGGGTGGCGTGCCCCGGCGCCGTAGACGGCGGCCGTCGACTTCACCACCAGCGCGCGCACCGACGGCGCCCGCTGGCAGGCCGCCAGCAGCTGCATGGCGCCCAGCACGTTGAGCTCCTTGACCGCCGAGCGCCGGGTCGGCCCCGGCGGGTTCGCGGTCAGCGCGGCGTGCACCACCGTGTCGACCTCGGCCTCGGTGATGACCTTGGCGATCAGCGGGTTGCGGATGTCGGCGCGGACGAACTCGACCCGCGCCAACTCGCGCACCGCCTCCCGGACCCCGGGGTGCGGCGGCACGGTGTCCACGCCGAGCACGCGGTGCACGGCCGGGTTGGCCGCCAACCGGGCGGCCAAGTGCCCGCCGAGGTAGCCGCCGACTCCGGTGACCAGCACTACTCGCGGCGTCATGGGGACACTCGTGGCGTCATGGGGACCCCTGGGGGTAGGCGCTGGGGCCACCGACGGTACCCGTGGTCCACCCCGGCGCGGACCTGGGCAACACGGAGTTGACCCAGGTCGCACGGGTTGTCACGCCCGCGAAACGCCACGGCGCCCACACCCGGTGTTCGGGATGTGGACGCCGCAAGACGCGAACCGCTACTTCTTGAGCTTGCGGCGCTGGACGCGAGTCTTGCGCAGCAGCTTGCGGTGCTTCTTCTTCGACATGCGCTTGCGACGCTTCTTGATGACCGAGCCCATAGGTGTCCTTCGTCTTCAGTCGTTCCGGTGTCCCGGCGCTCCGGTGCGGCGGGGAACCCCCGGTCGCGTCGCAGTCACGACAGACCGGTTATGGGCGTACGCCAAGACACCAGGCACAACGGCTGTCCAGAGTACCTGGCCCTCATCCAGCGCCTGACGGCGGGCGCTCAGCCCGCGTCGAAGTAGGCGTTCTGCAGATAGTCGTGCACGGCCTTCTCGGGCACGCGGAACGACTTGCCCACCCGCACGGCGGGCAACTCGCCGTTGTGCACCAGCCGGTAAACCGTCATCTTCGAGACCCGCATGAGGGCCGCCACCTCGGCCACCGTCAGGAATTGCACCTGCGGGAGGCCGGGCGGATCGGATTCGCGCCTGCTCGCTGGCATGATCCACCGCGTCCTTAACCACGCGTCGCGCCGTCGGCTTCCCCACCGGCGGATTGACACGCACGTGTACCGATCGAGAGTAGCGGGACACGTGTGACTAGTGCGACGTCACTTTCGGATCAATCTGCCTCGTGCACCCGGCCGAGCTCGCGCGAGCGGTCCCGCGCGGCCTCGATCGCGGCCAGCAGCGCGGCCCGCACCCCGTGGTTCTCCAGCTCCCGGATGGCCATGATGGTGGTGCCCGCGGGCGAGGTCACGGCCTCGCGCAGGATCACCGGGTGCTCACCGGTCTCGGCCAGCATGGTGGCCGCGCCCACGGCCGACTGGATGATCAGCTTCTCGGCCACGGCGCGCGGCAGGCCGAGCAGGATGCCCGCGTCGATCATGGCCTCGACCAGGAAGAAGAAGTACGCGGGGCCGGAGCCCGACAGCGCGGTGACCGCGTCCTGCTGCGACTCGGGCACCCGCACGACCTTGCCGACGACCGCCAGCAGCTCCTCGACGGTGGCCAGGTGCGCGCCGGAGGCGTGCTTGCCCGGGGAGATCGCGCTCATGGCCTCGCCGACCAGCATCGGCGTGTTCGGCATGACCCGCACGACCGGCGTGCCGGCGGGCAGCCTGCGCTCGAACAGCGCAGTCGGCAGACCCGCGCACAACGACACGATCAGGGTATCCCCGCGCACCGCCGGGGCCAGCTCGTCGAGCAGCGGCTCGATGTCCTGCGGCTTGACCGCCACCACCAGCACGTCGGCTTTCTTGGCCGCGGCAGGCACGCCGGCGGAAGCGATCCCGTAGGTCTCGGTGAGCTGGGCCGACCGGCTCGCCGAGCGCTCGGTGAACAGCAGCTCGTCGGCCTGCCTGCCGCCGTGCAGCAGCCCCGACAGCAGCGCCTCGCCGATCTTGCCCGCGCCGAGGACCGCGATCACCGGCCGCGCGTTCGCCTGAGTCATGGCGATCAGGCTAGCCGGCGTTCCCAGTTTTCCCGCCGAACGGGTCGCTTAACGCCGGGTGGGCGGGAAACGATCTCGGTGGTCGTAGGTTGGCGTGGGTACCAGCGAGGACACGGAGCGTGCATGACCGCGGACACGAGTCTCATCGCCGCCCTCCGAGCGGGTGACCGCGGCCGGACGGCGGACCTGCTGAACGCGGCCTTCGACGCCGCGGTCGAGCGGACCCTGCGCTCGCCGGACATCGCCGCGGGCCTGGTGGAGGCGGACCTGCCCGAGCAGGTGCTGCGCGCCGCCGCCGAGCAGGAGCGGCTGGCCATCACCCAGGCCGCGCAGCTGCGCTGCGCGCAGTTCGTCCAGGGCATCGCGAGCCTGCGCCGCCGCCCGTCGACCCGCTGGCTGGACCGCGTGCTGACCGCCCCGGAGCCGCTGATCGACACGGAGGTCGCCACCGACCTGGACACCCGGGTCACCCAACTGCTGCGGCGGCGGCTCAACGACCGCCTCCAGCCCGCGCGCCGCACCCTCCTCGCCCTGCCCTCGGACGCCGCGCCCGGCCTGCGCGACGACCGGGCGTCCAGCCTGACCGTCACGGGGGCTGTCGTGCGCTTCCAGGAGGCCGCGCGGCGGCTCCGGGACGGCGCGATCGGGCTGGCCGGACCGCGCGGGGTGGGCAAGACGACGCTGATCGAGAACTTCGCCGGGCAGGGCAGCCCGAGCCACCCGCCGCTGAAGGTGTCCGTGTCGGCGCCGGTGCAGTACGACGCGCGCGAGTTCGTGCTGCACCTGTTCGCCAGGGTGTGCCAGGAGGCGATCAACCGCGAGCCCCCGGCCGACCGGCTCCGGCGCGCGTACTGGCCCGGGAAGCGGCACGCGCTGGCCCGGGACGGGGTGCTCACGCTGGTGCTGGCCGGGCTCACGTACCTCGCGACCGTGCCCCTGGCCGGGTGGCCGGGTGTGCTGACAGCGGGCCTGTACACGCGCGTGCGCTCGTTCGACTGGGCCGTGGTGCCCGCGGCCGCGCTGGCGACGGTGACCGCGATCGCGCTGCTGGCGCTCGTGGTCGAGTCCACGACCGCGGCACTGCGGGGCCTCGCCGCGGCGGTGCGCTGGCTGCTCGGCTACCCGCGGGCCCGCGCCGGGTTCACCGCGCTGGCGCGGGCGCAGCTGGTGCAGATCCGGTACCTGCAGACCCACACGACCGGGTGGTCGGGGAAGCTGGCGATCGGCGGGTCGGACGCGTCGATCACCCGCAGCCGCCAGCTCGCCGAGAAGCCGCTGACCTACCCGGAGATCACCGACGCCTTCCACCGGTTCACCGCCCAGTACGGCTGGTCCGAGCCGGGCAACCGGGTGCTGATCACCATCGACGAACTGGACAAGATCGCCTCGGCGGAGGCGGCGGAGCGGTTCCTCAACGAGATCAAGGGCCTGTTCTCCGCGCCGAACACCCAGTTCGTGGTGTCGGTGTCCGACGACGCGCTGGCCGCCTTCGAGCGCCGCGGCCTCGGCGTCCGCGACGCGTTCGACAGCGCCTTCCAGGAGATCGTCCGCGTGGACCCGCTGTCCCCGGCCGACACCGTGCGGCTGCTCGACAGCTGGGTGGTCGGCCTCCCCGAGCCGTTCGCGCGCCTGGCCCACTGCCTCGGCGGCGGCCTGCCCCGCGAGGTCCGCCGGGTGACCCGCGCGATGGTGGAACTGGCCGCGGGCCGGACGGACCCGCCGACGCTGGACCAGGTGTGCCGGGAGCTGGTGGCGGAGGACCTCGACCGCCAGGCCCACGCGGTCCAGACCACCATGAGCCGCTTCGCACCCACCGCCGGGACAACGGAATTCCTGCGCAAGGTCCGCGCCCTGCGCGCCGAACCGGAGCAGCTGCTGGAGGTCGTGCGCGGCGAACTACCGTCCAGCATGGACACCGACGACCTGGGCCGCCTCCGCTGGCAGACGGCCCTGCGCCTGTACCACTACGCGACGCTGATGGAGGTCTTCACCGCCGAACAGGACACCCGCGCGCGAGCGGAGGAGGCGTTGGTCGCGGCCTTCGACCCGCTGGCGTCGGCCAAGCAGGCGCTCGCCGCGCACCCGGGCCTGGCCGCCGTGCAGATCGACGAGGTCCGCGCGTCGTGGGGCCTGACCACCTTGGACGACCTGCACGAGCGGACCGCGCGCGACGACCAGCGGGCTACGGTCGACCGCCTGCGGGCGCTGGGCACTCAGCCCCGGCAATGAGGTGCACCAGGGTGTCGTAGGCGGGGTCCACCTTGTCCGGCGCCGTGCTGCACACCTCGATCTCGGGATCGTCGAAGGAAAGCGCGACCGCCCACACCCCACCGACCGCCACCGCCAACGCCGCCGCGATCACCAGCAGCCGCTTCCTGGCCCGGGTCCGGTCGACCGGCCCACCGGACCCGCGCGTGAGCCAGTCGTCATCGGATTCACCCGCCGGGCCCGGCTCGTCGCCGCGGTCGGCGGGCCCGCCCCGGCTCGCCGAGCCGTTCCCCTTGTCCGCCAAGCCGCTCGGGTCGACCTCGGACTCGCCCCGGTCGGCCGGGTCGGTGGGCTCGGTCATCCGATGGCCGAGAGGGCCAACTGGCGGGCCTGGCAGACCAGCCTGCCGGTGGCGTCGACGACCGTGGCGTCGGAGTCGAACCAGACGCCGTGCACCGCTTTGGACTCCACCTGGATGCGCAGCCAGCCCGGGGACGGGCGGGACCGCAGGTGCGCGGTCAGCTGGACCGTCGGGGACCACCCGAGCCTGCCGAGGTTGAACGTCACGGGCATCGAGATGTCCCCGGCCACCAACGCGAACAGCGGGTCGGCGTGCTCGCCGCGCGGCCGCGCCCACAGCCGCAACCGCAGCGGGTCGCCGATGTGGCCGTGCAGGAACCCCGCGCCGTTGGGGTCGAGGCGGACGTCGCAGACCTCGCTCAGCTTGAACACCGACGCCGACGGCACGGCCGCCAGGTCGATGGCGTTGCCGGGCGGCTCGGCGGGTTGGTTGGGCAGGTCCGCCCAGGCCGCCCGCTCCCGCGGCAGGCGGCCGGTGGTGACCACGCCCTCGACGCAGCTGTGCCCGCTCTGCTCGAGGTGCACGGCCACCACCGTCGTCCGACGACCCGATTTGCGCACGTCGGTGCGCAGCAGCACCGGCCCCACCCCCGGTGGCCGCAGGAACTGCGCGCTCACCGACAGCGGGTCGACCAGCGGCGCGCCCGCCCCGCTGTGCGTGGCCACCGCCGCCTTGGCCAGCAACGCCATCAGGAATCCCCCGTGCGGGCGACCGCCGACCGTCCAGGAGGCCGGGAGGTCGGCGGTGAACGTCCCGTCGCCCAGCGGCCGAACCCGCACGGCGGCGGCGAACGCGCCGCCCGTGGGCGCCTGCCCGCCCGCCCGGACGTCGCCGTGCCCAGCAGCACTACTCATGGGCGTTAGCCTGCCACGCCCGGGTGAGCGATTTTGCGCTGTGCCACAGATCGGGGCCAGGTCAACTGCGAGTCAACAGTGCCCGGAGGAAGAAGGTGGTGTTCGCCGGGCGCTCGGCCATCCTGCGCATCAGGTAGCCGTACCACTCCTCGCCGTAGGGGACGTACACCCGTACGGTGTGCCCTTGCTGGGCCAACCGGAGTTGTTCCTCGGGTCGGATCCCGTAAAGCATTTGGTGCTCGAAACTCCCGGGCTTGCGCCCGTGCGCCTCCGCGCGCTCCGCGATGATCCGCACCAACCGAGGGTCGTGGGTCGCGAACATGGGATACCCGTCACCGGCAAGTAGTGCGTTGGCACAACGCACGTAGCTCTTGTCCACCTCGGTCATCTCCGGGTAGGCCACCGACTCGGGTTCCTTGTAGGCCCCCTTGCACAGCCGCACCCGCGACCCCTCGGCCGCGAGCCGCTCGGCGTCGTCCAGGGTGCGGTGCAGGTACGACTGGATCACCGCCCCCACCCAAGGCCACGTCTTGCGCAACTCCCCGAGGATCCGCAACGTCGAGTCGGTGGTGGTGTGGTCCTCCATGTCGAGGGTCACCGTCGTCCCCGCCGCCTCCGCCGCCCGACAAATCCGCCGCGCGTTCTCGAGGGCCAGGTCCTCGTCGAGCATCTGCCCGACCGCGGAGAGCTTGACGCTCACCTCGGCCCGGTCGGCCAGGCCCTCGGCGTGCAGCCGGTCGAGGAGTTCGAGGTAGGACTGGACGGTGTGCTCGGCTTGGGCCGAGTCGGTGGTGTCCTCACCGAGGTAGTCCAGCGTGACGGTGAGCCCATCCTCGACCAGCCGCCGGGTCACGGCGACTGCGTCGGAAGTGGTCTCCCCCGCCACGAAGCGGCGAACGACGTCCCGGCTTACGGGAGCCGTCGCCACCACACGACGGATGCTGCCGTTCCGAGCGGCAGCCAGAATCAACGAACGCAACGGGTTCACGTCCGGAACTTTACGGCCCTTGTCATGCCGAACCATCAGCCATCCGGTCGTCCCATCTTTACGCTGCCCTGGGTAATCGCCCACCCCCGATAACCCAAACCCGAACACTTCTCGCACCCATTCGGTCACGCACAGTCCCGCCCACCCTCCCCAAGTCGCGCCCATCGACACCCATGTCCATCCACACCCCACTGACGTCGCTCCACCCCGAACCGTCCTCACTCACCCCGGCCCAACACGACCCAACCCACCTCGTCCGCCCCAACCCGACTCGTCCCAACCCAACCCAGCCAGCCAGCCCGTCCAACCTCGCCCAGCCCAGCCCAGCCCAGCAAGATCAAATCCACGCCGAACCCGTTTGTCCACATGCACCGCACTTATCCACAGGCCAACCCCGACCCATTCCTACCGCCCGCCCCAGCGCGTAGAATTAAATATAGGGGTTCTTGAGGGACTGTTTCAAAATCGGTGTTTCCGGCCCGACACGCCGGGCCGAAGGTCCGGCGGGATGGGCACTGTGAGTGATGACATCCGATGTTGTGAGTCCACGCAAGAGTGAGTCGAAGCCGGCGCGGGAGCTGTCGCCGGAGCAGGCCGCCGCGGCGGCGATGGTGGCCGAGGCCAAGGCTCGAGGGCTGGCGTTGACCGGCCCGGACGGCCTGCTGAAGTTGTTCACCAAGAACGTGCTGGAAACCGCGCTCAACGAAGAGATGACCGAACATCTCGGTCACGAGAAGAATCGGGCCGCGCCCGAGCGTGACTCGACGAATGTGCGGAACGGCACGCGGCCGAAGACCGTGATCTCCGACGCCGCGGGTGAGGTCGAGATCGACGTGCCGCGGGACCGAGAAAGCACGTTCGAACCGCACATCGTGAAGAAACGGCAGCGTCGACTCACCGATGTGGACGAGATCGTGCTGTCGCTGTATGCGAAAGGGATGACCACTGGGGATATCTCAGCGCATTTCGCGGAGATCTATGGAGCGTCGGTCAGCAAAGAGACGGTATCGCGGATAACCGACAAAGTCGTCGCTGAAATGAACGAGTGGGCCAACCGCCCACTCGACGCCGTGTACGCGGCGGTGTTCATCGACGCGATCGTCGTCAAGGTCCGGGACGGCCAGGTCGCCAATCGGCCCGTCTACGCCGCCATCGGCGTCACCGTGGACGGCCACAAGGACGTCCTGGGCCTGTGGATGGGCGCCGGTGGCGAGGGCGCCAAATTCTGGATGAGCGTGCTGATCGATCTCAAGAACCGCGGCGTGGCCGACGTGTTCTTCCTCGTCTGCGACGGCCTGAAAGGCCTCCCCGAAGTCGTCACCAATGTCTGGTCGCAGACCATCGTCCAGACCTGCGTCATTCACTTGATCCGGAACACGTTCCGGTTGGTCGCCCGTCAGGACTGGGACGCGGTGAAACAGGACATCAAACCCGTTTACACCGCGCCCAGTCCCGACGCCGCTCTCATCGCGTTGGATGAACTCGAGGAGAAATGGCGCAAGAAGTACGGGGCCATGATTCGGCTCTGGCACAACGCCTGGGAAGAGTTCATCCCGTTCCTCGGCTACGATATCGAGATCCGGCGCATGATCTGCTCTACGAACGCCATCGAGTCCCTGAACGCCCGCTACCGCCGAGCTATCCGAGCACGCGGACATTTCCCAACCGAACAGGCAGCGATGAAGTGCCTGTATCTTGTGACACGCAGCCTGGACCCCACCGGCACAGGCCGCGCCCGATGGACGATGCGTTGGAAGCCCGTGCTCAACGCGTTCGCCATCACATTCGGTGACCGCTGGCCAGGAGCCGAGACCTACTGATCAACAACGCCGGACACACCGATCATGGGATAGACCCGTTCTTGACCTCAAGGGGTCATCGCGCCACCGTGTTCGATCAGCAGTTCGTTGAGCTTCTCGACGGGCTTGTACCAGTCGAGGGTCTGTCGGGGGCGGTCGTTGAGTTCGCGGGCCACGTCGTCGAGGTGGACTTGGGAGTGGACCGAGAGGTCGGTTCCCTTGGGGAAATACTGTCGGAGAAGCCGGTTGGTGTTCTCGTTCGTCCCGCGTTGCCACGGTGAGTGCGGGTCGCAGAAATAGACCGGCATCCCGGTGGCCGTGGTGAACGTGGCGTGGTCGGCCATCTCACTGCCCTGGTCCCACGTGACCGATTCCCGGAGGAACTCGGGCAAGGTCTTCATCTTGTTCGCCAACAGCATCGCGACCCGGTCGGCGGACCGGTCGTGCGGGACCCGGATCAGCATCACGAACCGCGTCTGCCGCTCCACCAGGGTCAGGATCTGCGACTTGCACGCGGACCCAAGGATGAGGTCGCCTTCCCAGAAGCCCGGAACAGCACGGTCGTCGGCTTCCTTCGGGCGTTCGCTGATGTTGACCATGCCCACGATCAGGTCGTGTCTGGGCCGCTTCGCCGAGGGGGACACCCGTTTCGCCCGGCCAGAGCGCAGGGCCTTGTACATCATGGCCCGCAACTCGCCTTTCCCCTGGACGAACAGGGTCTGGTAGATCGTCTCGTGGGACCCGCGCATCTCCGGCTCGGTCGGAAACTCCAGGCGTATTCTGGTCGCGATCTGCTGCGGCGACCACCGGCGATCCAAGCCCGCCATCACATAATCGCGTAGTCGGCCCGATTGTTCCAACTTTCGCGGTTTCGGTCGTTTCCGCATGACCGCGGCACGCTTGCCCGACTTCAACGCTCGATAGGCCAATCTCCCGCCATCACGGGCGACCTCACGAGCGACCACCAAATGATGCCGACCCAACACCCTGCCGATAAACCGAAACGACCGCCTCGCCCGCAACTCCCGCGAAATCGTCTCCCGCTCCTCGGCACTCAAACTCACCCGACACACCACGACATGATCTCCGATCACCCACCCACGAAGACCATCCCATGCCGGCGCATCGACCAGTTGAGGTCAAGGTTCCCCCAAAGCGGGGGACCCCTCGCGGGCGTTGCGTCAATCTCCGGAATTGGACATGCCGTTGTCAAACCCGCCGGCCCGGTCGAGCCTATTCCCCCCTATAGCCGAGCTGGGAGAAACTCGGCGCGGGTCAGGATTCCGCGAGGTGCTTTCGCGCGAACTGGAGGGACTCCGCCAGGTCCCTGGCGCGGTCCGCGGCCGTCCGGGCTCGGCGGGTGCTGACCTCGAGGACCACCTGCCCCTCGAACCCCCCGTCGACCAACCGCCGGCAGATCTCCACGCACGGCTGCGTCCCCCGACCGGGAACCAGGTGCTCGTCCTTCGGCAATCCCGTCCCGTCGGCCAGGTGCACGTGCGTCAACCCTTTGCCCATGCGGTCGGCCAGGGCCAGCGCGTCCATATTGGCGGCGGCGGTGTGCGACAGGTCCAGGGTGTAGTTGCGGTGTCCCACGTCCGTCGGGTCAATTGACGGTCGAAATGCCGTGACCTCGACCGACCGCATTCCCACACCGCGGCGAACCGGGAACATGTTCTCGACGGCGACCGCGACCCCGGATTCCCCTTCCAGGTCGGCCACCAGCTCCGCGAAGCCGTCGGCGTACTTGCGCTGCCAGCGGAACGGCGGGTGCACGACGACCGTGGGCGCGTCCAGGTCCTGGGCTGCCTCCACCGCCCGGCGCAGGCGGGTCTCCGGGTCGGGCGACCAGATGCGCTGCGTGACCAGGAGGCAGGGGGCGTGGACGGCCAGCACCGGCACCCCCGCGCGGCGGGACCGCCGGAGCAGTTCCGGGACGTTCTGGCTCAGCGGGTCGGCCCAGACCATGACCTCGACGCCGTCGTAGCCCAGCTCCCCGGCCAGGGTGAAGGCCGCCGAGGCGGTTTGGGGCCAGACCGACGCCGTGGAGAGGCCGACCCGGATCCGGCTCAATGATCCAGCAGCAGCAACGCCGCCGGGGAGACCGTGGCCAGCAGCCCGACCAGGACCGCGAGGACCGTGGTCTGCAGGTCCTCCGCGCGGCGGACCTTGCGGACGATCAGGACCAGGCCGACGATCACCACCAAGGCGCCGATGAGGGCGGCCGCGGGCAGCACGCGCCAGAGCCAGTTGAACAGCAACCAGACACCCGCGCCGCCGACCACGCCGAGCCCGAGCTGGCCGATCATGATCAGCCACTCGCGGCCCGCCGAGCGGGGCTCCTCGTCCTCGTCTTCCTCGTCCTCCGCGCGGTCGTCCGGTTCGCGGTCGTCCTCGTCGACGTCGACGCCACCGCGGCGGTCGTCGTCGAACTCGTCGAAGTCGCCCCGGTCGCGGAAGTCGTCGTGGGCCTCGTACTCGGTGAAGCGGGTGGCCGCCTTGTCGTCGAAGCCCTCGAACTCCTCGTGGAACTCCGGGGGCGGACCCTCCGGGTCGACCGCGGTCTGCGCCGAGTCGCCCGCGAACTCACCCGGCACGGGTGCGCCCGGACGCGGCAACTGCTGCGAAGGCTGCGGGACCGGCAGCTGCTGCGACGGCTGCGGCGGCACCGGCAGCTGCTGCGAAGGCTGCGGCAACTGCTGGGACGGCTGCGGCACCGGCGCGGCCTGCTGCGTCGGCTGGTTGAGCTGCGCGGCGCGGCGCGCGGTGCTCGGCGACCGTCGCGGCAGCAGCGGTGCCCGGTTCGGCCCCTTGGCCAGCTCGGCGGGCGGCTCGGCCGGGTCGGGGCCGTGGTCGTCGGCGGGCACGCGCGGGAACTGCTCGGTGTGCGGCTCAGGGGCGTCCAGCCGCGCGCCGACCGGTCGCTGCGAACCGGGGCCGGGCTGCTCGCCCCGGGACGGCGCCTGCGGCTCGACGGGCGGACGGCTGTGTTCGACCGGCGGACGCTGGTCGGGGTGCCCGAACTGCTCCGGCGCCTCCCGACGCGGCTGCGGGCCGGGCCTGACCTCCGGGCGCGGCGGGCCCTGCGGCCCGTCGACACCACGTCCGGGCCCTGGCTGACCCAGCCCCACGGGCCCGGCCTGGCCGGGACCACCCGGAGCCGAGCCCGGGTGCCCCGTCCCGGGCTGCGCGCGCCCAGGTCCCGACGGCGCCCCGGGGCGGAAGCCCTCGGGCCGGTAGTCGTCCGGGCGGTGCTGCTCGTCCGGGTGACGACCGTCCCGGAAGTCGTCGTTGCGCACCGGCCCGCGCTGGTCGCGGCCGGGCGGGGCCTGCTCGGGCCTGCCGTTGACCGGCGGGCGCTCGAGCGGGCGCGGCGGCTGCCCCGGCGGCACCGGGAGCTGCGGCGGGGGCTGCGGCAACTGCTGCGACGGCTGGGGCACCGGGAACTGCTGGGAGGGCTGCGGCGCCCGCCCCTGCCGGTGTGACGTGCGCGGCTGCGGCTCCTGGTCGTCGCGGATCGGCAGCATCTTCCCGCTGTCCGACATGACGCGTTCGATGATCGCCTGCGGCGCGGTATCCGACGCGTCGTCCGGCTTGCGGCGCCGTCGCCGGGGCGCGCTGTCGCCCGAGTTGCCGCCGTACTTGGCCAGCAACTCGGCCACAGTGCGCTGCGTGCGCTCCGAACCGCCTTCTTGACTCATCCACTCCACCGTGCCCCGTGCTGGCCGATCCGTCCAGTGCCGGCACGCTTCGCTGGCGGCACCCTACCGTCGACGGGCGCGGCCGTACGGATCATGTCAGTCCGAGGGGACAGTGTGGTCCTCACCATTCGTCTGGTCCAGCCGTCGCAGGATCACACCCTCGCGCAACGCCCACGGCCCGATCTCGACTTCCGAGAGTGACAACGCTCGCATAGTGGCCTGCGCCACCAGAGCACCCGCCACCAGTTGATGGGCACGGCTGGGGCTGACCCCCTCCAGCTGCGCCAGGTCCGCCGCCGACATCCGGGAGATGAAGGAGATGAGCTGGCTGAGGCCGGTGTCGGTGAGCACCCGCCGCACCCGCGGACCGTCCGACGACGGCGCCGCGCCGGTCAGCCTGGCCAGGGTGCGGAAGGTCTTGGAGGTGGCCACCGCGCGGTCGAACGACCCGTACTTGGCCACCCGCCGCGCCACCGGCGCCAACTCGCCCGCGATCCAGTCCGCGGTGCGGGCGACCTGGTCGCGGCTGGGCGGGTCGCTGGTGAACCGGGTGCGGGTGAGCCGCCCCGCGCCCAGCGGCAGCGACCAGGCGAAAGCCGGGTCCTCGTCGATGCCCGCGGCGATCTCCAGCGAGCCCCCGCCGATGTCGAGCACCAGCAGGTTGCCCGCCGACCACCCGTACCAGCGGCGGGCCGCGAGGAAGGTGTAGCGGGCCTCGTCCTCGCCGGAGAGGACCTTGAGCTCGACCCCCGTCTCCTTGGCCACGCGGCGCAGCACGGCGGCGGAGTTGCCCGCCTCGCGCACCGCCGAGGTGGCGAAGGCCATCAGGTCCTCGCAGCCCAGTTGGACCGAGGACTCCTTGGCCGCAGCCACCGTCCGGACGAGCTCATCCGCGCCCACCTTGGACAGCTGGCCGGACGCGGTGATCCGCTCGGCCAGGCGCAGCACGGTCTTCTCCGACCGCGCGGGCGTCGGGTGGGCACCCCGACGAGCGTCCACCACTAGCAGGTGGACGGTGTTGGAACCGACGTCAAGCACACCGAGGCGCACTGGGGAACCGTACCGGGGTGGACGGTCAGGACTCGAACTTGTAACCGAGGCCACGCACCGTGACCAGGTGCCGCGGTGAGGCCGGGTCCGGCTCGATCTTGGACCGCAGGCGCTTCACGTGCACGTCGAGGGTCTTGGTGTCGCCGACGTAGTCCGCGCCCCACACCCGGTCGATCAGCTGGCCGCGGGTGAGCACCCGGCCGACGTTGCGCAGCAGGTACTCCAGCAGGTCGAACTCCTTGAGCGGCAACGGGATGTCGGTGCCGTCCACAGTGACCACGTGCCGCTCGACGTCCATCCGGACCGGTCCGGCCGCGAGCACCTGCGGCAGCAGCTCGCCGTCGCCGCCGGTCTCGCCGCCGCGGCGCAGCACCGCGCGCACCCGGGCGATCAGCTCGCGCGCGGAGTAGGGCTTGGTCACGTAGTCGTCGGCACCCAGTTCCAGGCCGACGACCTTGTCGATCTCGCTGTCCCGGGCGGTCACCATGATCACCGGCACGGCCGAGCGCTGGCGCAGTGCCTTGCACACGTCGGTGCCGCTCATGCCGGGCAGCATCAGGTCGAGCAGCACGATGTCGGCACCGTTGCGGTCGAACTCCTCCAGCGCCTGCTGGCCGGTCACGGCCACCGCGGCGGTGAAGCCCTCCTTGCGCAGCAGGAAGGCAAGCGGGTCGGCGAAGGACTCCTCGTCCTCGACGATCAGCACTCTCGTCATGCCATTCCTCCGTGATCGGTAGGGGCCCCGTCGGATTTCGACGGAGCGATCGCGCGGCCGCCCACCCTGGTGAGCTCCGCACCGTTCGTGGTGGTCGCCTCGGCGTCATCGCGGTGCCCCGCGTCGCGATGGGCGGGGATGCGCAGCGTGAAGGTGGAGCCGAGGCCGGGTTTGCTCCACAGCCGGACCTCGCCGCCGTGGTTGGCCGCGACGTGCTTGACGATCGCCAGACCGAGCCCGGTGCCACCGGTGGCGCGCGACCGCGCCTTGTCGACGCGGTAGAAGCGCTCGAACACCCGCTGCTGCTCCTCGTCGGCGATGCCGATGCCGCGGTCGGTCACCGCGACCTCGACGAAGCCCGCGGCGAGCGAGCGGCTGACCGACACGGGGCTCCCCGGCGGGGAGTAGGCCAGCGCGTTCTCCAGCAGGTTCGACAGCGCGGTGACCAGTAGCGTGCGGTCGCCCTCGACGAGCAGACCGCTGTCGTCGTCGGTGGTCACCTCGATGCCGGTGGACTCCATGACCAGTTGCGCCCGCCCCATGGCCTCCCGGACCACGGCGTCGACGTCCACGGTGTTCATCTCCGGCAGCCGCTCCGCGCCCTGCAGTCGCGACAGCGCGATCAGCTCGGTGACCAGCGTCCCGAGCCGGTTGCCCTCGCGCAGGATCTTGGCGGTGAACCGGCGCACCTCCACCGGGTCGTCGGCGGCGTCGAGCACCGCCTCGGCGAGCAGCGCCATGGCGCCGACCGGGGTCTTGAGCTCGTGGCTGACGTTGGCCACGAAGTCGCGCCGGGTGGCCTCCAGCCGGACCGCGTCCGACTGGTCGTCGGCGTCCACGGCGGTGAAGCCGTCGCCGAGCGGGCGGACCTCGCCGAGCACGGCCTCGGGGGCCCGACCACCGCGCGACTCCAGCGGTGACAGGTCAACCTCGACCGGATCGCCGGTCTCGACCACCACCTCGGCGGCTTTGCGGGCGCGGTCGTCGACGCGGTTGTTGCGGACCAGGCCGAGTTCCTCCGCCCGCGGGTTGTGGATCACCACGTCACCGAACCGGTTGAGCACGACGACACCGGTGTGCGTGGAGAGGATGATCCGTTGGACCAACTCGGCGACGGTGGGGCCGGTGGGGGTTCGACCGGGCTTCCCGGACCTGGAGCGTCCGATGATGAAGCCGACGAACCCGCCGATCAGCAGGGTGCCGAGCGACAGCGCGAGATAGACCGGGGCGGCCACACCGAGGATCGTAAGCAGGGCCCCGGGGCTCTTGACCAGCCCGGACGACGCATTGGTGACCGTGCCGACACCTATGTGCGCGCTTGTTCCCCACCTGGCCAGTCCTCGTTCACCCGTCCGTGTCCTACTAGCCGGTAACCAAGCGCCACAGTGCGCCCGCGCGACCGGTCACCACACCGGCCACCAACCGTTAGAGGGATCACACCCTGATTGATGATTCCGCGTTGTGTCACGCGCCGCGCGGACAACCGGCAAGCGTCACCCGGTCGCCGGATCGCCCCCACCGCAGCGCCGCGCCGTCCGATCATCGAACACAAAGGACCGATCAAGTGTCCACTTTGTCCCGTTAGCCCACACCGCCGCAGGCGCGCCCGGGATCGAGATGACGTCCGGATGGACGCGCTACCACACCGCGACCACCAGACGGTTCTTTGTCACCCCGTCCGGACACGCAGACGACACGCGGCCGGACGGGGTGACGACGGAGACTCAGCGCCCCTGGTTGGCGACCGCGCTGATGGCGGCGTCCGCCGCGGCGGGGTCGAGGTACTGACCGCCCGGGTTGGTCGGCTTGAGCGCGTCGTCGAGGTCATAACGCAGCGGGATGCCGGTCGGGATGTTCAGCCCGGCGATGTCCTCGTCCGAGATCCCGTCGAGGTGCTTGACCAGCGCGCGCAGCGAGTTGCCGTGCGCGGCGACCAGCACGGTCCGCCCCGCCCGCAGATCCGGCACGATCGCCTCCTCCCAGTACGGGATCAGCCGGGCCACGACGTCCTTGAGGCACTCCGTGCGCGGCGCGGCGTCACCGATGTGGGCGTAGCGCGGGTCGCCCGCCTGGCTGTACTCGTCGTCGGGGTCGATGGGCGGCGGCGGGGTGTCGTACGAGCGGCGCCAGAGCATGAACTGCTCCTCGCCGAACTCCTCCAGGGTCTGCTTCTTGTTCTTGCCCTGGAGCGCGCCGTAGTGCCGCTCGTTGAGCCGCCAGTCGCGCTTGACCGGGATCCACAGCCGGTCCGCGGCGTCGAGCGCGAGGTTGGCGGTGGTGATCGCCCGCCGCTGCAGCGAGGTGTGCACGACGTCCGGGAGGATGCCAGCCTCGCGCAGCAGCACGCCGCCGCGGCTCGCCTCCGCCACGCCCTTGTCGGACAGGGCGACGTCCACCCATCCGGTGAACAGGTTTTGCGCGTTCCACACGCTCTCGCCGTGGCGGAGCAGCACCAGGGTTCCGATGGCCATGTCGGAAGCCTGCCAGACCCCGCGCGACACCGACCGGACCGGGACCGGCACGGGGTGACCGACGTCCCGACCAGGTCACCCCTCGAACGTACGACCCCCAAACAGGTGTAGACCTACCGCCAAACGCCTCGACCGAACACGGACAGTCGCCGCAATGCCATGTTTTGTCATCGGAACGTTACCCACGGTCCGCGACATCCACGATCGGCGTAACCGGCGGCCTTGTGCTGGTGTCCGGCATCTGACAAGTTGACCTATGCCGCGCCGGGTCAGCTCCCACGCACTCCCTGACCCCGTGCGGCCGTCCCGCGCGGCTCGACTCCCCTGCCGAGCCGGCGGTCCCGCGAAGGCTCCCGGGCTCCCCCCGCCACGGGATGCCAGCGGGCAGCCGCGGGGCGGTTCGGGAATGCGACTCCCCCTCGCTCGAACCGCCCCGCGACTCACCTCAGGCAGGCAGGCGACCCGCCCACCCCCGCACTCAGCCCTCCGATGGCGTCGGGGCAGGCGGCGCGACGACCGGCGGCAGCGGCGGCCGGGAACCGGTATCGGCGCCACGCCGCCTGCGACGCGACCGCCACACCAGGCAGGCGGGAACGGCCACCACCAACGCGAACGGCAGCACCCGGGCCACCCCGAACACGATGACCGCCACCGTGTCGACGAAGGCGGACCACCCGTCCCCGAACGCCCCGAGCAGCGTGTCGTCCTCCTTGGGCGAGGCGACCGGCGGCGCCCCGTCGGCGGCGATCCGCACCGACACCGTGGACATGGCCACGCTGCCCGCCAGCGCCTCACGCCGCTTCAGCAGCGACTCCAGATCGGCCTCGCGCCGGGTGACCTCGGACTCCAGCTGGACGATCTCCGAGATCGCGGTCGCCCGGTCCAGCAGCGCCCGTACCCGGGACAGGCTGGTCCGCTGGGTGGCGATCCGGCTCTCGACGTCCACCACCTGCTCGGTGACGTCCTGCGCGGTCTGCGACCGCGACCGCACCTTGCCCGCCTTCTCGATCAGCGGCAGCGCCTTGTCCAGCTGGTCCGACGGCACGTAGAGGGTCAACGTCGCCCGCCGGTCGTCCACCTGCTCCTGGCCGGAGTAGCCCCCCGCCGCGACCGCCTCCGCCCGGGCCTGCGCGGCCGCGTCGGGCACGTTCGGCGCGGTCATCTCGATCAGGGCCGTGCGGACCAGCTTCCGGTCCACTCCCGGCTGCGGCACCTGCGGCCGCTGGTCCGGCTCGGTCGGCTGCGCCGCCTGCGGCGCCTTGGCACCCCCCGCGGCACCGCTGCTCGAGTTGCTCTCCGCACCGGAATCCCCGCGCCCACCAGCCGCCGAGTCCGCGGGCTGGGGCGCCACCGCCGCCTCCCCCGACGTGAACGCCCCCGAGGAGGCCGTTGACGTGCACGCGGCCATCCCCGCCAGCGCACCACCCGCCAAGACCGCACCGGCTAACCGCGTACGCCACCCCGCCGATCCACCCATCCCCATCCCCATCCCCTCACCTCACGACTCCGTCTTGCCTTCCAGACGGGTCGTGGCGGTCAGGCCGTTGCGGAGCGGACGGTCACGAGTCGGCGTCGTCTGTGACACGGGGTCGTAGCCCGGCGGGGTCACCGGAACCGCCGTCGGCGTCCTCCGCGCGCTCCAGCAGGTGCGCGAAAGCGGCCAGGTTGGCCAACGACTCGCCACGCGAGGTGCGCCACTCCCATTCGCGCCGGATGGCGGTGGCGAAGCCGATCTCCAGCAGGGTGTTGAAGTCGCCGTCTGCGGCCTCCAGCACCTGCCCGAGCAACCGGTCCAGCTCGTCGGCGGACACCGCGGCGAGGCTGACCCGGCCCACCAGGTGGATGTCGCCCAACCGGTCGATCGTGTAGTGCACACCGTAGAGCCGGGCATTGCGCCGCAGCAGGAACCGGTAGACCTCCTCGTGCGCCTCATCCGGGCTGCGACACACGAACGCCTCGACGGACAAGGCGTGCTTGCCCACGATGAGCCAGCAGTTGGTCTGCTGCTTCTTCGTCCCGGGCAAGGTCACCAGGAACCGACCGGCCTGCGGGTGCCGGTAGACCAACTCCCGTTCGTCGAGCGCCGCCGCGATGACCTGGTCGAGTGAGTCCGGTGGTGTCACACGGCAACTTCAGCACGCAGCACGGAGTAGCGCAGCGCGTCCCCCGCATCCAGGTACGCCGCGACCAGCGCGTCGGTCGTGCGGTCCCAGGAGAACTCGCGCGCGTGCCGCACCGCGCCACCCGCCAGCTCCACCAGCCGCCGAGGCGCCCCGACCAGACCACCCAGCACATCCGCCCAGTCCCCGGTCGCGTGCCCGTCCACCAGCAGCCCGGACACCCCGTCCGCGACCGCGACCGGCAGCCCACCGACCGCAGCGGCGACCACCGGCGTGCCACACGCCTGCGCCTCCAGCGCCACCAGCCCGAAGCTCTCGTTGTAGCTGGGCACCGCCACCACGTCGGCGGCCCGGTAGACCCGGGCGAGCGCGTCCCCGGACTGCGGCGGCAGGAACCGCACCACGTCCGTGATCCCCAGGCTGACCGCCAGGTCCTGCAACGCTGCGGGCTGCTCGAGCCCCGTCCCCGAAGGACCACCCGCGACCAGTACGACCAGCCGCTCCCTGGGCACCGCCCCCCGAGCCAGCAGCTCCGCCGCCGCCCGCAACAACACGTCCGGCGCCTTCAACGGCTGGATCCGTCCGACGAAGGCGATCACCAGCGCCTCTTGCGGCACCCCGAGCGCGGCCCGCGCCGCCCGCCGGTCACCGGGGCGGAACCGGTCCAGGTCGACCCCGGGGGCAATGGTGCGCACCTTGTCCGGCGCGGCGTCATAGAGGTCGACCAGCTGCGTGGCCTCCACCTCGGTGTTGGCGATGAGCTGGTCGGCCTCGTCGACCACCTGCTGCTCGCCGATCACCCGGATCCGCGGCTCCGGGGTGTCCCCCTCGGCGAGCGCGGCGTTCTTGACCTTGGCCAGGGTGTGCGCGGTGTGCACCAGCGGCACGCCCCACCGCTCCCTGGTCAGCCACCCCACCTGCCCGGACAGCCAGTAGTGGGAGTGCACCAGGTCGTAGTACCCCGGCTCGTGCCTGGCCTCCGCGCGCAGCACCCCCGCGGTGAACGCGCAGAGCTGGCTCGGCAGCTCGGCCCGCTGTAAGCCCTCGAACGGCCCCGCCGAGACGTGTCGCACCAGCACCCCGGGGGCCAGCTCGGCCACCGGCGGCAGGTCCGACGAGGTGGCCCGGGTGAACACCTCGACGGCGATCCCGCGCCGAGCCATGCGGGTGCTTGTCTCGGTGATGTAGACGTTCATGCCACCCGCGTCCCCCGTGCCGGGCTGCTCCAACGGGGATGTGTGCACCGACAGGACCGCGACTCTGTGCGGACTGCGGAGCTGCGTGGGAGCCACCCGGGTTCACCCCTTCTGCCAGCCCCCCGCCAGCGCGCGGAGCACACCGTTGAACTCGTCGACCCGTTCGGCGAAGGGCGCGTGCCCGACCCCAGGGAACCAACGCGCCGAGGCCCCCGGAATCTTCCCTGACGCGTATTCCCCCGCCGACCGGTCGACCACGCGGTCAAGGTCGCCATGCAGCACCGCCGTCGGCGCGGTGATCCCCGCCAGCACACCCGCGCTGTCCACATCGCGGCTGAACAGAGCCCTGCGCACCCGTGGCGAGACCCGCAGCATGTCGCCCACCCACCGCTGCGCTTCGGCCCCCGGAACGGGCTCCGCGGTCATTCCCACTGTGAGCGACACGACAGCGGAAGCGGCCACCGCCGGGTCTTCGGCGAGCACATCGGGCAGCGCGCCGCGCATCGCCGGACCGATGGCCCCACCCGGCCGCCCCGGCCCGATCTCGGTGATCGCCCCGACGAGCACGATGCCCGCCAGCCCCGCACAGGCCCGTTCCCGCACGTAGTCGGTGATCACGAGTCCGCCATACGACCAGCCCACCACCACAGCGGGCGCCCCGGCGAACTCCAGCACGGCGGCGAGGTCCCCGGCCCACACAGCCGGATCGTCGTAGCCCTCCGACGGCGCCTCCGACCCGCCGTGTCCACGCAGGTCGAAGGCGATCAGGTGGTGATCACGCCCCAGCTCGGCATCGGCGAACTGGTGGGCCCAGCGCGCGGCCGACTGGGCCCACCCGTGCACGAACACGATCGGCGGCCGGGACGGGTCCCCGGCTGTGCGCACCGCCAGCCGGGTACCGCCCGCGCCGGTGATCAACGCAGCGCCGACATGCTCTGCCACTGGCTCCACGGGATCAGCCAGTCGTACACGTCCGACGTGGTCGGCATGTTCGCCTTGGAGCCGGTGACCTCCACCGGGTCACCGATCAGCGCGGTGTCGAAGTAGGCCTTGGCGTCGGCTTCCAGCAGGTTGACGCACCCATGCGAGGTGTTGGCCTTGCCGATGTTGGCCCGGTTGTCGTTGTTCTCGTGGATGAACTCGCCGTGGTTGGAGATCCGGACGGCCCACTTCTTCATCACGTTGGTGTAGCCGTACTTCGGGTTGGAGAAGTCGCCGACCGGGTCCTTCTGCATGACGATCATCGTGCCGTTGGGCGTGTTCAGGTCCGGGTCGGCGTCCTTGCCGTTGCTCGACGGGTAGCTGGCGAACAGCGAACCGTCGCGGTAGACGTTCATCTTGTGGTCGGGGGTGTTGACCTTGACCACCTGGTTGCGGCCGACGGTGAAGGTGGTGGTCAGGTCCGCCTTGCCGTAAGCCCCGCCGCCGTAGGCCAGGCCGAACAGCTTCGCGGTCACGGTGACCTTGGTGTTGGCGGGCCAGTACTCCTTGGGCCGCCAGTCGACCTGCTGGTCGTTGAGCCACGCCCACGACCCCGCGACCTCCTTGGAGGACTCCACCTTCAGCACCTTCTCCACGGCCGCCTT
This sequence comes from Actinokineospora auranticolor, assembly GCF_041897805.1. Classification (GTDB taxonomy): domain Bacteria; phylum Actinomycetota; class Actinomycetes; order Mycobacteriales; family Pseudonocardiaceae; genus Actinokineospora; species Actinokineospora auranticolor. The sequence goes on from NZ_CP154825.1 coordinate 8,010,998, forward strand.
GTCGGTGACCTTGCCCTCGGGGAACTTGATGCTGATGGGCATCGCGACCCCGACGGTGGCGTTGTCCGCCGGGTTGATCGTCGCGCGCGGGGTCTTGGCGGGCTTGAGCGTGGTGAACGACCCCGCCAACTGGACCTTCTTGCCGTCGGACCCGGTGGCGGCCGCGGTGTAGGAGTACTTCTTCCCGTAGCCGAGGCTCTCGGTGTTCGACCAGCTCAGCTTGTCGCCCGAAACGACGCCCTTGACCGCTTTTCCGTCCGGGTTGACCAATTCGACCGTATCGATCACACCGTCCGTCACGGTGATCTTCACCGGGTCGCCCGGCGGAACGTCGGCCGCGTCGGCGGCGGGCGACGCCGCCAACTTCGCCTTGGGCTGCGCCTCCGGTTGCTGCTCGGAACCGCCGCCACCGCCACCACCACCCGTGCCGCCGGGAGAACCATGTTCTTCCGAGGTGCACGCGGCGAGCAGCGCGAGCACGAGGAAGAGCGCGCCGAGCAGGCCGCGCCTCCGGTTCGTCGTGGATCTCGCGGTTGACCTCACCCTGCGACCTCCAGTGTCGAGTCTTCGCCCCACCGAGAAAGACGTCCCGGCGGCCGGTGGGGTGTGCCGCCGTCGGGTGTGACCGTGCTCATAACCACTCGTGGCGCCCCCGCCACCCGCCCCGCACCGGCGCCGGGGAGGATCGAGCCGTGAACAACCCCATTGCGGTAGTGACGGGCGCGAGCGCGGGCATCGGGGCGGCGACGGCCCGGCACCTCGCCAGGGCCGGGTTCCGGGTCGTGCTGGGCGCCCGGCGACTGGACCGGTTGGCCGAGGTCGCCGAGGAGGTCGGCGGCGTCGCGATCGAACTGGACGTAACGGACCCGGCCTCGGTCGAGGCGTTCACCGACCAGGTCCAAGGGTGCCATGTGCTGGTGAACAACGCCGGAGGTGCCCGGGGTCTGGACCGGGTGGACGCCGCCGACGAGGACCGTTGGCGGTGGATGTACGAGGCCAACGTGCTCGGCACGCTGCGGGTCACCAAGGCGTTGCTGCCGAAGCTGATCGACTCCGGCAACGGCCACGTGGTCACCGTCACCTCGATCGCCGCCGTCGAGATCTACGACGGCGGCGCGGGGTACACCGCCGCCAAGCACGCGCAGTCCGCCCTGCACCGCACCCTGCGCGGCGAGTTCCTGGGTGAGCCCATCCGGTTCACCGAGGTCCTACCCGGCATGGTCGAGACCGAGTTCTCGCTGACCCGCTTCGAAGGCGACACCGAACGCGCCGACAAGGTCTACGAGGGCATCCAGCCGCTGTCCGCCGACGACGTCGCCGAGGTGATCGCCTTCGCGGTGACCCGCCCGCCGCACGTCAACCTGGACCAGATCGTGCTCAAGCCACGCGCCCAGGCCTCGGCGACCCGGGCCCACCGGCTCAGCCCAGGGAACAGTTGACCAACACCGGCTCCGGCCGCAGCGCCACGCCGAACGCGGCTCGCACCCCGTCGCGGACCTCCAACGCCAACGCCAACAGGTCGGCCGTAGTCGCCTCGCCGCGGTTGGTCAGCGCCAGGGTGTGCTTGCCGGACAACGCCGTCCGGCCCCGCGTGTAGCCCTTGCCGAAGCCCGCGCGTTCGATCAGCCACGCCGCCGACAGCTTCGAGGTACCCGGCCCCGCCGGGTACCTCGGCACCGGCACGTCCGCGCCCACCACGCCGACGATTCGCGCCATCACCGCGTCGGCCGCCGCGTCGTCGATGATCGGGTTAGTGAAGAACGACCCCGCGCTCCAGGTGTCGTGGTCGACCGGGTCGAGCACCATGCCCTTGCCGCGCCGCAGTTCGAGCACGGCGGCCCGCACATCACCGACCGGCACCCGCTCGTCCTGCCGCACCCCGAGTTCGCGGGCCAACTCGGTGTAGCGGATGGGCGCGGACAGCCCGTCGTCGACGAGTTCGAACCGCGCCCGCAGCACCACGGCGCGGTCGTTGCCCTTGAGGATGCTGGTGCGGTAGTCCAGCCCCAACTCGTCGGTACGCAGCGTGCGCACCTCACCGGTCTCCCGGTCGTAGAGGTCCACCGATACCAGCACCTGGGAGACCTCGACCCCGTACGCACCGACGTTCTGCACGGGGGTGGCACCGACCAGACCGGGAATGCCGGACAGGCACTCCAGGCCGCCGAGCCCGGCCTCGACCGTGCCCGCCACCACGGTGTCCCAGTCCTCGCCTGCCTCCACGGTGAGCTGCACCCGCCCCGGCACCGTGCAGTCGATCTTGCTGCCGTGGTTGCCGACGAGCACCACGGTGCCGTCGAAGCCGAGATCGCCGATCACCAGGTTGGAACCACCGCCGAGGACGAGCAGGGCGTCCCCGTCCCGATCGGTCGCGCGCACCGCGTCGACCACTTCGGCCGCCGTGGCCGCGGTCACGAATCTGGCGGCCGGACCGCCGAGGCGCAGGGTCGTGTAGCCGCTGAGCGGGACGCCGCTGCGGACGTCGGCACCGAGGGGGAGGCTGGTCACGGGCGCCAACGGTAACCTCCCGCACATGGCCAGCCGTATCGAGCACCGCGCGAGCTTCCGCGCCCCCGCCGCCACCGTGCACGCCCGACTGGTCGACCAAGCCTTCCTGCGGGACCGCCTCCGCACGCTCGGCGGGACGGACGCGGCCCTGGTGGAACACAAGGCCAACGGCGACGGAGTGGCCTACAAGCTGCGCCAGGGCATCGAGTCGGCTCTGCTGCCGTCGATCGTGCGCACCCTGGTCAAGGGCGACCTGGTGGTCGAGCGCTTGGAGACCTGGCGGCCCGACGGCGCCGGTTTCGCCGGCACCACAAGCGCCACCGTCGCGGGTATCCCGGGTGAGATCAGGGGCACCTACCGCCTGGTGGACGTCGCCGACGGCAGCGAACTGCGCACCGACGCCGAGGTGAAGGTCCGGGTGCCCCTGGTCGGCGGGAAGATCGAGTCCGTGATCGCGGAGCAGGTGCGCAAACTGCTGGCCAGCGAGGCCGCCTTCGCCGCGGAGCACTGACCCCTGTGGCCCGCACCCCACGTCTGGCGGCGGGCCGGGCCCGGGCTCTCGGCGTGCCCACGCGCGGCACCACCAACCCGAACCGCCTCCGCCGAGTCGACCGCTGGCTGACCGCCACCCCCGCCATCCGCGCGGCGCTGACCGGCGACGCCCCTCTCGTGGTCGACCTCGGCTACGGCGCCACCCCGGTCACCACCGTCGAAATGGCCACCCGCCTCCGCACGGTCAACCCCATCGTCCGCGTCCTCGGCCTGGAGATCGACCCGGAACGCGTCGCCGCAGCCAAACCGTCCGCCGACCCGCCCGCCCTGGACTTCCGCCGCGGCGGTTTCGAACTGGCGGGCACCCGCCCGATCCTGCTGCGCGCCTTCAACGTGCTGCGCCAGTACACCGAACCGGAAGCCTGGAAGTCGTGGGACACCATGCGGTCCCGCCTGGCCCCGAACGGCCTGCTGGTGGAGGGGACCTGCGACGAGATCGGCCGCCGCTGCTGCTGGGTCCTGCTGGACGAGGAAGGCCCGCGCACCTTCACCCTGTCCTGCCTGCCCGTCGACCTCGACCGCCCCAGCGACCTGGCCGAACGCCTCCCGAAGACCCTCATCCACCGCAACGTCCCCGGCGAGCCCGTCCACGCCCTGCTCCAGGCCATGGACACCGGCTGGGCCACGGCCGCCCCCTTCGCCCCGTTCGGCCCCCGCGCCCGCTGGGTCGAGACGATCCGCCTGCTCGCCGCGGACGGTTGGCCGGTACTGGACACCCGCCGCCGCTGGCGGCTGGGCGAGGTCACTCTCCCATGGTCCGCAGTCGCCCCACAGCTCTGAGCAACGGAGCAGCCCAGGCGGATGCCCGAGGAGCCTGGCGATGCGCCTGCCGGACGCTGGAAGTCGGGGCTGGACCGCAGGCAAGCAGGTTCGAGTTGTACCTGGTGGTTTGTCGGGGTTGACTTTGACGTTACGTCAACTTCTACCGTTGGTTTCGGGCCGCAGGAGAGCCCAGTGGGAGACGAAGGTGATGACCTGGTCGACAGCGCAGGTGGCCCGGATGTCGAAGGTGACGTCGCGGACGCTGCGGCACTACGACGAGATTGGCCTGCTCCCGCCCTCGCGGGTGGGAGCCAACGGCTACCGGTTCTACGAGCAGGAGCAGTTGCTGCGCCTGCAACAGATCCTCGTGCTGCGCGAGCTCGGCCTGGGGCTCGACGCCATCGCGGAGATCGTGCGCGACGGGCGGGACCAGGCGGCGGTGTTGCGGATGCACCACCGCTGGCTGCTCGCCGAGCGCGACCGGTTCGACCGACTGGCCAAGACCGTCTCCCGCACGATCACCGATGTGGAAGGGAACAGGATCATGACGAAGAAGTCCGCCGAGCACTGGTTCGAGGGGTTCGACCAGCCGACCCAGCAGCACCTCCAGCAGGAGGCCCGCGAGCGCTGGGGCGAGAGCGTGGACACCACCCCGAAGTCCACCGACTGGTGGCGGACCCAGGGCCAGGGCTGGGTCGCGATCGTGGACGAGCTGATCGCCCACCTCGACGCGGACCGCCGAGCCGACGACCCGGCCGTCCAGCGCACGGTCGAGGGCCACTACCAGTGGATCAAGGGCCACTGGACGCCGAACCGCGAGTCCTACATCGGCCTCGCCGACGTCTACGCCGACGACCCGCGCTTCCGGGCGAACTTCGACAAGTCCGACCCCCGCCTGGCCGAGTTCCTGCGGGCCGCCATCACCGAGTACGCCAACACGAAGCTCAGCTGACCGCTGGGGAACAGCCGCGGGAGGTGGCCTGCGACCAGCCGCCTCGCCCAACGCAGCAAAGCTCCCGCTGTGAAGCCACGCCGACCGGCTGCCACACGGCCCGGTTGGCCGTAGTGGCCCCACCATCCCGCGAGGCGAGAACGCGCGGATTGCAGTCTCGAGAGCACACGCTGCTTAACGCGGCCGTGGCGGCCACGACCGCGAGCGTGGATGGTGGTCGAGTACATCCACTCCGGCCCGGTCCGGGCCGGAGTTGGTGAGCGCGGTGAACCCAGACCTGTCCGTGACGCAAGGCGTACTGGGCCGCGCGAACCGGCAGGCCAGCCTCAGGCTGGTTTGCCCGGATCGCAGACCCGGGTGTCTGTCGAACGTCCAGTGATCACCGACGGGTGTGGCGAAAACCGGGCCACGTCCGGGATTCGGACACGCGCCGGAACGGCGTCGAGCCCCGCGCCCGGACCGACTCCGCGAAGCCCTCCGGCCTGGCTCCCGCCCAGGGCCGAGGGCAGCTCACCACGACCAACCTGATCGATGACTCGCGGCGATCTGGCGACTCTTGGCGTCGGGGGATCTGCAGCTCCCCCGACGCCCGCCAGGCCGCGGTATGGGTGTCGAGCTATTTCACTATCCAGTTGTCAAGGAGCGTATCTGACGGGGATCCGGCTTCTCGCTAACCGTGGGGTCCGGTCGAAGGCGAGCCGGGTAATCGGGCTTGACCTCGACCAAGGGGTAGGCGCCCAAGCACGGCGGCGCGGGCGGGAACCCCGAACCAGGGACCGTTGTGGACGGTCGACTGGACACGGGCTGCGAGGATTGGCGGGTGCCGAACGAGCGTCGATATGTGATCAAGCTGGGGTGTCCGGACCGGACGGGCATCGTGGCGCGGATTTCCGGTTTCCTGGCTGAGGCGGGTGGCTGGATCGTCGAGGCGGCCTACCACACCGACCCGGAGACGAACTGGTTCTTCACACGGCAGGAGGTGCGCGCGGACTCGCTGCCCTTCGGGGTGGACGAGCTCCGGGAGCGCTTCGGCCGGGTGGCCCGCGAGCTCAGCGGCCAGGCGGACTGGAGCGTCACCGACACCGGGGTGCGGCGCCGGGTGGTGATCCTGGTGTCCAAGGAGGGCCACTGCCTCTACGACCTGCTGGGCCGCGTGCACAGCGGTGAACTCGACGTCGACGTCCGGGCGGTGATCGGCAACCACAACGACCTGGCCGGGATCACCCGGGCGCACGGCATCCCGTTCCACCACGTGCCCTTCCCGGCCACCGACCCGGAGGGCAAGGCAGCCGCCTTCGCCCAGCTCAGGCAGCTGGTGGAGGCCAACTCCCCCGACGCGATCGTGCTGGCCCGGTTCATGCAAATCGTGCCCGGCGAGATGTGCGTGGAGTGGTCCGGGCGGGCGCTCAACATCCACCACAGCTTCCTGCCGTCCTTCGTCGGCGCCCGCCCCTACCACCAGGCCCACAAGCGCGGGGTCAAGCTGATCGGGGCGACCTGCCACTACGTGACCGCCGAGCTCGACCAGGGGCCGATCGTCGAGCAGGACGTGATCCGAGTGGACCACGGCGACTCGGTCGCCGACATGGTGCGCAAGGGCCGTGACATCGAGAAGGTCGTGCTCGCGCGGGGGCTGCGCGCGCACCTGGAGGGCAGGATCCTGCTGCACGGCAACAAGACCGTGATCTTCTAGTCCACCCCGGGGAACCGGCGACCCGCGGTCGCCGGTTCCCCGGGCAGGGGAAAGCTGTTGGCGCATAACGGTTTCCTTCCGGGGAGACACTTCAACGTTATGCCGCCCGAGCCCGCGTGTCATTCACTCGATGGCAGGGGGATAGCCGTTTGACGAACTTGGCCATTGGCGCTATGGCGACTAATTCGGTTGCCCCACAACGCAAATCGGCGGGACGATCTCACGCGTGACCACTGGGGATGTTCGCAACACCACCCTGATTCCGCTGTCCACCAACGACCTATCCGCCTGCCTCGCCCTCGCGGCGGACCGCGAGTGGCCCCACGAGGACCGCAAGTGGGATTTCCTGCTGCGCGTCGGGCAGGGCTACGGCCTCACCGACCAGTCCGGCGGGCTGGTCGCCTCGGCGATCCTGACCCGCACCGGCGACCTGGCGGCCATCAGCATGGTGCTGGTGGCCGCCCGGTTCGAGGGCCGGGGCCTCGGCACGCGCCTCATGCGGCACGTCATCGCCGAAGCGGGCACGGCCACCCCGCACCTCTACGCCACCCCGCTGGGCAAGCCCCTCTACGAGAAGCTCGGCTTCCACTCCGTCGCCGAGGCCGACATCCGGGTCGGCGTGCTGGACGCGGAGCGGTCCGGGCGCACCCGCCCGGCCTGTCCCGCCGACCTGCCCGCCATCCTCGCGCTGGACCGGGAGGTGTTCGGCGCGGACCGGTCCGGCGTCTTGTCCGGACTGTTCGACTTCGCCGACCACGTGCGCGTGGTCGAGTCGGACGACCGGATCACCGCCTACGCGGGCACGTGGCGCGCGGGAGCAGACGCGCCCACCGCGATCATCGGCCCGCTCATCGCCCCCGACGACGACGCGGCCCGCGCGCTCGTGGCCGACTTGGCCGCGGACGCCGGAGGTCCGATCCGCGTTGACGCGGCCACCACGCACCCCGATCTGGGCCGGTGGGTGACCGAACGCGGTCTGTCCCCGACCTTCCACACCGACATCATGTCCCTCGGCGGTCGCCCATTCCCGGGTGACCGCCGACGCGCTTATCTCCCCTTCATGCAGGCGCTCGGCTGACGATCGACACCCCTAGCGGCTTGACCTAGAACTCCTTGGCCAGGTTCGCCAGCACCTGGTCGTGAATGCGCTTGAGACCCGCCGGGGCGAAGAGGCGTTCGAAGAACCCCCCGACACCGTTGGCGCCCTCCCACGTAGTGGCGATACGCACGGTGGAGACGCTGTCCGAGCCCTCGACCGTCCAAGTCGTGACAAGTGTGGAGTTGCGGTCCGCTTCCACCAGACTCCCCGGCCTCGGCTCGCTGACCTCGACCACGCAGTCCCGCACCCGCTTGCTCGTGGCCTGCAACCGCCAGTGCGCCACGGTCCCGGCACCGACCCCGCCCGACCGGACCTCGTACTCGCTGAAGTGCGGTGTGAGGATCCGCCCTCGGACGCCCGCGTAGTCGGCCACGGCGGCCCGAACCCGGTCCACGGGTGCCGCGATCGTGCGTTCGGCGAGTGCCTGCACCTGGTTCATCATTCTCCGTACGTCGGTGGCCGGGTCTCCGTAGGCTACCGGCGTGCGGATCGAGATCGCCGATGCGGAGTTGCTGCGCGAACACCGCGACAACGGGCATGACCTGCGCAATGTGACCTTGTCGACCCTCGACCTGACCGATCCGGCGGACGACGAGCTGCTGCGGACGGCCCTCGACGGTGCCCTCTTCCTGGGGTGCACGCTGCGGCCTGAGACCCAGCGGCGCGCGCACGCGGCGGGGGCGCTGCTGTTCCCGATCGTGCCCGGGCTGCCCTACGAGGTCTATCGATCGCGGCTCTACACCTGCGCCGAGCTGTTCGACGGCTTCGAACCGGCCCGCCCGGAGTCCTACGCGGACACCCCCGACGCGCGGATCTACCAGCACGCTCTGGCCCAGGGTGCCCGTCCGGACCCGCTGCACGCGCTGGCCGAGCGGCTGCACGACCACAGCATCTCCGAGGCGTTGGACGACGTGCTGACCGGTAGGCCCGTCGCGGTCATGGGCGGGCACGCGCTCACCCGCGACTCAGACCGCTACCGCGGCGCTGTCGAGCTGGGCGTGCTGCTGGGCAAGGCCGGGTTCACCGTGTTGACCGGTGGCGGCCCCGGCGCGATGGAGGCGGTGCCGCTCGGCGTCCGACTGGGCGACCGGTCCGGTGTGGACGAGGTGCTGGCGGGCCTGGCCACCGCGCCCCGGTTCGCCAGCGGCTCGACCGTGGACGCCGCCGAGATCGGCCGCTGGATCGCCGCGGGTCTCGCGGTGGACCTGCCGGTTGGCGAGAAACCGCGCACCATCGGCATTCCCACCTGGTTCTTCGGCCACGAGCCGCCAAACCCGTTCTGCGAGTTGCACGCGAAGTACTTCGCCAACTCGGTCCGCGAAGAGGGCCTGCTGACCGTCGCGACCGGGGGCATCGTCTACACACCGGGCAGCGCCGGGACGGTGCAGGAGGTCTTCCAGGACTACACCCAGAACCACTACGGCTCGGTCGGCCCCGCGGCGCCCATGGTGTTCCTCGGGCACCGGTTCTGGACCGAGGAGGTCCCGGCGGCGTCGTTGGTGCGCAAGCTCGCCCGGGGACGTCCGGCCGAGCAGTGGGTGATGGTCACCGACGACGCCGCGGAAGCGGTGGAGTTCCTGGTCTCGTACGCGTCAGTCCAGTAGACCGGCGCGTTGGGCCAAGACGGCGGCGGTAACCCGGTTGGCGCAACCCGTCGCCGCGAGGATTTCCGACACGTAGCCGCGCACGGTGGAATCGGACAACCGCAGCTCTTCGGCGATCTCGCCGTTGCTGCGCCCCATGCCGACCAGCCGCAGCACGTCGCGCAGGCGCGCGGACAGCCGCGCGACCTCGGCGGCGGCGCCGATCCGGTCGAGGTGGTGGGTGGCCAAGTGGCCCATCAGGTCGTTGGTCAACGCGGGGTCCAGAACCGCGCCACCGTTGGCCGCGACCCGCACGGCGCGCACCAGTTCGGCGGGCTCGATGTGCTTGAGCAGGAAACCCTTCGCACCCAGTCGGAGGGCCGTGGCCACGGCCTGGTCCGCGTGGAAGGTGGTCAGCACCACGACGGCCGGGACCCGCACCTGTCTGCGGAGTTCCCGGAGGGTATCGAGGCCGTCCATGCGCGGCATCCGCAGGTCGAGCAGCAGTACGTCGAGTTCCTTGGTGCGCACCAACTCCAGCGCCTCCGCGCCGTCCGCGCCCTCGGCGACCACCTCGACGTCCGCTGCCGCGCCCAGGATCTTGCTCACGAACGAGCGCGCCATCGGTTCGTCGTCCACGACGCCGACCCGGATCGTCCCCCGCTCGACCGCGGTTGTGTCGAACTCGGTCTGTGTTGTCACTTCTTCGCCCCTTCCAACCCGCCCACGGGGCGTATGCAAGCACAGGAATGCGGGGCAGAACAGGGAATGTGGCGTCAACCCGACGATCGTCGGGGCAAAGGCCGCTCGTTCGGTCTATCGCGCGAGACCATCTACTACTTGTGCGGTGGGCAGCGCGGCCAAGAGGTCGCCGGGGACGAAGAGCTTGCTGCCGCGGATACCGCTGCCGATGACGAGCTCGGGCGCCGCGGCGACGGCCGCGTCGATGTAGAGGGGCCAGTCGGCGGGCAGACCGACGGGGGTGATCCCGCCGTAGGCCATCCCGCTCTGCTCCACCGCGCGGTCCATGGGCGCGAAGGACGCCTTGCGGACGTCCAGCAGCTTGCGCAGCACCCCGTTGACGTCGGCGCGCGTGGTGGCGAGCACCAGGCAGGCGGCGAGCCGCTCCTCACCGCCGCGTTTGCCCAGCACGACCACGCAGTTGGCCGACGCGCTCAGCGACGAGCCGTAGTGCTCGCAGAACGCGGCCGTGTCGGCGAGCTCGGGGTCGATCTCGGCGACGCCGATGCGCGTGGCGTCGAGGTCGGTGATCGCCTTGGCGACGGGCTCGGCCAGCAGTTCGGGGTGCTCGGCTGCGGGCAAGACGGTCAGGGTTCCGGCGATGGTCCACGTCACCCGCCCGAGGATAGCGTTTACCGACCGAGGAAGTCCGTGAGCAGCGCACGGAGCTCCCTGCGGTGCGTGACCATGGGTGCCGGAGAGTCGAAACGGACCAATCGCGCCGTAGGTAGCGCTCCCACGACCTCTTCGGCGGTCTCCGTCGGGTGCAGCAAATCGCCCATCGCGGCGACTACGAGGACATCGGCATCGACCTGTTCCAGCGTGGCCGGGTCCGGCACCGGTACTTGGCGGGCAACCGCGTGCAGGGCGGGGCCTAGGCGCAAGAGGGCGTCGGTGCGTTCGTCCACGTATGTGTCGAGACCGGCGGGTGCCCCTGCGGCGACAAGCGCGCGGAGTCTGCCCCTGTCGCCTGCCTCGGCTGCGGTGGACATCTCCAGCACAAGGTCGGCGGATTCGGCTTGTCGCGGCTTGGACAGCGCCGCAGGCAACATCAGCACTACCCGGTCGAGGGCGTGCGGTGTGGTCGACAGCAGCGCGCACAACGCCGCCGCGCCCAACGAGACGCCCACGGCCTGCCGGACGCCTTCCAACGCCGGAGCGATGTCCGCGGCGATGGTCGGATAGGTCCAGTAGTCCGGGGACGCGTCGGGAGCGTCGGCGTGCGAGGGCAAGGTCAGCACGATCCGCGTACCCGGCAACCCCGACGCGGGGATTCGCGCTTCCCCGGCGGTGGCACCCAGACCAGGAACGATTACCGTGCGTGGTTCACCGGCCCCGTTGGCCCGGGACATCACCACCGCTGGCCGCGCTGCACCTCGATCAGGCGGGGCCGCACGTCAACGATGTAGACCAGGGCTGCGACCAGACCGGCCATCCAGAAGATCCAGCCGGTGCCCGCGAAGCTGAACAGGAACAGCGCGGCGGTGGCGCCCGCGGTGATCCCCACCCAGGCGGGCTTGGTCATGCGCTCGGCGGCGGAGTACGCGTCCGGTCGCTGCAGCAGCGCGTGGATGAGGGCGAAGACCGCGACGGGGACCGCGGCCCAGTCGATAACCTTCAGGATCCCGTACGCGAGCGGTGGCACCCCGACAGCCTACGTGCGATATGGGCGGTTCCACCACAAGACCCCGCGCACTCACACTCAGGAGTGCACGGGGCCAAGTCGTTCACTCGGAAGTCGGCTTCGCCGGGGCCTTCCGCACCGTGGGCTTGCGAGCAGCCTTGTCCGCCTTGTCCGCGACCCGCTCCGTAGTGGCGCGAATCTCGGTGGCGACCTCGTCGCCCGCGTCGAGCACGGTCTCCGCCACCTCGGCGGCGGCGTCCTCGGCGGCGGTGGCGGTCTTCTCACCGGCCTCACGGGTCTTGCGGGTCACCTTGGTGAAGATCTCCTCGGCCAGGGTCCGAGCGTCGCCCGCCGCGTCGCCGACCCGGCTCTGAGCGGCCTCAATGGCCTCTTCCAGCTTCTTGACCTGCGGCTGCGACCGCAGCTTGCCCAGCGCGTCCTCGCCGTGCTCGGCGAGCTGCTGGTAGAGCCGGACCGCCGCGCCGGTGTACTCGTCGATGAGCCTGCGCAGCTCGGCCGGGTCGAAGCGGTCGCGCAGGCCGCCGATGTCGGTGGGCAGGTCGCCGCGGGTGGCCTCGGCGCGCGCCTTGGCCTTGCCGACCGCGTCCAGCACGGCCTTCGCGGCCAGGTCGCCCGCGCCCAGCGCGGCGAGCAGCGGGGTGCGGGCCTGCTCCAGCGCGGTGTGCACCAGGTCACCCGCGCGGCGGGTGTCACCGTCGGTCGGCAGGGTCTTCTGGGTCATCGTCTTCACTCCTCGGTTGAGCTCGCCCGGTGTCCACAGTGGAAGTCGCGGACCGGGTGGCGGAGTTCTCGCGGCGGAAGGACTCGTAGATGTCCAGAAGCACCTGCTTCTGCCGCTCGGTCAGGTCTGGGTCGGCGCGCACGGCGTCCGTGATCGGCCCCCCGGTCGGGAGGTCGAGGATCCCCGCTTGCACGTACAGCGCCTCGGCCGAGATCCGCAGCCCCTTGGCGATCTGCTGCAGGATCTCCGCGCTCGGCCTGCGCAGGCCGCGTTCGATCTGGCTGAGGTACGGGTTGGAGACACCCGCGAGCCTCGCCAGCTGGCGCACCGAGATCTTGGCGTGGTTGCGCTGCTGCTTGATGTACTCGCCGATGTCGCGCCCGAGGCCCGCGACCCTGTCCATCGGGCTGCTCTCACCGGGTTCGTCCATCGGCCCTCCTCGTCCCACCACCAACGGTACGCCCGCGTGCTAGCTCCTGCAAGCAGAGTGCTTGCACGTATTCCGGTGGGACCGATCACACGGCGCGGGCATGATTCGGCACATGTCGATCGAACGTTTGATGCCGCCCACGACCACGACCGAACGCGAGACCCTCCGGGGCTACCTCGATTTCCAACGCGCGACCTTGGCGCTGAAGTGCGACGGGCTCGACGACGAGCAGCTGCGACAGCAGGCGTCGCCACCGTCGACGTTGTCGCTGCTGGGGCTACTACGACACATGGCCGAGGTGGAGCGCGTCTGGTTCCGATTGGTCGTGAACCGCGAAGACGTGCCACGAGTGTGGTCGGACACCGGAGACTTCCAGGCCGCGTTCAACACCGACGGGGCGACAGCGCATGAGGCCTACGCGGCGTGGGAGCGGGAGATCGAGCACGCACGGCGGATCGAGGCGACGGTCGATTCGCTCGACAACGTCTACCGGTACGAGCGGCGCGACATGGATATCTCGCTGCGCGCGGTAATGATGCACATGATCGGGGAGTACGCGCGCCACAACGGGCACGCCGACCTGCTGCGCGAGGCGGTCGACGGCACCGTCGGCCCGTGAACCACTAGAGGCGCGATAGGACCCACTCGACCACCGCGTCCACGGTTTCCTCTACCGGTGCGTCGGTGGTGTCGAGGAGGGTCATCGGCGGGGTCGTCTGGGTGGACTTCACCCACGCGTTGAACGCGAGCATGTCGGTGATGCGCTGCTCGTCGTCCCACCCGCGCCACGCGGGGCGCGCGCGCAACCGCGCGGCCAAGACGTCATCGTCCGCCACCAAGGCCAGGTAGTGGATCTCGGAGAAGAGGACCCGTTCCGGGCGCTGCTCGAACTGCGGGGGCGCGACCGTGCCGCACAACACCGTCGGGCGGCCGTTCTGGTTGACCATCGCGGCCGTGCGCAGCCAGGTCTGGCGGAACGCGGCGTAGTCGTCATACGGGTCCCGCAGCGCGCCGACCCAGAGGACGTCCTGCTCCAGCACGACGGCGCGGTCGGACAGGCGCGCGCAGAGCCTGCGGCACACGGTGGACTTGCCGGTGCCGCTCGGTCCGGTCAGGGCGAACACCGGGAGTCTGGCGAACGGCTCCCGGTGCCCGCAGAACCCGCAGACCAGGACAGGCCCGTCGACCCGAGGCTCGTCGGCCCACTCACCGCAGGCCGCGCAGATCATCGGGTTCAACGGATCAGTCGAAGAGGTCTTCGAGGAAGCTCTTACGGCGCTTCTTGTGCCCGTGCCCGTAGTGGCCCTGGTGGCCGTACCCGGGGGGCGAGTCGCGGTACCCAGGCGGGGAGTCGTGGTAGCTGTGCGCGGCGTACCCCTGCGGCGGGTAGGGCGCCGGAGGCGGCGGCGGGTACCCGGCCGCGGGCGGCGGTGCGCCCTGGTACGGCGGCGGGGGCGTGTAGTGGCGCTGCTCGGCTGCGGCGATCTGCTCAAGCTCACCACGGTCGAGGAAGATTCCCCGACATCCATCGCACTGGTCGATGTGCACGCCGAGGCGGTCGACGGTGCGCATCGTGTTTTGGCACTTCGGACAAATCACTCCGTAAGCCTACGCAGATAACCGTGCGCATGTCGGCATGGTTGCCACAACTACATCTCGACGCATTGTTGTAGGCAGTGTGCACATGGCAGGCCGCTCTGGGCTTACCTAACGTGATCAACCATGACTAGTGGCCCGGATCACAACGACGGCCTGCGCGGGCGTACCGCGCTGGTGACCGGCGGTGCGAGCGGCATCGGCCGGGCGTGCGTGCTCGCCCTGGCGGGGGCAGGCGCGGAGGTGCACGTGGTCGATCGGTCAGGGGACGCGGCGGAGGAAGTGGCCGCCTCGGTCGGCGGTCACGCGCATGTGGTCGACCTGGCGGACCAAGCCTCGGTGGACGCGCTGCCCGCCGAGGTGGACGTGCTGGTCAACAACGCCGGTATCCAGCACGTGGCGCCGCTGCACGAGTTCCCGGTGGAGCGGTTCGACCTCATCCAGCGGGTGATGGTCACCGCACCGTTCCTGCTGATGCGCCGCTGCCTGCCGCACATGTACGCGCGGGAGTGGGGACGGATCGTGAACATCTCCAGCGTCCACGGCCTGCGGGCCAGCGCGTACAAGGCCGCCTACGTGGCCGCCAAGCACGCGGTGGAGGGCCTGTCCAAGGTCGCCGCCGTGGAGGGCGCGCCGCACGGGGTGACGAGCAACTGCGTCAGTCCCGGGTACGTGCGCACCCCGCTGGTCGAGGCCCAGATCGCCGACCAGGCCGCCGCGCACGGCATCGACCCCGACGAGGTCGTCGAACAGGTGCTGCTCGACCGCGCCCCGATCCGGCGGTTGATCGCCCCGGAAGACGTCGCCGACCTCGTGCTCTGGCTGTGCGGCAGGCACGCGGCCCACGTCACCGGCGCCTCGCTGCCGGTCGACGGCGGCTGGACCGCCAACTGACCCCCTTTCGCGACAGGAGACCGCCATGCCCCGGCCGTTCATGCGCATCGTCGCCGCGAGCCTGATCGGTACCACCGTCGAGTGGTACGACTTCTTCCTCTACACCTCCGCCGCCGCGCTGGTGTTCAACAAGCTCTTCTTCCCGTCAGCCGATCCGCTGACCGGAACGCTCTTGGCGTTCCTGACCTACGCGATCGGCTTCTTGGCGCGCCCCATCGGTGGGCTCGTGTTCGGCCACTACGGCGACAAACTGGGCCGCAAGCGCTTGCTGGTGCTGAGTCTCCTGCTGATGGGTGGCTCCACGTTCGCCATGGGCCTCTTACCGACCTACGCAGCCCTAGGCGTCGGCGCGCCTCTTCTGCTTACCGCGCTGCGGTTGGTCCAAGGGTTCGCCCTTGGCGGTGAGTGGGGTGGAGCGGTGCTGATCGTCTCGGAGCACGGTGAGCCCGAGCGGCGTGGGTTCTGGGCTTCGTGGCCGCAGTGCGGCGCCCCGGGCGGCAACCTGCTGGCCACTGGCGTCCTGGCGGTGCTGGCCGCGACGCAGTCCGACGAGCAGTTCCTGGCCTGGGGTTGGCGCGTGCCGTTCCTGCTGTCGGGTGTCCTGGTGGTCATCGGCCTCTGGATCCGGCTGGCGGTGACCGAGTCCCCGGTGTTCTTGGCCGCGAAGAAGCGGGAGACGCCCCACGTGCCGGTGGTGGAACTCTTCCACGGCGGGTGGCGTCAGGTTCTCGTCACCATCGGTGCGCGCATGGCGGAGAACGTGTCCTACTACGTGATCACCGCGTTCATCCTCGTGTACGTGACAACCGGCTTGGGGTTGTCCAAGACCGTGGGCCTCAACGCGGTGATGATCGGTTCGGCGGTGCACTTCGCCTGCATTCCGCTGTGGGGCGCGTTGTCGGACAAGCTGGGCCGCAGGCCGGTGTACCTGTTCGGGGCGGTCTCGATGGCGGTGTGGTCGTTCGTCTTCTTCGCCATGCTCGACACGCGCTCACCCGGTGTGATCATTCTGGCGGCGACCGTGGGGTTGGTACTGCACGGGGCGATGTACGGACCGCAAGCCGCGTTCTTCTCCGAGCAGTTCCCCACCCGCGTGCGGTACACGGGCCTGTCGGTAGGCGGACAACTATCGTCCATCGCTGCTGGCGCAGTTGCCCCTCTTATCGCTACCGCACTGTTCCAGCGGTACAACAGCACCATGCCGGTATCGCTCTACCTGGTGGCAATGTGCGCACTCACGGTCATCGCCGTCCTAGCGGCGCGGGAAACGCGTGGACAGTCGCTTGAGGACTCGACCGAACGCATTCCCGCCACGCGGTAAGACGCATATGCGCGGTTCACGGTGGCGGGTGCGACCATGACCCCGTGAAGGCCCACGACGCGGTGCGTGAACTGCTCGGCCTGCTCGCCGCCGGGGCGAGCGGGGAGCGGCTGGCACAGGTCCAGGCCACGGCCAAGGCGGCCGGGCTGGGTGCCGATGAGTTGGCGGTGCTCGACGAGGCGGCCGCGGACGCGCTGCGGGTCCGCCGCCGGATGACCGGGCACCGCAGGCGCGAGGCCGAGCTGTCGGCGCTGTTCGAGACGGCGGGTGACCTGGCCCGGCTCCGGGACACCGACGCCGTGCTGCGCTCGATCGTGCGCCGCGCCCGGATGCTGCTCGGCGTCGACGTGTCGTACCTGACGCTCAACGACGACCACGCGGGCAAGACCTACATGCGGGTCACTGAGGGCTCGGCGTCGGCACTGTTCCAGCAGGTAACACTGGGCATGGGCGAGGGGCTGGGCGGTCTGGTGGCGCAGACCGCGCGCCCCTACGCGACCCGCGACTACTTCGCCGACGCGCGGTTCCGGCACACGGTGCCCATCGACTCGTCGGTGCACGACGAGGGCCTGACCGCGATCCTGGGCGTCCCGCTGGCCATGGGCGGCACGGTGATCGGGGTGCTCTTCGCCGCCGACCGCGTGGCCCGTGACTTCTCCCCCGACGAGGTGGCGCTGCTGTCGTCGCTGGCCGACCACGCCGCGATCGCCATCGACAACGCCCGCCTGCTCGACGAGACCCGCGCCGCCAACGCCACGATCAGCGCGCACAACGAGGCCATGCGCCGCTCCGAGGAAGCCCACGACAAGCTCATGGACCTCGTGCTGCGCGGCGGTGACCTGCCGGACGTGGCCGCTGCGGTCGCCGAGGTCCTGCGCGGCGGTATCGCGGTCCACGACGCGACAGGTGTGGAACTGGCCGGGGTCGGCGATGAGGCCCCACCACCGTCGGATGAGGCCGTGGCCTCCGCCCGGGCTTCCGGGCGCGCGGTGGCCACAACGGGCACCTGGGTTTGCGCGGTACAGGCGGGCCAAGAGTTGCTGGGGAGCCTGGTCTTGACCGGAAGGGCGGACTTGGCGGACGCGGACCGTCGCCTCTTCGAGCGCGCGGGCGTGGTCACCGCGTTGTTGTTGATGCTGCGGCGGTCGGTTGCCCAAGCCGAGGACGAGGTTCGCGGTGAGTTGTTGGCCGACCTGCTGACCACGCCGAACCGCAACCCGGCCGCCTTGGTGCTGCGCGGGCGCAGGCTCGGGGTCGACCTCACCGAGCCGCACGCGGTGCTGGTGGCGGCAGCCGACGAGGTGCCGAGGCGGCGCTTGGCCGCGGCGGCCGTCCGGTTCGCCGACCTGGTCGGGGTGCACGCCGACCAGGTGGTGTTGTTGGCGCGCACGGAGAACCCGGGCGAGCTGGCCGCCAAGATCGCCGCCAGCCTGACCGCCACCATGGACGCGCCGGTGACCGTCGGGGCGGCCGGACCGGTGTCCGAAGTGGACGGCTTCGCGGCGGCGCACGCCGAGGCCGCCCGGTGCGCGCGATCCCTGCTCGCCCTGGGCCGGGCCGGGCACGGCGGGGCGATCTCGGAGCTCGGGTTCGTCGGTCTGCTGCTCGGCGACGCGGACCTAGAGGGCTACGTGCACGCCACCATCGGGCCGGTGCTGGAATACGACGACCGCCGGGGTACTGAACTGTTGCGGACCCTCGAGGCGTATTTCCACACCGGCGCCAACCTGACCCGAGCCAAAGACGTCCTGCATGTGCACGTGAATACGGTGGTGCAGCGGCTCGAACGCATCGGTTCCCTGCTCGGCGCGGACTGGCAGGGCCAGGAGCGGTCCCTGGAAATCCAACTCGCCCTTCGGCTGTTCCGGCTTACTTCTACGTAGTCAGGTGAATTCGGTGGCGGAGCGGCGGGCGCTGGGCTAATGCTGGAGGGGTGCACGAGGTTCTCGAAGAGCTGGGCGTCCGCGCGGACCTGCTCGCACCCCAGCAGCTGGGGGAACTCGACGAACTCGGCTACTGCCGCTTCGACGACTTCCTCACCACCGACCAGGTCGGCGTGGCGCTGGGTGAGATCGAGGCCCTGCTGGCCGCGGCGGGCGCGCGGGGCGGCACGCTGCACCTGAAGGACCTGCTGGAGTCCGGCGAGGTGTTCGACCCGCTGTGGTTGCGCCCGCAGCTGCTCGCCGCGGTGCGGCACCTGCTCGGACCGGAGTTCCGGATCAGCGCCATGCACTACCGCGCGGGGCGGCCGGGCCTCGGCGGCCAAGAACAGCAAACGGACACGGCGGAGGCCACCGGCCCGGGTCGGTGGCGGGTCTGCAACGTCATCGTGGCCTTGGCGGACTTCACCACCGAGAACGGTGCCACGCGCGTGGTGCCCGGTTCGCACCTGGACTACGGTTTCGTGCCACCGCGCGGGCACGAGGACCACCCGGAGCAGGTGCTGCTGCTGGGCCGGGCGGGGACGGCCTGGCTGGTCAACTCGCACCTGTGGCACTCCGGTACGGCGAACCGCTCCTCGACCACCCGGCACGCCGTGCTCACCGGGTTCAACCGGCGCTGCGGCACAACGGCCTACGACGTCCAGCCGTCGGACGCGACCATCGAGCGACTGGGAAGCGCGGCGTACCTGCTGGTGTAAATCGCCCGATCGGGTGCTGTGGATAACTTCCAACGCGCTTCCCCGAATCCTGTCACCGTGTGCTTGTCCGAAAACGGAGGCACACCATGCACGCTCCCCACATCCACTGTGGACTTCCCCGCGCCCTGATCGTTCTGCTGTGGACGGTCGCGTTGACCTGCTCCGGTGCCGGAGGTCGACCCCCAGACGACCTCCGGCACCCCCTACTCGGTGCGCAGCGATTCGAGCCTGGTGGCACTGCGCAGGAAGGGCAGGGTCAACAGGGAGACCAGCAGCACCAGGGCCGCGGCGGCGCCGGTCATGACCCCGATGGTCAGCCAGTCGAGGATCACCGGACCGTCGACGATCTGCGCGGTCAGCGCGGCCAAGGTGACACCGACCCCCACGGCGACCACCACCCCGAGGCCGATGGGCAGCGCGATCTGCCACAGCAGGGACCGGGCGATCACCCCGTTGGGCACGCCACCGGCGGCGAGCACCGCCAGCGGCCGCCTGCGCTCGCGGATGTGCTCCACAGCCAGCACCAGCAGGCTGACGCCCGCCAGCAGCAGGGTGAACACCGACCCGATCAGCAGGCCGGTGCGGATGGTCAGGTAGGTCTCCTGGTCGTCCCGCAGGAAGGACGCCCGGCGTTCGTAGACCGAGACCTGCCACCCCAACGGGCCGAGAGCGGCGCGGATGCGGTCAGTGGCGTCAGTGGCGTTCGGGTCGGGAAGGGCGTAAAAGCCGACCTGGTCCCGTGTGCGGGGCGCGTCGGGCATGGCGGCACGGGTGATCAAGAGCGCGGGGAACTCCTGGTTGACCCTGGCCGCGAAGGATACGCGCTCGACCGGCACCGGCACGGTCCACCGGATGCGGCTGACAGCGCGCTCCTTGCTGTCGGTGGACAGGACGGCAACCTCCTTCCCCTGTTCCAGGCCGGTGATGTCCAACCCCGGCTGGGCGTAGATGTGGCCGTCGACGCAGCCGTGGAACCCGTAGACCGCCGCGACGATGGAGCAGTCCACGACCTGGGTGTAGCTGTGCGTCAAGCCGGGGATTTGCACGTCCACGGTGTCGGCCCTGCTCCACGCGTGCGCGCTGGGCGTGGCGGCCAGCGCCTTCTCCACCTCGGGTGCCACCTGCCCGACGGCGGAGACGGAGAGCACGGTGCTCTCGCCATCCCACGTCGAACCGGAAAAGGATCGGATCCGCGCTTGGGAGAGCAACATGGCCTGCAAGGCGATCGCGCCCGCGAGCACCACTACGACCCCGCTGACCACCCGGGAGGACGTGCCGCTGTCGAGCTGGAGCCTGCGCACCGCCAGCTGCCAGGAAGTGCTGCCCCCGCGCAGTCCGCGCACGGTCCGCTCCACCACCCAGGGCAGCAGAGCGGGCACACCCAGCAGGAGAAGGGTGACACCGGTCGCCACGAGCACCGACCACACCCACGTGTTGTCCAGGAACTCGCCGCCGCGCCACAGCAGCAGCAACACGCCCACCGCGATCATGGCGAGCCGCCAGGCGATTCGCCTGTTCACCGGCGTACTGCGACGCACCACCCCGAGCGGTTCGATGATGGTGCGCCGCAACGCGAACTGAGCGGCGAACACCGCGAGCACCGGGGCGGAGAGCACCACCAACACGGCGAGCCACCACACCGGCACGATGTCGGAGGAGTAGACGCTGGAACCCATCAGGCTGATCCCACCCGCGACCTCGCGGCCCAGCAGGAACAACCCGCCCCCGAGGGCGAGTCCGGCCCCGGCGCTGACCAACGACTCGGCGGCGGCGATGCGGCGCACCTGCCGATCGCCCGCGCCCGCCAACCGCAGCGCCGAGAGCCGCCGGTCCCGCTCGGCACCGGCGATGCGGGTGCTGGACACCAGGAAGATGAACACCGGGACCAGGATGGCGATCGTGCCGAGCAACAACAGCAACAACAGCCCGGCGTCCATATAGGCGACGTGCGACCCCTGCCTGAACCCGTAGGCGGTCTGGGTCGCCCCGACTTCCCTGGCGGGCAGGTCGTCCGCGCCGAGGTAGGCCTGAGCCTTCAACGGGTCCTTGATCCCGGCGCGGTCGATGACTCCCGCGATCCGTTGGGGAAACCGCTCTCGCAACAGGGGGTCGGCCAAGAGGTCAGCCATCGCTGGGGAGACGAACATCTCGTCGGTCCCCGGCAGCCGCGGAATGCCGATCGGCACGGGCGAGGTCGCGCCGAAGGCTTGCAGGTAAGTCACCCCGATACGGGTACTGCGGAACTCGGTGCTCGTCTCCATGTACCGAGTCGGCGCCACCCCCGCGACCGGGAGGTAGATCGGCTGGTTGGCCGTGGCGCGGACGTCGCGGGCGTCGAGGATCGGTCCGACCGACGACGCCAACAGCAGCACGGCCACCGCGAGGCCGATGCCGATGGTGCTGAGCACGAAGCGGGCCAACGCGGTCCGACCACCCCCGACGGCCAGTCGGACCCCGATGGCCAGGTCGTTGAGCCAAGACCTCACGAGACGAGCTCCACCTGGCGGGTGCGGCCGTCGCGCACCACGACCTCCCGGTCCGAATACGCCGCGACCCGAGCCTCGTGGGTGACCAGCACGACGGACGCACCGGTCTCCCGAGCCGAGTCGACGAGCAACCGCATCACCTGCTCGCCGTTGAACGAGTCCAGCGCCCCCGTCGGCTCGTCGGCGAAGACGACCTTGGGCTCGGTCACCAACGCACGGGCGATCGCCACCCGCTGGGCCTGGCCGCCGGACACCTCTCCGGGTCGCTTGCCGCCCAGGTGGTCCACCTCCAACCGGGCCATCCACTCCAGCGCCTTGGCCTCGGCCTGCTTGCGCCGGGTCCCGCCCAACCGCATGGGGAGCGCGACGTTCTCCACGCACGACAACTCGGGAACCAACTGTCCGAATTGGAAGACGAAACCGAACGCGCCGCGCCGCAGCGCGCTGCGGTCGCGGTCCCTCATGGCCGCGAGGTCTTGGCCGTCGAACGTCACGGTCCCGGAGTCGGGGGCGACGATCCCGGCCAGGCAGTGCAGCAACGTCGACTTGCCCGAGCCCGAGGGGCCCATCACCGCGACGATCTCCCCCCGGCGCACCATCAGTCCCGCGCCGTCCAACGCGGGCGTCGGCCCGAAGGACTTCCGTAGCTCACTGCCGACCAGCAGGGTGTCGTCATCCCGCTCTGCCATTGCCTTGCTCCCCACCGCGTCCAAGACCCATGAACTCGCCCGTCAACATCCCCCGCCCCACCTGGCCGCGCATCGTCCGATCGGCCAGGGTTCCCCACCGTCCGGCGGGGGTCACCCGGTGAACTGCCCACCGAGCTCGGACAGGCGGGCCGCGGTCAGTTCCAGCCAGCGCAGGTCCGCTTCCAGGTGGAACAGGGCGTGGTCACAGATGAGCTGGTCGGTGAGGTCACCGCCCTGCTTGCGCGAGGTCAGCTCGCGCATCGACTTGAGGTGCGCGGTGCGCTGGGCGTCCAGCACCTCGTTGGCGTCGCGACCGGACATCAGGGCCAGGACGACCTTGGTGTACATCGCGCTCTGCAGATAGGTCTGCGGGCTCTCTGGAGTCACCAGCCACTCCGACACGTCGGTGACACCCGCGTCCGTGATGGCGTAGCGCTTGCGTTCTGGACCCCCACCAGGTTCGACCCCGCTCTCCTCCACCAAGCCGTTGCGCAGCAGGCGGGAGAGGGTCGAGTAGACCTGCCCGTAGGCGAGCGGCCGGTCCTGGCCGAAGCGCTCGTCGTAGACGCGCTTGAGGTCGTAACCGTGCCTGGGACCGGTCTCCAGCAAGCCGAGCAACGCATGTCCGATTGACATAGGAGGACTGTACACCAGGTGTATACACATCAAGAATACTGACGGAGGTGACGTACCCGACTCAGACGCAGAGGCAGAACGGGTGACCGGCGGGGTCGGCGTAGACCCAGAAGGAGTTATGGGACTTGTCCAGCAGCCGGGCGCCCAGCCCGAAGGCGCGCTCGTGCGCCGCTTGGAGGTCGGCGACGTCGAAGTCCAGGTGGGCCATCTGCGGCAACTCCGGGGACGGCCAGGTCGGCGGGCGGTAGTCCGCGGCCTGCTGGAAGTCGAGGCGGGCGCCATCGCCCTTGATGGTGGCCCAGGAGTTGTCCGCGTTGACGTCGGTGTCCGACCAGTCGAGGAGGGCGGCGTAGAAGCCCGCGAGGGCGCGTGGGTCAGGGCAGTCCAGCACGGTCGTGCCCCACTTCGGGATGGCGGCGGTCATGGTCGTCCTCCTGTAACCAGTGAAAGGAGTATGAAGGTTAGTTCGACACGGAACAACCGGTATTCGCCCTACAGTGGTGTTGTGGTCAACACCGACCGGGATGTGGATCTGGTCCTCGACTTCCTCAACACCGTGGACGTCGAGTTGGCCACGGACATCCTGGGCGACCCGATCGGGTGGTCCAGGTGGCTGGCCGACCGCGGGCTCGGCGACGAGGACATGGTCCACGTCCGCGCGGTGCGCGACGGTCTGCGAGCGGTGGTCGGCGGCGCGCCCGCGCCCGCGCCACCTCCGGTTCCGGTGCGGGTCGAGCTTGTCGACGCCGCGCCGACGCTGGTGGCCGCCGAGGTCACCGGCGCGGTCCTGGCCGCCGCGTCCCGGCTGGTGGTGCTGGGCGAGTGGGCGCGGATGAAGATCTGCCCGGCCGACGCCTGCCAGTGGACCTTCTTCGACCGGTCACGCAACCGCTCGCGCACCTGGTGCTCGATGCGGGTCTGCGGCAACCGCGAGAAAGCCCGCACCTGGCGCGAGCGCGCCAAGGTCGTCGACTGACTCCCGTCGGCGGTTCGAAGTCGTGGGCTCGCGGCGACCGCCGCGGACGGGGTGAGTCTGGATGGCGGCGGGCTTGCGGCTGTCGCATGCCAGTGGAAGTCGTAAGCCGTGGGCATGGCGTGCTGTTGGACGACGCGCTGTTGGGACCGTGGCGGAGCCGTGGCCTGGCAGCGGCTGTCCGGCGGGTGGTGGCGACCGTTGGGGCGCCACCACCCGGTTGGGCGGCCTTGGGTGGCTGGCGGGGTCAGGCGATGAGTTGGGCGATGGTGTAGATCAGCAGGCCCGCGAGGGCACCGACGACGGTGCCGTTGATCCGGATGAACTGCAGGTCGCGGCCGACCTGGAGTTCGATCTTGCGGGAGGTCTCCTCAGCGTCCCAGCGCTGGACCGTGTCGGTGATCAGGGTGGTGATCTCGTCGCGGTAGTTGAGCACCAGGTAGGCAGCGGCGCCCTCGACCCAGGTGTCGGCCTTGGTGCGGGTGGCCTCGTCGGTGGCCAGGCGGTCGCCCAGGGTGGTCAGGCCCGCGCGGACGCGGGTGCGCAGTTCGCTGGACGGGTCCTCGGCCGCGTCGAGGAGCATCTTCTTGGCCGACGACCAGGCCGAGCCGATGACGGTCTTGACCTCGGGGTGCTCCAGGACCTGGTGCTTGACCTCCTCGGCGCGCGCCATGACCTTCGGGTCGTGCTGCAGGTCGGCGGCGAACTCGCCGAGGAACTTGTCCAGGGCGAGGCGCATGGGGTGGTTGACGTCGGTCTTGACTGCCCAGGCGAAGGACAGGACCTCGCCGTAGACCTTGTCGGCGACCAGGGAGTCGAAGAACTTCGGCGACCAGGACGGCGCGCGGTTGGACACGACCGACATGACCTGGTCGTAGTTCTCCTTGACCCAGTCGTAGCCGCGGTCGCACATCACGTCGACCAGCTTGTGGTGCGAGCCATCGGCGAAGACGCGTTCCAGCAGCTTGCCCAGCGGCGGGCCCCACGGCACGGCCATGACCCGGGAGACGACGGCCTGTTCGACGACGGCCTGCACGTCCTCGTCGCGCAGCACCGTCACCGCGCCGCGCACAACGGTGGCCAGCTCGGAGGTGACGCGTTCGGCGTTGTCCGGTTCGCGCAGCCAGGCGCCGAGCCGGGCGGAGACGCCGATCCGGCGCAGGCGCTCCCGCACCACCCCCTCGGAGAGGAAGTTGGCGCCGACGAACTCGCCGAGGCTGTCGCCCAGCACGTCCTTCTTAGTCGGGATGATCGCCGTGTGCGGGATGGGCAGGCCGAGCGGGCGGCGGAACAGCGCGGTCACGGCGAACCAGTCGGCCAGCGCGCCGACCATGCCCGCCTCGGCGGCGGCCTTGACGTAGCCGACCCAGCCCGGCGCGCCCGCCGACTGCCAGAGGGTGGTGGCCAGGAAGAGCGCGGTCGCCGCGCCGAGGAAGGCCAGGGCGACCAGCTTCATCCGCCGCAGCGCCCGCTGCTTCTGCTCCTGTCCGGGGACCGGTCCTAGTTGCTCCACGGTGCCATTCTCCGTGAGGATGCGAAGCCGTGCCCCCAACCAACCTCGTGCCGCGCCTCCAGCCGTTCACCTCGACGATCTTCGCGGAGATGACCGCGCTCGCCGTCCAGGCCGATGCCGTCAACCTGGGCCAGGGTTTCCCGGACACCGATGGCCCCGACGGCATGCTCGCCGCCGCCCGGGACGCCATCTCGGCCGGGGCGAACCAGTACCCGCCGGGTCCCGGGCTGCCGGAGCTGCGGGCGGCCATCGCGCGGCGGCGGACGAGGTTCGACACCGAGTTCGACCCGGACTCCGAGGTCCTGGTGACCGTCGGCGCCACCGAGGCCATCGCCGCGTCGCTGCTGGCGCTGGTCGAGGCCGGTGACGAGGTGGTCCTGTTCGAGCCGTACTACGACTCGTACGCCGCGTGCGTCGCGCTCGCGGGCGCGACCCGCAGGGTGGTGCCGCTGGCCGAGGAGGCGTCCGGTCGGTTCGGGCTCGACGTCGACGCCTTCCGCGCCGCGATCACGCCCCGGACCAAGGTGGTTCTGGTGAACACCCCGCACAACCCGACCGGCACCGTCTTCAGCCGCGCCGAGCTGACCGCGGTCGCCGAGGTGTGCCGGGAGCACGACCTGATCGCGATCACCGACGAGGTCTACGAGGACCTGCTGTTCGACGACCGCGAGCACGTGCCGCTGGGCTCGCTGCCGGGCATGGCCGAGCGGACGCTGACCATCTCCAGCGCGGGCAAGAGCTTCAACTGCACCGGCTGGAAGATCGGCTGGGTGTGCGGGCCCGCCGGACTGGTGGCCGCGGTGCGCGCCGCGAAGCAGTTCCTCACCTTCGCGGGCGGTACCCCCTTCCAGTCCGCCGTCGCGTACGCGCTGCGCGAGGAGGACGTCTGGGTCGAGGGGCTGCGGGCCTCGCTGGCGGACAAGCGGACCCGGCTCTCGGAAGGGCTGGCGAAGGCCGGGTTCGGGGTCCGCGCGGCCGAGGGCACCTACTTCGTGTGCGCGGACGTGCGCCCGCTCGGGTTCACCGACGGGCACGAGTTCTGCCGCGCGCTGCCGGGGCGGATCGGCGTGGCCGCCGTGCCGGTGCAGGTGTTCACCGACGACCCGGACCGCTGGCGCCACCTCGTGCGCTTCGCCTTCTGCAAGCGCGACGAGGTCCTGGACGAGGCGATCACCCGCCTGCACCGCCTGGCCTGAACCCGCCCCACCATCGAGCAAGGAGGCGCTACCCGACAGCGTTGTCGAGCCCCCGCGCCGCGAGCCGGCGGCCGCCGATCGGCAGTCCGGACAGGGCCCGCCTGACCGAGGCGGCCGATTCGGCAACGGCCGTCCTCGACCAGCACCCCGAGCTCGTCACGGGCAACGGTCCGGATCAGGGGTGGCAAAGCGCGGTACCGGCACGGCCGGACTCGTCCTCGACCCACACTCACCACGGGCAACGATCCGGACCTGGGTGGCAAAGCGCGGTTCGGCACGGCCGGAGTCGTCCTCGACCCGCACCCGAACCGATCACGGGCGACGGTCCGGATCGGCGTGGCAAATCGCGGTTCGACGCCGCCGAACTTGCCCTCGACCAGCACCCCGAACTCATCGCGGGCGACGGTCCGGTTCGGCGTGGCGAAGCGCGGTCCCGGCACGGCCGGTTGTCGCGGGACGGGGCGGTAGCGGGCGAGTCGTCACTCCTTCGAGGGGCGCTGGGAGCGCTCTTTCCGTCGACGTCGTCTGACGCGGCGGAAGGGGGCTCAGCGAGGAGGAGTTATGGGGACGGAAGCGGAGTTGTTGGGCCGAGCTGTGGCCGGGGACCAACAGGCCTGGCGGGCGCTGGTGCAGCGGTACTCGCGGCTGGTGTGGCGGGTGGCGCGGGCACACCGGCTGGACGCGGCGGACGCGGCCGATGTCAGTCAGAACACGTGGATCGCGTTGACCGAGCACGCCGCGGCCATCCGCATGCCCGACCGGTTGGCCGGGTGGCTGGCGACGACGGCGCGGCGGGAGTGCCTGCGGGTGCTGGAGCGGCGTGGTCGTGAGGTGCCCGTCGACCGGCCGGGTGAGCTCGACCTGGCGCCGGACGACAGTTGGCCGGAGGTCGCGGTGCTGCGCAGTGACCGCGACGATCTGCTGTGGAGCGCGCTCACCGCGCTGTCGGAGCGCTGCCGCAAGCTGCTGGGCCTGCTCGCCTTCGCCCCGGAGCTGACCTACCCGCGGCTCGCGCGGGCCCTGGGCCTCTCGCCCGCGAGCGTGGGCCGCACGCGGGGTCGGTGCCTGGGCGACCTGCGCCGCAAGCTGGCCCTGCTGGGCATGCCCGAGGGGGCGGTGGGATGACCGACGCCGAACTGCTCGCCGAGCTGGCCGACCTGCTCGACCGCGCGGATCCCGTGCCGGAGCGGGTGTTCGCCGCCGCCGTGGCGGCCGGGGCGCTGCTGGGCATCGACTGGCTGCCGCTGGAGCTCGTGGCGCACGCCGGGGTCGCGGTGCGCGGGGCACGTGCGGTGTGGCGCGGTGACGACGTCTTGGTGGAGCTGGGGCCGCGGATCACCGGCCTGGTCGCGCCGGGTCTGGGCGTGACGCACGCGGAGGTCCACTCGCGGGACGGGGCCGAGGTGCTGCCGGTCGACGGGCTGGGGTGCTTCGACGCGCCGGTCCCGGATGGGCGGGTGCGGGTGGTGCTGCACCGCGAGGCCGCGGCGCCCCTGGTTTCGGACTGGTTGCGCGGGAGTGCGCGGTGACGTGGGCCGCGTTGCACGGCGAGGCCGTCGAGCTGCATGAACACGGGTCCACCCGGCGGGCGCGGTTCACCGCCGAGCGCGCTGTCGCCGCCGCGGGGGCGCCGGAGGAGGAGGCGGAGTCCCGGCTGGCGCTGGCCTGGTTCTGCCATCTGCTGGGCAATCCCGACCGGGCCCGGGCGCTGATCGCCGCGGCCCGGCCCGTGTGGCGGGAGCGCGCCGACGCGCTCACCGGCGTGCTCCTCTGCCACGACGGCGACCACGCGGCCGCGCTCCCCCGGTTGGAGGCGGCGGTCGACGCGCTGGTGGACCGCCCGCGCGAGGCGGCCAACGCGCTGGTCGCGCTCGGGGTTGCCACGACCCACCTGCGTCGGTTCGACACCGCGGGCGCGGCGCTGGCCCGCGCCCAGTCCCTCTACAGTGGACTCGGCGAGACCGGGCGGGCCGCGACGTGCACGCACAACCGAGGGTTCGTCGCAGCCCAAACGGGTGATTTCGCGGGTGCTCTGGCGCTCTACACCGAGGCGGGAATCGACGGGCGGCGCCATCCGGACGCGGTGGTCGACCGGGCGATGGCCCTGCTCGGCGCCGGTCTGCACCGTGAGGCGAATGCCGAGCTGACCAGGGCGAGCGCGCTGTTGGGTGCTACAGGCCGCGCACCCGGCTACGCGGACGCGGTGCTCACGCAGGGCTGGTGCGCGCTGCGCGCGGGTCGTCCGAGCGGCGCCCGGGCCGCGGTTCGGTTGGCGGCCACGTCGTCCCCGGAGGCGCTGGCGTTGGACGCGCACGCGCGCCTCGCGTCGGGAGAAGCGGTTCCGGAGGCGTCCACGCTCGCTGAAGGTTGCCAACCCGTGGTCGCCGCTCGATTGAGAATCGCCGCCGGTCGCCCGGAACTCGTTGCCCGGGAACGGTTCGACGGGGCGCCGGAACTGCGGGCGCTCGGTTGGCTCGCCCAGGCGCGGATAGCGTCGACCCCGCGTGCGGCGCTTACCGCGTGCCGGATTGGGCTGACGCTGGATCCTCGGGCTACCGAGCTTGCCGACACCGGTGTGGCTGTCGCGCTCGCGACCGGTCGCCCGCGTGCGGTGTTCCGATGGGTTGAACGGCAACGGGTGGCCACAACGCCTCCGCGCGCCATCTGGGATCCGGTAGCGCTATCCAAGCTGCGGACGGACTCTTCCAGCGACTGGACAACCCCATGTGGCGTTGTGGCACTGGAACGGCACAACGCGCACCCTGCGCGTCCCGAAGAGTTCTCGGAGGTACTCACGGATAGGGCCGCCCTGAACTTCTTCCTCCACAACGGACGAACCTGGGCGGTCTCGATCGTCGATCACCGATTCCGACTACACGACCTGGGATCGGTGAACGACGACACCGTGTACCGCGCTTTCCTCTTGGCGGCCACAACCGGAGACAGCGCAGTCGCGCGCCGGGCAGCGGCAGGGCTGGACGAGGCCATCTTCGCCAATGTCGGCAAGACAATCGGTGACCGCCCATTGGTGGTACTGCCCAGCCGCAACCTCACTCGGCTGCCATGGGCCGCGCTACCGAGCATGAGGGGTAGATCGGTGACGGTGGCGCCGTCGGCCGTGCATTGGCTTCAGGCGCAATCCGCCACCCGTAGACGCATGAATCAGGTCTGGGTGGCGGGCCCAAGACTCGACCACGCCGAGTCGGAGGTGGTGGCGCTGCACCGACGCCACGGCGGCACCCTGCTCACCGGCCAAGACGCAACCGTGGCCGCCGTTCTCGCCGCCATGGCCGACGCCGACACGCTGCACATCGCGGCGCATTGCGCGCACCGACCGGACGCGCCGCTGTTCTCCGCCATCGAGTTGGCCGACGGCCCGCTGTTCGGCCACGACCTGCTGCGCGTACCGGACCTGGTCGTGCTGTCGGCCTGCGAGTCGGGCCTGGACCTGCCCGCCGCGCTGCTCGACCGGGGTGCCCGCTCAGTCGTGGCGAGCACCCTCCCGGTGCCCGACGCGCGCTGCGCCCGCCTGGTCCGGGACCTGCACGACCACCTCGCCGACGGCCTCGACCCGGGTGCCGCCCTCGCCGCGGCACAACTGGCCAACGGCGACCTCGGCTTCGTCGCCTTCGGCGGCTGAGCGGGCCAACTCGGCGGCGACCCGGGGCGCGGCGAACGACGTGCCGCTCCACCGGGCCGCGCCGTGGACCCGCCGGTCACCCTCGACGCGCACGTGCGAGCTGACGACGTCCACCCCTGGTGCGTACCGGTCGACCCAGGAACCCCCGTTGCTGAAGGGAGCCACCGTGCCATCGGGACACAATGCGCCCACCGCGACGACCCCCGGCAGGGCGGCGGGCCAGAAGGGGCGCGTGGTGCCGAAGTTGCCCGCGGCCGCGACCGCCGTCGGCCAGTGGGCCAGTTCGCGGCTGAGGATCGTTGGGCAACGGTCGTCGACGGTGTGGCACCCGGCGGTCAGCAGGAGGACGTCGATCCGCTCTCCCCTGGCCGCCGCGAGGAAACGTGCACGTCGCAACGTGCTCGCGACCGTGCGGTCATCGGTCAACCCGTGGGACGACAGCACGGGGTGCTGGCGCAGCGTGACGCCCGGGGCGTGTCGCAGGAGGACGCCCGCGACGAACGTGCCGTGGCCCGCCTGGCGGTCGGTCACCCCGTCACCGTCGGCGTCCAGCACCTCGAGACCCCACTGGCCGAACCACGGACGGCCCACGAACCACGGGTGCGGGTCGAGACCGGTGTCGAGCATGAGGACGGTCGCGGGCCGTGACCACACTTCGCGCGGTGGCTCCGGTGGCAGCGGTACGGGTACAGGGCTCCTACCGGTGCCGTGCAGGATCGGCGAGCCCTCCATGACGGTGTGGACGTGGTTGACCGACACCGGGACGCGGTCGGCCATGTCCGCGGCCACTTCGACGCAGTCGACGCCCGCGCGCAACCGCAGCGTGGCGTGCTCGGCGGGGTCTACGGATTCGATCCAGCGGTCGAGCGCGCGCACCGCGGCGGGCAGGTCCGCGCGCGGTACGACCAGTTGGCCGCGACGGACCAGGCACTCGCCGTTGCCACCGTTGTCGTGCAGGAGGAGGTCCGGGTGGCGATCGGCCAGAGGGGACAGTGGACTCGTCCGGCCGAGCGCTTCATCGGTGTGCACAACGGACACCGTGGCGCCGTGCGCGCGCACTCGCTCGGAAGCGGCAACAGAATCACCCGGTCCAGCGGTTTCCACACACGGTGATCATCGTCATGGTGGTGCCTACTCACGCGGCACCGAGCGCCGTCTTTCCGGGTGGAACACACGCGGTTAGGGTGCGCAAGGGTGGCCGGGTCCTGGATAGTGGCCTGGTCACACCGGTCGGTGGCGGCTCGACGAGGTAACCGGGATGGCGGTGAGAACGTGGCACGGACATCGAACGCGTCGCGCCTGCTGCTCCGGTTCGCCGTCACCGCCGGGCTGGTGGTGGTCGCGTGGGTGATCGGGGTGCTGACCGCGGACTCCGCGTCCGCCGACACCGGCATCACCACCCAGCCCATTCCAGTGGTCCAAGACAGCGCCGTAGTCGCACAGGCAGAACTTGTCGGTACTACGACCAACCGGCTCATCAAGGTCACTGCGG
The DNA here is from genome assembly GCF_041897805.1 of Actinokineospora auranticolor. Lineage (GTDB taxonomy): Bacteria > Actinomycetota > Actinomycetes > Mycobacteriales > Pseudonocardiaceae > Actinokineospora > Actinokineospora auranticolor. Next base: position 8,042,761 of record NZ_CP154825.1, read on the forward strand.
TCACGGTTAGCGCTATCCACAACCTGGTACCCACAACGCACTCAGAGCCTGTCTACACGCTCGCCGGGCCATCGCCCGCCGCAGCGACCATGCAGGCGGCTCCGGAGCAGTCAGCGGCCCACGGGACCAACAGCGGGCCCGCGTCGGCGTCAGTGCACAACGCGGTCCCAGTCGTCGAGGTAGTCCTCGAAGTCGTTCCCGTCGTCGAGGTGCCCGAGCCCCAGCCGGTCCCGGCACCCGAGCCCAAGGTCGAGCAGCCGGTCAAGCACGTCCGGCAGGCCGTAGTGGCCAAAGCACCGCGCACGGTCCCCCCGACGCCCCAAAGACCCAACCTGACGGTGCCCGAGCAGGTAGCCCCATCCGTGCCGTCGACCGTCCCCGACGACGGTCCGCAGGCAGGTACGGAAAAGGCACCGAAATCGCCCACCGCACCGTCCGCACCCGTCTGCCCGGCGACCTCTGCGAGCACCGCGTCGCCCACGCACGACAACAGCGGCAACGCGCGCGCCTTCTCCGGCGCGATGACGGGCCGCCACCGGCTCATCCCGCCCCTCGCGCTCGGCGCGGCCGGGGACAGAGCGGTCGAGCCACCCGGTCATGAGGCCGGGCTGCCCACGTCGACACCCGACTGACCGGGTTCCGCGGGACCACTGTGCCCGCACACCGGCCAGTTTGCGCCGGACAACCGCACCCAGGTGCGCTGATACCCCTTTGAGCCATTCCCCCACCCCGATCAGCCGACCGCGCCCGGTCTGATCGGGACCTGGCCCCGGCGCCGCGATGCCCCCGCGGCGCCGGGGCTCCCCCTCGGTCCACCCGGTCGGCACAACGAGGGGCTGTGCCGGCGCGCGGGGTGGCACGCCGAGGCCGACGTGCGCTGGGTGGCGAAAGGTCCAAACCTCTACGCCATCCAGCGCACTGGCTTTCTACCGCCTCGGAACCGGTAAAGCCAGCTAGGCGACCGGGATTAGACCGTCGGAACCGAGCGTTCCAGACGATCCGGTGACCCCGGCGGCCACGCCCGCGACCCTCCGCACGCCCTCCACGAGCAGCGGCGGCGGCAACGTGAACGGCAGCCGCAGCCTGCGCTCCAGCCCGCCGTGCACGCTGAACCGGGCCGCGGGCGCCACCCGGACCCCCACGTTCTGCGCGGCGACCGCGATCCGCGTGCCGATCGGCGCGGGCAGCCCGCACCACAGGCTCAGCCCGCCGCGCGGCACCTCGAACGTCCAGTCCGGGCAGTGCGCGCGCACGGCGTCGACCAGCACGGACCTGGTGTGCGCCATCTCCGCGCGGCGCTGCCGCAGCATCGGCTCGGGGTCGGCGTAGAGCTCGGCGAGCACCAGCTGTTCGAAGACCGGCGAGCCGAGGTCGAAGGCGCGGCGGGAGGCGGCGAGCCTGCCGATGACCTCTTCGGTCGCCCGGACCCACCCCAGCCGCAGCCCGCCCCAGTGGGATTTGCTGGCCGAGCCGACGGTGATGACCTGGTTGGGCGCGAAAGCGGCCATGGGGGGTGGGCCGTCGAGGGGGTCGCCGTCGAGGTCCAGTTCGACCAGGGTTTCGTCTACGACCGCGTGGGTGCGTGCGCGCCGTAGTAGCGCGGCCAAGCGTTCACGGCCGGGGGCGTCGAGACGGCGTCCGGTCGGGTTGTGGAAGTCCACGATGAGGTAGGCCAACCGGGGCGCGGCTTGGCGCAGGACGGCCTCCATGCCGTCCAGGTCCCACCCCTCCTCCGGCATGGTGACCGGCACGGGGGTGACGTGCGCGGCGCGGATGGTCTCGAGAGCGTTTGTGTAGGTGGGCTGCTCTACGAGCACACGGTCGCCGGGGCCGGTCATGGCGCTGAGGACGAGCGCGAGGCCGTGGTGGGCGCCGTTGACGACCAGGATCTGGTCCGGGGTGGTCGGCAGTCCTCGGACGGTGAAGCGCGCGGCCAGGCGTTCGCGGAGAACGTCCAGACCGAAGCCCAGGTAGCCGTGTCCGGCCAGTTCCAGTGCGAAGGCACCCCGGACGGCGTCTACGGCCAATCCGACGCCGGGTAGCGCTGCCGGGGCCGCGGTGGCGAAGTCGATCGGCTGGTTGCGTTCGGGGAAGGGTGTGTGCGGGGGCGCGGCGGGGAGGGTCGTGCGGGAGCCGGAGCCGCGCCTGCTGACGATCAGGCCGTCGTCGCGCAGCAGGTCCCAGGCGGCGGCGACCAGCGTCCGGCTCACGCCGAGGGCGGCGGCCAGTTCGCGTTCGGCGGGCAGCGTGGTGCCCGGTGGGAGCTGGCCGTCGAACATCAGCAGGCGGATGCCCGCGGCGAGGGCGGCGGAGCCCTGTCGGCCGCCTTGATCCCGCCACTGGCCCAGCAGGCTGACCAATCGGCCACCAGAGACTCGTCCAGCCAGGGGAATCATGAGGCCAATCATTGCAGATTGGCTGTCGATTGAAAGCCAATCCCGGGTGACGATAGGGGCATGGCCGGTCCAATGTTGCACCCAGTTCCCGTTCGCCTCAGCCCCGGCAGACGGCTGACCCAGTTGACGGCGGGCCTCGCGCTCTACGGCGTGAGCGTCGGCATGCAGATCGAGGCGGCGCTGGGGCTCGCGCCGTGGGACGTGCTGCACGAGGCGCTGCACAAGATCACCGGGTGGAGCTTCGGCATCGTCACCGCGTTGACGAGCGTCACCGTGCTGCTGTGCTGGATCCCGATCAAGCAGAAGCTCGGTGTGGGCACGGTGGCCAACGTGGTGATCGTCGCCGGGTCGGTAGACCTGACGTTGGCGGTCTTACCGACGCCGGACAACCTCGTAGTGCGTTTGGTGCTCTTGGTAAGCGGTGTGGTGCTCAACGGGCTCGCGACGGCCGCTTACATCGGGGTCCGCCTCGGCCCCGGACCGCGCGACGGGTTGATGACTGGCGTCTCCGGCCGGACCGGGTGGGCGATCCGCTGGGTGCGGACCGCGATCGAGGTCACGGTGCTCGTGGTCGGGTGGCTGCTCGGCGGCACCGTCGGCGTGGGAACCGTGTTGTACGCCTTGGGGATCGGGCCGCTGGCGCAGGCGTTCCTGCCGTTCGTGACCTGGCGGCCACGGGTCGAGGGCGACGTCGGCGCGGGTGGCGGGGCGCGAACCGGACATTAGGGTCGGTGTATGACCACCGCCCTCGCCCTTCCCCGCTGGAGTCTGGCCGTCCCACCGATCGCGTTGGTAGTGCTGCTCATGTCCTACGGCCGCGACCTGGGGACCGTGCTGCTGATACTGGTCTGCCTCGGGCTCGCGGGCGCGGTCACCGCCGCGGTGCACCACGCCGAGGTGGTCGCGCACCGCGTCGGTGAGCCCTTCGGCACGCTGATCCTGGCGATCGCGGTGACCGTGATCGAGGTGGCGCTGATCGTCACGCTGATGGCGTCGGGCGGCGCGAAGGCGTCGTCGCTGGCGCGGGACACGGTGTTCGCCGCGATCATGATCACCACCAACGGGATCGTCGGGCTGGCGCTGCTGCTCGGCTCGCTGCGACACCGGGTGCAGGAGTTCCGCGCGCACGCCTCCGGCGGGGCGCTGGCGGTGATCACCGCGCTGGTGACGCTGAGCCTCGTGCTGCCGACGTTCACCGAGTCGACGCCGGGGCCGACGTTCTCGGGGGCGCAACTGGCGTTCGCGGGCGTGGCGTCGCTGGTGCTGTACGGGGTTTTCGTGTTCGTGCAGACCGTACGGCACCGCGACTACTTCCTGCCGAAGGACGGCACGGGCGACGACGACCACGCCGCCGCGCCCGCCAACCGGACCGCGCTGCTGAGCCTGGGGCTGCTGCTGGCGTGCCTGGTCGCGGTGGTCGGGCTGGCGAAGACCGTGTCGCCCACGCTGGAATCCGCCGTGGAGTCGGTGGGCGCGCCGGTGTCCTTCGTGGGTGTCCTCATCGCGTTGCTGGTCCTCCTCCCGGAGACGGTCGCGGCGGTGCGCGCCGCGTTGCGCAACCGGCTGCAGGTGAGCCTCAACCTGGCGCTCGGGTCGGCCTTGGCCAGCATCGGGCTGACCATCCCCGCCATCGCGGTGGCGTCGATCTGGCTGACCGGCCCGCTGACGCTCGGGTTGGGGGCCAAGGAACTCGTGATGCTGGTGCTGACGGTCGTGACGAGCATGCTGACCCTGGTCACCGGCCGGGCCACGCTGCTGCAGGGCTCGGTGCACCTCACCCTGTTCAGCGCGTTCCTGTTCCTCGCGGTCACCCCATAGGGGCTGTGGACAACTTCGTGCGGGCTTGACACGGGACGAGGAGACTGGGTCAAGACGAAAGGAGATCGCGATGTTCGCGAACACCAAAGCCTTCAGCGGGTTCTCTGTGGACGATGTCCCGGCCGCGAAGAAGTTCTACGGCGACACCCTCGGGCTCCGCGTGTCCGAGGCGAACGGCATGCTCACCTTGCACATCGCGGGCGACCGGGACACGTTGGTGTACCCCAAGCCGAACCACACGCCCGCCGAGTTCACGATCCTGAACTTCCCGGTGCCGGACGTGGAGTCCGCAGTGGACGGTCTGGTGGCGCTCGGGGTCCGGTTCGAGCGGTACCCGGGCACGGACGAGAAGGGGATCATGCGGGCGGTCGGTCCGCCGATAGCGTGGTTCCGCGACCCGGCGGGGAACATCTTGTCGGTGATTGAGGTGTGAGCCGCGCGCTGAGGTGACTGACCGAGACAGGTGCCTGCCACGCACCTTGGCCTTTTGGCCGAGGTGAGGTGCCTGCTTGTGGGCAGCCGCTTGGGCGAGGTAAGTGCGCACGCGGTTGATCGGCCAAGCCAGTCGACCACGCACATCGCCGCATCGGAAATTGTGCCGGCAGCGGGGATCGACACCTTGGGATCGACGACCTCGGGTCGCCGTCGCTTTGGTGTGCCGGTGGCGAGCTGAAACGGTGTCGTTCCCCCGCGTCCCTGAGCGTTCCCGCCTGACCTCGACGAGGGCCGGGCCTGGTTACGAGGCCGCGGCGAGGTAGGTGCGGACGCCGTGGTGGGTGACGCCGAGGGAGGCGAGGGCGTCGGCGGCGACGCCGCCCACGGTCAGGATCGCCAGCAGCAGGTGGTGGTCGCCGATCGACCGGTCGCCCAGGTCCAGGGCTTCGCGGAGACTGGTGGACAGGACACGCTTGGAATCGGAGGAGATCGGTACCCGCCAGCGGGGGCGGGTGGTGCGCGGGCGCTTGGGTTCGTTCCCCAGGGCTCCTGGGCCGTGGGCCTGTTCGACCGCGGTGACGATGGCGTCCACGTCGATGCCGAACTCGCTCAGCGCGGCGGCGTCGGCGTCGTTGAGGCCGCCGCGCCTGCGTACGGCCGCGATGGCGTCGCGGGCCGCGGCGGTGGTGACGGCGTGGTGTGCCAGCGCCGCGGTGGCGGGGGTGCCGTCTTGGCGGAGCATGCCCAGGAGCAGGTGCTCGGGCTCGATGCGTGCCGCGTGGTCCTGCTCGGCGATGTGCACGCCGTCGCGGACGGCGACGCGGGCTTGCTTGGTGAACCGCTCGAACATGTCACTGCCTCCCGTGTTTCTTGTGCACGGCCTGCCTGCTCACACCGAGCTCGGCCGCGATCTCCTGCCATGACCATCCGTTGACGCGCGCGCTGCGCACCTGCACCGACTCCAACTGCTCCAGGAGCTTGCGCAGTGCGGCGACCGCTCGGAGCCCCACCTGGGGGTCCTGGTCGCCCGCGGCGCTGGCCAACTGCGTTGCCTCGACCATGCCGTCAACATAGGTTGACATTGCCCCGGTTGTCAACCGGGGTTGACGCGAGGCAGGATCGACCCCATGCCGGAGATCACCTTCGCCGAGGCGGCGGGCCTCGGCGTGGACGGGAAGCCACGCCCCAGCGAGGACATCGTCGTGGTCCTCCCCGACGCCGTCGTCGTACTCGACGGCGCCACCTCGCTGCGCCCGGACCTGCCGAGCGGGGGTGCGTACGCGGCGGAGTTGGCGGCCCAGTTGGCGGGCAGGCTCAGCGCCGCCCCGGAACTGGACCTGGCCGACCACCTCGCCGCCTCGATCCGCTCGGTGGCCAGGGGCAACGGCTTCACACCGGGCGACAGCCCGGCCAGCACGGTGGCGATCGTCCGCTGGAACGCGGCCGAGGTCGAGGCCCTGGTCTTGGCCGACACCCCCGTCGTCGCCTTCACCCCGGAACCCCAGGTCGTCGCCGACCTCCGCCTCAGCCAACTCCCCAAGGGCAGCTACCGGGACCGCCTCCGCCAAGGCGGCGGCTATTCACCGGAGCACTTAGCCGCACTCCGCGCGTCATCGCGGAAAACCTCGGCCCTGCGCAACAAGGAAGGCGGCTACTGGGTCGCCGAAGCCGTCCCGGCGGCGGCCCGCCAAGCCATCCGCGCCACCTGGCCCCGCGATTCCGTCACCGCCACCCTCATAGCCACCGACGGCGTCGCCTGTGGCATAGACCAATACAACCTGTTCGACTGGCCGGAAGCCCTGCGGCTGTGCCAAACCACCGGCCCCCAATCCGTCCTGGACGCCGTCCGCGCAGCGGAATCCACCGACCCCCACGGCATCCGCTGGCCCCGCCCCAAACCTCACGACGACCAAGCCCTGGTCCTGATCACCTTCTAGCCACCCGTCGCGGTGCCGACTCACTCAATTCGGCCACGCCGACACACCAAAGCGCCGCACCCTGCCCAAGGCCAGGCGCACAAACCCTTGCCCACAAGCCAATCTTCACACCGCCAAGCCCCCGAGCGCCCGCCGGCCCCGCCGCGCGGAGCGCCCTGCCACGACACGACAGCCGTTCCCCACCCACCAGAGACCCGAACACCTGCTGACCTCCACGCCAGCTCACCCAAGTCGGCCACGCCGACTCACTGAGAGCGTGTTTGAGATCTTGGTCGGCGTGGCTGCTTGATCTTGCCCGGGTGGTCGGTCAGGGTGGGTGGGGTGGCGCGTGAGCAGCGGTATCCGTCGGATCTGTCCGATGCCGAGTGGGCGGTGGTGGAGCCGTTGTTACCGGCGCCGTCGGCGCATCCGCGGGGTGGTCGGCGCGAGAAGCATCCTCGTCGGGAGATCGTGGACGCGATCCTCTACGTGGTGCGCACGGGCTGTGCGTGGCGGGCGTTGCCCGTGGATTTCCCGCCGTGGGAGACGGTGTACTGGTACTTCACCAGGTGGGAGCAGCAGAAGCTGACCTTCCGGATGGTCGACGCCCTGCGAGCTCGGGTCCGGGATGACGCGGGACGAGACCCGGAACCGAGCGCGGGACTGATGGACTCCCAGTCGGTCAAGGGCTCCGACACCGTCGGTGTCGACACCCGAGGCTACGACGCGGGCAAGAAGGTCAACGGCCGCAAGCGGTTCATCGTGACCGACACCCTCGGCCTGCTGCTGGTGGCGCTGGTGCTGCCCGCCAGTGCGCAGGACCGCGACGGCGGCAGAAAGCTCGTGCTGGAACTGCGCCACCGCCAGATCATGACCAAGACGACTCGTCGTGTCCGACACCTGTTCGCCGATGCCGGGTTCGCCGGCGCCTTCGTCGACTGGGCCCGCACACTGCGGACCACGATCGAGATCGTACGCAAACCCCCAGGGCAGAAAGGATTCGCGGTCATCCCAAGACGCTGGGCCGTCGAACGCACCTTCGCCTGGCTCACCGCACACCGACGCCTCGCCCGCGACCACGAACGCCACCCCGCCACCTCCGAGGCCATCATCCGCTGGGCCGCTATCACCACCATGACCCGCCGCATCACCCGAGGACACGCCGCAACCCGCCCCGGACCACACCCACTCACCACACGGTAGATCTCAAACACGCTCTGAGGCGCCACGCACTGCCACAACACCCGGCACCGCAGCCCCTACACGCTTCGCCAAGCCCCTGAACGTCCCGCCGCCAACCCACCTCACGCGGCCGCACCAACTCGCCAACACAACGCGCCCTGCCACGGGATCAAGCGCCACACTTCAGCAAGCCGCACTCGCCAAGCCAACATGCCCCGCCACAACGCTTGGCCCGCAACTCTTACCACCCCGCCAAGCCGCGCCCACCAGACCCCGAACGTCTGCCCCCCGCGAACTCATCGCGCACGCCATTCCTGCTCGATCGGGCGCATCTTCTTTGTGTGGAGGTGCGAGTCTGCTCAAGCTTGCCCGCGGGGAAGGCGGCTTGCCCATCCCCACCGCTTTGCCCACCGCAGGCTCGCAGAGGCCCCGCGCAAAGAAAATGCGCCCAATCGAGCTTCGTACGCAATTCGCGTGGGGAGCCGCAGTGAAATCGACCGCCAGCCCAGTCCGCCGAGGCAACCAGAGAGGGCAAGGCGCCAAAAAACGATCTTGGGTGGCCGTCGGCCCCCCGTTTTCCATTCTAGTGGTGGGCACCGACAGTTCTGGGCGAAGGTGATCATGCCTGTGGATAACTCGGGCGGACGAAAAACGGCCCGGGGCGGAACGAGTCCGCCCCGGGCCATGGGGGTCTACGCGGCGCCGGTCAGGGCTTGCCGATGCCGATCCACTCGAATCCGGCGCGGCGGGCGACGGCCGGGTCGAGGAGGTTCCGGGTGTCCACGACGATGGGGTTGCGGACCGACTCGGCCAGGCGGGGCCAGTCGAGGGTGCGGAACTCGGGCCACTCGGTGAGGACGATGACGGCTTCGGCGTCCTTCGCGGCCTGGTACGGGTCGTCGGTGACGGTTACCGGGGCCAGGTCTGGGTGCTGGGAGTCCGGGCGCAGGGCCGGGTCGTAGCCGACCAGGTCCGCCCCCGCCTGCCGCAGCAGGGCCGCCACGGCCAGGGCCGGGGAGTCGCGCAGGTCGTCCGTGCCCGCCTTGAAGGTCAGGCCGAACAGGGCCAGGCGGCGGCGCGACAGGGAACCGTTGCGCTTGCCGGTAACCGCGAGGCGGACCTTCTCCACCATGCGCTGGCGCTGGCGGGTGTTCGTGTCAATCGTGGCCCTGATCAGGCGGAACTCGAAGTCCGCCGCGTCGGCCAGTTGGACCATCGCCGACGTGTCCTTCGGCAGGCAGGAGCCGCCCCAGCCTGGACCGGGCTGGAGGAACGCCTGGCCGATGCGCTTGTCGTAGCCCATGCCCTCGGTGACGTCGCTGATGTTCGCGCCGAGGCGGTCGCACAGCTCGGCCACGGCGTTGACGTACGACAGCTTCATCGCCAGGAAGCAGTTCGCCGCGTACTTGACCAGCTCGGCGCTCGGCGCGTCGGTCAGCACGGTGGGGGCGCCCAGCTTGGCGTACAGGGCCGCGACGCGCTCGGCGGCGTCCTGCTTGCTGCCGCCGACCACGATCCGGTCGGGGTTGAGGAAGTCGTAGACCGCGCTGCCCTCGCGGAGGAACTCCGGGTTCGACACGACGCCCACGTCCGGGCGGTCGAGCAGCTCGGCGGTGCGCTCGGCGGTGCCGACCGGGACCGTCGACTTGTTGACCACGACGCAGTCCGCGGGCAGCAGCTCCCGGACCTCCTCGACGACCGACTCGACGATGCTCAGGTCCGCCACGCCGCCCACGCCCATCGGCGTCGGCACGCACAGGAACATGACCTCCGGGCCGTGCTGCACGGCCGCCGCGGCACCCAGCACGAACGTGAGCCTGCCCGCGGCGATGCCCTCCGCCACCAGCTCGGCCAGGCCCGGCTCCAGGATGTCGACCTCACCGCGCGACAGGCGCGCGACCTTCGCGGCGTCCACGTCCGCGCACACCACGTCGTGGCCGAGCGAGGCCAGGCAGGCCCCCGTGGTCAAGCCCACGTACCCGGTGCCGACAACGGCGATCCGTCGTACGAACATCGTTCCCTCTCCCCTGCGTACGGAATTCAGCTCGCCGTCGGACCGGTTGCCCGCTCCGACTCGTCCTGGAGCGTCAAGGCGCGAGTGGCGGCGAACTCGCGCAGCGCCGCGTCGTCGCGAAGGTCGACCAGCCGGTTGCCCCACTGGTCGACGAGCTTCTCCGCCTGCTGGTCCGCCGACCGGCGGTCGACCGCGGGCCACCCGTCCGGGAACGGACCGGCCGAGGCGAAGCCGAGCAGCTCGTCGTAGACACCCACGTAGGCCTGGGCCTGCGGACGCCAGTCAAGCACCTGCTCGGCCCGGCGGCGACCGGCGGCACCCAGCTCGGCGCGCTTGGCCGGGTCGTCGGACAGCGCGACCACGGCGTCGGCCAGGCCGTCGCTGTCGCCGGGCTCGACGTAGACGGCGCACTCGCCGCCGGAGACCACGGTCTCGGTGAGCCGGTAGGCGACCACGGGCAGCGCGTACGCCATGTACTCCATGGTCTTGTTCATGGTCGACACGTCGTTGAGCGGGCTGCGCGGGTCCGGGGACAGACCCACCGACGCCGCCGACAGGTACCGCGAGATCTGCTCGGGCCCGACCCGGCCGGTGAACTCGACGTAGTCGTCGAGGCCCAGGTCGGTGCACTGCTTCTTCAGGTCGTCGAGGCAGTCGCCGAAGCCGAGCAGCACGAACCGGAAGTCGGTGCGGCCGTGGTGGTGCACGATCCGGTCGGCGGCCAGCAGCACGCCGTCCACGCCGTCCTGCGGGCCCATGATGCCCAGGTACGCGACCAGGTGCTTGCCGCCGCGGCGCAGGTCGGCGTCGGCGTGCGTGGGGCGCATGACGGAGGTGTCCGGGCCGGAGCGCACGACCGTGGTGTGCTCGCGCGGCACGCCACCGCGGCGGACCGCGATGTCCTGGTACGAGGTGTTGGTCGAGATGACGCGGTCGGCGGTGCGGAACGTGCGCCGCTCCAGCCACTTGAGGATGGCCAGCTGCACCTTGCCGCCGAGCTCCTTCGGCTCGCCGAAGCGGGACCTGAACACCTCGGGGTTGAGGTCGTGGTGGTCGAAGATGAACTTCACCCCGTCGAGCAGCTTCCACGGCAGGGCGAGCGCCCAGTAGGTGTCCGGGGGGTTGCACGCCTGCATCACGTGGAACCGGGCGCGCTTGCGGACCTTGAGGGTCAACGCGGCGGTGCGCAGCCAGCAGTAGACGAACTCCCACGCGTACCCGGCCAGGCCCTCGGCCTGCTTGGGCGGGGCGTACTTGTAGAGGTGGACGCCGTCCAGCACCGCGTAGGCGGGATCACCGGGCCCCTTCGGGCAGATGACCGACACCTCGTAACCCGCGGCCCTGAGCGCCTTGCACTCCAGCCAGACCCGCCGGTCGAGCGGGACTGGCAGGTTCTGCACGATGATCAGGACATGCGGGGCCCTCTGACGGCTCACGGGGACCTCTTCCTGGCCGAAGACAACTGTTGACGTAGTCGCTCGAACGGGCACTTCGGTTACCGGCAGTAGGAGTGAGCCGGTAAGCGTGCGCGAGTACCCACCAAAGATTCGGTCGAGTTCGCCAGCTTGTTACACACCGTGGTCATTTGCCGATACTCAGGCCGGTACCGGTTAATGCAGCGCCGCGGTAGGCGGTCTACCTGCGGAGGTGTTCGGTGTACGTCGCGTCGACCAGGCGTTCCAAGGCCGAGCGGAAGGCGTCCAGGGCGGGCGATCCGGCCCTGCGCAGCCGCGTTTCGACGACGGTCGTGCTCCTGGGCACGGTGAGTCTGCTCACAGACATCTCCTCGGAGATGGTGACCGCGTTCATGCCGGTCTACGTGCTGTTCTCCCTGCAGATGACCTACGTCCAACTCGGCCTGCTGGACGGCATCTACACCGGCGCGACCGCGCTGCTGCGCCTGGTGGGCGGCTACGTCGCCGACCGGATCCGCAGGCACAAAGGCGTCGCGGTCGCCGGGTACGGCCTGTCCACCGTGACCAAGCTCGCCTTCATCCCGGTCGGCGCCTCCGCGCTGGGCCTGGGCGGGGTGCAGACGCTGGACCGGGCGGGCAAGGGCCTGCGCACCGGCCCGCGCGACGCGCTGATCTCGCTGGTCACCCCGACGGCGGACCTGGGTCGGGCGTTCGGTGTGCACCGGACCATGGACACCATCGGCGCCCTGCTCGGCCCGCTCGTCACCTTCGCGGTGCTGACCTGGCTGACCTTCCGCCCCGGCCCGATCTTCATGATCAGCTTCGTGTTCGGCCTGCTGGGCGTGATCGTGCTGGTGTGCTTCGTGCGCCAGCCCCGGCTGGAGCGGGTGCCGGGCAAGGTCGTCACGGTCAAGGCGATCTTCGGGCTGCTGCGCAACCGCGGCATGCGCCGGACCACGATCGCCGCCGCGCTGCTGGGCCTGGCCACCATCTCCGACGCGTTCGTCTTCGTCGTGCTGCAGAAGACCGCCGACGTGCCGCCGAACTGGCTGGCGCTGATGCCGGTCGGCACCGCGCTGACCTTCCTGCTGTTCGCCACCCCGTTCGGCAGGCTCGCCGACCGGGTCGGCCGGTGGACGGTGTTCTTCGCCGGGCACGTGGTGCTGCTCGTGGTGTACCTGCTGCTGCTCGGCCCGTTCGGCGGCGTCCCGCTGGTCATCGTGACCGTGGCGCTGCACGGCCTGTTCTACGCGGCCACCGACGGCGTGCTGATGGCGCACGGCGCGACGCTGGTCCCCGATCACCTGCGCGCGGGCGGCCTCTCCATCGTGCAGACCGGTCAGGCGCTGGCCCGGTTCGCCTCGTCCGTCGTGTTCGGACTGCTGTTGCAGAACCTCGAGTTCGGCGCGGCGGTCACCATCGTCATCTGCGCGCTCGCGGCCGCGTTGGCCGGTGTCTACCTGCTCATCCGCCCGGAGGTTTCGCGGTGATCGACTGGCTTGCCCGCAACCGGATCGTCGTCGGCGTGGTCGCCATCGTCCTGGTGCTCGCCGCCGGGGTGTTCTACGTGGTGGCCGAACTGCGCGACCAGGCGGACGCCGCGACCAGACCGGGGCAGCCCGTGGCGACCGGGCTCACCTTCATCGACAACGCGGGCGGGCAGAACCTGGTGTCCACCATGGACGCTTCGGGGAACCGCAAGCCCGGGTCGCTCAAGTGCCTGCGCGTCTACACCGCGGGTGGGACGACGGTGTGCCTGCGGCTGAGCCTGCCGGGTGCGTACGAGGCCGCGGTGTTCGACTCGACCGGCAAGCAGGTGCGCACGATCCAGTTGCCGGGCACGCCGTCGCGGGCCCGCGTGTCGGCCTCGGGCAAGATCGTGTCGTGGACGGTGTTCGTCACCGGTGACTCCTACCTGGCACCGGGCGGTTTCTCGACCCGCACCGGCGTGCTGGACCTGCGCACCGACACGTTCATCGAGTCCCTGGAATCGTTCTCGATGACCATCGAGGGCGTTCCGGACAAGCGCCAGAACGAGAACTACTGGGGCGTCACGGTCGCCGACGACGACAACACCTTCTACGCGACCCTCGGCTCCGGCGACAAGACCTGGCTGGTGAAGGGCGACCTGAAGGCCCGGTCCATGGTGACCGTGCGGCAGTCCGCGGAGTGCCCGTCGCTGTCACCGGACCAGACGCGCGTGGCGTACAAGAAGCGCGGCGGGAAGCTGGGCAGCTGGCAGCTGTTCGTGCTGGACCTGGCTTCCGGCAAGGAAACCCTGCTGCCCGACTCCGACGGCGTCGACGACCAGGCGGCCTGGCTGGACAACTCGACGCTGGCCTACGCGAAGGTGCGGGACGGGCAGGCGACGATCTTCGAGTCGCGGTCGGACGGCAGCGGCGACCCCCGGGAGCTGGTCGTCGGCGCTTCCTCACCGGGCCCCGCCGCGACCGTCCCTTCCGGAACGTAGGCGGCGGCCGCTCACCGGGTCGCCGGTGAGCGGCCGCCGCTACCTCACCTCAGGTGCCGGGCGAAGAACCGCACCGCCGAGTCCCCCTCGAACGAGGGGACGCCGGTGTGCCCGCCCATGTTGGCGTGCAACGTCTTCTCCTCGGACCCGAACGCGTCGAACAGGTCCAGGGCCAGTTGCCGGTCGTTCCCCGCGTCGTCCCACTGCAGCAGGACCAGGAGCGGGGTGGTGACCCGCCGGGCCTCCTCGAACATCGCGCGGGGCACGTAGCTCCCGGCGAACAGGAGGGCGGCCGCGACGCGCGGCTCGACCGCCGCCAGCCGCAGACCGATGGCGATCACCCCGCCCGAGTAGCCGACCGGGCCGCGGACCTCGGGGAGCGCGAGGGTGGCGTCCATCGCCGCCTGCCACTCCGGGACCGCCGCGTCGACCAGCGGGCGGACGAGCCGCTCGACGATGTCGTCGCTGACGGGTTCGCCCGCCTGCAACGCACCGCGCAGGTCGGCGCGGGCCTGCTCGGCATCGGCGGACCGGGGCCGGTCGCCCGCCCAGGGCAGTTCGATGGTGACGGAGGCGAACCCCGCCGCCGCGGCGTGCCTGGCCCGGCCGACCAGCCGGGGGTACATCTTGTCCAGTCCGCCGGGGTGGCCGACCAGGATCAGCGGCGCGGGCGCGGAGGTGTCGGCGGGTGTCCACAGGATGCCGGGGACGTCGCCGAGGGTGAACCGGCGTTCGAGGACGCCGTCGTCGAAGCGCTGTTCGGAAGTGAAACGCATGGTCGTGCCCTTCGGGAGTGCTCGCGGCGCTCCCGGACGACCTATCGCCCGGCCGTGACCCCTGAGGGGAGCACCCATGTCGATGTGTTCACGGGTACCACCTCCTCGGTCTCCTGCACGGCTCACGACAAGGTAGCAGTGCTCAGCATCGGCCCACCAACGGGTTTTCGCCGGACGCGCGAACGGCCGCCGTCACCGGGGGAAATGACGGCGGCCGTTCGGGTGGGGGGTTACAGGGTTGCCCTGTGCGCCCTACTGCCTACTTCGGTTGGTTCAGCTGCTTGTTGGCGGAGCTCACGTTGTTGTTCCACGAGGTGAAGGTCGCCCCGTCGTCCACGGTGAACTCGCCGAAACCGCCCGCGGTGGTGCCGAACTTGTTGTCCGTCATGATCGCTCCCCTGGCGGAGGCGCCGATGCGGACGATGTAGCCGCCACCCGCGAGGTAGTTGCCGACGATCTGCAGGCCGCTGGTCGGCGAGCCGTCGCTGGTCATGATGAAGACCGCGGCGTTCTGGTGCGTGCCGTCGTAGGCCTTGCCGTCGGCGCTGATGTCGATCCGGTTGTACCGGATGACCGTGTTCGGGCCGCCGTAGGACTGGATGCCGTCGTTGTGGGTGTTGTTCGGGTACGTACCCGCACGGAGCATGTCGTGGATGTAGTTCTGCTCGATCGTGCTGTTGCCGGGTCCGTTCTGGATCCCGTCCGGGGTACCCGAGATGTCACACCGGATGACGGTCACCGTGGCGTCGCCGTGGATGGCGCCGTTGCCCCATTCCTTGCCGGGCCACTGGTCGTCCTTGTAGGTGATCGTGGTGTCGCGAACGTCGATGTGCCCGCTGTTGCCGAGCAGCGGCGCCCAGCTGTTGTGGTTGCCCTCGATCACCGAGTTGCGGATCGTGAGCGTGCCCTTGCCGTTGTACTCGATGCCGCCCTTGACGTAGACGCCGTCGAGGGTGACGTTGCCGCCGCCGAAGCGGAGGGCACCCGAGTTCCACGTGGTGCCGGGGGGCGCGGAGCCGGGGCCGTCGACGACCTTCAGCGCGGCCCGGTCGCCGCGGAAGCCGACCTGGCCGGGCTGTGGGGCGGAACCGTTCGCGGGGGGACCGCCGGGCGCCGGTGGCTGCTGCGCCGTGGGCTTGGTGGCGGTGGGCTTGATGGTCGACGAGGCCGACTGCTGCGTGCTCGACGCCGATGTGGGCGGAGCTGAGGTGGGGGTCTCGGTCGAGGGTGGCGCCTCGGTCGGCGCGGGCGGGACGGTGGTGGTCGTGGTCACGATGGGAGGGTTCGGCGCAGGTTTGCCCGCTACGGGCTTGCAGCCCGCCACGAGCACCAGGGCTCCGACGGCCACTCCGGTCGCGAGCACGGTGTGCACCCGTCTGGACCGGCGGCTCTGGCCTAACTCCGCAGACGTTTGAGGTCGAGCGGACATGAGATCCTTCCGGTTGGCAGTAAGTCGCCCCCGTTGCAGGACAAGGGTTTTCGGCCGCGGCACATCGGGGTTGCCCGCGAACCGGGGGCAGCCTATGCACAACCGCCGCCAGATCACAATGGAGTCACGACGCGACGGAGTTTCCGATTACCAAGAGTGGGATCCGTCACCCGTTGGAGCGAAGCGACTCTGCGTAACGATTCCGCCCGCAGCGCGATCCCTGTCGCGAGCACTTCTCTACGGCAGCCGGGAGCAGGGATGCGCACGAGCGCACGACCGACACCCGCCCCCGGACGGCCTGCCGCCGTCGCGGGCGCGGCGGGCAGACCGCGGGTCTGGCTGACGGCGACGCTGGTAGCCGCCGTCATCGCGATCATCAGACTGGCGATGGTGGTGTTCTCGGACTACCCCAGGGCCGTCGGTTTGTTCGATGACGACGCCTTCTACTACTTCGGCGTAGCCGGACACATCGCCGCGGGCGACGGGTCCACCTTCAACGGTTTGGACCCGACCAACGGATATCACCCTCTGTGGCTACTGCTACTCGTTCCGGTCTTTTCGATCACGAACGGTAAAGCCGCGCTGGTTGCTGTGACGCTCGTCTCATCGGTCCTGGCGATCGCGTCCGGACGGCAGATTGACCGGATCGGCACGATCACCGGCCGTCCGGTCCTGGTAACGCTGTGTGCCGCACCGCTCCTGGTCGTCGGCGCCGCAGGCCCCTCGTTCTGGTACTCGGGTATGGAGACGGGCGTCCTGCTGTTCGGGTTGCTCTGGCTCGCCGCGATTTATCTGCGGACCGACGGCTTCACCGCACCGGGCTTCGGCACCACCCAGGCCCGCGCGGTCGGCGCGCTCATCGCCATCGCCGTGCTCGCCCGGCTCGACACCGTCTTCCCGGTCGCCGTCCTGGCGGTGGTCGCCATCGCGACCTGGGTGCGCGCGGGCAAGCCGTGGCTGCGGCTGACGCTGTCCATGGCGACGTTCCCCGTTCTCGCGCTGGCCGCCTACCTCGTGGTGAACCAACTCCTCTTCAACACCCCGCTGCCGGTCTCCGGTCAGGCCAAGGCGCTCGGCGGCGGCGGGTTCAACACCGACACGATCGGACAGTTCCTCACCTCGCCGGTCCTGTTCGGCCAGTCGACCTGGCTGGGCACCGTCGCGCTGGTCGTCGTCGTGGGCGCGCTGCTGGCCAGGGCGACCGGTGGTCTGGGCCACGCGGCCCGGTTCGGTGGAGTGGTCCTGGCGGGTGGCGTACTCACCGTCGGTTACTACGCGTTTACCTCTTCTTGGCAGCTGTGGCCCTGGTACTTCTCCTCCGCGCCCCTGGCCATCGCCCTCGCCGGGCCCGCCCTGCTGAGCCGCTGGGCCGACCGGGTGCCCGCCCGTGCGGTGCTCGCGGGCGCGGGCGTGGTCGTCCTGGTGGCCGCGGTCGCGTTCAACGGGGTGCGGTCGACGACCAAGACCGTGGCCCGTTCGGCCTTCATCGAGGCCGGTCCGGCGGTGGCCGCGCAGATCGACGCGCTGGTGCCGGGCGAGGAGCCGATCGCGATGGGTGACCGGGCGGGCAGCCTGGGCTACCACCTGCGCAGACCCGTCGTGCACCTGGAGGGCCTGGTGAACTCGGCCGAGTACCTCGACGCGCTCAAGAACGGCACGGTGCACGAGTTTCTCGCCCGCCGAGGCGTCGCCCTCTACGCCCGCGGCGACAACGACCCCGGCAAACCGGACCCGGCGAACCCGGGTTGTGAACGTTTTGTGGAACCGCAGCAGGGCGGCGGCACAAAGGTCAACATTGTGGTGTGCGAGAAGGACCTGCTGCTCTCAACCCCGGTGTCGGACGGGACGTCATACCGGGTGTGGCGATACCGGACCAACCTCAATCGATAGAGACCCCGCTACTCCGGACGGCCCAGCGTGCCAGCGCGTAGGATCACATGGAGTAACGACATTCGTTCGAAACCGATGAATCCACAAGTAGGCGGCCGGACCTGTTGCTCGGCGTCACGTCGTGTGTTGGGGCGCAGATGATGGATTTCTTCAAAACCCTGCTCGTGCTGCTCAAGCGGTGGTACGTCGCCCTGCCGGTGTTCGCCGTCACGGTGGGCAGCGCGGCGGGGGTCTACGTCGCCATGCCACTGCACTACGAGTCCACGGCGGTCGTGGTGCTGACCTCACCCGCGGGCGGTGCCACCACCACCGCGGACAAGGTCAACGGTCAGACCAACCCGCTGCTGGCGTTCGAGAGCAGCTTGTCGATCACGGCGTCCGTGGTCATCCAGAGCATCAACACCCCCCAGGTGGTCAAGTCGCTCGGGGCGGACCAGCCGGACCACACCTTCGTGCTGACCGGCGGCTCCGACGGCGGCCCGTTCATCACCATCAAGACCGACAGCGCCTCCGAGCCGGGCTCCCGGGAGCTGGTGATCCAGGTGCTGGACAAGGTCAAGGACGAGCTGACCAAGCGCCAGCAGACCCTCGGCGCCGCGCCGAGCACCTACATCCGCGTCGACGACGTCGTCTCGCCGACCGTCCCCGAGCCGCTGCGCGGCGGCAAGCTGCGCGCCGCGGCCGTGGCGCTGGTGCTCGGCCTGATCGCCAGCCTCGCCGCGGTCTACGGGGTGGAGACCATGCAGGCGCGCAAGCGCAGGCGGGAGAACCCCGACGAGGACGACCTCGACGAGTTCGACGAGCAGGACGACCGGGACGACGTCCGGCGCGACGACCGCCGCGGTGACCTGGCCCGGGAGGAGACCCGCCGGGCCGAGGACCCGCAGCGGCCGGTCCCGCCGCCCGCCGCGCCCCGCGCCCCGCAGCCGCTGCGCGGCGACAGCCCGTCCGAGCGCACCCAGCGCGTGCGGCCCGCGCAGGTGGAGCAGCTGCGGCAGCAGCAGCCCGCGGCCGCGAAGTCGGACGGCAAGCAGGCCACCGGCACACCGGCCGCGCCCGCCAACGGCGCCCCGGTGAACGGCACCAAGAGCGGCCAGCTCCCGCCGTCGGGCAACCGCACCCGGCAGAGCGGCCAGCTCAACCGGCCGCAGGGGCAGGGCAACCGCTCCCCCGACGAGTACCGCGAGCCCCCGACGGTGCGGGTCAAGCCCGCCCAGGCGCCGCAAGAACCGCGCAGCTAGCCGTGGTGGGCAAGACCGCCGACAAGAAGTCCGGGGCAGGCGCCAAGCCCGGGGTGGACGGCGAGTTCATCGCGGGCGGCAAGTCCAAGGCCGACGGCGCGACCATCGCCTGCGTCTACGCGCTGGCCATGACGGTCATCCCGGCCGCCCTGGTCATCAAGGGGCTGCCCATGGCCCTGGCCCCGGGTGTGGCGATCGGCCTGGTCATGGGCGTGCTGTGGTTCTGCGCGCAGATGGTGACCACGCTCGGCGTGGCCAAGGGCCGCAACGCGGCGCGGACCGCGCTGTTCCTGTTCACCACCTCGCAGCTGGCCACCTACGGCTACGCCACCTACGGCTACCTGCCCGCCGACGAGCTCGCCGCCGCCGACCGGACGCTGATCACGGTCATGGCCGTGGTCGCGGTCGGCATCGCGGTGATCGACGGCGTGCGCGGCCTGGACCGCATCGACAAGCTGCTCAAGACCATGGTCGTCGGCGCCACCTTCATGGCGTTCGTCGGCATCCTGCAGTTCCAGTTCGCCCTGGACCTCACCGAGTACCTGGTGCTGCCCGGGCTGCGGCCCAACGGCACGATGTCCTACGTCCTGGAGCGCTCCAACTTCCGCAGGCCGGCGGGCACCTCCGGCCACCCGATCGAGTTCGGCGTGGTCTGCGCGATGACCGTGCCGATCGCCCTGCACTACGCGCTGCGCGGGGTCGACTTCGGCGGGCAGAAGAAGCGGTGGTGGCTGTGCCTGGCCATCCTGGCCGTGGCCTCGATGCAGTCGCTGTCGCGCTCGGCGATCCTCGGCCTGGCCATCGCGGCGATCTTCATCGTCCCGGCCATGGCGCCCAAGCGCCGGGTCAGGGCGCTGTGGGGCATCCTCGGCTTCGTGGTGGCCATGCGGGTCATGGTCCCCGGCCTGGTCGGCACCCTGCTGAGCCTGTTCACCAGCATCAGCGTCGACCCGAGCGCGGAGAGCAGGCGCCGGGCGGTGGAGCGGGCGGGCAAGGAGATCCCCGAGCACCTGCTGCTCGGCCGGGGCCTGGGCACCTACCTGCCGGAGAAGTACGGCTGGCTGGACAACCAGTACCTGGGCACGCTGGTGCAGAACGGCGCCATCGGGCTGGCCCTGCTGATCTTCATCTACCTGGCGGGCATGTACTGCGCCTTCCGCGCGCGGCTGGCCAGCAAGGACCCGCGGATCCGCGACCTGGGCGTGACGCTCGCCGCCTGCATCGCGGTGCCGGGCATCTCCTCGGCCACCTTCGACCTGATCGGCTTCGCGGTGGCCACCGGCTACACCTTCCTGCTCATCGGCGCGGCCGGTGCGCTGTGGCGGACGGTCCAGGAGCAGCCCGGGGGTATTCCGCGACTGTTGCCCACTACGGCGCAACGCCCGAGGCGGTTACAACGACGACAACACCGGGGCTCCTCCTCGGCGCGGTCCGGGAAGGCCTCCGACGGGTCCGGGAAACCGGGCGAGCGCGCCGGGTCCGCCACGGACGCGCGCCGTTCCACCAGGTCAAGCAGCACCGCCCAGTAAGTCCACGTCGGCCACGAAACCGAGGTCCCCGCGTGTCCGCAGACGCCCCCCAGGCGCCGCAGCGGTCGAGCGCGCCCACCGAGGGCCCGCTAGACCCGCCAACCGAACGGGTGCACCCGCTGCCCCCGGCCGCCGGGCTGACCGAGGTGCCCGACCCGGCACCCGCGCCCGCCGCGGCGGGTGTGGGCGGCAAGGTCGGCCGCGGCTTGGCGTGGAGCATGCTCAACACCGTCGTGCTGCGGTTGGGCATCTTCCTGTCCGGGATCATCATGGCCCGGCTGCTCACCACCGCCGACTACGGCGTGTTCGCCCTCGCGGTGACCGCGCTGACCGTGCTCCAGGCGTTCAACGAGCTGGGGGTCAGCCTGGCGCTGGTGCGCTGGGAGCGGGACGTGCGCGAGTTCGCGGGCACCGCGATGACCATCGCCATCGCCAACTCGGCGCTGCTCTACGCCGCGGTCTGGGCGTTGACCCCGAAGTACTGCGAGTTGATGGGCAGCCCGGAGGCGGTGACCGTCGTGCGCGTGCTGTGCGCGGCGGTGCTCGTCGACGGCATCGCGGTCGTGCCCGCGACTATCCTCAACCGCGAGTTCCTGCAGCGCACCCGGTTCTTCTGCGACGCGGCGTCGTTCGTCGTGGTGACCGGGCTGACCATCACCCTCGGCGCGTCCGGCGCGGGCGCGATCAGCTTCTCGGTCGGCCAGCTGTCCGGGTCGATCGTGTCGATGACCTGCTACCTGCTGCTGTGCCCGGTGCGGGTGCGCCCGGGGTGGGACCGGGCGACGGCGCGGGAGCTGATCCGCTTCGGCCTGCCGCTGGCCGCGGCCAGCGTGCTGACGCTGTCGGTCACCCAGATCGACAAGATCATCGTCGGCGGGTTCACCGACGCGGCGGCGCTCGGGCTGTACCTGATGGTGTTCAACCAGTCGAGCCTGCCGCTGCAGATCTTCTCCGAGGCCGGGCGGCGGGTGTCGCTGGCCGGGTTCGCCCGCATGGCCGACAACAAGCCGCAGCTGGAACTGGCGGTGGCCCGCGGCGTGGGGCTGATGGTGGCCGCGGCGCTGCCCGTGTGCGCGCTGCTGGCCTGCTACTCCGCGCCGATGCTGCACGCGGTCTACGGCGACCAGTGGGTGCCCGGCGCGCAGGCGCTGCGGTTCCTGGCGATCCTCGGTCTGGCCCGCATCCTGCTGTTCATCGGCTACGACCTGCTGGTGGCGCTGGACGGCAACCGGGTGCTGATCTGGTTGCAGGGCCTGTGGTTGGTGGTGACCGTCGGCGGCCTGTTCGCGGGCGTCCTGCTCGACGGCATCCGCGGCGCGGCGATCGCCCAAGCCGCGGTGACCGCCCTCATCGTGCTGCCCGTCTTCGGCGCGGTCGTGGTCCGGCGCGGCATCCGGTTGGCGCCCGCGCTGCGGGCCTGCGGCAGACCGGTGCTCGGCGGCGCGCTGGTGGTCGCCTCGTCCTTCCTGGTCCGCGCCGTGTTCGAGAACTCGTGGTTGCAACTGTTGGTCGGCGGTCTGGTGGCCGTCGTTGTCTACCTCCCGGTGGTGTACCCGATGCGTTCGATGCTTCCCGGTCGATCGGGGGCGGCCGCGTGACCGCCCCGCTGAAGGACCGCAACGGCGCCTCCGCCGCCGTCCGCCGCGCCCTGCGGGACGCGTTCGGGCTGTGGCCGATGCACGAGGCCAAGACCAAGCTGCAACTCGGGCGGTACGTGCCCGAGCTGACCAGGTTCGAGGACGGCGAGGTGGCGCGGCTCGACCGCGAACTGGGCCCGCGACCGGAGACCCTGGTGGCGACGGTCATGCCGACGTTCAAGCGGCCCGGCCTGCTGCCCGCCGCGGTGGAGTCGGCGCTCGCCCAGACCGTCACCGACCAGCAGGTAATCGTGGTCGACGACGGCGGCGGCGGGCTGCCGACCCTGCCGGACGACCCGCGGCTGAGCGTGGTGAGCCTGTCGCGCAACTCCAAGGTGCTCGGCCTGGTGCGCAACGTCGGCATCCGGCTGACCCGCTCCAGGTACCTGGCCTTCCTCGACGACGACAACACCTGGCGCGAAGACCACTTGGAACAGACATTGGCTGTCCTGGGCCGCGGCGCCGACCTGGTGTACTCGGCCGTCGAGCGCCGCCGCGCGGACGGCACGGTCCTCGACGTGCTGTCGGAACCCTTCGACCGCAAGACGATGGTCGACGACTCGCCCTATGTGGACTCCAACTCGATCGTCCTGCGGCGCGCCGACGACGTGCTGTTCAGCCGGATCCCGAGGGTGAAGGCGACGCTGCCCAAGGAGGACTGGGAGTTCGTGCACCGCATGTCGCGCACCCGCGTCGTGCAGCACGTGCCGCACCCGACGGTCAGGTACCTGGTGAACGAGGACAGCTACTACACGGCCTGGAAGCAGGACTGAGCGGAAGGGGCCACCGACTCCGGGTCGGTGGCCCCTTCGCTATTTCCGGGCGATGTCCGACTTGGTGGCGAACCGCGTCATGTCGTCGACGGTCAGCGGGCGCTGGCCGAGCGGGGGCAGGTCGTTGCCCAGGTCGGTGCGCTGGCCGATCACGACGACCACGCCGTTGTCGTGCCGGTGGGCCACCCACTGCTGCACTCTGTCGTTCACCAGCACAACGGCCTTGCTGCCGACGTCCGCCACCGCGCAGTTGGCCCCGCCGTGGGAGATGACGTCCTTGACCACCGCGCACAGGTCCCTGGCCGCGCCGTCGACGACGTGCGCCTCCACCCCGCCCCACCGACCCGATTTGCCGATGGGGGCGGTCGCCCAGTAGTCGCGCGCGCCGCTGTCCAGCAGCTCGCTGCCGTGGGAGAAGGCGTTGTGGCCGTTGGGCAGCATGATGTTGACGTTCGTGGCGTTGTAGCCGTCGGGCACCGCGTCCAGCAAGTCCGCCAGCAGCGCGGAGGAGCGGGCCGCCGCCGGGTCGGCCGGACGGCTCGGCGACGAGGTGCGGCTGGTCGGCCGCGGCGAACTCGTGCCCCCTGTGGCGGCGTTGATCGGCCCTGGGGCCTGGTCGGTACCGCCCATGCCGGGCAGGAACACGGCCCCGACGGCGATCAGGGCGACCGCGACGGCGCTACCCGCCCCGGCGATCCGCGCCCGGCGCACCTGCTGGGCCGCCTTGGCCTCGGCCAACACGGCCCCCGCGTGCATCGCGGGCGGCGGGGTCGCGGTCTCCACGGTGCCGCGCAGAGCGCCGCGCAGCTCGAACTCGTCCATTGGTCCTTCCCTACAGAGTCACGGAGGCGGGGAGTTCGTCGCGCAGCAGGGCCAACCCGCGAGAGGCCTGGCTCTTCACGGTCCCGGTCGAACACCGGAGCACCCGCGCGCTCTCCTCCAGCGAGAGGTCTTCCCAGTACCGCAGGACCAGCGCGGCACGCTGCCTGGCGGGCACCCTGGTCAGTGCCCGCAGGAGAACGACCCGGTCCTCGACGGCGCCGGTCGAGGAGGGCAGGGAGGTGTCACCGGGGTCCTCGGTGACGGTCTCCCGGCGGAAGAAGCCGCGGCGGGCCTCGTCCAGGAAGGTGCGCACGAGGATCTTGCGCACGTAGCCGTCGAGCTTGCCCCGCTCGGCGACCCGGTTCCACACGCGGTAGAGCTTGATGAAGGTGGTCTGCACGAGGTCCTCGGCACGGTGCCAGTCCCCGCACAACAAGAAGGCGGTGCTGCGGAGGGTGGATGAACGAGCGGCGAAGTACTCGGTAAAACCGGTATCCCGGTCGTCCATCGGACCCCCTGCTGGTGCGGTAGCTACGGGGTACTCACGCTCGGGGGGTGGGGAAAGGTTGCACGGCAGTTCTCAGCTGCCTACCCAAGCCGCGCTCGCCCTGCCCACCCAGGCCATCTCGTAACCCGTCCCCACCCCGCCAAGCAGAACCCGCCACCCGCCGACGTGTGCCAGCCCGACCCACCACCTGACTCTTCGCGCCCCCGCCTTCTGCTCGATGGGGTGGAACGTCTTTGTGCGGGGGGACGGACCTGCCAAGCTCGCCCGCGGGTGGGGTGGCTTGCCCCTCCCCCACCGCTCTTCCCCACCGCAGGTTCGTAGGGGCCCTTGACCTCAAGGGGTCGTTGCGTTCGGGCGGGGGCTGGGCTCAAGCGGCGGTTGTGGGGGTGGCTGGGGGAAGAGAGAAGTGCGTTGGTGGAGCTAGGGACTCGGGCGGCGGTTGCGCGGGTGTTGGCGAGAGAAGTGCGATGGGTGGAGTAGGTGCGCGGCTTGGGCGAGGTGGTCTGGGAAGCGGCGCTGGGGAACTGGTCAGGCGGGTGGGGAGATGACCAGGCCCCGCCTGCTCCGAGAAGCCGGCGGGGCCTGATCGATCTATTCGCTGGTCAGATGCCTTCGCGCTGCCATTTCAGGACTCGGACGTGGTGGCGGACTCGGCGGGCTGGGGCGGTGAGGACCAGGGGGGAGAGGGCTCGGGCTCGTTTGGGGCCGAGGCGCTTGCGCAGTTGCAGCGTGTGCCACTCCGGGAGGTTCTCGATGTCCCCGTACGACTCGCGGGCGAACTCCACCAGTTCCTCTACCGGGTCGACCTCCGAGCGGCCCTTGTCGAACGCCCGACCCGCCCGCCTCAGCGCGTCGCGGGACAGGACCCGGCGGACTCGGCGGTCCAGGTCCGTCTTGTCCGCCAGGTGGTTGTCTTCGCGGTCGGTGATGGCCGTGTAGGCCGCGAGCCGTTGGCGGAGGTCGGCCACCACGGACGCGTAGTAGGCCGCCGACATGTTCTGGCCGTGCACCCGGTAGTACGCCTGGTCCACCCCGCGCAGGTAGCCGACGTCGGCGTGGAGGGCGAAGCGCATCCACATCTCGATGTCGCCCGTGTGGCGCAGTTCCGGGTTGTAGCCGCCGTACTTCTGCTGCATCGACGTCCGGACCACGACCTCCGGTGACGTGATGCACCCGTCACCGAGGGCGAACCGCCTGCGCAACCACGAGGGTCCGTTGTAGACGGTCCAGCCATTGTCCTCGGTGCGGGCCGTCGGTAGCGGCTCGCTGCCGTCCCAGTGCAGGGGGCGGCCGTAGACGAACCCGACCTCCGGGTGCGTGTCGAGCAGGCGGGTAGCCCGTCGCAACGCACCCGGGGTCAGGGCGTCGTCGGCGCTGAGCAGGGCGCAGTAGTCAGCGCTCGCCCAGTCCAGCAGGCCCTCGTTGTAGGTGGCGATGTGTCCCTTGTTCTGCTTGTGCTCAACCACGGTCACCCGGCTGTCCTGTTCGGACAACCCCCGGGCGACGTCGGCGCTGCCGTCACCGGAGCAGTCGTCGATCACGAGCACCCGGACGTCCACGCCCGGCTGGTCGAGCACGCTGCGCACGGCGGTCGGCAGGACCGACCCGTACTTGTAGCACGGGATCACCACATCAACGCTGGCCACTGGTCGCCCCCTAGGTCAGTCGGAGTTCGCTACGAAACGCTCGTCGCGAACACTGCGTCGACCCAGTAGTTCGTTCCGTTACCGGCGCCGCTGGGGAAGGCCCCGCCGGTGCCGTAGCGGTACACGCCGTTGGGGGCGCCCTCAGCGGTCGCGGGAGCCGTGAGCGGCCCGTTGACGTGGGGGTTGTTGAAGAAGCCCGCCGTGTACCCGTAGTGACCCGTGGAACCCCAGTAGGAGACGACGTAGGTCTGGTTCGCCGTGACCTGGATCGGGGTGCTGAAGGTCAGCGTCTGCCAACCGCTGCTCGTCTCGTTGCTGAACGAGCCGGTGGCCAGCAGGGCGCCCGCGCCGCTCCACAGGGTGCCGGTGTGGGTACCGGTGTCACCCGCGGTCTTGTAGAAGCGGACACCGGTGATGTACCCGTCCGCCGTCGGCGTGAGCCGCATGCCCAGCTCGACGGGCGAGTCGACCGTGGTGGTGGCCGGGGTGTCCGTCGGGCGGAACACGGTGCACGGGCACTGGCCCGTCGCGCCGGTGGTGAACGAGAACGTGTGCGCCGCGGGCATCAGGTTGCCCCACGCGTCCGCCGCCCGCACCGTGACCGTGAACTGGGCGTTGCCCGGCAGCACGTCGGTGGAGACGAAGGTCACGCTCTGGTTGTCCGGGGCGAACTGCGTGGTGCCCGGGACGGAGCTGCCGTTGCGGTTCAGGGTGAACTGCAGCGAGGACGGGTTGATCGCCTCGGAGAAGTTGACCGTGACGCCGTTGCCGGTCGGCACACCCGTGGCGCCGCTGGTCGGGGTGGTCGAGGTCACCGTCGGCGGGACGGAGTCCGCGCCGAAGGTGTCGACGATCGGGTCGACCCAGTAGTTGTTGGCGTTGTAGGTGCTGTTCGGGAAGCCGCCGCCGTAGACGTACACGCCGTTGCCGTTCACCGCGCCGGAGGCCGGGGCGGTCAGGATGCCGCGACCGGCGCCCTGGGAGGCGAAGTAGGCGTTGTCCACCGAGTAGTGCCCGTTGGGCGCCCGGTAGGAGGCGATGTAGGTCTGGCCCGCCTGGAGCTGCACGGGCGCGCTGAAGGTCAGCGACTGCCAACCCGAAGCGGTCTCGTTGGTGAACGTGCCGGTCGCGATGCGCTGGCCGCTCGAGGTCCAGATCGAGCCGGTGTGGGTGCCGGTGTTGTTGAAGTTCTTGTAGAAGCGGACGCCGGTGACCTTGGCGCTGACCCCCACGGTGAACTTGCCGCCCAGCTCGACGTCGCTGGCGTCCCCGGAGTCCAGGGTCCCCGGGGTGCGGGTGCCGAACAGGTTGCACGGGCACGGCTGGAGCGCGGTGCCGGTGGTGAAGTTCCACGTCTGGGTCGCGGCCAGTGCGTTGCCGAACCCGTCGGTCGCGAACGCGGACGCGGTGTGCAGCGTGTTGGCCGCCAGCAGGTCGTTCGGGGTGAACGTGACCTTCTTGTCGTCCGTGCTGACCACACCGGCGACCGGGGAGCCGTTGCTGCCGCCCGCCTTGAGCGTGAAGACCACGCTCTGCGGGTCGACGGCCTCGTTGAACGTGACCGTCACGCTGCCGTCGAGGTAGGCGCCGGTGGCACCGCTCGTGGGCGAGGTGTTGCTGACCAGCGGGGCCGTGTTGTCCGCGGTGTCGGTGGTGATGACCGGGTCGACCCAGTAGTTGCCGCCGTTGAACGAGCTGTTGGGGAAGCCCACCCCGTAGCGGAACACGCCGTTGCCGCCGGGCGTGGCCCCGGTCGCGGGCGCGGTCAGCGGGACGATGCCCGCCCCCTTGCCGACGAAGTAGCCCGCGTCGACCGAGTAGTGGCCGTTGGGCGCCGTGTAGGACGCGACGTAGGTCTGGCCGGACCGGATCTGCACCGGCGAGCTGAAGGTCAGCTTCTGCCAGCCCGACCCCGTCTCGTTGGTGAAGGTGCCGGTGGCCAGCTGCTGGCCCGCCGAGGTCCACAGCGTGCCGGTGTGCGTGCCGGTGTTGGCGGTCGCCTTGTAGAACCGGACACCGGTGACGGTCGCGTTCACCGAGGTGGTGAACTTGGTGCCGACCTCGATCTGCGCGGCGTCGCCGCCGTCCACGGAGGCCGGGGTCTGGGTGCCGAACAGGGTGCACGGGCACTGCTGGGCGCCCACGGTCAGGTTGCGCGTGAGGGTGGCGCCGAGGGTGGCGCCGTCGTCGGACGAGCGGACCTGGATGGAGACCGCGCCGAGCGTGCTCGGCGTCCACTTGTAGGTCCAGTTGTCCAGGCCGGTGGCCCGGTGGAAGGTCTGGCCGCCGTCGACGGAGACCTCGACCGAACCGACCTTGCCGCCGCCCGCGTCGACCGCGGTACCGGAGATGGTGACCTCGGTGCCCGCGGGGACGGTGCTACCGGCCGCCGGGGACGCGACGGTCACGGTCGGGCCGACGGTGTCGGTCGACTTGGTGGCCGTGATGAGGTTCGACATCTTCGTGGTCGGCTGCGCGCCCATGTCGGCGAGCAGGTTGACCGTGGCCTGCTGCATCGCCTGGCTCGGCGCCGGGCTGCTGGTCGGGCCGCCGTAGGGCAGCGAGTGGTGGTCGTCCAGACCCCAGGCCCACTGCACGGTGGCCGCGCTGAAGACCAGCGCCTTGCTGGCCGGGTCCCGGTACATGATCAGCTTGTGGTTGGCCGACCCGGCGCCGTAGAGGTAGCCGTAGTCGAGCAGCAGCTGGCCGTCGGCGACGTTGACGGTGGTGTCCGACAGCGGCACGGAGCCCGCCGGGCGGTAGCCGTTGTCCGGGTCGCCGTCCCACTCGTAGCCCAGGGTGCCCGTGGGCAGCGTGGTCGTGGTGGTGGCGGTGGCGATCGAGGTGTTGCGCCAGAACCGGTTGCGGCCGTAGGAGGCCGGGACCTGGATGGAGTCGGCGCGGTAGCCGTTGACGTTGAACAGCGTGCCGAGCAGCGCGTTCTCCGGGCGGCCGCCGTCGGAGGGCGGGGACTGCCGGGGGTCGCGCCAGGTGCCGGTCCAGGCCGGGTTCGGGTCGATCTTGGCGCCGCCGGGGGCCTTGGTCTCCTTGTAGCAGGCCATCGTGCGCAGCGCGGTGTTCGAACCGTCGATCGAGTTCTCGAACCGGGTCTTCCAGAACATGGTGTTGCCGGTCGAGAAGAACAGGTTCACGCCCGCGGCCTTGGCCGCCTCGATGCCCGCGCGCTGGGTCGCGTTGACGTACTCGTCGTGGCCCGAGGAGAGGTAGACCTTGTGGTTCTTGAGCAGGTTCGGGTTTCGCGTGATGTCGACCCCGGTGAGGTACGTGACGTCGTACCCGTTGCGCTCCAGGAACCGGATCATCGGGTACTCGGCGTTGAGCCAGTTCGAGGTACCCGCGTTGCGGTACGGCCGGTTGTAGCTGACCTTGAACGCGCGGCCGTCGGGGGAACCGGAGAAGCCGCCCTCGTAGAGGTTGAACTCGTTGATGCCCTCGCGGTCGCCGTACTTGTTGTAGGCCTGCCAGGTCTGGTCCGAGGTCTGCACGACGATGTCGGAGGTCGACGAGTCGTTGCGGACCACGAACGGGTACTGGGACGCGCCGTGGCCGTCGTTGCTGATGAAGTTCGCCACGTAGAAGCCGGGCACCGCGTTGGTCGCGGTCCAGGACGCCGAGACACCCCAGTTGCCGCAGTCGACCAGGCCGGTGTTGCCGTCGTAGGCGCACTGCGGCTGGTTCTGCGGGCGGGGCGCGGACGGCAGGACCGTGCTGATCCTGCGGGCGCCGCCGCCGTTGTAGTAGCCGACGCGGATGATGTCGATCTGGTAGTCGACGCTCGGCGTCTTGATCTTGAAGTAGAGCGTCTGGCCCGGCTGCACACTCGACTGGGTCGCGAAGCCCTCAATGTCGCCGTACGGGCTCTCGATCTTCCAATCGGTGTCGTCCGCGTACACGTCCGCCGTCTGCTGGTTCTCACAGGCGACGGCGCTCAGTCCGACGCAAGACGCGGCCGAAGCCGGTGACGCGGCGAACACGGGTAGTCCGACACTGGCCAATATTCCAACGAGGAGGACCCGCATACCGCGCGTTCTCCATCCCCGACCGCGTGCGTCCTGCATCGCACGGTCCATCCGAGCCTCCACGGTAAGTAACCGTATGTAGGGAATCAACTGCTGTTGGGCACCGAATAGGGGACGCGCGACAGGGTCCGCGGTTCCTATTTACCTCCACATCGTTACAGCGCCCCACCCCGTTACCCCGGTCAGGGGAGTGGGGTACAGCCCCTTGCCGGTAACGAAATGGTGACCGTCCCTACTGGACCACCCGCATTTGCGAAAGCCATTCCAGCCTTACTACGGTGCGTGACCGCCGATGTACCAGCCACTTGCCGGCTGACAAGCACCACGACCGGGATCCCGCCCGCTCCCGAAGGGGATTCGTATAGCGGCGACCAACAGTCCACACGCGACTCATTTACCGGTTGCCCCGGTTTGTGAGTGCGGTCACCAACAGCCGGTCAAGGGTTGGGAATCACCTGTTCGGCGCAGGGCGGGAACGTGGGAAACATGAAAAAGAACGCTGGGGAGTACACCTGAATCCGACCGACTAGCCGCATGGGGAACGCTTCTTGCCCCACAGCGCCCTACCCCGGACAAGCGGATGGCCGCCGCCCCGAAAGGGGCGACGGCCATCCGGAACGCTCTCAGGCCCGGGTGAGGCCCTTGTCCGCGCCGATCTCGACGAAGTCCAGCCCGCAGGCCGGGCAGTGCAGCGCCTCGTCGAGGCGCTCGGCGCACTCGCAGACCCAGCCCTTGCGCCGGGCCGGGTTGCCCGCCACGAAGGCGTGCGCGGGCACGTCCTTGGTCACCACGGAGCCCGCACCCGCGAAGGCGAAGCCGCCCACCTCGACGCCGCACACGACGACCGTGCCCGCGCCCAGCGTGGCGCCCCGGCGCACCACGGTGTCCACCAGCGCCCCGGGGCCCTTGCGGATCGCCGCGCGCGGCCGGAAGTCGTTGGTGAACAGCACGTTGGGCCCCAGGAAGACCTCGTCCTCGCAGGTGACCCCGGAGAACACCAGGGTGCCGTTCTTGACCGTCACCCGGTCGCCCAGCACCGCGCCGGTCTCCACGAACGCGCCGTCGCAGATGTTGCAGTCGCGACCGACCTTGGCGCCGGGGAGCACGTGCGCGAACGCCCAGACCCGGGTGCCGTCACCGACCTCGTCGCTCTCGCAGAGGGCCTTCTCGTGCACGAACACGCCGCTCATGCGCGGACCGCGTCCGCCAGCACCGACACCACGCGCTGCTGCTGCGCCTCGGTGATCTCGGGGAACAGCGGCAGCGACAGGATCTCGCCCGCCACCAGCTCGCTGTTCGGGAAGGCGCCCGCGCCCAGGCCGAGGTCGGCGAAGGCGCCGGTGAGGTGCAGCGGGGTCGGGTAGTGGATGCCCGCGCCGATGCCCTCAGCGTGCAGCTTGCCCAGCACGGTGTCGCGGTCGGCGACTCGGACCACGTACAGGTGCCACACCGGCACGTTGCCGTCGGCCACCACGGGGGTGGTCACGCCGTCGACGTCGGCGAGCAGCGCGGTGTAGCGGTCGGCGGCGGCGCGGCGGGCCGCGTTCCAGTCCGCGAGCCTGCGCAGCTTGGCCGACAGGACGACGGCCTGGAGGGTGTCGAGCCGGGAGTTGAAGCCCAGCACCGGGTGCTCGTACTTGCGCGGCGAGCCGTGCGCGCCCAGCAGTCGCACCCGCTCGGCCAGCTCGGCGTTGCCGGTGGTGACCGCGCCCGCGTCGCCGTAGGCGCCGAGGTTCTTGCCGGGGTAGAAGCTGGTGGCGGCGACGTCGCCGAAGGAGCCCGCGGTCTGGCCGTGCCGGGTGGCGCCCTGCGACTGGGCGGCGTCCTCCAGGATGGCGACCCGCTCGGGCAGCACCGCGCGCAGCTCCGGGATCGGCGCGACCTGGCCGTAGAGGTCGACCGGGATCACCACGCGGGTGCGGTCGGTGACCGCGGCGGCCGCCGCGTCGACGTTGATCAGCATGGTGTCGACGTCGCAGTCGACCAGGACCGTGGTGGCACCGGTGCGGGCCACGGCCTCGGCGGTCGCGATGAAGGTGTTGGCGGGGACGACGCACTCGTCACCGGGGCCGACCCCCAACGCGCGCAGCGCCAGCTCCAGCGCGTCGGTGCCGTTGCCGACGCCGACGCAGTTCGCCACTCCGGCGAACGCGGCGTACTCGGCCTCGAACGCGGCGACCTGCGGTCCGCCGACGAAAGCGGTCTTGGCGAGTACCTGGGCCCAGCCCTCGGCCACCTCATCCGCCACGGCGGCGTGCTGGGCGGCCAGGTCGACCAGGGGAATGTGGCCGGTCATGCGGCTCTCCTCAAATGGGCGTGACGACTTGATCGGTCTTATCGACTTCGAAGAACTCATCGCAACAAGGGACGACTTTGCTGCGCCTGAGTGGGTACGACCACTCGATCACTTGTCGAGCGGCCTCGCGGGCACTCCGGCCCAGGTCTGCCCGTCGGGCACGTCGGACAGCACGACGGCCCCCATGCCGATGACGGCGCACGCGCCGATCCGCAGGCCCTGGCGCACGAGCGAGCCCGCCCCGAGGTACGCGGACTCGCCGACGACCACCCCGCCCGCGAGCGCGGCCCGCCCCGCGCAGGTGGCGAAATCGCCGACGACGTCGTCGTGGGTGAACAGCACGTGCGGCATCGCCAGCACGTGCCTGCCGACCCGCTGGGGCGCGGTGATCACGGCGCCTGCCAGCAGGACCGTGCCCTCACCCAGCTCCACCCCCTGGGCCGCGGAGGCCAGGGGGTGGACGAGGGTGGCGTAGCGCTCGGGTGCCAGGCCGAGCCGCTCGACCACCGCGGCCCGGGCACCGGGGCGCGCGGGCGAGGCGACGCAGACCAGCACGAGCGCGTCGGTGTGCTCGTGCACCAGCTCGGACGGGCCGAGGACGGTCAGACCGTCCACATCGGCACCGTGCCGGGCCGGGTCGTCGTCGAGCAGGCCCAGCGGCTTGAACTCCGCGGGCAGCGCGCGCGCCGCCGCGAGCACCTCCCGAGCCAGACCGCCCGCGCCGACCAGCAGCAGCGGGGTGCTCACGCGTCGACTCGCAGCGACTTCACGAACTCGCGGTGCCAGACCTCCAACGACAGCAGCGTCCACAGCCGCGGCTGCTCGTTGCGGGTGCCCGCGTCGTGCTCGGCGAGCAGCCTGCGCACCGCGACCGCGTCCAGCGTCTGCGCGACGAAGGACGACGGGCCGGTCAGCAGGTCGTTGGCCATCTCCCGCAGGCCGCCGCGGAACCAGGCGTCCAGCGGCACCTTGAAGCCGGACTTGGCCCGGTCGACCACGTCGTCGGGCAGGTACCGGCGGGCGACCTCCTTGACCACCCACTTGGTCACGCCGTTGCGCACCTTGACCGCGCTGGGCAGCGAGAACGCGAGCTCGACCAGCCGGTGGTCGAGGAACGGCGGGCGCAGCTCCAGCGAGGCGGCCATGGACATCCGGTCGCCGCGCTCCAGCAGGTTGTCGGCCAGCCAGGCGTGCGAGTCGGCGTAGAGCATCCGGCTCAGCGCGTCGCCGCGACCGCGCTCGTACGGCGCGATGGCGCTGCGCACGGCGGGGCCGCCGAGCAGGCCGTCGCGCTCGCGCTCGGTGAACGGGGCGAACCAGCCGCGCATCCGCTCGGCCGAGCTGCCCTCGCCCATGGCCCGTACGGCCACGCCCAGCCGGGCCCGCGAGGCGGGCAGCGCGCGCTCCAACCGGGGCAGGAGGCGACCGCGCAGCGGCGCGGGCACCAGCCCGGCCCAGCGGGTGGCCTGGGCGAAGCGGTACTTGGGGTAGCCGCCGAACAGCTCGTCGCTGCCCTCGCCGGAGAGCACGACCTTGACCTGCCTGCGGGCCAGTTCGGCCAGCTTGAACACGGCCACGTCGGCGGGCTCGGACAGCGGCGCGTCCCGGTGCCAGCTCAGCTTGGACCAGGAGTCCTTGAAGTCGTCGGCGGTGACGATGACCTCGTGGTGCTCGCTGCCGACGATGCCGGACACCTTGCGCGCCCAGTCCAGCTCGTCGACCCGGGGGTCGCCGAACCCGGCGGAGAAGGTGTGCAGGCCGCCCTCGCCCTTGGCCCGCGCGGCCAACGCGGAGATCAGGCTGGAGTCGATGCCGCCGGACAGGTACGCGCCGACCGGCACGTCCGCGACCAGCGCGTCGTCGATCGAGGCGTCGAGCCCGTCGGCGACCAGCCGGACGGCCTCCTCCGGGGTGACGTCGCGGTGCGCCGCGTTGGCCGGGATCTGCCAGTACGCGCGCAGCCGCACCTGGCCGTCGCGGCCCAGCGTCAGCCGGTGCCCCTGCGGCACCTTCCGCACGCCCTCGACCAGGGTGTACGGCGCGGGGACCGAGCGGTGCGCCAGGTAGTCGTGCAGGCTGGCGGTGTCCACCCCCCGGTCGCCGATGGCGGGCAGCAGCGCCTTGATCTCCGAGGCGAACGCGAAGACCTCGGCGTCGAGGTAGTAGTACAGCGGCAGGATGCCGAGCCGGTCGCGGACCAGGTGCAGCTCACCGCTGTCCTCGTCGTGCAGGGCCAGGGCGAACTGCCCGCGCGCCTTGGTGATCGCGTCGATGCCGTCGCGCTCGAACAGCGCGAGCAGCGTCTCCGTGTCGCCGTTGGTGCGGAACGGGTAGTCGAGCTGCCCGCGCAGCTGCCGGTAGTTCAGGATCTCGCCGTTGAACGCGATCACCCGGCGCCGGTCCGGGGTCAGCATCGGCTGGACCGAGGCGTCCAGGTCGATGATGGACAGCCGGGTGTGCGCGAACCCGGTCGAGCCCTCGATCCAGGTCCCGGCGTCGTCGGGGCCGCGGTGGTGCAGCCGCCTGGCCATCTCCACCAGCACGGCCGGGTCGACCGGCGCCCCGTCGAGCCTGCGCACTCCGGCGATTCCACACATGGCTACCGCTGCCCTTCGGCCAGGTCCATCAACTGCCGGGCCCGAGAGTCCCAGGACGCGGGCAGCACCGCCTGCCGCCGTCCCTCCACAGTGGAGAGACCGCCGTCCTCGATGGTCGCCCGCACCGCCTCGACGAACGCGTCGTGGCCGCGCGCGATCCGGATGAGCTCGGGGTACTGGTGCACCTCGGGGAAGTCGGTGCTGACCACGGCGAGGCCGAGGGCCAGGTACTCCTTCATCTTGATCGGGTTGGCGTGCTTGATCCAGTCGTTGTCCAGCCACGGCATGATCGCCACGTCGAAGCCGGTGCCGTAGGCCGGGATCTCGGCGTACGGGCGGAAGTCCAGCCAGTGCACGTTCGGGTACTTCGCGAAGCGCTCCATGGACAGCGTCGCGTCGCCGATGAGCACCAGCGAGGCCTCGGGGAACTCCTGCGCCAGCCGCTCCAGCAGGTCGAAGTCGACCAGGTAGTCGTCGAGGCTGCCGAAGAACCCGATGCGCGGGCCGGGGATGCTCGCGATGTCCGCGGGCAGCCGGTCGCGGCGCTGGAAGTGCCGCAGGTCGACCCCGTGGTCGAGGAAGTGCGCCCGGTCCTGGGTGAGCCCGGACTCCTCGCCCTGCAGCTGGCGGCTGACGTAGAGGACGTGGTCGCTGCCGCCGAGCAGCTTGTCCTCGAGCGCGGCGATGGTGGTCTGGTCGGCCTCGGGGAACGCCGAGTGCCGGTCGGACCGGTTGAACACCAGCTTGCGGTGCGGCATGCCCTGCACCACGTCCCACGCGGTGGGGATGGTGGCGACCACGATCGGGTTGGGCATCCGCAGCACCGCGCACACGGCCCGAACCTGCGCGCGGACCAGCTTGGCGCCCAGCGCGCGCACCCGCTCGCTGCCGTAGAAGGGCAGCGGCAGCGGGGTCATCACGTAGTAGCCGGGCACGTCCGGCAGCGGGCGGCGCACCAGCTTGGCGACGCTACCCGCCTTGCGCAGGATGCGGCGCAGGAACTGGGTGCTCTTGCCCGGCGTGGGCATGCGCAGCCCGATGCTGTTGACCAGCAGCACCTTGCGGTGCTCGGCGACCCGGGTCATCAGCTGGAAGTCCGAGTGCGCCTGGTTGTGGTACCACCAGTCCTGCGCGGAGAAGCACACGTACGGCGGGGCGTCCTTGGCCTTCTTGTCCACACCGGACTTGGAGTCCAGCGGAGCGGGCCAGCGGCGGTACGACAGCAGCGCCTTGACCGCGGCCTTGTGCGTCTCGGCGCCGCGCAGCGCGCGGGGCGCGCTGTTGACCAGCACCGCGCCCCACATGGCGGCGGCGGCGACCTTGCCGTGCCGCTCGCGGTGCAGCCGGACCTTGTTGGTGACCACAAGGGACCACAGCCGCGGCGACGTGCCGGACTCGCCACCCAGGTGGACGGCCTGCGCGGAGGGCTCGTAGACGGTCGCGTACCCGCGCGCGCCCGCCCGCAGCATGAACTCGGTCTCCTCCGAGTACAGCAGGTAGCGCTCTTCGATCGGGCCGATCTCGTCGATGCACTCGCGGGTGACCAGCCAGGCCGCGCCGGTCGCCCAGTCCACCCGGCCCGGGCGCTCGTAGGCGCCGGGGCTGGTGACGGTCTCGCCGAGCGCGCCGAAGCGGCCCGCGCGCCTGCCGCCGAGCACGGCCTCGCCCAGGGTGCGCAGCACGCTGGGGGTGCGGCGCAGCGAGTGCTGCACCCGGCCGTCCGGCTCGGTCAGCTTCGGCGCCACGATGCCGACCCCGGGCCGCACGGCCGCGCGCAGCGCCGCGACGGCGCCGGGGGCCAACCGGATGTCGGCGTTGAGCACCAGCACGTCGCAGCCGTCGGCGTGCGCGAAGCCGGTGTTGACGCCCGCGGCGAAACCGTCGTTGCCGGGTCGGTGCACGACCTTGGCCTCGGTGTCGGCCGCCGCCACCGCGCCCGCGGTGTCGTCGGTCGACGCGTTGTCGACCACGATCACGCGCGCCTCGCCCGCGCCCTCGAGGGCGGCGGGCAGGGCGCGCAGGCAGTCGCCGATCACGTCGGCGCTGTTGTAGGTCACGATCACGATGGCGACCGGACGCTGGTACCGCTGTCCCCCGACCCCGGTGGTCACTTGGCCACCAACCCCAGCGCCTCGGCGAGGGCGCCGACCACGTGCTTCTGGTCGGCGTCGGTCAGCTCGTGGTGCAGCGGCAGGATGAGCGAGCGCCTGGCCAGCTCCTCGGTGCCGGGCAGCGCCGGGTGCGGGTGGCCGTCGTACGCGGGCTCCAGGTGCGCGGCCATGATGCCCCGGCGGGCCGAGACAC
Source organism: Actinokineospora auranticolor (assembly GCF_041897805.1). Lineage (GTDB taxonomy): Bacteria > Actinomycetota > Actinomycetes > Mycobacteriales > Pseudonocardiaceae > Actinokineospora > Actinokineospora auranticolor. The sequence continues at coordinate 8,079,895 of NZ_CP154825.1, forward strand.
CGGCCGCGGCCAGGCTCGACAGCACGTCCAGCAGCGGTGGCGCGTCCTCGGGCAGCGCGACCCAGAACGACTGGTAGTTCGTGGTGCCGTGCGCCGGGTCGGTGACCGCGCGCAGGCCCAGCGGGGCCAGCAGCTCGTGGTACCGCGCGGCGAGCGCCCGGCGCTGCTCGACGATGCCGTCGAGGCGGCCGAGCTGCACCAGGCCGACGGCGGCCTGGATGTCGGTCAGCCGGTAGTTGAACGCGGTCTCCACATAGGACTCGACGACCGCGCCGCCCGCCGCGTGCCGGTCCGCGGCCGACATGCTCATGCCGTGCTCGCGGAGCCTGCGCAGGCGGGTGGCCCACTCGGCGTTGTCGGTGGTCACCATGCCGCCCTCACCGGTGGTGAGCAGCTTGCGCGGGTGGAACGACCAGGCGGCCAGCAGCGCGCCGCTGCCGACCGGCTTGCCGTCCAAGGTGGACCCGGCGGCGCAGGCGGCGTCCTCCACGACCGGGATGTCCCCGGCCGCGGCGACGATCGACTTGACGTCCGCGGGCACACCGCCCTGGTGCACGACCAGCACGGCCTTGGTGGCCGGGGTGATGGCCGCGGCGACGGTCTCGGCGGTGAGGTTGCCGGTCAGCGGGTCGACGTCGGCGAACACCGGGGTGCCGCCGCAGTAGCGCACGGCGTTGGCGGTCGCGATGAACGACAGCGACGGCACGACGACCTCGTCACCGGCCTGGACACCCAGCAGGTGCAGGCACAGGTGCAGCGCGGTGGTGCAGCTGGACACGGCGATGCCGTGCTCGGCGCCGACGCGCGCGGCGAACTCCTGCTCGAACTTCGCCACCCGGGGACCCTGCGCCACCCAGCCGGAGCGCACGGCCTCCGCCGCGGCGAGGGCTTCCTCCTCGCCGAGCAGCGGCTTCATGACGGGGATCGCCATCAGAGCGCGCCCTCCCCGGCGCCGGCCTTCGCGGCGATTTCTTTCTCAGCGCGCCACCAGTCGACCAGGCCGCGCAGACCGTCGTGCAGACCGATCTCCGGCTTCCAGCCCAGGTCGCGCTCGACGGCGGTGATGTCGGCCAGGCGACGGGTGACACCGTTGACCTTGCGCTCGGGGCCGTGCTCGACGCCGAGGTCGGAGTCCATCGCGCCGAGCAGCGCCTTGGCCAGGCCGAGCAGGCTGGTCTCGCTGGAGCTGGCGATGTTGTAGACGGTGTCGGTGACGTCCGCCTTGGCGGCCAGCAGGTTGGCCCGGGCGATGTCGTGCACGTGCACGAAGTCCATCGTCTGCGCGCCGTCGCCGAAGATCAGCGGCGGCTTGCCCTCGACGATGCGCTCCATCCAGCGGATGAGGACCTCGGTGTAGAGGCCGTGCACGTCCATACGCGGACCGTAGACGTTGAAGTAGCGCAGCGCGACGTAGTCCAGGTCGTACATGGCCTTGAAGCTGCGCAGCATGCCCTCGTTGAACGCCTTCGCGGCGCCGTAGAAGGTGTCGTTGTTGTACGGGTGGTGCCGCTCGGTCGTCGGGAACGACTCGGCCAGGCCGTACACCGACGCCGACGAGGACGCGATGACCTTCTTGACGCCGTGCTCCGCCGCCGCCTCGATGACGGTGAAGGTGCCGTCGACCAGGCTCTCCAGCGCCAGCCGGGGCTCCTCGGCGCACTGCGTGATGCGGATGGCGGCCAGGTGGAACACCAGGTCCCGGCCCTTGGTCAGGTCGTGCACCAGCGCGCGGTCGTTGATGTCGCCCTCGACCAGGCGCACCCGGTCGCCACCGGCGGCGACCGCGTCGGCCAGGTTCTCCCGGCGGCCGCGGACCAGGTTGTCCAGCACGGTCACCTCGGCGGCGCCCGCGGCGATCAGCTGGTCCACGACGGAGGACCCGATGGTCCCGGCACCGCCGGTGACCAGGATGCGCTGGCCCTCGATCGGCTGCGCGCTCATGCGTTGGCTCCCTCGGTGCTGCTGTCGGTGTTCGAGGCGGCGAACTCGCCGCCGAGGATGGGTAGGAAGGCGCCGCCCTGGGCCAGGCTCGCGGACGCGGCCTCCAGGATGGACAGCACCTGCAGGCCGGAGCGGCCGTCGGTCAGCGGCGGGCGGCTCTCGGTGATCGAGGCGTGGAACTCGGCCATGACCGAGCGCAGCGCCTCCTTCTCCGGCAGCGCGGGGGCGACCATGTCGCCGGTCCGGTAGGAGATCAGGGTCTGGGCGCGCTCACCGGCGCCGACCTCCCCCGCCTCCTTGCGGTCCACGCCGCGGTCGTAGATGGCGACGCGCTGGGCCGGGTTCAGGTCGTCGAAGACCACGGTGCGCGCGGAGCCACCGATGATCATCGTGCGGACCTTGGTCGGGGACAGCCAGTTGACGTGCACGTGGGCCATGGCCCCGCCGGTCAGCTCGATGGTCAGATGGGCGACGCACGCGCGCCCCGCGCCGATCGGGTCCGAGCCGTGCGCGGCGACCGCGATCGGCTGCACGCCCTCCGGCAGGATCGACAGGAAGATCGACAGGTCGTGCGGGGCCAGGTCCCAGAGCACGTCCACGTCGGGCTGGACAAGGCCGAGGTTGATCCGCACCGAGTCCAGGTACTGCACTGAGCCGATGCCGCCGCCGCGGACCAGGTCGCGCAGGTGCTGCACGGCCGCGGTGTAGCAGTAGGTGTGGTCGAGCATCAGGGTCAGGCCGCGCCGGTCGGCGGCCTCGACGAGCTGGCGGCCCTCGGCGTAGGTCGCGGCGAGGGGCTTCTCCACCAGCACGTGCTTGCCCGCCTCCAGCGCGGCCATGGCGACCGGCAGGTGGGTGGCCGCCGGGGTGGCGATGGCCACCGCGTCGACCGACGGGTCGGCCAGCACCTCGTCGAGCGAGTCCGAGACCGCGACGGTGGAGTACTCGCCGAGCACCCGGCGGGCCCGGTCGGCGTCGAGGTCGCACAGGTACCGCAGCCGCAGCCCCGGCGTGGCCTGCGCGTTGCGCACCAGGTTCGGCCCCCAGTACCCCGCGCCGATGACGGCTAGCCCGATCGTTCCCACGCTGAATCCCCTTATGTGTTGCCTGTGGTTCCCGCCCGGGCCGGCCCCTGCGCCGATCCGGGGGTTTCGATTGCTTCCCCCCAGAAGCAGAACGCGCCTAGTACGCGCCCTGACCGGTGAACACCGCGCGGAACGTCTTCCACAGGATGACCGCGTCGAGCGCGAGCGACCAGTCCTCGACGTAGCGCAGGTCGAGCCGGACCGCTTCCTCCCACGGGAGGTCGCTGCGGCCGCTGACCTGCCACAGGCCGGTGAGGCCGGGCTTGACCAGCAGGCGGCGGCGCACGTCCGGGGCGTAGCGGGCGCTCTCCTCGGGCAGCGGCGGCCGGGGGCCGACCAGCGACATCGGGCCCGCGATCACGTTGAACAGCTGCGGCAGCTCATCGATCGAGTAGCGGCGCAGAATCGCACCCACCCGGGTGACGCGCGGGTCCTTGCGCATCTTGAACAGCAGGCCGTGGCCCTCGTTCTGCTCGGCGAGCTGGTTGACCATCTTGTGCGCGTCGACCACCATCGTGCGGAACTTGACGATGGTGAACTCGCGGCCGTCCTTGCCCACGCGGCGCTGCTTGTAGAACACCGGTCCGCGGTTGTCGACCGCGATGGCGATCGAGACCGCGATCATGACCGGGGCCAGCAGGGTCAGCAGGATGGCGGCGCCGACCTTGTCGAAGACGTCCTTGACCACGCGGCGCACACCGGTGAACGAGGGCGCGGAGACCCGCAGCAGCGGCATGCCGAGCACGGCGTCGACGTGCAGCCGGGGCCCGGCCACCTCCATCAGCACCGGCGCGACGACCATCTCGGCACCGGAGCCCTCGAGCTTCCACGCCAGCTGCTGCAGGCGCTTGGGCGTCCAGTAGGCGTCCGGGGTGACCGCGACGATCCGGTACCCGCCGCGGCGGGCGTGGGTGGCCAGGTCGCGCAGCTGCCCGACCACCGGGATGCCGTCGATCTCGGTGACGCCCTCGCCGAGGCCGTCGGTGGTGCACACCGCGTCCACGCGCCAGCCCAGGTGCGCGGCGCCGCGGGTGCGGGTGATGAGGTCGCGGACGGTGTCCAGGTTGCCCGCGGCCATCACCGGCAGCAGGCAGCGGCCCTCGCGGCGAGCGCGGTGCAGCAGCTGGCGCAGCACGTAGCGCATCGGGAAGACCAGCAGCGCGGTCGCGGGCACGACCACGAACACCCAGGGGCGGATGCGGGTGATGTCGAACAGCAGCCCGCCCAGCGCCAGCACCACCGCCGCCGCCACGAACGCGCGGCCTAACCGGCGGAACTCCTCGGCGCCCTGACCGAGCACTGCGAGATTCCACACCCGGAAAACCATCAGGGAGGCGACCAGCACGCCGAAGGTGACGATGCCGGTCGGGGTGACGAGCGGGCTGGACGGGTCCACCCGGTTCGCGACGAAACCGCCGACGACCAGGACGCCGAACAGCACGGAGATCAGGTCCGAGAGCAGCACCCCGGTGCGGTAGCGCGGCTCCCACCCCGCGACCGGCGGGAACGACGGCTCACCCGCGGGCAGGCGACGGACACCTGCGGGCGCGGGCCACATGGTCGTTCTCCGGCGCGGCAGGCCAACTTGGTCACGCATCGTGTATCCCCCGGTTCGGGTGGATTGGGCATGCACGGTCACGGGCCGTCCCCGAGTGCCCTCGCCGTGGACAAAAGTGGTGCTGAGCCAACTCCCGAGCTGCGGCGGTCGGACCCTGGCTGCGATAGCTCATTCGCTTGGTTACCCGGGCTCGTTACACGGAGGGTTAGTTCCTATGTAACCCACTCGGAGACCACGACGGTGTGAAGGCAACCGAGTACACACTGGGTAACTCTCGATGATGCACAGACGTGACCAACCCAAGGCCGACCGCGCTGGTGACACCTGGTGCGGCGCACACTGTGGACGGTCCGGCTCGACGGGCGGGCCAGGTGACAGAGCGTATAACTTAAGGCCGGCTAGTCACCGTATTCAGTGAGCGCGGGCTAGATCACAGCGCCGGTGAGCCCACCAGACTGTCACATCAGGCGGCGCTCGCCTGCCCCCGTACGGAGCCATCGGGATTGCGCCGGGAGCGGCGGAAGATATCCACCAATACCCAATTTATGGCGTCCGACCAGCGGAACTTCACCTGATATGCATCTCCGGGCATAGATCACGCAGGGTGGTATGACCCGCGAGCCGGGGCGGGCGTTCCATATCACGGCATGTATATGCATCACCTATCTGTGTCTCGCCTCACACATCAACTTCGACCACCTCTACCAACGCCCGTGCCGCCGGGCGGAGCCTCCTCTGGACGGCCGAGAGAGGTGGCGGATGCGCGCCACCGGACCAGTCGCCGGGGCCGGACGGCGCAACACCCTCGTCCCCACCCCAACGACCCCGTGTAGGCGAGGTCACCGGTGAACCTCGAACCAGCTCGCTCCACACGCCGCCAACCGTGACCACAGTGGTACGCAAAGCCACTTTGTTGTCTGTATAGGTGTCCCACGAACAGGTCATGCCACCATTCGCGCGTGCTAGCAGTGACCGATTCGCCGGAAGAGCCGCCACAGAAGAGTGGCCGGTGGGCCACCTGGGTGGTCGCACTGGTCGTCGCCGTACCGGTAGGGCTGACCGTGGCGTGGACCGGCCTCAACCACGACGTCCGCTACGTACTGGGCGGCCTGCGGGGTGGCAGGCGCAGGCGGCCTGTCGGCCGCGGAAACCTTCATCCACCGCCCCTTGGCCTACCGCCTGCTGATGTCAGGCCTGGACACCGCGTCCCCCGAAGGCCTCCGGCTACACGAGGGCGCGATACGCGCCATCGTCCTGCTCATCACCGCGGCCCTCTGCTGGTGGCTGGCCAAAGCGCTACGCGCACACCTCCCACGCACCCAGGCCAAACGCCGTAGCCGCGGCAGCCTGCGTAGCCCTGGCCCTCGCACCCAACTGGGGCTTCCTACAACCGGAGTGGACAGCCGCCCTGGCCGCCGTCGGCGCCGTCGCAGGCGCGCTGTCATTCCGCCGAACACTCCCAGCCGCCCTGGTAGGCGGCACATTCCTGGCCTTGGTCGTCCTGGTGAAGTTCGCGACCGCCCCCACCGCGATCGTCACCTTCGCCGCCATCGCCGCCCTCTCCTGGCGCCGAGCCTGGTGGACCCTGGCCGCGGCGATCCCCATCGGAGCCGGACTGTTCGGTCTCTCGGTACTGATCGAACCCCGCGAATGGCGCTGCTGTTCGAACTCCCCTACCTGAACCCACCCAACCCGATCACCACCGGCCACTTCGGCACCGACGAGCTGCGCGCCCTGGCCCTGACCACCGCCAACGAGGCCCTACTCGGCCCGATCATCGCCGCCCTACCCATAGCCCTGGTAGCCCTGGCCAAAACCGCCCCCACCCGCCGCAGCGCCACGGCCTGGATCGCCTTCCCCCTCTTGGCCGTGGCCACTCTCCTCGCAGGCCTGGCCGCCCAAGCCCAGTGGTTCCAGTACCACATCGTCGCCCTGGCCATCCTCGCCGCGACCACTTGGTCCCTAGCCGTCACCAGATGGCACGCCCACTACGGCCGACTCCCCTGGACCCTGGTGACCACCACAGCCATCCTCGGCATCGCGACCCCACTAGCGGTCGCCCCACCCCTCCCCTGGCGCCTGGCCCACGCCAAAGAGGTCTTCCTGGTCGCAGCCCTACTGGTCTTGGCCGCCACCGCCCTGACCGCAGTAGCCCGCACCGGCCTACGCCGCACCAGCCTCCGCCCACCCACCGCCACCGTCGTCGCCTCGGTAGCCGCCACTGCCGCCCTGGCAGTCCCCACCTGGCCGCAAAGCCCCTACTCCTACAGCAACGTCCATTCCGCCTACACCAACACCGAGCGAGTAACCACAACCCAAACCCGGCTAGCGAACATGGCCGAAGCCCACACCCTCATCGGCCCGGACACCCAAGTCATGTACCTGGCCTTCGGCGACCTGGACTACCTCCTGAACAACCCCACCACCTGCACCTACCCCTCCCCGGTCTTCCTCCAGCGCAGCACCTACCTCCCCAAAGCCGCCACCCTGGAGAGCTACCGCGAAGCCCTGGCTTGCCTGGACGACCCCAACATCCACTACCTCGTCTGGCAACCCTCCTGGTTCACCCCCAGCGCCCTCCCCCAAGACGCCCAAACCAAACTCACCACCACCTGGACCTGCCCCACCCCCCTCCCCACCCCCACCCCCGAACTCATCTACTGCCCCCGCAAGTAACCCACCCCGCACCCAGGGCAAGAAGAGGAAGAACAAGGCAAGAGGAACACGCAAGAGGAACACGGGAGCACCCCAGCCACGCTGGTTCGGCCACCAGCCGCACCGTGGGGGTCTGGGGGGTCGCCCCCCAGAAACGAAAACGGGCGACCCGGCCTGCACTTTCCGCAGGCACGGGTCGCCCGAGCACGTGGCCAGGGGCGGGGTCGAACCGCCGACCTACCGCTTTTCAGGCGGTCGCTCGTACCAACTGAGCTACCTGGCCAAGTCACACACAACCAACATCGCACTTACAACTTACACACCACAGTCCGGGGAACCATCCGCCCCCACCTACACAAAACCCCCATCCGTGCTGGTCACCTACCAGCGTATCCACGCTGGTTCCGGTGAAGCTCGCACCGTGGGGGTCTGGGGGTTCGCCCCCCAGAAGCTTCCGAGAGTTTCCCATGTCTGCGCTCTCCGCAGACATGGGACACCCAGGAAACTCGCGACCCTGACGGGACTCGAACCCGCGACCTTCGCCGTGACAGGGCGACGCGCTAACCAACTGCGCCACAGGGCCTTGCGTACTGCTCGTCTTGCCGGTCCAACCGTACTACATGGTACTTCCGTGCTCCCAACGGGATTCGAACCCGCGCTGCCGCCTTGAAAGGGCGGAGTCCTAGGCCGCTAGACGATGGGAGCCCGACCAACCAATTCCGGGCGAACCGATCGACCGCGCTTCCCGGTTCCGCTTGGGACCGCTGGGGCCCGTCCGCTTCCCTGGGAGCAACGATAGCTTAGGGCACACCCCCTGGGTCTTCCAAAACGGGTTACCCACATGGGTCCCCACCTGCGAAAACGCCGTCCGCCGCGGCCGTCGGGTGTCGATCTCGGCCCGGCCGGTCCCCCGGCGGGCCCGACGGGTGCCGGGGCGGGCCCGTCCGCGGCTGCCGCGGGCCGCTTTTCGGGGGTGATTACCCGGCCGCGAAAAAGCGCTGCGATCCCTTCCCGCGGCACCGGGCGGGGATCGCAGCGCTTCCCATTTTCGGTTGTTTTCCCGGTCTGCTGGGAATCCGTTCGCCTTCGATTGTCCCGCCCTGCCCCCAGGCCGGTGGAAATGATCTTCGAAGTCTGCGCGCAGGATTGCGTCCGGCGGCGGGACCTGGCGGTGGATCACCCGGCGCGACCGGTTCGGTCAACATCGGATGGTCGTGCCCCGATCACCTCCGGACAGCGGGAATCCCGTCCTCACCATCGATCAGACCGAGCATCTCGAGCAGTTCGCGACAGTCCTCAGCGGACTGCGCGCCCATCGCGACCGCAAGGCGGGCGCGGCGGACCTGCTCGTCGGAGACCCGGGAGCTTTCCCCGGACCGGGGTGCGGGCACGCCGGTCGAGAACGGGCCGGACCCCCCAAGACTGTCTTGCTGGAGAAGGAAACTGCGCACCTCGAGTGAACCGCTCATGGCTGCCTCCCCGGCTTTTGTTTGGCGTGAGGCTATGAGACAAGTCCCCGCGCACACAGCCCCCCGCAGAGTGAAACGCACCCCACGCTCAGTAGCCGTGCGTGATCGGTTTTCCGATCCGGGAGTCGGGATTGCCAGGAGTTCACCGATCATGCGCTCACCCGTTCGGACGGCCGCGCGGGTGATCGACACCGTCCGCACGCCGAACTCTTACCCCGTAGGGGTATCATCGCCGGTATGTCGCACACCCCGGGACCCGCGTACAGCGCCAAGAAGGACGCCCACCAGCGCAGATTACGCCGCGTGGAGGGCCAGGTGCGCGGGCTGCAGCGGATGGTCGACGAGGACTCGTACTGCATCGACGTGCTCACGCAGGTCTCCGCGGCGACCAAGGCCCTGCAGGCCTTCGCCCTGGAGCTGCTGGAGGAGCACATGGCGCACTGCGTGGTCGACGCCGCGCGCACCAGCGACGAGGCGGCCGCGGCGAAGGTCCGCGAGGCGGCCGAGGCGATCGCGCGACTGGTCAAGTCGTAGTGGCCGTGGCAACCGGTGAACCGGTTGGCAGCAGCGCCCGGGAGAACGGCACCCGGTAGACAACAGCACTACGTCAAGTCCCCACCCAGGACGAGGCGAGCACCCCACGAGAGGAAGACCCGTGTCCCTGCAGACCGTCTACACCATCTCGGGCATGACCTGCGGCCACTGCGCCGCCTCGGTGACCGAGGAGCTCTCCGGCATCACCGGCGTCTCCGACGTCGCGGTCGACCTGGCCTCCGGCGCGGTCACCGTGACCAGTTCGGACAGCCTGGACCGCGCGGACGTGGCCGCCGCCGTCACGGAGGCGGGCTACGTGCTGGCGGGCTGAGCGGCGTTCGCGCTGCTCATAGCGGTGGGAAGGCCACAGGGCAAGACGAACATCAGGTGAACATTACCGACAAGTTTTCCGCCGCAGGCTCTCCCGCGAGACGCGTGCGCGTGCAACAATCGACGGGCTGACACACCCCCGGTCAGCGCCTGTGGAGATCCCCTCCGGCCCCCGCGTTCCTCCCCCTGGCGCGGGGGCCTCTCCATTTCCGCAGGTCGGCGCGGTGCGGGCGATCAGGTTGCTATGAGCGCGATCACATCGGTCGCGACGGCGTGGCCGAACCGTTATCGTGTCCCGGTGCCTTTTCCCTCTTTTGGACGCAGCCGCACCGACCTGAAGGCGGTCGGCACCAACACGGGGCGCCACCGCACCGTCGGTCGCGAGCAGGCCGAGGAAGCCGTGCCCGACGACGAGCTCGTGTCCTACCTGGCCGCCCTGGCCCCGGACGTCGACAACGAGACCACCGCTCCCGGCCGCCGCTTCGGCAGCGCCGAGGTCTTCCAGCTCCGGCTGTCCCTCGCGGCCACCGAGCAGCTGCGCGAACTGGCCGCGTACCGCCAGACCTCCCCGATGGCCCTGGCCCAGGAATGGATCATGCAGCGGCTGGAATGGGAAGCCCAGCAGTTGCAGCGTTCCTGACCCACCGACGCCGAAAGCGCCGTCGCGTTCCCGCGCGGCTTTCCCGGCGCCCGCAGCCCACCACATCCGCACCAGTGAGCCCCGGCCAGGCGTGGCCGGGGCTCACTGGCGTTGTACGGCTTTTACAGCGGGACGACGTTCGTCGCCTGCGGGCCCTTGGTGCCCTGCCCGACCTCGAACTCGACCCGCTGGTTCTCCTCAAGGGTGCGGAAGCCCTTGCTCTGAATCTCCGAGTAGTGCACGAAGACATCGGCGCCGCCGTTGTCCTGCGCGATAAAGCCGAAGCCCTTCTCGGAGTTGAACCACTTGACAGTGCCCTGTGCCATAAACCTGCCTCCATCGCAGGAGCATGGGGTTGCACCGTGCAACCCCGGGCCGCCCCTCGGGCGATACTTCCGCCCACTGCAGCGGAAAAGCAGCGCGCCCGCGTCGTCGTTCCGCGAGCGTGAATAAAAGCACGAACACAGAAACCACGGCCTGCAACCGAAAGCGTATCGGCTCGCCCCTGGCCGCACTACTGCCTGACGGGCGCTCGGCTAGCCCAAGCGGGTGATCTCCTCAGGTACGCTCCGGAGTGGCCGCATCGCTCTCCGGAATCCTCGCGAAATCCAGCGAACGTGACATGAGTCACAAAGTACGTGGCCAACGTCCCGATGCGCCACAGCGTCGTTATGGGTGTCGGATGGCTTGTGGGGGAAGGAAACGCAGATGATCAGGCGCGGGTTCGGGGGACGGCGGCGGGTGTACCCGGTGGCACTGCTCGGCGCCGGGTTGGTCGCGGTGCTCGCGCTGAGCGGCTGCACCTCCGGTGAGACGGCGGCGGCGACGAGCGCGAGTGGCGGTGGCGGCGGCGGGAAGACCGCCGAGGCGCCGCGCAGCCAGGAGGCCAAGCTGGTCGCCACGCCCGCGGTCGACGCCAAGGACGCCAGCCCGGCCGGGCCGATCACCATGGCGGTCACCGACGGCGCGCTGCAGGCGGTCACGCTGACCAACGCGGAGGGCAAGCAGGTCAAGGGGGAGCTGGCCGCGGACAAGTCCACCTGGACGGTCACCGAGCACCTCGGCTACGGCAAGACCTACACCTGGGCGGGCAGCGCGGTCGGCGCCGACGGCGCGACCAAGCAGCTCAACGGCTCGTTCACCACGGTCAAGCCGAAGCGGCAGATGGGCGCGAGCCTGAACACCGGCGACGGCAAGACCTACGGCATCGCGATGCCGATCGCGGTCGCGTTCGACGCCCCGGTCAAGGACAGGGTCGCCGCGCAGAAGGCGATGAAGGTGGCCACCACGCCGGAGACCGAAGGCGCCTGGGCCTGGCTGGACGACCGCACCGCGCACTGGCGGCCGAAGGAGTACTACAAGCCCGGTACCACCGTCCGGGTCACGGTCGGCATCTACGGGGTGGACCTCGGCGGCGGCACCTACGGCAGCGACGACATCACCTCGTCGTTCACCATCGGCCGCTCGCAGATCGTGCGCGCCGACACCCAGACCCACCGCATGGTCGTGATCACCGACGGCACGCAGACCCAGGACTTCCCGGCGTCGATGGGCCTGGAGTCCGACCCGGGCCGGGTCACCAAGAGCGGCACGCACGTGGTCATGAGCAAGCACGCCACCTACGGCATGACCAACCCGAAGTACAACTACGAGAACGTGATGGTGCCCTGGGCCGTCCGCATCTCGAACAACGGCGAGTTCGTGCACGGCTACGCGAACTCCATCCCGCAGCAGGGCAAGCGCAACGTCTCGCACGGCTGCATCAACCTCTCGCCCGCCAACGCGAAGATCTACTACGACTCGGTGCTGCCGGGCGACCCGGTGGAGATCACCGGCAGCAACCAGCAGCTCAGCTCGGCCGACGGCGACTACTACGACTGGGCCGTGTCCTGGGACAAGTGGACGTCGATGTCGGCCACCTCGAACTGACCGCCGGGCGGGACCCGAGGGTGGCTTCCCCAGTGGAGGCCACCCCCGGTGGCGTTTCGGGGCACGTAAGGTTGATGGCCGTGGACAGCGCGGAGCCCGCGGCCGGGTACCTGGTGGTCCGCGCGTCGGGCGCGGCCGCGGCCCGGCAGGCGATGGACGCGGTGCTGCGCGGCGGACGGGTGCGGTCGGACCCGGACCAGCTGCAGGTCCTGCTGCGCGCCGCGCTCCCCAAGCTCCCCCCGGGCGGGGTGTCGTTGAGCTTCGGCGAGTGCGCGCTGCGGGTGCGCGGCGGCGAGCACCAGCCCGGCGCGGTCCTGCTGAGCGTGGCGACGAGCAAGTTGTCGGTGGGGTTCGCCGAGCTGCGGCCGCTGCTGTTCCAGCCGGTGCCGCTGGCGCGCGGGGTGCAGGCGCTGGTCGCGTCGTCGGTGGCGCACCTGCTGGCCGCCGGTGACGCGGTCGACCCGCACGGCGCCCGCGCGTACGTGATCGGCCTGGTGGAGCTGGTGCTGCGCAGCGCGCTGCGCACGGAACTGGACCGCGCGGACGCGATCGCCACCCGCCGCCGGGCCGCGGTCGACTTCATCCGCGACCACCTGGCCGACCCGGCGCTGACTGCGGCGCGCATCGCCGACGCCCTGTTCATCTCCCGGCGTAGGCTCTACCAGCTCTTCGACGACGGCGACGGCGTGTCCGGCCGGATCCGGGCCATGCGCGTCGAGCGGGCCAAGGAGCTGCTCGCCGACCCGGCACAGGCCGTGCGCGGCATCGGCGAGATCTCCCGCCAGTGCGGCTTCGCCAACGCCGCCCACTTCTCCCGCACCTTCCGCAAGGCCGTCGGCGCGACGCCCCGCGAGTTCCGCGAGCGGGTGCTCACCACCTAGCCGAAGTCCACCGACGAGACGAGTTTCCCCAGCAGGACGGCAAGTTCCAGCCAGCCGCGGCCGGTGGTCGAGTGCAGCGTGAACACGGCGAGGCGGCGGCCGTCGGGCTCGATCACGATCGCCTGGAGCTGGCAGCCGGGGGCGCGACCGGTGTCGGCGGCGGCCAGGCGTTCGGCGATGACGACGGGGTGGCCCCGCTCGGTGCGGGACTCCGTGACGTCCAGGATGTCCGGCCCGGCCGCGGCGAGGTGGCGGCGCAGGGCGTCGGCGGTGGTGGAGCCGTGGGGCTGGTCGGAGGTGGAGACCACGGCGACGAGCACGGCCGGGTCGGCGTCGGGGTGGGTGGCGACGGCGACGAGCCCGGCGCCCTCGGCGTGCGCGAGTTCGGCGGCTTCCCGCGCGGCCTGCCCGACCCCGGGGTCGTGCGCGGACTCGGGCCCGCGCCGGGCGACCATCAGCGCGGCCAGCTCGGCGGCGGTGTCGTCGACCGAGCACAGCGAGACGGGCACGATCCCGTCGACGCCCGCGAGCTTCACCTGGCCCGCTCCACGACCTCGATCACCGGACCGCCGCCCCCGGCACCGGTGGCCACGGCGGCGGCGAAGGTGCCTGCCGCGCCTGTGGACCGGGTGGGCGGTCCGGACGACAGGACCAGGCCCCCCAGGGCGGCGGAGGTCGTGGACACCCGGTCGAGCAGGGCGGCGATCGACGAGGTGGGGGACTTGGCGCGGTGTGCTGGGCGCAGCGCGTCGGCCACCTCGTCCGCCGCGCGTTCGTGGTCGGCGGCGAGGACCCGGGCCCGGCGGACCACGTCCGCCAGCCGGTCGCGCAGCGCGGTCAGCTCGGCCTCGGCCGCCGCGTGGTCCATGCCCGCCTTGGCGGCGGCGACCGGGGTGGCGGCGAGGTCGAGTTCGGTGCGGCGGGCGTGGAGGTCGTCGGTGGCGTCGCTGATCCGGTCGCGCAGCCGCGTCGCCGCGCGCTCCAGGTCGTCGGCGGCGCGCTTGCCCGCCGCCAGGGTCTGCGCCCAGGTGGTGAGCAGGTCGGCGGCCCGGCGCAGGTTCGCCGACCGGGTGTCGAGGTCGGCGGGTACCGCGTCGACGCGCCCGGCGAAGGCGTCGGCGGCGGGGCCGGTCCACCCGTCCGTGGCCGACTCGACCCGCCGCAGGTCCGGCCCGACCGCGGCCAGCGCGGCTGCCGCGGCCCGGTACTCGGCGACCACGGACATCACCGCGTCCGGGTCGCCAGGGGTCGGGTCGAAGCCGAGTCCGGGGTAACCGCTCACCGCCCGCTCCTGTCCGACGCGAGCAGCAGCGCGGCGGGGCGGATGTCGAAGGCGGGACCGATCCACCTGACCGTGGCCGACTCGACCCGCCGCGGCGCGACTGCCCGGTACTCGGCGACCGCGAACATCATCACGCCCCGGTCGCCGGGGGTGGGGTCGAGGCCCGGGTAGGCGCTCACCGCGAGTGGAACCGGTTCGCGGCGTCGGCGTCCACGTCGGCGTAGGCGCGGCCGAGGTGGGTCAGGTCGGTGGCGACGCGGGTCAGCGCCGCGTGCGCGGCGGTGACCGCCGCCTCGGTGTCCACTGTGTACTCGGTGATCGCCTGGGCGAGCCGGGCCGGACCGGTCGCCGGGGTGGTGGTGAGGCGCACGGCTTCGAGGTCGGCCACCGTCCAGCTGAGGACGGTGGCCGCCGCGGCCAGTTCACCGGGGTCGGCGGTGTAGCCGGTCACGCGCCGAAGACCGACGGGTACGCCGGGGGCAGGTCGTCGAAGAGGTCGAGGCCGTCGTCGTACTTGTTCTTGTGCTCCTCGTCCTCTTCGCGGTTCGCGCCCGCGCCGCCCATCGGCGGGTACAGGGACGAGTTGCCCGCGGCGCCGTTGCGGCCCGCCATCGCCTCGGCCGCGAAAGCCGCCGAACCGCGCGCGGCCATGCCGCTACCGGACAGAGCCCCGCCGCCGCGCTGGCCCGCGCCCGAGCCGGGGCCGAAGCCACCGCCCACGCCGTAACCGCCAGAGGCGTAGCCGCCACCCGAACCGCCGGGGCCGTAGTTGGTGCCGGGGTAGTTCGTGGTCGGCTGGTTGGTCCCGGGCACGTACCCCGGCGTGCCGGACGTGCTCGTGCCGTCGCCGGGCGGCGGGTAGGGCGGATCGTACGGGTCGTGCGGGTCGTCATCGGGATCCCGAGGCGGGCCGTCGATGATGATCACCGGCGGACGTGGGGGCCTCGGGTCGTCGCCCCCAGGGGTCTTCTCCGTGGGGGCGGTCGGGGTTTCCCTGAAGGTGACGGGCGCGCCGGGCCGGGTCGTGGTGGGCCCCGAGGAGAACTCGGGCAACCGGTCGTGCACCTGCTGGCTGCTGCTCGCGTACTCGCGCATCACCTCGACGGCCCTGGCCTTGGCCGCCTCGCGCTCGACCACCGTGCCCTGGTGGTCGTCGCTGAGCTGCTTGAGGAAGACCGCGCCGCTGGGCCCGTCGGTGATCTTGACGTCGTAGCCCCGCATGAACCAGGCCTCGCCGTAGGAGAACACCGGCTCTGGCATGTTCCGCTGCGCGTAGGACACCGCTTCGGTGTAGTTGGACAGCCCCTCGCCGACCTGGCCTGCCTTGTGCGCGGCCTCGCCCGCCCACTGGGCGAGCCGGGTGTTGGCCTCGGCGGCGCGCACGGCGGCGGGCCCGCGCCAGGAACCCAACGTGCCCTGCAGGATGTCGCGCACGTCGCTGGTGGTGCCATCGATCCGCTTGGCCAGCTCGCTCCACCGCTGGGCCTGCTGGTCCATGCGGTTCGGGTCGGCCGCCATCACCATGTCGTAGAGCACGCGGTGTTCGTAGGCGTTCCAGTTGATCTGCTCGAACCCGGCGGCCAGGTTCTCCGCGCGGGCCTGCCGGTTGGCCTCGATCTTCCGAGCGGCGCTCGCGCCGGGGTCGTGGTTGTCGGTGAAGAACTCGTGTCTGCGGTTCTGGCTGTAGCGGCGGTCCACCACGTCAGATCCTCCCCGCGCGGTTCAAGGCGTCCTTGGCCGCGTTGTCCACGGTCTCGTAGTCGGCGAGCGTGGCCCGGATCGACTCGCGCACGTCCGCCAGCTCGGTGAGGTACTTCTCGAGCACCGCGCGGACACCGCCCTCGGCGTCCGCGCGGACGCCGAACGCCTGCGCCATGCGCGCGGCGACCGGTCCCGAGCCGTCGCCCATGGGCTGCTCCAACTCGGCCGCCAGGTCGCGCTGCTTGGCCAGTTCGGCGTGCAGGTCCCCCAGCTGCGAGTACGCCTGGGACAGGGCCGCGTAGTCGACCTCCATGCCGTCCATACCGGTACCCGTGAGCCGGAAGTCACCCTGTGGATCGGCACGCACGTCCGAGTCCACATACGCCCGGTCCTGGACCTGTCGGCTCTTGGCCAACTGCTCGACCTGCTGCATGGTGCGAACGCGCGTCATGTTCCCTCTCCGCTCCGTCGCCTACCAGGGTGACCCACGGTGACTCATGGTTCTACCCCTACCCCGATCGTTGTGCACAACCGGGCACCTCACCCGCTCACGTGGACAACTCCTGACCGTAGGCGTCGGTGAAAAGATGACGTTACCCTCCACAAATGAGTGAATCGGCGACCGATACCCGCGACTCCCCAAAGCTTGCCGACAACCACACCGACCCCACCATCAAGCGCGCTGTGGCCGCCTCGGCCATGGGCAACTGCATCGAGTGGTACGACTTCGGCGTCTTCGGGTTCATGCCCGCGGTCCTCGGCGCCGTGTTCTTCGACGCGCAGACCCCGACCGAGAACGTCCTGGGCACCTTCGCGGTGCTCGCGGTGGCGTTCATCGCCCGCCCGTTCGGCGGGTTCGTCTTCGGCCCGCTCGGCGACCGCGTGGGACGGCGCAAGGTGCTGGCCACCACGATCATCCTGATGTCCGGTTCGACCTTCGCGATCGGGTTGTTCCCGTCGCACGCCGCGGTGGGCCTGCTGGCGCCGGTCCTGGTCCTGCTGGCCCGGTTGGTCCAGGGCTTCTCCGCGGGCGGCGAGTACGGCGGGGCGGCGACGTTCATGGCCGAGTACGCCCCGGACCGCAGGCGCGGCTTCCTCGGCAGCTGGCTGGAGTTCGGCTCGCTGGGCGGCTTCCTGCTCGGCGCGGGTGTGGTGACCCTGACCACGATCGCCGTGGGCGACGCGGCGATGGCCGACTGGGGCTGGCGGATCCCGTTCCTGGTCGCGGGCCCGCTCGGACTGGTCGGTCTCTACTTGCGGACGCGGCTGGAGGACACACCGCTGTTCCTGGAGGCCGCGGCGGAGGAGAAGCTGGAGTCCTCGCCGCTGGGCGCGGTGCTGCGCACGCAGTGGCGGTCGATCCTGCACCTGATCGGCTACATCGTGCTGCTCAACATCGCCGACTACGTGGTGCTGACCTACATGGAGTCCTACCTCACCGGCACGCTCGGGCTCACCGGCCGCACACCGCTGCTGGCGATCATGGCCGTGATCGCGGTGATGATGGTCATCATCCCGCCGGTCGGCGCGCTGACCGACCGGATCGGGCGCAAACCGCTGCTGTACGTCTCGTGCGCGGGGTTCCTGGTACTGCCGATCCCCGCGTTCAAGCTGATGGGGACCGGCAACCCGGTCGCGCTCGCGGTCGGCCTGGGGGTGATCGGCGTGCTGCTGACCTTCCTGCTGGCCACCATCCCGTCCGTGCTGCCCGCGATGTTCCCGACCGCCGTGCGCTACGGCGCGTTCGCCATCGGCTACAACCTGTCCACGGCGCTGTTCGCGGGCACCGCGCCGTACGTCGTGACGAAACTCGTGGACAGCACGGGAGACCAGTTGGTCCCGGCGTACTACCTGATGGGCGCCGCGCTGATCGCCGCCGTCCCCATCTACCTGCTGCCGGAGACCGCGGGCCGGTCGCTGCGCGAGGTCACCGGGAGCACCCGCCCGACCTCGGACGCGGCGGTCTGAGCAGCAGGCACGCCAGGGCGGCGGCCAGGTCGGCGACCTGCCGCGCCCGCGCCGCCTGCCGCGCGGCTTCGGCTCCGGGCCCGCGCGGGTGGTCCGGAGCCAGGTCGTCCGGGTGGGACTCGGTCACGCCGTCGAGCATGCGCGACGGCACCGGGTCCCACCCGCCCGCCTGCGCACCCGGGCACGACGGCGGCGCAAGTGGACAACCGGTGCGTGTGCGCGGCCACAACGGGGCGCGTGCTTACTCTTCAGTAGTGAGCCGTACACCCGCGCCGTGGCCGCCGGTCCCGACCGAGCTGCCCGAGCCCCACCCGGACGCCCCCGCCGCCGGCACCGACCTGCCGCCGCACTACGCCTTCTGCTTCGGCTGCGGGGACAAGCAGGGCGACGGGTTGCACCTGCGCGCGAAGGTCGGCGGTGAGCACACCATCCGCTCGCGGTTCACCGTCACCGAGGCGCACCAGGGCGCGCCGGGACTGGCCCACGGCGGCCTCCTCGCGTGCGCCTTCGACGAGGCGCTGGGCACGACCGTCGGCCACCTGCTGCGCAAGCCCGCCGTCACGGGGAAGTTGGAAACCGACTTCCTGCTACCGGTTCCGGTCGGCACCACACTGGTCATCGACGCGCACCTCGACGGCGTCGCGGGCCGGAAGGTCTACGCCAGTGCCGAAGGACGGCTGGGCGCGGACGGTCCGGTCGCGGTGCGGGCGCGGGCGCTGTTCGTTGTGGTGGAGCTCAAGCACTTCCTGGACAACGGCCGGGAAGCCGACCTGCGCGCGGTCGCGGCGGACCCGAGCCTGTTGGGATCGCGACCGGTCGAGCTCAATCCGTAGCGCTTTTACCGTGTTCGGAACCGGTCCAGACCCACATCGCCCTTACCGTGTTCGGAACCGGTCCAGTCGCACATCGGCCAAAAAGGACCGATAAGCGCTACCCCCCAGCGCCAACACCCGGTCCGGGTTCTTGCTGTCCCGCACGGCTTCGCCGAAAGCGAGCTCAACGCACTGCTGCGCCTGGGAGCGCGACGACTTCCGCCACCTAGCGGCCGGAAGGTCGAAGTCGGTCATCCGGGTCCATCTCCTACTCAAGTCGACTTTCCACCAACTCCCGGGTGGCGTCCGGGCTCATCGCCGCGGCGGTCAGACTCTCGAAGGCAAGGGAGTAGGTGGAAACGTGCTCTCTCACGAGGTAGTCCGCTGCGGTCAGACCCTCCACATAGACCAAACGGGCACGACCGTCCAACAGTTCTACGACGGTGAACGCCACACCGGCGGACGCGTGTGCGCCACCGGACAACGGTAGCGCTTGGACAGTCACGTGCGGCAGCTGCGCCACGGATAGCAGGAAAGTTAGTTGCGCTCGCATTACCTCGGGCCCGCCGACGGGCCTGCGGATGGCCTCCTCGCCGACGATCAACCGGACCCGGCAGCGCTCGTCGGTGCGGAACCGGTCGGCCCGCCGGGCGCGGTCGCGGGCCATCACATCAACCGACGACCTCGGGATGGTCACCGAGCGGGTGAGCACCGCGCGGGCGTACTCCTCGGTCTGCATCGCGCCGGGGAACATGTCGAACTGGACCATGTCCAACCGCGTCGCGCTGCGCTCCAGGTTGACGTACTTGGCCGCCCACTCGCGGACCCGGCTCGGCGGCAGCTTGCGGCGCGCCTCGGTCGCCAGCTCCTGCAACCGCTCGCCGTGGTCGGCGTCGATCCGGTAGACCGCCACGGCCCGCTCCAGGTCGCGGTCGCTGAGCTTGGCGTCACCGTGTTCGATCTTGGAGAGCTTGCCCGCCGACCACCCGAGGTCACGTGCCGCCTCCGCCTGCGACATCCCCAGTCCATCACGGACCGTCGTCAGCTCGATACCCAGCAGGATGCGTTGGACGATGGGGCCGGGGTCCGAGGAAGTCATGCCGGGCAGTCTGCCGGATACGACGACTCTCCGTATCTCTTCGTACTCCGAACGGGGCCACCTGCTCGTGCAACTGGAAATCTCCGTGTAGATTTCCACGTGCTGGTCTCGCACTGGTCGAGACAGTTCCCCTCCCAACCGCGCCGAGTGGTGGGCACCTCAGCGGCGGGGCCCGGGAGGGGTCAGCCTGCCGGGTCGCGCGTCTCCCCACTGCCCCGTGGCGGCCCGGCAGGCGACCAGCGGAAACTCCGTAGGCTTGGCGCATGTTCATGGTCGTGGTGGGGCTCGGCGTCCTGCTCCTGCACTGGTACCTCTGGCGTCGGCTCGTGCACGACACCACCCGGACGCCGCGGGCCCGGCGCGCGGGGACGGTGGTGCTGGCCGTGCTCGCCGGGCTGACCGTGGCCGGACTGGTGCTGCCGCAGGTGGTCGGGGTCGAGGTCGGGGCGTGGTTCGCCTGGCCGGGTTACCTGTGGTTCGCGGTGTTCTTCTACCTGCTGCTCATCCTGGCGGTCCTGGAACTGCCCCGGCTGGCGTTGAGGCGCTGGATGCGCAAACCCGCCGCCGCGCCGGAACCGGCGCTGGTCCCGGCCGCGGCCCCCGCCCCGGAACCGGCGCCGGAACCCGCGCCGGTCGACCTGGGCAGGCGGTTGTTCGTCGCGCGGGCGGCGGCGGTCGTGGCCGGGGCGGGCGCGTCGACCATCGTGGGCGCGGGTGTCGTGTCGGCGCTCGGGCCGCCCGAGGTGAAGCGGCTGACGGTGCCGATCACCGGCCTGGCCGAGGAACTGCGCGGGTTCCGGATCGCCGTGGTCAGCGACATCCACCTGGGGCCGCTGCTGGGCCGGGCGCACACCGAGCGCGTCGTCCGGATGCTCAACGAGACCGCGCCGGACCTGGTCGCCATGGTCGGCGACCTCGCCGACGGCACGGTCGCGGAGCTGGGCCACGCGGCGGAACCGTTGCGGGACTTGGTTTCCCGGCACGGCACGTACTTCGTGACCGGGAACCACGAGTACTACTCGGGCCACCAGCAGTGGGTCACCGAGCTGGAACGCCTCGGCCTGCACTACCTGCACAACAGCAACACCCCGATCACCCAGGGCGACAACGGTTTCACCCTGGCGGGCGTCACCGACCTCAACGGCCGCAAGTACGACGACGCGCCGAACATGATCCGCGCGCTGTCCACAAGGGACACCTCGAAGCCGACCGTGCTCCTGGCCCATCAACCGGTCCAGGTCGAGGACGCGGCCAAGCACAGCGTCGACCTCCAGCTGTCCGGCCACACCCACGGCGGCCAGCTGTGGCCGTTCCACTACGCGGTGCGCCTCTCCCAGCCCGCCGTGTCCGGCTTGTCCAAAGTGGACAAGACCTGGCTCTACGTCACCAACGGCGTCGGCAGCTGGGGCCCGCCGGTGCGGGTGGGCGCCGCACCGGACATCTCCGTCATCGAGCTGGTGCCGGACGCCTAGGTCAGCGTCCTGGGGCGGATGGCGTTCGCCTTGTCCACCAACGCGTGCCGCTGCTGCGGGCTGCCCGCCAGGCGGGCGAGCGCCCGGTAGCAGCGCTCCAACCCGAAGCGCAGCTCGCGCTCCGAGAGCTCGCAGCCGAGGACGGTGCGCTGCGGGTGGGCCGGGTTCGCCCCCGGCTTGCCCGCCTTGACCCAGCCGTACGCGGCTTCCAGCACTTCCGCCGACAGCTGGGTGCGGCGCTCGGCGTCGAGCGCGAGGCGTTCCAGGCGCTTGGCCGCGTCGTGCAGCTCGTGCTCGACGACCCTGGCCACCTCGTGCGCCCTGGCCTTGATCTTGATGGCCGCGACCTGGGCGGCGACGTGGTGGCTGGAGGTGTCCGGGACGGCCTCCAGCACCTCGATCGCACCCGCGCGACCGTCCTGCGCCAGGTACACCCGGGCCAGACCGAACGCGGCGCTGACGAACGAGCGGTCCGTGCGCCAGACCAGTTCGTAGTAGCGGGCGGCGGCGAAGTTGTCGCCCGCCAGCTCGTAGCTGACCGCGAGCGCCAGCTTCGGCGCCAGCTCGCCCGGGACCGCGTCGTAGACCCGGTCGAAGGCCTCCCGCGCGACCTGGGACGCGCGGTTGGCCAGGGCCAGCAGGCCGTGGAACCAGTCGGTGCGCCAGTCCGCCGGGGTGGCGACCAGCCTGCGGGCCGCGTCCAGCTCGGCCGCCGCCGCGCGCAGGTCGCCCAGCTCCATCCGGGCCTTCACCAGCCGCAGCCGGACCTCGATGGAGTCCTGCGGCGCGGCCAGCAGCGCGGTGACCAGTTCCGCCGGTTCGGTCGCGGTGATGCTGGCCAGCACGGCGGCGGCCGGGTCGTCGGTGTCGACCAGCGGCAGCGGCAGCACCGTGGCCACCTCGAGCGGGTCCGGGGTGGGCAGCGAGTCCGACACCACCAGGCCCGCGCCGAACGTGCGCGCCTCCAGACCGAACACAGTGGACAGTCCGGGGCGGGGCCGGTTGGTGCCCAGCGCCATGACCTCGCGCAGCACACCAGTGAGCTGGTCGGCCATCTCCTCGGCGGAGGTGAACCGGCGCGCCGGGTCGCCGTGCGTGGCCCGCTTGAGCACCCGGTGGTAGCTGCCGAACAACGCGAACAGCGGCTCGACGTCCGGGCCGGGCAGCGTGTGCTTGTAGCGGGTGGTGTAGCCGGCGAACTCGATGGAGAGCACGGCCAGGGTGCGGCCGACGGTGTAGATGTCGGAGGCGATGCTGGCGCCCTCGGTGGCGAGCTCGGGGGCGGCGTAGCCCGCGGTGAAGAACAGCGGGCTCTCGTAGTCGTCGGTCTTGCGGACCGCGCCGAGGTCGATGAGCTTGAGCTGCTCGCCCGCCTGGATCACGTTGTCCGGCTTGAGGTCGCAGTACAGCATGTCGACGCTGTGCAGGTAGCCGAGCGCGGGCAGCATCTCCAGCCCGTAGGCGATCACCTGCCCGATCGGCAGCGGCTCGGCCCGGCCCGCCTCGCGGTGGTGCTCGAGGGCGAGCTGGCGCAGCGACTGGCCGCCGACGTACTCCATCACGATGTAGCCGACCATCGAGCCGGTCTTGGGGTCCGGGTGCTCGACGAAGTTGTAGATCTTGACCACGTTCGGGTGCTCGACCTCGGCGAGGAAGCGCCGCTCGGCGACCACGGAGGCCATCGAGGTGGCGTCACCGGTGTCGATCATGCCCTTGAGCACGACCCAGCGGTCGCTGACGTTGTGGTCCTTGGCCAGGTAGATCCAGCCGAGGCCGCCGTAGGCGATGCTGCCGAGCACCTCGTACTGGCCGCCGACGAGGTCGTCGCGGAAGAGCCGGGGCCGGAAGTTGAACGCCTGGCCGCAGGTCGGGCACTCGCCCTCGGGCTCGCCCGGTGCACCGTTGGCGCCGCGGCCGACCGCGGCGCCGCAGCTGTTGCAGAACCGCTTGTTCTCCGCGACGACCGGGTTGTCCAGCACGGCGCTGGACGGGTCCTTGATCGGCACCACCGGCACCTCGACCAGCCCGGCGCCCAACCGGCCGCGACCGGACGAGCGCGACCCGGTCCGCCTGCCGGTGCCGGGGAACGCCCCGGACCCGGTGCTCGGACCGCTGTCGGTCCGGGTGAGCAGCTGCGTCTCGGGGGCGGCCTGCTCCTCGTCCTCCGGCCGCGGCGGCACGATGCTCTGCGTCAACGTGGTCTCGTTGAGCACGCTGGTCGGCTGCGGCTCGTCGTCCGCGAGCGCGGTGTCCGGCAACACCCCGGGCCGCCGGGGCGCCACGGGTGGGTACTCGACGGGGGCGAACTGCGCGGTGGCCTGGCTGTCCGGGGTCGGCCGCACGGGCTGGGAGTCCCGCCCACCGTGCCGACCGGACTGTCCACCCGGGCCGGACCGGTGCTGCCCACCGGCGGGCTGCCCCGACCGGCGCCCACCGGGGCCCGGTCGCTGCGGACCGGCCGGGAACGGCACGGCCGTGGTCGGTGCCGCGCTCGGCCCACCCACCCGGTGCTGCCCCGTGGCCTGCGCCCCACCCGGCCGCTGCCCACCGTGCGGCGACTGCCCACCGACCGGCGGACCGGCGGCTCCCCACCCCGCACCCGACGGGCCCCCGATGCCTTGCCCGGGGCCACCCGGCTGACCGGCGGACGCCTGGTCTCCAGCCTGGCCACCCGAACCCACCGGGCGATGCTGCCCAGCCGCGCTCTGCTGGCCTGGGCCATGCCCGAAAGCCGGGTGCCCGCCCTGCTGACTCGCGGGTACCTGGTCGCCTGCCCCCTGCGGCCCGCCGGATCCGCCCGGGCCATTCCGGCCTGCCGCGTTCTGCTGACCGACACCGTGCCCGGCAGACGGATGCCCGCTCTGGTCACCGGTCGCTTGCCCGCCCGGTCCCCCTGGGCGGTGCTGGCCCGGTGCGACCGGACGGTGTTGCCCGGTGCCGCCCTGCTGGCCGACGCCCTGCCCGGCGAGCGCTTGGTCCCCGGCGGGCTGCGGGCCTGCCGGACGGCGAGGGCCCGGCTGCGGTGGCCTGCCCGGGTTCGGCTGCCACCCCGGGGGCGGCTGCTCACCCGGCGGCTGCACCCGGTGCGGTCCCGACCGCACGCCCGGGGGTGGGTACTGCCCCGGTGGCGGCACCGGGAACTGGCCCGTTCCCGGCGGCGGCGGGTACGGCCCGGGAGCCGCGCCCGACCTCGGCGCGTTCGGGTGCGGGTGCGGGCCGGACGACGTCCCCGGCCCCTGCGGGCACCCCGGCACCGGGAACTGCCCCGTGGCCTGCGCGTGCCGCCCGGGTGGGGACTCCGGGGCGGGCTTGGGTTTGGGCGCCCACGGCGAGTTCTGCTGCGGCACCGGTCCACCGTTCGCCGGGACCACCGGCATGCTCTGCGAGGTCAGCCCCGGCCCCTTCGGTCCACGGGGGACCGGGCTCGGGCGGGGCGGCGCGGGCGGCGGCTCCTCGTCGGGGATGGTCACCGCCTGGGTCACGTCCGCGGCGGGTTCCTCGTCCGGAGGGGACAGTGCCGCCGAGACCGCGTCGGCCGGGGTCTCGGCCACCGGGGCCTCGACCACAGCGGGCGCGGCCACCGGAGACGCGGCCACCGGAGGAGCGGGCACCGGCGGCGTGTCGACCGGCGGCTCGACGGGAGCCGGGGCCTGCTCCGCGTCTTCCTCCAGCGTCGGCGGAGGCGGCGAGTCGAAGTGCCAGCGGGCGGGCTTCGGGGTCAGCTCGGGTTCGTCCGACTTCGGGTCGGGTCCGCCCGGCGGCGGGGTCCAGTGCGTCATGGGGCCACCTCAGTCCCGGTACCTGGCCGCCGGGGGCGCGGCGGCGGGCCCGCCCGCCTGCCCCAGCCACTTGGCGTAGCTGGCCGCCCACGAGCCGCGCGCGACCGACTGCTCCAGCACGCCGTTGACGAACCGCACCATGTCCTCGTTCTGCTTGGGGATGCCGATGCCGTAGGGCTCCTCGGTGAACCGGGGTCCCACCAGTTTGACGTTCGGGTCCTGGGCGACCATTCCCGAGAGGATGGTGTCGTCGGTCGACACGGCCGCGACCTGGCCCTGCTGCAGCATCACCAGGCAGTCCGACCAGTTGTCCACCGCCACCACCTCGGGCGGCGCGGGCGCCTCGCGCAGCTTCTGGATCGAGGTCGAGCCCTTGGCGGCGCACACCCGCTTGCCGCCGAGCTGGTCGACGCCGGTGATCGGGGACGAGCGGTCGACCACGACCCGCTGGCCCGCCACGTAGTAGGTGGCGGAGAAGTTGATGTCGACCCAGCGCGCGCAGGTGGCGGTCATGGTGCGCACGACGATGTCGACCTCGCCCTTCTTCAGCGCGTCGATGCGCTCGGCGGAGGTGATGACCTTGTACTGCACCTTGCCCGGGTCGCCGAAGATCGCCGCGGCGACGTCGCGCACGCGGTCGATGTCGAAGCCCTCCAGCGCGTTGCTGGTCGGGTTGCGGAAGCCGAACAGGAAGGTGTTCTGGTCGACGCCCGCGATGAGCCTGCCGCGGTCCTGGATGGTCTTCATGGTCGTGCCGCCCGGCATGGCGCCGGGGGCGGGCAGCGGACCGGCCGGGCGCAGGCTGGCGGCGGGGTCGCACGGCGGTACGGCCGCGGCGCTGCCGGTGGTCGTCGGCGGGTTGACCTCGACGCCCGCGGGCTGCGGCCGGTCCAGGGAGGTCACGGTGGCCAGGTCGACGGGCTTGCCGCTGACCGAGCAGGCGGTGAGCAGCAGGGCGGGTACGGCCAGCGCGACGGCCGCGAGCGCGCGCACCCGGTGTCCGGTGATCATCGGTACTCCCGCAGTCGTTCCCGGATGCCCAGGGTGATGCCCGCCGCCGCGACCAGGGCGAGCACGGCGACACCGGGCACCAGGCCGGTCAGCGCCCCGCCCGCCTTGGTGGTCTTGGTGAAGAACTCCTCGCGGCCCGCGTTCAGCGCCGTGAGCAGGTTCTTGTCGAGCTTGCCGAACGCGGTGGCGGAGCTGTTCGGCTCGGCGCCGATGGCGGTCTTGACCGCGTCCTCGTACTGGCCGCCCTCGTCCAGCTCGCGGATCCGGCGGTGCGCGTCCGCCCAGGCCGCGGCGTTGTCCACGGCCTGCTGCACCTCGCCGGTCGCGGCGTCGCCGGAGGCCAGGGCCTTGGCCTGGCGCAGCAGGTTCTGCTCGCCGTCGCCGACCAGGGTCGCGGCCAGCTGCTGCCACTCCTGCTCGTAGCCGGGGCCGTCGCCGCGGGCGACCAGGGTCAGCGTCTCGTCGGCGCGGCACTTGAGCGAGTTGATCCTGGCCTGGACCAGCACGTCCACCTGCTGCGAGCCGTTGCGCTCGGCGTCGGCGACGTGCCCGGACATCAGCAGCAGCGCGGTCGCGCCCCAGACCAGCGACACGAGCACGGCGGCGCTGGCCACGACCAGCCCGACGTTGAGCAGCCGGTTGGTTTTGCGGGTCAGGTAGCGCTGGGTCGCCACCAGGGCCGCGACCAGCAGGACCACCAGCGCGATCACCACCCACGGCACCGAGCGGGCGGACTCCTGCTCGGTCTGCAGCCGGTCGTAGTCGATCTCGTACAGCTTCTCCGCGGCGGGCAGCAGCTTGGACCGCATCAGCGCGGACGCCTCGCGCAGGTAGGCGGCACCGGCCGGGAAGCCCTGGCGGTTGTTGGCCCGGGCGGTCTCGACCAGCCCCGAGTACACCGGCAGCTGCTGGCTCAGCACCTCGACCTGGGCGCTGGCCAGCGGGTCGCCGCCGACGTCGGTGGACGCCTTGGCCAGCGCGCTGCCCGCCTGGGCGATGTCGAACTCGTAGCGGGTGCGCAGCTCGGCGGGCTCGACGCCACCGGAGAGGAAGGCGCTGGCCGCGGTCGCGTCCGCGTCGGAGAGCGATCGGAAGATCTGCTGCGCGGCGGCGGCCAGCGGCTCGCGGTGCGCGACCAGGTCGTCGAGGGTGTCGCGCTTGGCCTGCAGGGTCAGCGCGGCCACGATGCCGGTGACCGCGGTGACCAGCAGCAGGGCGACCGCGACCAGCGACAGCCTGCCCGGGGTCGTCACCGCGGACCTGGTGACCCGGCCGACGGGCCCGGTCCGGGCGTCGGCAGGCCGTTCCGGCGTGACCGTCACCACGGGGTTCTCCCCAACCGCACGAGCACGCCCGCCCTCCACCTCCGCTGCCTGGTCGGACCTGAACTTAGTGGAGTAGGTTCGACCGGACCACCATGTCCGACACAGCCGGTCACCAGCACTGTCCCACTTGTGCGCGGTGTAGTCGCTCGGTTGCTGTCTGGTTCCAGGGGACCCCGGTTTGAGACCGTGGTCACATGAACAGTGAGCACAGCATGCAGCGGATCGCGACGTTCTGCGGACAGTGCGACTGTGGCTGCCCGGAACTGTGGGTGGACCCGGACGCGCCGGAAGAGCGCCGGGTGGTGATCACCGATGACCACGGTCAGCGGATCCAGATGAGCATGGGGCAACTCGGCGACCTCGTGGGCGACGTGAAGGGCGGCGTCCTCGACGGACTGCTGGCGGGCAGCAGGTAACCGGGGCGCGGTGGCGGTACCGACATGGCTCGGCTGGGTGCTCACGGCGGCGTTCCTCGGGATCGCCGGGTACAGCGCCGCCCGGCTCGTCGCCGCCAACCGGCGATCCGATTACACCGGCCGCGAGCGGGCGGTGGACCTCGCGCACGCGCTGATGGCCCTCGGTATGGCGGTGATGTGCTCGCCGATCGGCGGCCCACTGCCCCCGGCCGGGTGGCAGGCGGTGTTCGCACTGGTCACTGCCTGGTTCCTGGGTGCCGCGCTGCTCGGTGGCAGGGGCGGGGCGAGCTGGCACGGGGGTGACTGGCAGCACGCCGTCGCGGGACTGGCCATGCTCTACATGCTCACCGCCGGGTCGCACACGGCGCACGCCATGTCCTCGGCTTGGTTCGAGCCCCATTTCGAGCCGCACGGCAACGAGGTAGCGCTACCGCTGCTCGGTTGGCTGTTCGTGGCGTTCTTCGCGTTCCAGGCCCTCTGGCTCGGCCGGGCGCTCGTCGCCGGTCGGACCGCCGACCAGGGGATCCTCGCCGACCGGCGAGTCGCCGCTGTGTGCCAGCTCGTCATGGCCCTCGGCACCGGCTACCTGATCCTGGTGATGCTGTAGCCGACCGGCCAGCAGCATCGCGCCCACCCCCAGCACGGCCAGCAGCGCGAACGCGGCCCTCGGCGCGTCGAGCAGGGTCCCGACGAGCGCCGACGCGGCGATGCCGCCCGCGTTGCCCGCGGTCCACACCAGCGCGGTGATCGGCCCGGCGGCCGGTGACCCGTCGCGCTCGACCAGTGCCAGGGCGACCGGGAGCGCGGCGAGCAGCAGGAAACCCAGCGGGACGGACGCGGCGAAGCCCGTGGCCATCGGCGCGAGGCCGAACAGCAGGCAGGCGACGGCGGTCACCGCGCCGGTCGCCTGGATGACGCGGGCCTCCAACGCCTTCCGAACGGCGAACGGCGGTACCACGATCGAGCCGACGACACCCGCCACCAGCATGACGAGCAGCAGCAGGCCCGTGGTGTCGGCGCGCAGGCCTGCCGGGGCGAGCAGCGGCTCCAGCCAGGTGGCCAACGCGACGAAGATGCCCATACCGAGGAAGACGACGCCGGAGAGCGTAAGAACGCCTGGTCGACGCCACACCTCACGTAGTTGTGGCGCGGTGGCGACGGTGTGCGGTGGTGGGACTCGTAGTGCGACGAGGGCGGCTATTCCGGCGACGACGGAGATGGCGGTACCGATGACTACGGCGGTGTTGACGTCGTTGGCGGCCGTACCGATCCCGATCGCCACGATCATGCCCAGGTAGGTGGCGCCCGCCCCGATGGCGATGCCGAGCGGCCGGTCTCGCGGGTCGAGGTACGCGGCGGCCACGCGCGTGATGGCGTTGGCCAGGATCGGTTGGGCGACGGCGGCGAGGGTCTGGCCGACGAGCGCGGCCCAGTAGGCGTCGTCGACCAGGCGCACCGCGGCGCCGACCGCGACCAGCGCGGCACCGACGGCGAGGGTGGGTCGGAAGCGGTGGTCGAGTGCGCGGCCCGCGGGGACCGACAGGAGCACGAAGAGCAGGGGGAACAGGTTCGCCAGCCAGCCGACGGCCTGCTCGTCGACCCCGAAGTGGACGGCGGCGGCGGTGGTCAGCGGGGTGTAGCCCAGCCAGCAGACCTGTGTGGCCACGCCGACCCCGGCGAAAGCGGCCACGACCGGCCAGCGGCTCCGAGACATGCGGAGCAGTCTGAATCCGATTCACGTCCGCGTCAACGATGGTCCTTACACAACCCGAACACCGGGGCAGGCAACACCTTTACCCCCGTCGGCCAGGGTGGTCACCAGAACACCCGAACGAGGAGGTAGGCGATGTTCGCGAGGTCGGCAGCGGTGGTCGCGGCGGTCGTGGGACTGGGGATCACGGGAGCCGGGGTCGCCGCGGCGCAGCCCAGCACGCCGGTCACCATCACGCTGAGCCCGGAGCAGGTGGGCAAGATCTGCCAGCAGCGGATCCCGCGGATCGAGCAGCGGGTCACGAAGCTGACGGAGCGGATCAACGGCGGAGCCGAGGTGCGGGGCTCGGTGGCGTGGCTCAAGGCACGCGCCGAGAAGGAGCGCGCGGCGGGGCGGGAGACCACCGCGCAGGTGTTGGAGGAGCGCGCGGAGAAGCGGGCCGGGCGCGTGGACCAGCTGAACCAGGCCAAGCAGCGGGCGGCGGACTTCAAGACCAAGTACTGCGGCGGCAAGTGATGCGGCGCGCGTTGCTGGTCGCGGTGGCGCTGCTGGCCTGCGTCGGCTGCCAGGGGCGGGCCGAGCCGTCGCCCGCGCCGTCCCCGGACAGCGGGTCGGTGGAGATCGGGCAGATCGAGTCTACTTTGGACAGCGTGGAGACGGAGCTGTCCGGGGACTGAGTTGTCCACATGCGCCGGAGTTGTCCACAGGGATCCGGTCCTGGTTGTTCCGGGCCCGCCGGGTCGGCAGGATTCAGGTTGCCGCCCAGGCGAAGGAGGTTCGGACGATGGAGGCAGGGCGCGGGCTCGTGCTGGTCGTGGAGGACGACCGCGCGATCACCGAACTCGTGGCGCTGTACCTGCGCCGCGACGGCTTCGGCGTGCACCTGGAGGCCGACGGCCCGGGCGCGCTGTCCGCGCTGCGGCGGCTGCGCCCGGTCGCGGTCGTCCTGGACATCGGCCTACCGGGCATGGACGGCGTCGAGGTGTGCAAGCGCATGCGCGCCGAAGGCGACTGGACACCGGTCCTGTTCGTCACGGCCCGGGACGACGAGGTGGACCGCGTACTGGGGCTCGAACTGGGCGCGGACGACTACGTCACCAAGCCGTTCAGCCCGCGTGAGCTCGTCGCCCGGGTCCGCACGGTGCTGCGCCGCGCCGCCAACCCGGCGGGCGGGGAGGTGCTGCGCGCGGGTGACACCCGGGTCGACCTGGGCAGCCGCCGGGTGTGGACGGAGACGGGCGAGGTCCACCTGACGTCCACCGAGTTCGACCTGCTGGCCCACCTCCTGCGCCGCCCGGGCCAGGTCTACGACCGGGCCCAACTCCTCAGCGCCGTGTGGGGGTACGAGGCCGCGGCGGGCACCCGCACGGTCGACGTCCACATCGCCCAACTCCGCGCCAAACTGGGCCCGACGAACCCCATCCGCACCATCCGCGGCATCGGCTACGCCGCCGACCTGTGACATGGCCGAGGCTCAGCGTGAACCGCACAGTCGGCGAGACCGGCGCGATCTCGCGGTGGAGGTGAGGGTGGTGTCCTCCAACCACGGGTAGCGTCCGGTATCGCGACATCCGCTGCGGTTGAACGCTCCTTCACCTGGTCCGAGCAGCAGAGGAGGCGGGTGTGAAGAACTCGCTGACGGCGCGGATCACCGTGTTGTGCCTGGTGGTCGCCGGGGTGGTGGCGGTGCTCGGCGGGCTGATCTCGGCGCGGCTGGTGATCAGCACGGCGCAGCAGGTCAGCCAGCAGACGCTGGCCGACCAGGCCGACGTGTTCGCGGGCCAGTTCGCCGACCAGCGCCTCGGCCTGCGGCGGATGATCGAGGTGCTGCACGGGCAGGGGGTCGCCGTCGTGCAGGCCCGGGTCAACGGGGTGGTGGTCAGCGGCGACGCCACGGCCGAGCGGGCGGCCCGGCAGGCGGGGCTGCTCGACGTCACCGGCGCCGCCCACCGCACGGTCGAGCTGAACGGTCGGACGCTGCTGGTCGAGCTGCGACCCGTCGACCAGCGCGGGGCGATCGCGCTGGTGCGGGAGGCGGAGACGGCGAAGGGCGCGGGCCGCAAGCTGATCGCCAACATCGTCGTCGCGCTCGGCATCGGCCTGCTGGTCGCGGCCGTCGCAGGCACCTTCCTGGCCCGGCTCCTGGCCCGACCACTGCGGCGGACGGCCACCGTCGCGTACTCGATGACCCACGGCCGACGGGACCTGCGGGTGCCGGTCGAGGGCCCGCGCGAGGTCGCGGAGGTGGCCACGGCGGTCAACGACCTCTCCGACGCCTTGCGGCGCAGCGAGTCCCGACAACGCGAGTTCCTGCTCTCGATCTCACACGAGCTGCGCACCCCCCTGACCGCCGTGAAGGGCTTCGCCGAGTCCCTCTCCGACAGCGTGGTCACCGGCGACGCCGTCCCGGCTGCGGCCCGCACCATCGAACGCGAAGCCGACCGCCTCGACCGCCTCGTCAGCGACCTCCTGGACCTGGCCCGCCTGGGCGCGGACGACTTCCGCCTGGACATGGTCCCCACCGACCTGGTCGCCTTCGCCAAGGAGTGCGCCGAGGTCTGGGCACCCCGCTGTGAGAGCGCGGGCGTCACCTTCCGACTGGAGACACCGCCCGCCCCCATCCACGTCTCCGCCGACCCCCGCCGCCTCCGCCAGGTGATCGATGGCCTGGCCGCCAACGCCCTCCGCGCCACCCCACCGAACCGCCCCATCGTCCTGGCCCTGACCACCACCCCCACCCACGCCACCCTCGCCCTCCGCGACGGCGGCCCGGGCCTGGCCCCGGACGAGTACGCGATGGCCTTCGAGAAGGGGCTCCTCAACACCCGCTACTCGGGCTCCCGCCCCGTCGGCACGGGTATCGGCCTGGCCCTGGTCCACGGGCTGGTCACCAGGATGGGCGGCACCATCACCGCGGGCCCCGCCCCCGAAGGCGGCGCGGCCTTCACAGTCCAGCTACCGCACTCCGTCCCCCAGCCACCCCCATGACCGCGCCGCCCCTCTCCCGCACTCCCCCTCTCCCCCTCTCCCGCACTCCCGCACTCCCGCACTCCCGCACTCCCGCACTCCGAAGGTGTAGGTGCCGTTGGGCCCCGGCGCCAGGGAGCAACCCGCCGACTCCCCGACCGCACCGCGATCCGGTGACAGACCAGGCACCCACGGCAACGCCGGATTTCGGCTCCGACGTACCTGGGCGGGGAAGACACGACGGCATGAACCAGACCGGCGACCAGCTCGCACACCTGCGGCGCCGGGATCGAGGACAGCTGATTTCAGCGCTCAGCAGACGAGGCGCGGGGCCGGTCTGACGGCGGTGCCCACGCCAGCCCGGACCGAGCTGACCGTGAGGTGCCAAACCAGGTGGCGCGGTGCGGTGGCGGACTCGAAGCAGCTGCGGCTGTTGTTGCTGACGATCAACACCGGTCGCCCGGGATCAGATCAAGCCGATATCGGCTCGTGTGCGCTGTTGTCAGCCCGGCGTGCTGACCTCGGCCACGCCCGTCCCCCACGCCCAAGACGTCGCCGTGGGCCGCGGTGCGGGGAGTTGGGGAGCCTTGTGGCCTGGTCACAGCCGTGACCAGGCCACACGGTGGGCCGCCTGGGGCTCGAACCCAGAACCTACGGTTCCAGCCTCCACCTCTACGAACGTCTTTTGTGGACTATCCATACCTGTCTTCACCTGCATAAACGACCACCCGATCTGAGGCATTGCCCCTCGCCTCCGGTGGTCGTTTGCTGTCGTTTCCGGTGGATAAGCGGTGGTGTCGATCATGCCCTCCCGCCTCCCGAAACCCACCCGCTGACGCCCCCGGGGTGCGATCCGCGGTACGCCCAGTACCCCCACCAAACGCCTCCGCGGATCGTGCCACGGGCACCAGGGGTCCAGGGGCGCGGCGCCCCTGGTACCACCTGGCTCAGCTACGCATAGCCATGCACCCAGGCTTCCTCGTCGGCCTGCCGACTCGCTACGGCTCTCGACCTCCTCCGCGTCGCCTGTGCGGCGCGGCGCATCCCGTTGCCCCGGGGAGCCGCGCCGCGCGCCCGCGCGGGCGGAGCGAAGCGGGAGCCCGCGCTGTGGCGCGACGGATGTGGACCACCTACTCAGGCGACTGGCCCGGGCGCCGCGCCGCGCAGGCGGCGCGGCCTTGATCCCATAGAGCTAGATTCAGCAAAGATGCACACGAACTGCGCACGGTCTATCGTGCGGGAATGTCCGAACGTATCCCCTTGACTGATCGGTCCTCGGCTGATCTCCCCCAGGTGCCGATCCGAATTAAGAGCATCACTGTAGCGGGTGGGCACCCTATCCCTATAGCACCACGTGGAGTCACAGCGATAGTTGGCGGAAACAATACTGGAAAAACAACTCTAATCGAGCAGATTTTTCGTCACATAAATGGCCAGCCGGGGCACATTGTGCATCCGCGAGAGCATCGACTGTTGGCCAGCCTTGAATTGGAGGTGGTCCAGGATCGCAACGAATTTCTAAGATGGCTCGACCTGAATGCAACCTGGGTTGCCGCTACGCCCGAGAACCCCAATTCCGGCTACTCGCGAGCCGGGATTGGCCCTTTTGACAAAAATACGATGGAAAATGCTTGGTCTAACGCGCGCAATTCTGGCACATTGACGATGCCATATGCTTCCCTTTTCGTGTACAAGTCGTCGGCGGGTAACGGCCCAGGCTTCGGAGCCAACAAGCGTTCCTACCCGGGCGCGGCCCCAGCGCATCCAGTTCATTACCTCGAAGACAACCCAGATGTCTTCGTGAAGATTAGTTCCCTCTATCGCGAGGTATTCGGCGAAAATCTGACACTAGACACCATTCGGGAGAATGTAATCCTCAGGATCGGAGACCCGCCATTGTCGTTGCAGGAATTGCGATACGATAGCACTGTTCAGGTTCGAATACAGGCTATGCAAGACCTTGATAAACTCTTTAAGGTTGACGAGCAAGGAAGCGGCATTCTTTCGTTTTTGAATACACTTCTGACTGTCTCATCGGCGGCATACCCGATCGTTCTTCTGGATGAGCCAGAAGCGTTTCTGCACCCGCCTCAAGCGGTGAAACTTGGCAGGATGTTGGGCGAATTGGCCAGCTCTGCTGGCGTGCAAGTTATCTTGGCTACGCACGACAAAAATATCCTTCTCGGATTGCTGCAAAGCGATGTAGAACTTGCGGTGGTACGACTTGTGCGAAGGCGGAATGAAACACGAGCCCACACTCTAGAGCCCTATCGAATCAAAGAAGTCTGGTCTGACCCAGTTCTCAGGTACTCTAATGTCCTGGATGGCCTGTTTCACGGCCTCGTCGTCTTGGCCGAGAATGAACGCGACTGCACGTTCTACGCCGCAGCTCTTGATGCGGCTCATCAAGAGGCCGATTTGGCGCTTTCTCCCAGTGACGTCCTATTCATTCCAACCGGTGGTGTGGACGGCCAGGCGCCAGTAGTGCGCACATTGGCTAGCCTTAGAGTTCCGATAGTGTGCTGTGTCGATATTGACATCCTGCGAGAGAGGGCAAAGCTAAAGAATCTCATCGAGGCACTTGGAGGCGACTGGGGAGACTACGAGAAAGAATATGGCGTGTGTACAAATGAATTGAACCAGCCTAAAGGGTCTGCGCTCGTCGCCAATGTTGTAGCGAGTATTCGAAGCTACCTAGAAGAACTGGTACGTGATCAAAGTACGGAAAAGTGGTCACCTGAGATGAAGGAGCAGTTGCTCACTCTTACGCGAACGGAGGCTTCTAAGTGGGATGCAATCAAAGATCTAGGAGTTGTAGCGTTCCCTCAAAATTTGGGAGGCCGCCCCAAAGAGTTTATCGAAAACTTGCGATCTATTGGTCTGGTCATCGTCGAACAAGGCGAACTAGAGTCATTCGGGCGTAGTTATCCTGGCATGCCCAGAAAGGGCCCCGCTTGGATACGTTGGGCTCTAGCCAACAGGGTTCACGCCAGCGAGAACGCAATTCGGCACGCGCGCAATCTAGTTGCTTCCTATACATCCCTTGTGTTGGAGTAGTTTGCGATGAGTAACAGACCTCCGGGCGAGTCCGTTAGTGGCGGAAGCTCATTGCGGTCGTACCACGATAAGGGCGGGCAGCACACCTTCGCACTCGCAGTCCGGCGACAAGTGCCTATGCACCTCCGCCACGAAGGTCGACCTAGGGTCAGCGAAGGCGCTCGTCAGCATCGTCGAGATGTTGGCCAAGCGCTGTTCCAAGTCCGCGAGGCGCGTCAAGATGGTGTCTTCGCGTTCTTCTTGGGCCTCGTCCACTCGCAGGGGTGGTGGGATCTCTCCACGGGCTACTGCGCAGAGGTGTTGAGGGTGTAGTTCCAGAGCTGCCGACAGGGCTTCGAGGGTGCGGACGCTGCGGCGGCGTTCGTGGGTGTTGAGTTGCAGTTCGCGGACGATCGCGAGGGACACTCTCGCGCGCTTGGCGAGTTGCACCTGCAAGAGGCGCAGTTCGCTGGCCCGCGTGGTGATGGTTTGCGCCACCAGGTCCCAGCGGCCCGTCTCGATGTCTGTCGGTTCGGTGCTGGTCATGATCAGGTAAGGGCGGCGATCCGCTGGTCGAGGTCGCGCGCGTCGGACAGGGTTGAGTGGCTGCGGGCGGCTACGCGCACGGTGTTGAGGTGTTCGGTCAAGCCATGGGAGCGGATCCCGCCTGCCATGTCGATGACCTGGTGGCCGATGCGGATGCCGGTGTCCGGGTCTCCGCCGTGGAGGTGGCAGGCGGCTAGGTCGGCGAGGCGGAATGCCTGGCGCTTGACGTGGACCGTTGCGGTGGGGGCGGTGGATGCCGTGAGGGCGGTGATGGCTTGGTCGGCGTATGCGTGGTCATGCACGGCCAGGTCGGCGTAGACGCGGGCGTGGTCGCTGGCGAGACGGGCCTGACTGAAGCCGCGGGGATCGGGGAGCGTTGGCTCGCTGACGTTCGACAGGGTGTCCTGTGCGCGGTGGATGCAGTCGAGTGCGCGGGTGGGGTCTCCGGACTCGGCGTAGGCGCGGGCTTGGCCGGATAGCAAGAGCGCGGTCGTGTCGGCGGAGCGAGTGCGTTCTGCGGTGAGGGTGCCGAACGCGAACACCTCGCGGGCCTCGCTGGTGTCGCCTTCGTGTAGGTAGGTGCGGCCGATCTGCTCCAACGCGAGTGCGGAGCGCACGGGGTCCTCGGCTTCTTGGGCCATGGCCAGCGCCTGACCGGTGTAGCGGAGAGCCAAGCCGGTCATGCCGACGTCGTAGGAGGCCCACCCGGCCAATGCAAGCAGGTCCGAGAGGACGACCCGCAGTTCCCGCCCGACCTCGTCGGTGTGGTTGGCGTCCAACATCCCCTGTGCCCACTTGAGCTGCGCCACGACCGCGTCCCGGACCGCTCCGCCACCGAGGCGCTTCTCCTGGGTCCACAGCACCCGGGTCAGTTCCCGTAGTTGCCCCACCTCGGTGGCCCCCACCGTGGCGGGCGTCGGAGTGGCCATCGCCGGGTTGCTCAGCAGTGCGAAATCAGCGCTTGTCAGCGCTGCCCCCATGGCGATCTTGGCCAACAAGCCCATGAACTCGCGTCGATCAGGCACAGCCACCACCTCACCGGTTGGGGATCCGTTCTCGCTTCCGGGCTCGTTGTAGGCCAACCCCATGTATCCGCGCGGGATGCCCAACCCGTCGGCGATCCGTGACAACACGTCGTAGGTCACCACCTGCCGACCACGGGCAATGGCGGAGATTTCCGGCTGGGCCTGGCCGGTCAACACGCCGATGTGGCGTTGCGACATCCCCAGGCGACCCAGCAGCCGGTACACCTCCACGATGTCCCGATCGGCCAACGCCGCGCGCATGGCTGGTCGCTCCCACACCACAGGGGCGGGCCGCTCATGGGGGTCGCCCCAGATGCTCATCCCCACACTTCCACCAGCCCATACCGCCGGGACCTGCCCAGGTAGCAGGTCAGGCACCCACGGTAACAATGGAATGCCGAGCGGGGTAGCGCCAAGTAGCGCGTTATATAGGCTGCACTTATCGCGACTGCGGCACTACCCGATCAGCGTAAAGGCAGATAGTGCTTCAAGTGGTCAATGGCCTCGCCTCTGCCAAACGACAGGGGCACGCTCACAACACATGACGACGTCTCTCGCTGCCAACTCCGCCACGAACTCCACTGTCGACGCGGGCAGGGCAGCTGATATCAGCTCTCGGTATCTGCACTGGGACCACTACGTCCGCAGTCGGCAAAAACCCACCGAGCAGGCCAGGACCCTGCAAGGGTTCGCCTCCGAATTCGACGCGCTCCCCCCACTCGCCCGGCCCTTCCACGAGTGGGGAGCCGAGATGGCGAACCTGTGTCGACGCATGGCGCGGTCTGCGGTCGGCCTGGAGAACCCGCCGCTCTACGGCTTCGGCACCACCGCGGGCTGACGCCATGACCGCAGACGAGTCGGCCACGAAGTACCGGGACACCTTGTACAACCGCCCGCAGACGACACGGGACGTGCTCCACTGTGCCGACCGGACCGAGAGTTGGCCCCACGGCGTGCCTTCCCTGGTCGATGACCTCAAACTTGTGATCAAGTGCGCTAACGACGTGCTCAGCAGCATCATCGACGAAGATCTTGACGACTCGGCAGTCGACAGCCTCGATTCCGTGTCCTACCGCGTCATAGAGTCGTGCCGCTGGCTCCAGATCCACAGGTAGCCCGGCGGGGTCACGTAAAGAACGGTTCTCCGTTTGCTTGCGCATGTTCGACGCGCATACGAATTGACGGGTGCATGCGCAGGTCGTCGAGTTTGTCCGGGGCGACCCACAGGACTTCTTTGCTCTCGTCGCTTTCCCTGAGTTCCCCACCGGTCGCTCGGGCGCGGAAGCAGATGGAGAACTCTTGCCTGACCTCGCCGTCGGTGTAGGCGATAACGTGTGCCGGGTCGCTGTAGATCCCGATCAAGCCGGTGACCTCGATGTCGACGCCGGTTTCTTCCTTGACCTCCCGCACAACCGTTTGCGTCATCGTCTCCCCAAGTTCGTGAGTGCCGCCGGGGATCGCGTACAGGTCGTTGTCGGTCCGTCGGATCATCAGGATCTGGCCGTCGCGCTCGATGTAGGCGCTGCATGCGATGACGATGTTGGTAGGCGTGGGCGCGTCGGGGTCGTTGAGGTAGTCCTTGCGGGCCAAGAGTCCTCCTAGAAGTCGGCGGGCTTGGACAGGTTCCACACGGTGTCGAAGCTTTCGGAGTAGGTCTCGAAGAGGTCCCCGGTCGCCAGTCGGCGAAGGTGGAGGCTGGGGGCGTGCGCGCCCTGGAACCCGTACACGTGGGTGTTGACGATCATCTCGTCGTCGAACCGGAAGATGCTGTTGTAAAGCGTCGTGCGGTGAAACCGCATCTCCACACCGGGTACCCCGATCAGCGGCCGGTAGAACGCCAGGGCGTTGCGGATGCGGGCCGCGAGCGTGCCATCCCCCAGCTGCTCCTCGTCGCTGCGGGTCGCGACCTCGGGGCTGTCCGGCTCGCCGAACAGCAACCGGATGCGAGCACCAGCGGCGGCCTTGGCGGCCAGCTGCTTGATGAAGCGCGGCCGCTCGACCAGGAAAAGGGCGGCGTGCATGAGCAGTTCGACGTGCTCGGACGCGTCCCCGATGAGTCGGTCCCACAGCTCCACCGGGATCGAGTTCCGGTGCGGGTAGACCTTCACGACCTCGGACCCGGCGATCTCGGCCTTGCGCTCGGGCGCCACCGCGTCCGGCCACAGGTAGTTCTCGCTCTCCCGAACCATGGAAGCGATCGTGTGTCGATGACGCGGATACGGCGTCCGCCCCTGCGTGATCCAACGCTCGACGGTCTTGGGGTCGACGTTGGTCGCCTTGGCTACGTGTTCGAGGTCCAAGCCGTTGCGGAGCAGGGCGTCTCGAAGGCGTTCGTTGGCCATGCTGCCCTCCACTGTGACGTCTAGGGACGTCTTAACCTAGCACGAGACGTCCTCAGACGTCCCACTGTGTGGTGCTCGCGTCCTCCAAATTGGACGAAAGTTGGACATGCCGGGGAGATTCCCGGGCGGTTCGACCAGAGGAGTGACACATGCCGGTGATTCCGACGCGGTTCGCGGTGGAGTTCGGGGAGGTGTTCCCGCTGGGTGCGTTCGTGCTGGGCGTGGAGCCCGCCATGGCGTTCTCGGAGACGGCCGGGGCGCCGAAGCAGCAGGAGCGGGACAAGGAGTCGGGGCGGCTGGTGTGGGTTGTTCGCGCGCTGGACGCGAATGAGGAGGCGGCGAGGTTCGGCGCCGAGTTCAAGGTGAAGATCGTGGCTGATCACCAGCCGGTTCCGCCGCCGAAGGCGGGTGGGTTCCCGTTCGCGGCTGTGGAGTTCGAGGGGTTGACGGTCACCCCGTACGCCAACAGCAAGGGGCGGATCGCGCACAGCTTCCGAGCTGCGGGTATGAGGACTCCCGCCGGTGCGCGGGCGAGCAAACCTGCTGGGGAACAGAAGTCTGCCGCCTGACCCAGGAGCCACGGACATGCGCGACGTGGTCCACGTCCACGTGACGAAAGACCTGCCCATCCGGGCCAGGGCGCTCCCCTTCGCGGACAGGGTGGAAATCCGCTTCGGCAAGGCGTTCCCCGTAGTGCTGATCGCCGACCGCTTGGCCTTGGACTCCCTCGCCGAGGCCATCGAGACCGGCCGGAGGGAACTGGACGCGGCCAACCGTCCGGGCGAGAACCGACAACCCGAGGACAAGTGATGCCGGGGCCGCTCGACAACCTGGAGCCGGACACCGAACCTCCGGTGATCTCTCAACGGCCGCAGTGGCGGTCAACCAAGCCAGCCCCGATGACGTTGGCAGCGGGACGCGAGTACGTCTCTCCCGGCCCGGCCTCCGACGCTTCGCGACGTGAGTGGATCGAGTACTACCAGTGGTGCGTTGAGGTCTTCCGAACGATTGCGCTCGCCGATGCTCGTCACCGAAACGAGGCCATGGCTGAGGTCCTGATCGCAGCCAGGTGGGCGGAAACGCTAAGCCAGGGAATCGAGGAGGTTGCGCCGGAAAACTACTACAAGCCGTAAGTCCACAAGAGACATAATGCGCCTGAATCGCGTGGCGATGACGCACGCCTTCTGTGGGCGTGTTTGGGTTCTAGGCACAGAAGCGGATCATGGTTGGTCGCCCGTTCCGCTTCCGTGCTGTCCACACCAGACATCGGAGTAGACAAGTGATGAAGCTACGGGATGGCGCTGTGTTGGCGCTAGGTGGGTCCCTCCCTCGGTCTAGTGGGGGTGGGCTGTGAGCAGCGAGGGTGGGCGGTGGGTTGATCCGGCGCCGTTGGAGGTGGCGCGGCCGAGGTTGCCGTGGTGGACGTTGCTGCCGAATGGGGCGAAGGTGGCGTTGTTGCCGTTCGCCACTGCGTATGTGACGTGCTGGCTGGTGTGCCAGGTGGTTCGGGTGGTGGTGCGGTATCCGGTGACGGTGTTGGTGTGCTCGTTGGTGGCGTGGGGGTGGATCACCTGGGGTGAGTGGGCTACCGCAGTCGCCGGTGGTGTGGTGTTGGTGGGGTTGTCGGCGTGGTGGTTCTGGCACCCGGAGAGCTTCGGCCGGTGGGTGGCGCCGGTGGGGTGGTCGGAGGTGCGCCGTTTCTGTGTCTACGCCTGTCAATGGCGTTCGGTGGTGCGGCTATCGGAGCTGACCAAGGACAAGCGCGGTAGGGAGTTCCGGCCGAGGTTGGGCAGGGTGCGGGCACAGAGTTGGCGGGACTGCGTCCGGGTCCGGATGGTGAAAGGCCAAGCGCCGGAACAGTGGGAGACACGGGCCTCGGGCCTGGCGCACTCGTTCGGCGCTCGCTCCTGCCGGGTGCGGGTGATCCGTCCTGGTGTCATCGAGTTGGACCTGGTCCGGTTCGATCCGCTGACGGTTCCGCTCCCGGCCCCTGCTCTGAATGATGACCCCGCGTCGGTTGACCTGCGGCGTCTGGTGGTGGGGCGCACCGAGACCGGCAGGCCGTTGCGGCTTCGCTTGCGTGGGACTCAGGTCCTGGTGGTGGGTGTCTCGGGGGCCGGTAAGGGGTCGTTGTTGTGGTCGGTGGTGCGGGCGTTGGCTCCGGCGATCAAGGCGGGGCAGGTGCGGCTGTATGGGGTTGATCCCAAGGGCGGGATGGAGTTGGGGCAGGCCCAGGAGGTGTTCCACCGGGTCGTGTTCGACAACGGAGAAGCCGCGGTGACCCTGCTCGAAGAACTCGCCGCAGAGGTCAAACGTCGCGCCACCACGTATCGGGGTGTGCGGCGGTCGTGGTCGCCGGAGTCCGGGGACCCGTTCCTGCTCCTGGTGGTCGACGAGCTGGCGGACGTCATCGCCTACCAGAGCGACAAGCAGCTCCGGGAACGCGCGGCACGAGCGGTGCAGACCATCACCAGCCAAGGTCGGGCGCCCGGAGTGTGCGTGTTGGGGTTGTTGCAGGACCCGCGCAAGGAGGTCGTGGGGTTTCGGCACCTGTTCTCCACCCGGATTGCGATGCGCTTGGACGAGCCCGCGCAGGTGGACATGGTTCTCGGCGACGGTGTCCGCCAGCGCGGGGCGGCGGCGCACGAGATCAGCGAACACACACCCGGCGTGGCGTGGGTGAAGGAAGACGGCCGACGCGAACCGGTACGTGCCAGGGCGTTCCATGTCACCGATGGCGACTTGGCGGAGCTGGTGACCTTCGTGACCGGCGGCCTGGTGCTCGTTGAGGGTGGTGTGCGATGACCGCGCTCATCGAGGCCCTGACGGTCGTGGCGAAGCATCTGGACGCGCACCCACGGTTGGACGCGGTGCTGGTGTCGACCTACGCCCTCGGCGACGCGGACACATCGGTCCAGCTCACCGGCGGTCCGCTCCCGGCTGTGGCCAATGCGTTGCTGACCTGGGCCGCGACGCTGACCGACACCACCGCCACGGCGTGGCGGCCCCCGGCATCGGACTCGGTCCACCTCGACCTGACCGGCACCCTCCCCGCCGGCGACCCGATCCGGATCTACGGCGCCGTCGGCTACGACCCGACCCGCTTCCTCGACCTCGAACCCGGCGGCAAGCAGAGCGTGGGCCTGTCCACACTGCGGGCCTGGGCGGCAGAGGCGGTGGCGGCATGAGCACCCGCGCCGAACGCCTCGCCCAGCCCCTCGCGGCCGATGTCGTCACCGCGACGGCGGAGAAGTACGGAGTCTGTGTCCGCCCGTTCACCATGGAGGTCGGCGACCTCGACACCGGAGAACTCCGCCACGTCCCGGTCCCCTGCGGGGCAACCGTCGAGAGCGTGTGCGGCCCGTGTGCCCGCAAGGCGCGGGCGTTGCGGATGGTCCAGTGCCGGGAAGGCTGGCACCTCACGACCGAACCGGCCTTCGAGAAGACCCCACCGACCCGGGATCACACGGACCTGATGGAGTTCCGGGCCGACCTCGTCGGCGCTTACCGGGGCGCGGTGGAGGAGGGCCAGGCGGGCGAGGCCGATGACCTCCGCGAGGAGATCCGCTCGGTCGATGAGGAGCTGCGCGGCCTCGGGGTACGGGGTCGGTTGCCGTCGCCGGACGGGCCTGGAACGCGGGCGCCGCACCGGTCGACTCGGCGGCGGCAGGACGCGCCGAACCTGCCTCGGCGGCGAGTGGAGAAACGCACCCTCGGCCGCGAGTTCGCCGGTGGATACCGGCCGTCGATGTTCGTCACCCTCACCTGCGACACCTACGGACCCGTCCACGCGGACGGCTCCCCGGTGAACCCTGGCCGCTACGACTACCGACGGGCCGCTCGGGACGCGGTGCACTTCGCCTCCCTGGTCGACCGGTGGTGGCAGAACCTGCGCCGCGTAGTCGGCTGGGACGTCCAGTACTTCGCGACCGTCGAACCTCAGCGGCGGGCCGCGCCGCACCTGCACACCGCGATCCGCGGTTCCATCCCGCACGAGGTCATCCGGCAAGTCACCGCAGCCACCTACCTCCAAGTCTGGTGGCCATCCCACGACGAACTCGTCTACCTCGACCGGCATCCCGTGTGGGACGGGGAACGGTTCGTCGACCCCGACACCCGTCAACCGCTCACGGCCTGGGCGGACGCGGTTGAACTGGTCGAGGCACCCGCGCACGTGTCGACCTTCGGGGCACAGGTGCACTCCAAGGGCATCCTCGGCGGCACCGACGAGGCCGGGCGGGACATCGGGTACCTGACCAAGTACCTCACCAAGTCCACCGGTGAAGTGGTCACCGCCACCAGCGACCGGCAACGGGCACACCACGACCGGCTCCACGAAGAGTTGGCGATCACGCCCTGCTCACCTCGCTGCGCGGTGTGGCTGCTCTACGGCATCCAGCCCCACGGCGCCACCAGCCGCACCACCCCCGGCCACTGCAAAGGCCGCGCCCACCGCCGCACCACCCTCGGCCTGCCCGGTCGGCGGGTGTTGGTCTCGCGGAAGTGGTCCGGCAAAACCCTCGCCGACCACAGAGCCGACCGCAAG
This sequence comes from Actinokineospora auranticolor, assembly GCF_041897805.1. GTDB lineage: Bacteria > Actinomycetota > Actinomycetes > Mycobacteriales > Pseudonocardiaceae > Actinokineospora > Actinokineospora auranticolor. Next base: position 8,123,955 of record NZ_CP154825.1, read on the forward strand.
GCGTTCGTCGTTCAGGCCCTCGCGGCGGTCGGGATCGTCAAACCCGAACCCAACCGGGCACGCCAGACCTGGCACAAGGTCAAACCCGGCGACCCCACCGTGCCCCCACGGGCGCACCTGCTCATGCACGCCATCAGCGAACGCATCCGATGGAGAGCCGAATACGACGCCGCACTCCTCGCGGCCGATGTTTCAGCAACTCCACCACTAGCCGCCTGACCTCGGGAGATTAGATGACCGGCCAATCTATCAGGGCAGGACTGTGGGGCATTCCCGAGGTAGCCGCCTACCTGGGGGTTCCCGAGCAAACGATCTATCAGTGGCGAACCAAGGGCTACGGGCCGCGTGGTCGGCGAGTCGGGAAGTACGTGCGGTTTCGACCGGAGGACGTCGTCTCCTGGGTGGATGAGCAACCGGAGGCTGCCTGATGGGTCGTCCGCCGATACCCATCGGGACCCACGGCAAGATCAATACAACGAAGGTGGGCAAGAACTACCGGTCGCGGTGCCGCTATCGCCACTACGACGGGAGGGTCTACCTCGTCGAACGGATCGGTTCGACCGAAGGGAAAGCCGAAAGTAACCTCAAGGTCGCGATACGTGACTTCTCGCCATCGGCGGGCGGTGATCAGTTCGGTAGGGACTCCAAGTTCGCCGTTCTGGCAGCTGCCTGGATGGCCGAGTTGGAGCGCTTGGCGGGTCGGGGTGTCGGCTCCTGGGGCACGATCGACACGTATCGGAGCCGCTTGCAGGGGATCATCTTGCCTGCTCTGGGCGAGCTTCGAGCACGTGAGCTGACCGCGCTGGCGCTGGACAAGGTCGTCCAGGACGTGCGGGACAAGTCCAGCGCCAGCTCGGCCAAGACCGTGCGGGCGATCATCTCCGGAGTCACGGGCTTCGCGGTTCGACATGGCGCGCTTGAGCGGAACCTGGCGCGGGATATCGGGCGGATCGACTCGCGCCAGGCGCGGCACCAGCAGACAAAGTCGCGGGCGATGTCGCGAGATGAGGTCTTCGAGCTGCTGGCCAAGCTCGATGCCGACCCTAAGGCCGTGGAAGACGACCTTCCCGATCTCGTCCGCTTCTTCCTCGCCACGGGCGAACGGACCGGCGAGGCGCTGGCCGCGCATTGGGAGCACTTCGACGCGGCCGAGAGGGTCATCAGGGTGCACGCGAACGTCATCCGGGCCAAGGGGCGGGGGAAGCTGCTCAACCCCGGTAAGACGGCCAACTCGCAGCGGCCGGTGCCGTTGGCGGACTGGTGTGCCGCCATGCTGGTGGGCCGTCAGCGGGCCACAGGGGCCACTGCGGGGCCGATCTTCCCCAGCACCACAGGCACCCCATCCGGGAGGCGAGCAACGTCCGCAACCGGGCCTGGAAGCCGTTCCTCGTCCGAGCCGGGTTCGACTGGGTGACGTTCCGGACATTCCGGCGAACGGTGGCCACGCTCCTCGACGAGTCCGGCTTGACCGCTCGGCAGATCGCGGACGTCCTCGGCCACGCCCGCCCCTCGATGACCCAGGACGTCTACATGGGCCGTGGCGCGGTGAGCCGGGTCGCGGCCGACGCGCTGGGGAAAGTGATGGGTAAGCGGTGAGTTGGGGGAGCCTTGTGGCCTGGTCACAGCCGTGACCAGGCCACACGGTGGGCCGCCTGGGGCTCGAACCCAGAACCTACGGATTAAAAGTCCGCAGCTCTGCCAATTGAGCTAACGGCCCTTGGCTCCGAGCACCGAGTGTAGCGGGAGGGGCGGGGGCGACGGGCAGAGGTTCACGAGGCGCGTCGGGGTGGGGTGTGCGGGTGGCGGGGAGGGCCGGTGGGGGTTGTGGGAGTTTTGCGTTGTTTCTTTGTCAGGGGAACAGGTTGTTGGCACTCCAAGAATGTTGCCGGGGTGTTGTCCTGGCATTTCGTCGACCATCCGACCGTCGGGCGGGTGGTTGTGCGTCCGAGTGGCGGCGGGGTTGACGGCCGGTCGGACGCGCCTGTTCAGCGGGGTCGAAAGTGATCGAGGTCACAGGAATGACGGTCGGTGGCGTTTGGCGGTCGCGACCCAAGTGGATTCAACGAAGTCCGCCGGGGTTGGGGAAGTGCGAAAAGGACCCCCAAACCCCGATGTCCGAATTGTTCCCCGGTCACTTCCGGTGCCCTTCCAACACAGGCAAAGAGTCCATTGTGGCTGATCAACTGACGGTAGCGTCCCGACCCGGCGATCCCACCCGTTCGCCCGCGTCAAATCCGTCCACCACAATGGAGGCAGTCATGTCCAAGTGGAAGAGAAACGTTGCCGTCGTGCTCGGGGCCAGCGCGGCGGCAGTCGCGTTGAGCGCGGCACCCGCGCAGGCGTTCGTGGGTCGGTTCATCTACACCACCACCAACGCCGACTGCACCTTCGCGGGCGGGAACGGCGTCTCCAACGGCGTCTTCGCCAGCTACTCCTGCGACAGCGGGATCGCGGGCTACAGCCTGCACGTGCTGCCCACCACGACTTCGTTCAACGACGTCTACATCAACACCTTCGCCTCCGACACCGACTGCAACTGGGCCGGGACCAACGGCAAGCCCGCGGCGGGCCAGCCGACCATCTGGTACTCGTACCGCTGCATCTCGGGTGTCGCGGGCTGGAGCCTGCACGTCACGGGCTGACCCCGAGCGGGTCGGCGCGGTCCGTGTCCAGGCTGGACGAACCGCGCCGACCCGTGCCCGGCCAATCCGAATCCGCCATCCTTCCCCCATTTCCTGCCATCTCCCGGGAACGTCGACCCGACCTCCGGTTATCCGGTTGACGATTGGGTTCCCGGGTGTGAGGCTCGCGAAATCCGCACCCTTTCCGGCGGAATTCGATCAAGGGGGAATGGCGCATGGTCGATCGGCGGGCGCTGGCCGCCGTCGTGGTCACCGCGGTGTTGTGGGCCTCGTCGTTCGTGGTGATCCGGGATGCCGGGCCGCACTTCCGCCCCGGGGCGCTGGCCGAGGGGCGGTTGCTCTCCGGTGCCGTCGCGCTGGTGGCGATCCTGCTGCTCCGCCGGGAAGGGCTGCCCGGGCGCGGCGCTTGGCCCGGGATCACCTGCTCCGGCCTGCTGTGGTTCGGCGCCTACATGGTGATGCTCAACTGGGGCGAGGAGCAGGTCGACGCGGGTACCGCCGCGCTGTTGGTCAACGTCGGGCCGATCCTCATCGCCCTGCTCGGCGGCTGGCTGCTCAAGGAAGGCTTCCCGCCCCGGCTGATGGCCGGGTTGGCGGTGTCCTTCGCCGGGGCGGCCGTAGTGGCGTTCGCGGGCGCGGGTGACGGCCATTCGACGTTGTTGGGCATCTTGCTGTGCCTGTTCGCCGCGATCACCTACGCGGCGGGGGTCGTCGCGCAGAAACCCGCCCTGCGCCACGGGTCCGCGTTGCAGGTGACGACGTTCGGCTGCGTGATCGGCGCCGTCGCGACCCTGCCGTTCACCGGACAGCTGATCGCCGACGTGCGCGACGCGCCCCTCGGGTCGACGCTGGGCATGGTCTACCTCGGGCTGTTCCCCACCGCGCTGGCCTTCTACACCTGGGCCTACGCGCTCTCCCGCACCACCGCCGGGCGGATGGGGGCCACCAGCTACGCCGTGCCCGCGCTGGTCGTGCTCATGTCGTGGCTCTTCCTCGACGAGGTGCCCGGCCCGTTCGCGCTGCTCGGCGGTCTCCTCTGCCTCACCGGTGTGGCCGTCTCCCGCACCGGGAAACGCCCGGAACCGGCGCCTGCGGCCATCGAACGCGGATAACTCCTCACTCTTTCGGAGCCACGGAGGGCGCGCGCCCCCGCCTCGGTGATCTAGCTTGAGCTACCCACCGAGCAGAGAAAGGGGCCACCATGCCCATCTCGGCAGCCGACCAGGAGCGGCGGGCGCACGCGTTCGCCGAACTCCACCAGGGGCCGGGCGCCTTCGTCATCGCGAACCCGTGGGACGCGGGCACCGCGCGGGTGCTCACCGGGCTCGGCTTCCGCGCGCTGGCGACCACCAGCGGCGGGCTCGCCTTCGCCCTGGGCCGCGCGGACGGCGCCAACCTCGTCACCCGCGAGGAGACGCTGGCGAACGCGGGCGACATCGTCGCCGCGACCACCCTGCCGGTGTCCGCCGACCTGGAGAGCGGCTTCGGCGACCGCCCGGAGGACGTCGCCGAGACCATCGCGCTGGCCGCCGCGGCCGGGTTGGTCGGCGGTTCGATCGAGGACGCCACCGGCCGCCTCGACGACCCCATCCGCGACCTGGCCGAGGCCGTCGAGCGGGTCACCGCCGCGGTCGAGGCGGCCAGGGCGCTGCCGTTCCCGTTCACCCTGACCGCCCGCGCCGAGAACTTCCTGCACGGCAGGCCGGACCTCGACGACACGATCACCCGCCTGCGCGCCTACGCCGCAGCGGGAGCCGACGTCCTCTACGCCCCCGGCCTGCCCGACGCGGACGCGATCCGCGCTGTCTGCGCCGCCGTCGACAAGCCGGTGAACGTGTTGGCCGGTGGTCCGGCCGCGCGCTGCTCGGTCACCAAGCTCGGTGAGTTGGGCGTGCGCCGGATCAGCCTCGGTTCCGCGCTGCCCCGGGCCGCGCTCACCGCCGCCGTGCTGGCCGCGCAGGAGATCGCCGAGTCCGGCACCTTCACCCTCACCACCGGCGCGATGAGCTACGCGCAGGCCGAGGAACTCGTGGAGGGCGCGTGAGCGCGCTGTGGCTGCGGCACGAGGTCCGCGCGACCGAGCGCCGCGCGGCGCTGGTGCCCGAGGACGCGCGAACCCTTGTGGCGTCCGGGATCCCGGTCACGGTCGAGGAGTCGCCGCAACGCGTCTTCCCGATCGCGGACTACGCCGACGCGGGCTGCGCGGTCGCGCCCGCGGGTAGCTGGGTGGACGCGCCGGACGACGTCTTCGTGTTGGGCCTCAAGGAACTCCCCGACGAGCCCCCGCGGTTGCGGCACCGCCATGTCTACTTCGGACACACGTACAAGGAGCAGCGGGGCGCGGCCGAGTTGTTGCGCCGCTTCGCCGACGGCGGCGGCGCGTTGCTGGACCTGGAGTACCTGACCGACGCCACCGGCCGCAGGCTCGCCGCGTTCGGCTACTGGGCGGGCTACGTCGGCGCCGCGCTGGCCGTCCTGCACCTGCGGGACGCGCTGACCACGCCGCTCGTCCCGACGAGCAGGGCCGACCTGGACGCCGCGCTCAAGGGCGCCGACGACCTGCGGGCGCTGGTCATCGGCGCGCTGGGCCGGTGCGGTCGGGGCGCGCGGGACGCGCTCACCGCCGCGGGCGTCACGCCGACCGAGTGGGACCTGGCCGAGACGCGCGACCTCGACAAGGCCGCGCTGATCCGGCACGACCTGCTGGTCAACGCCGTGCTCACGGTCGACCCGGTGCCGCCGTTCGTCACCGACGCCGACCTCGACGACCCGGACCGGCGGCTGCGCGTGGTCGCGGACGTGACCTGCGACGTCACCTCCGACCGCAACGTGCTGCCGATCTACGACCGGATCACCGACTGGGACGCGCCCGCCCGGCGGCTGCGCGACGACCGACCGGTCGACGTCATCGCCATCGACAACCTGCCGTCGCTGCTCCCGCTGGAGGCCAGTGTCAGCTTCTCCGCCGACCTCACGCCCCACCTGCGCACCCTCGCCGACGGCGACGCGTGGACCAGGGCGCTGGCGCGGTTCCACGACGCAGTGACGGGAGTGCGGTCGTGATCCACTGGGTGGGCACCGGCCTGTCGACGGGCAGCGGCGTCGGGGTGCTGGCGGAGCGGTACGAGGTAGCGCTCTACGGTCGGACACGGGAGAAAGCGGCCGCGTGCGTCGCCCGGCTCGGGCTGACCGGCCGGGTCGAGCCGCGGTCCTGGGACGACCTCCGACCGACGCGCGGAGACGTGGTGGTGTCGATGCTGCCCGCCACGGAACACGTGCGGTTGCTGCGGTTGAGCATCGACGCGGGCGCGCACTACGCCAACACCAGCTACGTCTCCGACGAGATCGCCGCGTACGCCGACGCCGCACGGGAGGCCGGGGTCGTGCTGCTGACCGAGGCCGGTCTGGACCCGGGTCTGGACCACCTGCTCGCCCACGACCTGGTTGAACGCGCCCGTGCCGCCGTCCAGGGCCCGGCGACGGCGACCTTCACCTCGTACTGCGGCGGCATCCCCGCGGAGCCCAACGAGTTCCGCTACCGGTTCTCATGGGCCCCGCGCGGCGTTCTGACGGCACTGCTGTCCCCCGCCCGGTATGTCTTTTCGGGCAAGGAAACCGTCACCGAACACCCGTGGGACGCCACCACCGACCACACCCTCGACGGCGAGCGTTTCGAGGCGTACCCCAACCGCGACAGCCTCCCTTTCGTGAGCCAGTACGGCTTCCCGGGATCCTGGCGCCTCGACACGTTCATCCGCGGCACCCTCCGCCTCGACGGGTGGCTGACGACGTGGCAACCGGTCTTCGCCGCCCTGCGCGACCCCGACCCGGACCACATCACCGCCCTGGCCGCGGACCTGGCCGCCAAGTACCCGACCACGGAAACCGACCTGGACCGCGTGGTCCTGTCCGTCGCGCTGACGGTCCGACCGAACAACGGCCCCGAGTGGTCCGGCAGCTACCTGCTGGACCAAACCGGCACCCAGACCGACAGCGCCATGTCCCGCCTGGTCACCGTTCCCCTGGCGGCGGGCATCACCGACATACTGGAAGGCCGCCTGACCCCGGGCCTGCACCGAGCCGCCGCGGACCCCACCTCAGCCCAGCGCTGGCTGGCCTTCCTCGCCGACCACGGGGTCAAGCCGACCTACTCGAACCCAGAAATCACGGAGTAGAAGTCCGCTGCTGGATTGACCGGTGCGCACTCCGCAGGTCTGGCTCGGGATCGGGCGAGGTCTGCGGGGTGCTTGACATGGCGTTGGCAGGAGGTCACGGCCGCCTCACACGAACGTGTACCTATCGATAACGCGTTCCTCGGCCATGCGATACCTCGTGCACAGGCTCCACCTGGGTCGTTGGGAGGCGTCATGATCGAAGCGAGGTTGTACGGCAGGGATTGGGAAGGGCCCGCAACTTTCCCTGTCGTGCCTGCCATCGGGCAGGGAATCGAGTACGCCGCGAAGGTGCACAAGGTTGACCTCACCAGGAGAGGATCGACTGGAGCGCACTCCGGAGGTCTTGCTCGGGATCGGGCGAGACCGGCGGGGTGCGCCAGGCGATGAAGCCGTCAGGGCGGATGAGCGTGGCGGTGGTCGGGGTGAGGTCGTAGGTCTTGAGGAAGTCGGGGGCGGTGAAGTCGACGTCCAGTTGGTGGGCCGTCAGGCCGAGTGCGCGGGCGCCGGTGGTCCACGGGGTGGCGTCCGGGCCCGCCAACAGCACGAAATCGCCGGTGAACAGGTCGATCGTGGAGAGCCGGATGCCGTCTCGGGTCAGCCAGGTGTGCGGGGCGCGGCTGCCGGGGCGGGCGCTCGGGGTTCGGGGGTCTTCGACCAGCGCGGACGGCGGCGCGCCCAGCACGGCGGCGGAGTCGTAGCAGTAGCCGAGGGTGAGCATGAGGTCCTCGGCCCGGGTGGCCTCGTCGCCGTCCGCGTGGTGGCGGTCGTGGAGTAGGCGGAGGCTGGTCTCCAAGGTCGACTGGGCGACCGGGCGCCGCTCGTCCTCGTAGGTGTCGAGCAGGGCGTCGCCCGCTTCACCCTTGACGACAGCCGCCAGCTTCCAAGCCAAGTTGTGCGCATCGGCGATCCCCGTGCTCGCGCCATAAGAGCCCGCGGGCGGGACGACGTGCGCGGCGTCGCCCGCGAAGAACACGCGGCCCGCGCGGTACCGCTGGGCGACCCACGCGCCGCTGGTGCTGTGCGAGATCTTGTGCGGCCACCCGGGGACCGGCGGGACGAGCCGCACGTCCAGATCCGGCACCCCGATCGCGGCGCGGGCCAGCTCGACGCAGTCCTGTTCGGTGTAGTCGTGCGCCTGCGGGCAAGGCATGCCCATCATCCAGCGGCCCGCCTGACGCAGCGGCACCAGCACGGTTCCGACGGTCGGTTCGTCGAGGTAGGCCAGCAGGAAACGGCGGTCGCGCAGCACCGGGGTCAGGTCCGCGTCGAAGACGAAGTACACGCCGTGCGAGGTCTCGCCGACCTGGTCGACGCCGATGCCCAGCCCGCGCCGGATGCCTGCGCGGTGTCCGTCGGCGGCGATCAGGTAGGACGCCTCGATCTCGTACTCGTCCCGCGCGTCGCGGACCACCGCCCGTCCGTCCGCCTGCGCGTACGACACCAACTCGGTCCCGAACCGCACGTCCGCGCCCGCTTCCTCGGCGTGCGCGCGCAGAACCTGCTCCAACTCGTCCTGGTCGACCATGCCCCAGTCGGTCGGGCTCACGGTCTCGGCGGGCCGCAGCCGCGCGCCGAGGTCGACGCGGAACCGCTCCTCGCCCGCCAGGGTCGCGGCGCCGATCATCTCGGGCAGGTCGGCCAGGATCGACGCGCGGGCGCGGATGTCCGGTTCCAGCCCGTACGCGCGGTAGATCTCCATGGTGCGCGGGTTGAACGCCCGGGCCTGCGGCAGCATCGCCGTGCCCGGGTGCCGTTCCACCAGCGTCGCGCGGATCCCCTGACGGGCCAGGAACAGCGCCGCGGACAAGCCGGTGACGCCGCCTCCCGCGATCAGGACGTCGGTCATCGTGCACCCCCTCCGGTGTTGGTGGGACCACGTTATCAAGTGTCTACTTGATTAGAGCAAGAGTTGAGTTGATCAGGTGTCGCCTAAACTCCGCCCGTGCCACCACCGCGCAGGTCACCCAAGCCCCAGGAGCGCCGCCGCGACCCCGAGCGCACCCGCGCGCTGATCCTGGCGGCGGCCGCCGCCGAGTTCGCCGCGCACGGGTTCGCGGGTGCCCGGACCAGCGCGATCGCCGAGCGGGCCGGGGTGAACCAGCAGCTCATCTGGTACTACTTCGACAGCAAGGACGGCCTCTACCGGGCGCTGGCCGAGGTGTGGCAGCGGCGGCAGCGGGAGTTGGTGCCACCCGGAACTCCCTTGCCCGAGCAGCTGCGCCGCTACGCGCTCGAAGCGCTGGACAACCCCGACGGCGTCCGGCTGTTCGCCTGGGCCGGGCTGGAGTACACCGGCACCGACGTCGACCACGATGGCCGCGCGGAGCGGATGCGGCCGACCGTCGAGGAGATCCGCGAGCGGGTCGGCCCCGAGGTGGACCCGGCCTGCCTCACCGTCATGCTCACCGCCGCCGCCATGGCGACGACCACGTTGCCGCACGTCATCGAGAGCGTGTGCGGCGTCGACCCGCGCACACCGGAGTTCGCCCGCCACTACGCCGACCAGGTCGCCACCGTCGCCCGCCTCTTGGGGCTCGCCGATCACCCCTGATCGGGCGACTTCGCGGCGAAATGCCTCAGCTCACCGGCTCGGGTGCCAAAGCCCCCGGCAACACGGCGGGCGAGCAGGGAGTCGGGATGGCGCTGACCACGCGGGGACGGCTGCTGGTCATGACGGGTGTCGGCGTGGCCGCGCTCGGGATCATGGCCGGGGTGGCCGGGTACGCGACCGGCGCGCAGGCCGACGCCACCGACGACCTGGCGCGGGTCAGCGCGGCGATGAGCGCCCAGTGGAACGCCGACATGATGCACGACGGCATCCGCGCCGACGTGATGGCCGCGCTGGCCGCGGGCTCCGAACGGGAGCGCGCGGACTTCGGCACCGACGAGGTCGCCGAGCACGCCGAGACCATGATCACCAAGTTCGACGCGGCCGCCGCGCTGGCGCCCGCCGCCATCCAGGCAGGCTTCGCCAAGACCCGAGCCGCTGTGGTCGACTACGGCGACCGCGCCACGAAGATCGTCGCGGGCGCCGCGCAGGACCGCGAGGCGGCCAAGTCCCGGGTGCCCGACTTCCTGACCGTGTTCGGCGCGTTGGAGGAGAGCCTCGGCGGGCTCGACGACCAGCTGTCCGCCGCGGTCGAGGACCGCAAGGCCGAGGCGTCCGGGATCGGCACCGACAACCTCGTGCTGATCATCCTCTGCGGGCTGGTCGCGGCCGCGGCGTTCGTCGCCATCTCGATCTGGAGCATCACCACCATCCGCAGGCCGCTACTGGCCATGGTGCGCGGCCTCAAGGCGATCGCCGCCCGCGACCTGACCGCCCGGGTGCGCGTCGACCGCACCGACGAGCTCGGCGAGATGGCCGCCGCGATCAACGCCACCGCCGAGTCCATGAGCGAGGTCCTCACCTCGATGGGCGCGGGCACCAAGACCCTCCTCGACGCGGGCGACGACCTGGGCCGCGTGTCCGGCACCCTCGGCGCCGCGGCCGAGGAGACCCTGGCCCGCACCGCCGAGGTCGCCGCCTCCGCGGGCACGGTCTCCACCACCGTCGCCACCATCTCCGACGCGTCGCGGCAGATCGGGTCGTCGGTGCACAGCGTGTCCCAGGCCAGTTCGACCGCGGTGTCGGTCGGCGACCAGGCCGTGCGGGCCGCCGAGGCGACCACCGAGGGCGTGCACCGGTTGCAGGACGCCAGCCGGGAGATCGACGAGATCGTCCGCACCATCACCTCCATCGCCGAGCAGACGAACCTGCTGGCGCTCAACGCCACCATCGAGGCCGCCCGCGCGGGCGCGGCCGGGCGCGGGTTCGCCGTGGTCGCCAGCGAGGTGAAGGACCTGGCGCAGGAGACGTCGCAGGCCACGGAGGACGTGAAGGCCAAGATCGGCGTCATCCAGGCGCTCACCGGCGAGACCGTGGATTCCATCGGCGGGATCCGGTCGGTCATCGGGCAGATCAACGAGGGGCAGCACCGCATCGCGGGGGAGGTCGACGAGCAGACCCGGACCACGGAGGGCATCGCGGCCAGCGTCGGCGAGGTCGGCCGCACCACCGACCTGATCCGCGGCAGCCTCGACGGCATCACCGCCTCCGCCACCGCCACCGCGGAAGGCGCCGCGGCGACCCAGACCTCGGCGGCGACCCTCATCGCCACGGTCCGCCAGGTCGACGACCTGATCGCCACCTTCACCTACCGCTGACGCCCAGGTAGTCGGCCTGGCCTGCGGCGGGAACCCGCGCGGCTGGATTCAGCCGCGGGTGCCCCACTGGCCCCGGTGGATCAACTCGGCCGGGTCGCGGCGGCGCTGGTTGACCCGGTCCGGTTGCGGCGGCGTGTCCGGCGCCCGGTAGCCGACCGTGATCCCGCCGATCGGGGTGTACTCCGCAGGCACGCCGAACTCCGCTCGGAACCCGTCCGTGTGCTCCGGGGGGATGCCGAACAGGCAGGCGTCCAAGCCCTCGTCGACGGCGGTCAGCAGGATCAGCAGGGCCGACATCCCCGTGTCCACGTACCAGTACGGCACCGGCCACCGGCTCTCCGCGCGGTCTTCCCACCCCTTGTCCGGCTCCGCGTACCGCTCCAGGTACGTCAGCTTGTGCGCCAAGGGGACCACGACGAGCGGGGCGTCCTGCATAGTCGGTGTCTGTTCCACGCGGGTCGGCACGAAGGGCCAGAACCGGGCCCGGTCCGCCGCCGCCGTCAGCGCCAGGAAGGCCCAGCCCTGGGAGAACCCGGCGGACGGGGCGCGGAGGGCGTTGGCCAGCAGGCGGTCGACCACCTCGGGGGTCAGGGGCCGGTCGGTGTAGTGCCGCACCATCCGGCGGCGGCGCACCACCTCGGAGAACTCCACGGGTCGACCGTAGCCGAAGCGGCTACCGTGGGGCGAGTGCGTGTCGCGACGTGGAACGTCAACTCGGTGAAGCAGCGGAAGGCGCGGTTCCTGCCGTGGCTGGACGAGCGCCTGCCGGACGTGGTTTGCCTGCAGGAGACCAAACTCGCCGACGACGCCTTCACGGCGCTGCTCGGCGACGACCTCGCCGAGCGCGGCTACCAGGTCGCGCTCAACGGCGAGGTGCAGTGGAACGGTGTCGCGCTGCTGTCCCGCGTGGGACTCGACGACGTGGTGCGCGGCCTGCCCGGTGGCCCCGGCTTCCCGCACCAGGAGGCGCGGGCCGTGTCGGCGACCTGCGGCGGTGTCCGTGTCCACTCCGTCTACGTGCCCAACGGGCGGGAGCCCGATTCGGACCACTACCGCTACAAGTTGGACTGGTTGGCCGCGCTGCGCGACGCCGTCCACCGCGGCCCCGAGGCGGTCGTCGTGTGCGGTGACATCAACATCGCGCCGACCGACGCCGACGTGTTCGACCCCGCCGCCTTCGCGGGCCACACCCACGTCACCGAGCCGGAACGGGCCGCGCTCACCGCGCTGCTCGACCTCGGGTTGCGGGACGTGGTCCGCGACCGCTGGCCGGACGAGCGCGTGTTCAGCTACTGGGACTACCGCGCGGGCATGTTCCACCAGGACCTCGGCATGCGCATCGACCTCGTGCTCGCGGGTGCCCCGGTCGCGGACCGGGTCGCCGCGGCCTGGGTGGACCGCAAGGCCCGCAAGGGAACCGGGCCCAGCGACCACGCGCCGGTCGTCGTCGACCTGGACACCGCGCCGGACGGCGACATCGGGCCCGTGGTGCCGCCGCCCTCGGCGCGGGGGCGCACGGGTAAGCTCCCGCAGTCCCGGGGCCGGTAGCCCGAAGAGCCCAGCGGTCTACGCAAAGTAGAGCGTGGTCGGTACCGCGGTGTGGGCTGAACCGGGTCAACGCGTCGGCATCGGGGTGATTGGGCCGCCGTCCCCGCTGCGCGCGACGGTGCGGGCGGCAGGCTGACGGGCGTGGCGCACCATCGGGCGGGAGACGACGTGACCGGCGCTGATTCGCAGTGGCCTACAACAACCCTGCTCGGCAGCCTCGCCGAGCGGACCAGGACCGTCCTGCTCGCGGCGGGCGCCGAGAACCGCTACGACCGCAACCACTTCCTGCTGCGCCAGGACGAGGAAGGCGACCTCGCCCACCTCATCGTGGACGGTGCGGTGAAGGTGTTCGTGGAGACCTCCTCCGGTGGCAAGAGCGTGTTCGGCATCCGCATGGCCGGGGAGATGGTCGGCGAGATGAGCGCGCTGGACCCGCGGTCGCGGCGGTCGGCGAGCGTGCAGGCCTCCACCCCGGTGGTGGTGCGGTCGCTGCGCCGCAGCCGGTTCCGCCAGCTCATGGCCGAGTACCCGGACCTGTCGCTGGAGGTCACCCGGATGATCAGCGCCCGGCTGCGCTGGGCCAATCGGCGCCGGGTGGACGCGACCATCAAGGACGGCCGGGTCAAGCTGAGCAGGCTGCTGGTGGAGGTGGCCGCGCACTACGGCGAGCAGGTGGGCGACCACTGGGAACTGCGCGTACCACTCACCCAGCACGAACTCGGCTACGTCGCGGGCCTGGCCAACCGGACGGTGGAGAAGGCGCTGCACGACCTGGAGCACGAGGGCGTCATCAGCAAGAGCTACCGGCGGATCCGCATCGTGGACATGGAGAAGCTGCGGCTGATCGCGGGGTGGGGCGAGAATCCGCCGCCGTGCGTAGTGCGGTGACCGGAAGTGTCGGACAGTGTCGGTCATCCCCCTGATCGACACGGAAGGCTCAACTGATGGCACCGAACGGCGCAGCGCCACCCCGGCTCTGCGTTGCCGTGGCCGCCGACGGCCCCGGCCCGACCTGCGACCGCCTGCTCCGCGCCACCGAGGTGTTCGCCGACGCCGCGCGGCGCGCCGACCTCGGCGAACCGGTGTGGCGGACGGTGGGCGCGCACCAGGTCGGCCTGTTGCCGGTGACCGACCCGGTGCCCGCCGCGGTCGACCGGTTCACCCAGGCCCTGGACCTGGCGCTGGGCCTGCACAACGCCGACCGCGACCGGCTGCGGCTGCGGGTCGCGCTGCACCGCGGCCTGGTCGATGACCCGGACACCTGCCTCGGACCCGGTGTGGCGCAGGCGATCCGGCTGCTCGGCAGCCGCGCGCTGCGCGACGCGCTCGACGAGGCTCCGGACACCACGCTCGCACTGCTGCTGTCCGACCGGGTGCCGACCTGCCCGTGGTGGGTCGACGGGCTGCGGGAGATCCTGTTGTGGCACAGCAACTCCCAGGACGACTGCGGTTCCGGTGAACACCCGTTCACCGGCGACGCGCACACCGACTTCTGCGACCGCGCGTGGCTGTGGACGCCCGGCTGGCAACCGGTCGCGACCGCCCTGGCCGCCGCGGACCAGACCGTCCACTGAGGACCAATCCGGATTCGTGCCGGAAAGTGGTCGCCCACCTGACATTTCGTGGTCATTTCCCGTCTGCGGGCGCGGTCGCGGCAGCCGGTTCTGCACACTGGGTCCCACCGCAGGTGACCGCGCTCGAAGAAGCCCCCGAGGAACGCCTTGTCCGAACCCCGCGACGCCGGGTCCCGACCGCACCGCCGGGACCACCGCGCCCCAGTCGGTGCCGAGCCGGTGGCCACGTGATCGAGGTGGCGCTGGAGCCCGCCGGGCTGGCCGTGGGGCGGGAGACCGAGCTGTTCGTGCGGCTGCGCAACCCCGGACCGGGCACCTGCACCAACGTCCTGGTGAAACTCCGGTTCCCGCACCAGGTCCAGCTGCTGCGCGGGCCGGCGTGGGTGGAGGAGTTCCGGCTCGGCCCCGGGCAGGAGGTGGTGCGCAAGGTGCTGGTACGCGCGACCGAACCCGGCCGGTGGCACGCCCGCGCGGTCAACTTCACCTACCGCGACCGCTTCGGCGACTCCCGGTACGTCGACGACCTCAGCCTCGAGCTGCGGGCCACCGAACCGGAACCCGCGGCCGCCGAACCGGCCTGGCGCGCGACACTGCGCACCGAGGCCGTTCGCGTGTCCACTTGGGACAATCTCTGCGGGCGGGTGGACAACGTCGGCGACTGCGCGCTCGACGGGGTCGAGGTGCGCGTCGAGGGACCGTTCCGGCACGACGGCCCGCAGTGGCGGCGGTTGCCGCCGATCGAGGTCGGCGGGCACGGCTCGTTCGAGGTGCCCGTGCACGTCACCGACACCGGCGCGCTGCCGGTCCGGGTGCGGACCCGGGTGGCCGCGGCGGGCCGGGTCTGGCGCGACGAGCAGGAGTTCAAGGTCAACGCCGGGCAGCCGCGGGCGGAGACCGCCGACGAGCCGGTGCGGATCCTGTTCCTCAACGCCAGCCCGGACAACGACGACGTGCCCGTGCTGGACTGGGAGGGCGAGTACAACGCGATCCGCCACGAGCTGCGGCTGTCCCGGCAGCGGGACCGGTTCGCGCTGGACTCCCGGGTGGCGGTGACCAGCGTCGAGCTGATGCGCGCCGTGCGGGACGCGCGGCCGTCGCTGGTGCACTTCAGCGGGCACGGCTACGCCGACGGCGACCTGCTGCTGGAGAACCCGTCGGGCGGCGCGGTCCGGGTGCCCGCCGAGGGGGTGGCCCGGTTGTTCCGCGCCCACGCCGACGTGATCGGCGGCGTGGTGGTCAACGCCTGCCACAGCGAACCGCTGGCGCGGGCGGTGTCCACGCGCATCGGGTTCGCCGTCGGGCTCGCGGGCCGGGTCAACGACCGGCTGGCCATCGACTTCAGCACCGGCTTCTACATGGCCTACGCGGCGGGTGACGGCGTCGAGGCGGCCTTCGAGAGCGGGCTCACGCTGATGGCCATGCACCCCTACCACTCGGCGGAGAGCGACCTGCCGCGGCTGTACGTCGGCGGTCAGCGCGCCAGGTGAATCCAGGCATGGTCGCTGAACTCCTTGGCGGGCACCGTGGCCTGCACCGGGCTGAACTCCGCCGGGTCCAGCGAGCCGTAGCGCGGCCGCACGATCTCCCGGTAGAGCACGTCCGGCACGATCAGCGCGAACTGCGCGTCCTGGGCACCCGCCAGGGCCGCGCGCAGCTCGTGGCTGTCGAGCAGCCGGTGGATGGCGATCGGCACGTCACCGGACGCGCCGCCGTCGCTGGGCACCAGGTGGCCGCGGTGCAGCGCGACCCGCAGCCGCAGCCGGGCGTGGTCGTTGAGGTCAGCGTTGAGCTCGCGCAGCGCGGACCGCAGCCCCTCCACGAACGCGGGCACCACCACCGACTCGTCCACCCCGGGGGCCAGCACCGCGAACTGGCCGTCGCCGCTGCCCTGCAGCTCCACCGACCGGTCGTCCACACCCGCCCGCCGCCGCGCCTCGGCCAGGACGGCGAAGAACCGCGTCTGCGCGCGCTCGGCGGCCGTGCCGCTGAACCGGCGGAACCGCTCGATGTCGGCGGCGTAGCAGAGCCGGACCGCGGGTCTGCCCGGTCGGCGCCTGCCCTGCTCGGGGGCCACCGCGACCGGGCGGGCGACGTCGTCCCAGCCCGGGGGCAGCGGGACGGCGAAGCGGTGGCCCGCCGCGGAGCTGGCGTGCTCGCGGCGCGGGCCGCCGAGGGGGACACCGGTCGGCGCGGTCGTCGAGACGTCCACCCGCAACACCCCGGAGAGGACCTCCGCGCCGAGGGGGACCTGGAGCACGGCGTGCGCCAGGCACTCGGCGGGGATCGGCCGGTCGCCCTCCGGTTGGCCGACCAGCCAGCTGATCGCCCCGGTGGACAGGGTGGACACCGCGGCCGTCCCACCGGTCGCGGGGATCGTCTCCGCCCACAGCTCCGCCGCGGTGATCCCGGGGTCGTCCAGTGCGGCCCGCAGGTAGGCCGCGACGAACCGGGACCGCCGGGTGGCGCCGTCGAGGCGGAAGCCGAAGCACACCCGCACCAGCCCGTACCCCGGTGCCGCGGGCCGCGGGTCGGGTACGGCGGCGACCTCGGGGGTGCGGTGCTCGACGTTGCCGAGCAGCCTGGGCGACACCAGGTCCACCATGCCCGAATCCCCTCTCCGTCAGCGCATCGGCGGCACGTCCGGCAGGATCCGCCGGGCGCCGACCAGCAACGCGCTCTGCGGCGCGACCAGCACCGGGCCGTGCCGCCCGTGCACGATGCTGTCCCGGCCGGTGGTCACCACCAGCGACTGCCCGGGGTCGTCGCCCGCGGCCACCAGCTCGCGCACCAACCGCAGCGCGGTGGCGTTCGCGGCGACCGCGTCGTGCACGACGAACCGCCGGTACTGGCGGTAGGGCTTGCCGGGCACCTCGTGCGGGCCTTCCGAGACGGTCCGGACGTACCGGTGGTCCAGGCTGGTCACCCCGGGCACCAGCCGCCGCAGGTCGACCTCGGTGAGCTCCTCGACCAGCTCCCGCTCCAGGCACTCCTCGGCGGTCTCCCGGTAGGCGCCGGAGTCGAACCAGTGCAGGAAGTCCCGCAGGCACGTGGTCGGCAGGAAGCCCCGCAGGTCCGCGCGCTTGGTGTCGCGGTCGCCGTCGTGCCGGGGCCGTTCCTCCTGGAACCCCAGGGCGTCGAGCACGGCGGCGGCGGGCGGGAAGTACTTGACCACCCCGCCGGGCGGCCCGAAGGACCCGGGCCGCGACGCGGCGTGGAACAGCACGAACCGCTCGTCCTCGCGGATGCGCAGGAGCACGCTCATGGACACCCGCACCAGCCGCCGGGGATCGAGGGCGTGCGGGGAATCGGGCACCCGGTCAGCCTGGCACAGGCCCACCGCCGAGGCGGACCGACCGCATCGCTTTGTCCTGCAATTGACAACGGGGCGCCGGAGTGGACACCGCGCCCGCTATCCGGTCGCACCGCGCCACGGGGCAGGCGAACTGCTCGGGAACCGGTGCCCGTGCGGCCGTTCCGGGCTCGACCGCCCGGGAATCCGCTGCGGGGAAAGGTTTCCCCGTGGGCTGCCTGCCGACGTAACGTGTTTCCTCGGCATGGAGTTGGCCGAGTTCATCGGCCAGCTCCCGCCACTCCCACACCGAGACCGCGTCCCCCGCCCGGGTCCGCGCCAGCAACTCGGTGAACCGCCGCCACCGCCCGAAGTGCCGCGCCCGCTCGTCGAGGGTCGGCACCTCGGCGCACACCGCGCCCCACTGGCGCTCGTCATCACGCGTCACCCGAACCTCCGAGAGGAGCCGCCACCGTGGCCACCGAGGTTACCTTCGACGGCATCGCCCTACCGGTGCGCAAATCCGCCGAGATCCGCTCGGTGGTGCGGCGCATCCGGTGGCCGCACCAGGTCGACCTCGTGGAGTTCGTGCGCCCGCTGGGCGGCGGTCTGAGCGGCGCGTTCGTGGCGCAGGTGCGCGCGCACGGGGACACGAGCGCGATCACGCACGTGGTGAAGGTGGACGCGGCCCGGGTGCTGCGCGCCGAGTGGGAGGCGTACGACCGCCTGGTCCGGCCCTTCACCAACGCCTTCTGCGCGCCGATAGAGGCGACTTCCCTGACCGGCGAGGAAGCCGACGACGACCTGGCGGCGGTGGTCTACGCGCACGTCGGCCAGTTCGCCGGGAACGTCGGTGACGTGCGGGTGCTGGAGGAGGTCGTGGCGGAGGCCGTCCGCACCGGCGACCACACCGCGGTCGAGGTGCTGGACCAGGTGCTGCGCGGCGCGGTGAACGTGTTCCAGCACCGGTACGCGGTGGTCGAGCACGCGTCCTCCCTGCGGGAGCTGAACACCGGGCTGGGTCCCAACCTGACGGTCGAGGTGGACGACCTCCCGCGCGCGGAGCACGTCCCGGACGACGAGATCCTGCTCCGCTCCTGCGGCGGCCCGGACGACCTGGCGGTCGGGGAGCGGATCGGCCTGTCCCGGCTGCGCATGGCGGTGCGCGGCGACCGCGTGCTCGGCGTGGGCGAGCACATCCGGGTGCGGCTCCTCGGCGAGCACACGCTCAACACCGGTCACATCACGGCCGTGCGCGGCGCGGCCACCCGCGCGCGGGTGGCCGAGACCGAACTGGTCTACGCCGACCCCTTCACCCCGCTGGCCAGGATCCTCACCGAAGAGCTGCCGGGTCGGGTCTACGCCAACTCCCACGGTGACCTCAACCCGCGCAACATCATGCTTTCCGGTACCAAGTCCTACCTGATCGACTACGCCCGGGCCCGCGAGCGGCGCCCGCAGCAGTCGGACTTCGCCTGGCTGGAGATCGGTCTCACCCGGGACGTCCTGGCCGACCACGACCCGCGGGCGCTGCTGCGGCTGCACCGGGTCCTCGGCCTGGCCACCGCGCTGCTCGACCTCGGGCTGGAAGCGGACGGGTTGTGCGCGGACCTGGTCGGCGAGGAGCTGGCCACGGCGTTCCGGGTGCTGTTCACCGTGCGCCGCAACGGTCACCGCTGCCACCCGGACAAGTCCGCCCAGCGCTGGCGCGACGAGTACCACCGGGCCCTGTTCCTGGCCGCGCACCGGACGATGAAGTGGGCGGAACCGGTCCAGACGGCGCGGAAGCTGCGGCTGTCCGCGGCCGTGGCGGGGGCGTCCGCCGAGTGGTTGGACGGGGACAACCCGTTCCGCCACTGGGATCCGGAGGACCTGGGGACGGCGCTGGACGGACTCGGGGAGTTGCTCCCGTTCACCGACGACGAGGCCGTCCGACTGGTGGTCCGGTTGACCGACGCCCTGCGGCTGCGGCGGACACCGCACCCGCACGAGGCGAAGGTCCTCGTCCGGATCGCGGGCAGGCTCGTCTTCGAGCGCTGCGGCGCCTACGCCCGGTCGAGGGTGCTGGAGCTGCGCAACGCGCACGACGGGTTCGTCAACAAGCTCAACGTCAACCCGGACAAGGTCCTGCCCCAACGGGACGTCCAACTGGTCGGTCCTTCGGGCAGCGGGAAGACGGCCGTGGCCACCGAACTGGCCTACCAGACCGCGTACTCGGTCCTCGACAGCCGGATCGCCCGGTACCTGCCGGTGTCGCTGGCCCCCGGCGAACTCGGCCTGGCGCCCGCCGCGCTGCTCGCCGGGACCGGGCTGGAGTCGGTGGCCGAGCAGGCGTTCGCCCTGGGCGCGGTCCGGCTGATCGTCGACGAGGTGACCAAGTCGGACGTGCCGGTGCTCACCGGCTACCGCGCCAGGTACCCGGCGCTGGGGTGGGTGCTGTGCACCCAGACCGCGCTGGACGACCTGGGCGAGGTGCACGAGCTGCACGAGCTGGACGCGGCGACGATCCTGGAGTTCCTGTCGAGCCTGCTGCGCGGCAGCCGCTACACCCGCGACGAGATAGCGCGGCTCGTCGGCAGGCTGCTCAAGCGGGCGCAGTGGCGGTCCATCGGCGTCGGCCGACCGGTGTGGCTGGTGCGGTTGGCGGGGTACGTGCGCAACTCCGGGATGCCGCAGCCGCTGCCCGTGCCGATGGCCGTCCTCGACTCCACCGACGAGGAGCACTGGCTCTACGACGCGGCCAAGTCGCTGGTCGGCGCCGACCAGCGGACCCTGCGGGAGTACCTGGCCAAGGAGCCGGAGCGCGACGTGCTGCAACTGCTGGCGATCATGCCGGACGTGCCCGCGGTCACCATCGGCACCGTCGTCGACTTCTGCACCGACCACGACCCGGTCTTCGCCGCCAACCTGATCACCCTCTCCCGCGCCGACGGAACCGCGTTCACCCACGCCGTGGAACGCGTCCTCAGGGACGCCGACGCCTCACCGACCCAACGCCGCCAAGCCGCGGAGGCGCTGACCGAACTGCCGGAGCCGCAGGTGGCGGTGCTGCTCGGGGTGGCGACTGATACCGAGGTCGACGCCACCGGCCGGTGCGCCGCCCTCCAGGCGTTGAGCGCGGTCGGTGGTGAGCTGGACAGTGCCGTGCACAAGGTGTTGATGGAGCCCGCGTCCGAGGTCACGGAGGTGGCCATCAGCGTGGTCGCGACCGGGCGCCTGCGCGGGTACGAGTTGTACCTGGCGGAACTGGTCACGTCCGCGAAGTCGTGGTCCCTGGTTTCCCTCGCCTTCGACACGCTCCTCGACCTCGGCGTGAAACCCCCGCCGGAGTTCAGCGACGCCTACGCGCACGCGGGGGAACGGCGCTTGGCGGAGGTGGAGGCCGCGCTGCCCACCCTCTGCACGGTTCCGGAGATCCGCGCGGCCCGGAAGGAACGCGCGCGGTTGGTGGAGGGGTTGGTCGACCGCAAGTCGACCGGCTGGCGTCTGCGGAAGTGCTTCGCCTTCGACCTCACCGTCGGCGGTGTACCGGAGCGGTTCCTGCCCATGGGGCGCGATCCGTTCAGCGTCGCCTACCGCCTTTTCCGCTCGGAGCCGGGGAGGTTGGTCCGCGAAACCCCGCCCGACGCCCCGGATGACTGGCTGCTGGTGGCCGCGGCGGCGATCCACGAGACGTCGCTCGACGCGGGCCGGAAGCTGTTCCTGCGGGTGCTCGCCGAGGTGCGGTCGAACCAGATGGAGGGGCTGTCGGCGTTGCTGGTGGCGATCTACGAGCTCGATCACCGGGAGGGGGTCGAACTCGCTGCCCGGGCGACGGATGCCTTGGCTGCTCGTGGTGTTCCGGAACGCCATAGGTGGCCGTGGTTGTCGGCCATCACCCGGGTTCAGGGGGCGTACCGGGAACTGGACGAACTGCTCTGCCTGGACGACGAATCGGCCTATGCCGCCATGGTCTCCCTCGCTACACGTGGCTTCCTGCACACAGCTTCTCCGGGCCCTCGTCACCACTTCAGCCCACCGGCGCGCGCCCGCCTCTTGGGCATGCCCGCCACCCCCGAGTGGGCGCGAGCGGTTGCCACTGCCGGTCTGCACGAAGCTTTGCCGCGGATCCTGGACTTGGCGGAGGAAACCGAAGTCGCCCCGGTCCCGCGCGTTGACGCGGCCCGGGGGCCGGTCGCCAACTCGCCGCGGGCGGATGTGCTGCTGGTGCTGGGCCACCTTGCTCGTCGGGCTCGGGAGACGGGGGCCGACATCGGTGAGGTCCGGTACTACCTGGCGGTTCCGGACCGACACCCGGATGTGGAACGGGCAAGGCTCCTGGCCCTGGCCTACCTGGGCGACTGGCAGCTCATCCGGACGGCGGACCTCACCGCGGACCCGTACCGAACGGCCGCGTACAACCTGCTGGACCACTGGCTGACCACCCCACCCACTCCCGTCGCGGACTGGCTGAAGAACCGGCTCCACGACCGATCCCTGCCCAAACTTGCTCGGTGGGCCTACACGGACCTACTGCACCACGCCCTCAACCCCCGCACGCCCTGACCCGCTCCCAGCCCTCGCACCACTCTCGACTCCCGCGCCGCCTGTGCGCGCATGCCCTGGTCCTCTGCACCTCCCGACCTCACGCGCCTCCATCTGTGCCCAGCCGATTTCGGGTTGTCCACAGAGGCTTATTCAGCGGCGTAGAAGTAGAGTCCTATAACGGCCGAGATGGTGTTGGCGAAGGTGTTGATGGGTCGCCGGTAGTCGGTGTGGAGAACACGCCAGGTCTTGAGTTGGGCGATGGCGCGTTCGACCACGACACGGATGGAGTTGTGGTGCCGGTTGAACACCTTTTCCCAGTCGGGTTGCTCGCGGTTTCGGGGCTTTCTGATCGGGGTCAGGATGCCGCTGCCGATGTAGCCCTTGTCGCCGAGCCAGGTACCGGGGTCTCGTCCGTCGAGAACGTGTGAGGCTTTCAGGCCGACAATGTCGTTCCGGGACCCCGGCATCGGATCCGACACCCATCTCAGACGTCCGTCCGGAGTGCACACGACCTGGACGGTGAACCCGGTCGTGCGGTGCTTCCCGGAGAACAACTCCGGACGGGAAGCCCAGGACCAGCACGGCAGCAGCGTCCCGTCCACTATATGAGAATTGCGGTCGTCGAGATCATCGGCCGCCGGAACGCACTCCTCGAGCACGCCGGCCAACAGTGGTGTCACCACCGCGATCGCCCGACTGATCGTCGACCGCGACACCTCGAACGCTTCCGCCAACTCCGCTTGAACCCGATTCCGCCGCAAGTACGCCAACGTGACCACTACAGAGCGATACAAGCCCAGAACCGGCGGCCATCGACGAATCGACCCTTCGCTCGCTTCGCGGCTCAGAGCACATAATTCCTCGACACGGTCTCGGGTGAGGCCGGTGGTATGATACATGGAGGCGGTCCGTTTTCGAGAACTAGGTGTGGTAACTGAATTCTCTCAAACGGGCCGCCACCTCTTACTTTGGGGTGATCATCGCCAGCCGTGAATAAGCCTCACAGGCTTGATCATCTTTGCCCGGAATTGTCGGTCCTCATCGCTAGAATGGATACCGGGGGCCGGGGGCACAATGCCACTAACTTACGGAGCATCGTTGCAGGTCAACGGCATCTTGAGGGTGCCGTGCGAGAGGCAGGCGGCACGTGCGACGACGCCCTGCGGCACACCATAGTTCCATGGCCCGCATTGGGGCATCGAGCGAACACGCAACCCACTGTCGCAAGTGGACTTGATCCGAGTGTTCCAGAGGTCGATCGCCAATCGCTTAGACCGATACTGGCCAGCGAAAACGCGCTAAGTTAGTGGCATTGGGCCGGGGGCATAAGTTGATCATCGGCGACTCGCGGCGGCGGGAGCGGGCGATGAGGGCGCTCCTGGGCACGCTCTTGAGTTGTCCACAGAGGATTATTCAGCGGCGTAGAAGTACAGGCCGATGACCGCGGAGATGGTGTCGGTGAATGTGCCGACGGGGCGCCGGTAGTCGGTGTGGAGAATCCGCCAGGTTTTGAGTTGGGCGATGGCGCGTTCGACCACGACGCGGATGGAGTTGCGGTGCCGGTTGAACTCCTTTTTCCGGTCGGGTTGTTCACGGTTTCTGGGTTTTCTGATCGGGGTGAGGATGTCGCTGCCGATGTAGCCTTTGTCGCCGAGCCGGATGCTGGGGTCTCGTCCGTCGAGAACCCGTGAGGCTTTCAGGCCGACGATGTCGTTTCGAGATCCCGGCAACGGATCCGACACCCATCTCAAGCGTCCGTCCAGCGTGCGCACGACCTGGACCGTGAGCCCGGTTGTGCGGTGTTTCCCGGAGAACGACTCCGGGCGGGAAGCCCACGACCAGCACGGCAGCAGTGTTCCATCCACGATGTGAGAGCTGCGGTCGTCGAGGTCGTCGGCCGTGGGAACGCACTGTTCGAGCACGCCGGCCAACAATGGTGTCACCGCCGCGGTCGCCCGGCTGATCGTCGACTGCGACACCTCGAACGCTTCCGCCAACTCCGCCTGAACCCGTCTCCGCCGCAAGTACGCCAACGTGACCACTACAGAGCCGTATAAACCCGGAACCGGCGGCCATCGACGAACCGACTCTCCGGTCGCTTCGCGGATCAGAGCGCACAATTCCTCGACACGGCCTCGAACTTGCTTTGCGCGGGGCCCCTACGAGCCTGCGGTGGGGAAGAGCGGTGGGGATGGGCAAGCCCACCCCACCCGCAGGAGAGCTTGGCAGGCTCGTCCCCCCCACGCAAAGCAAGTCCACCCAATCAAGGCGTATGACGGGGGCGCGTTGCGTTCTGTGGGGGCCGGGATCCTGCGGCGGTTTCGAGGCGAGTTCCGGCTTAGCCGCGTTGCGTTCTGTGCGGGTTGAGCTTCGGTAGCGGTTTCGAGGCGGGCCCGGCGTAGCCGCGTTGCGCTGGGTGGAGCTTGGATCCTGCGGCGCTTGGAGGGTGGGTTGGGAGAGAAGAGTGTCGGGGCAGAGTAGGGCTTCAAGCGACCGTTGCTGGAGTGGCTGGGGAGAGAAGCGTGGCGGGTGGCACCCTCACACTCGCTGTGGCGCCTCTCGTAGCGATTCCAGCAAGGTCGCGAGTCGCTCGTGGTAGCGCTCTACTGAGGCGAGTTTGATTTCCTCGTAGCCCCGCACCGCATCCGGCAGTCCGGCGATCTCGACTGCCAGCTCGTACCGCTCCAGCCCCGCGACCAGCACCGGCACCAACGCCTCGTACTCCGCCACCAACTCCCGCTCGACCTTGCGCAGGTGTGCTCTGCCGAACGGGTCGAACGCCGTGCCCCGCAAGCCTCGCATTGCTCGTAGTACCGCGAAGGCCGGGCGGGCGGTTCGGCGGAGGGTGATCTTTCGGCGCATGCCCATCGCGCGCAGGATTGGGGGGTGGAGTTGGTAGCCGATTTTGGCGTCTGGGCCGTAGGTGGCCTCTACTTCGGCGCGGTTGGCCAGGTGTAGGCGGGCGACCTCGTATTCGTCCTTGTACGCCATCAGCTTGAACAGGTTCCGGGCCACGGCCTCGGTGAGGGTGCCCGGTAGGTTCGCCGCGCGCTCGGCGTCGTGCACTTGGCGGACCGCCGCGAGGTAGCGCTGGGCGTAGGCCTCGTTCTGGTAGGCCACCAGTTCCGGTAGGCGGATGTCCAGCAGTCGGCGGAGTTCGCCGGTGAAGTCGGTGGCCAGGGGGGACGGGGTGGCCTCGCGCGTGGTTTCGCCTGCCAGCCAGGACGGGTCGAGGATTGCGCGGCGGCCGGCGCGGAAGGCCTGGATCGTGGTGGTGACGCCGACGCCGTTGAGGGTGATGGCGTGTTCGATGGCCTGGGCGGTCAGCGGGAGCAGGCCCAGTTGGTAGGCCGCGCCGAGGACCAGGAAGTTGGCTGCGGCGGTGCCGCCGAAGAGGCGTTCGGCCAGGTCGAGGGCGTCGAACGCGCGGACGTCCGCCGTGCGGGAGCCGATGCGGCGCAGCAGGTCGTCGGCGGCCGGGTAGGTCACCGACGGGTCGACGACCATGCGGCCCGTGGGGACCTCGGAGGTCGAGATGACCGCGACGGTGTCGGTACCGCAGCGGGACAGGTTGGTCTCGGCGCCCGCAGCCAGCGCGTCGAAGACCAGGTAGCCGGTCGCGGCGCCCGCCGGGACGAGGCCGGGAACCTCTTCGCGGGTCGGCGAGATCCGCAGGTGCGAGACGACCGCGCCCGCCTTCTGGCTCAGCCCGGTCTGGTCCATCGCCCGCGCGTCCAGGCCGCTGACCAGCGCGGCCGTCGCCAGGACCTGGTTGGCCGTGACCACGCCGGTGCCGCCGATACCGACCATCACCAGCGCCGCCGACGTCGGCCGGGACGCGGGTTCGGGCAGGTCGGCGGGGATCTCCGCGCGATCGATCTGCTTGCGCGCGGCGCCCGGGACGACGGTCACGAACGACGGGCAGTCGCCCAGCAGGCAGGAGTAGTCCTTGTTGCACGACGTCTGGTCGATCCGCGTCTTGCGGCCGAACTCGGTGTCCACGGGCTCGACGCTCAGGCAGTTCGACTTCTGCCCGCAGTCGCCGCAGCCCTCGCAGACCGACTCGGCGATGTGCACGCGGGTGGCCGGGTCGGGGGCCAGGCCGCGCTTGCGCTTGCGGCGCTTCTCCGCCGCGCACTCCTGGTCGTAGATGATCACCGTGACGCCCGGGGTCGCGCGCAGCTCCCGCTGCACCGCGTCGAGGTCGTCGCGGTGGCGCACCCGCACGCCCGGCGCCCACTTCGTGCCGCGCGGGTACTTCTTCGGCTCGTCGGTGACCACGACGGTCTTGGCGACACCCTCGGCGTGCAGCATCCGGGTGACCGCGACCGGGTCGACCGCGCCGTCCGCGTGCTGGCCGCCGGTCATCGCCACGGCGGCGTTGTAGAGCAGCTTGAAGGTGATGTTGGTGCCCGCCGCCACGGCCTGGCGGACGGCGAGGCTGCCGGAGTGGAAGAACGTGCCGTCACCGAGGTTCTGGAACAGGTGCTCGGTGTCGGTGAACCGGGACGCGCCGACCCAGCTCACCCCTTCGCCGCCCATCTGGGTGAAACCGACGCTGCGGTCCATGAAGGTGGTGAGCGCGTGGCAGCCGATGCCCGCGCCCGCGATGGAGCCGTCGGGGACCTCGGTGGAGCGGTTGTGCGGGCAGCCGGAGCAGAAGAACGCGGTGCGGTTGACCAGCGGCAACGCGATCTTCGACCGGGTGTCGGGGCGGGGCAGGCGGACGTGCTCGCGACCCAGCCGCTCGGCGAGGAACGGGCCGAGGACCCGCACCAGGCGGTCCGCGTCGAGCGCGCCCGTCACCGGGACGAGGGTCGCCCCATCGGGGCCGCGCTTGCCGAACACCCGCGGCCGCACGGCGCGGTCGAACAGCGCCTCCTTGACCTGGGTCTCGATGAACGCGCGCTTGTCCTCGACCACGACCACCTCGTCGAGGCCGTCGGCGAACCGCGCGACCAGGTCCGGGTCGACCGGGTGGACCATGCCCAGCCGCAGCAGTCGCACCCCGCGCCGCGCCAACTCCGACTCGGTGAGCCCCATCCGGGTGAGGGCGTCACGCAGGCCAGCGTACGTGTGACCGGAGGTGATCAGGCCGAGCCGCGCGTCGCGGACCGCGCCCTCGATCCGGTTGAGGCCGTTGGCGGCGGCGAAGGCGAGCGCGGCGGCGAACCGGCCCTCCAGCACCTCGCGCTCCATGGCCAGCGCTCGGGGGATGTCGACGCCCGGGTTGTGCGTCGGCGCCCACGGACGCCCGTCCCACTCGAACTCGGGGACCACGATCTCCGGGGTGGCGCCGAGGTCGACCACCTCGTAGGCGTCCCCCACAGCGGTGACGACGGTGAAGCCGGTCCACGACCCGGTGAACCGGGACAGCTCGAACCCGTACCGCCCCAGGCGCAGCACGTCGGCCACGTCGACCGGGGCCAGCACCGGCAGGTACGACTCGGCCAGCGCCATCGTGGAGTTCGACGGCAGCGACGACGACTTGCTCGCCGGGTCGTCACCGGCGACCACCAGCACGCCACCCTTCCGGGTGGTCCCCATCCAGGTGCCGTGCTTGAACGCGTCCACCGACCGGTCGACGCCCGGGGCCTTGCCGTACCAGAGCCCGAAGACGCCGTCGAAGCGCGCGCCTGGCAGCTGCGTGACCAGCTGGGAGCCGTAGACGACGGTCGCGCCCAGCTCCTCGTTGACGCCGGGGATGAACTCGATGTCGTGCTCGGCGAGCAGGTCGGCGTTGCGCTCCAGGACCAGGTCGAGCCCGGCGAGCGGGGAGCCGCGGTAGCCGGAGACGAGACCGGCGGTGCGCCAGCCCCTGGCCTGGTCGGCGCGGTGCTGGTCGACCAGCAGCTTGCCCAGGGCCTGCACGCCGGTGAGCGCGCCGAGGCCGCGGTCGCGGCGGACCACGTCGGCCGGGCGGTAGTCGGCCAGCTCCGTCATGCCCATCACACCTTCCCCTGCGCTCTGCGCGCCACGGGCAAGCAGACGGTTTGACGTGAGCGCTGTGCAAGACTGTCACTTTGACGTTGAGCATATCGCTCAAAATCGCGTCTCCGTTGCCGGGAGGGTTGCGCATCGTGGGCATGGTCAACCGCCTCGACCTGCGGGTGCTCCGCGAGCTCGTGGCCAGCCCCCGGATCGGCATCACCGAACTGGCCGAGCGGCTGGGCATCGCGCGCAACACCGCGCACGCGCGGGTCTCCCGGCTGGAGCGGCAGGGCGTCGTGGGGGCGCGGGGGCGGGCGGTGGACTACACCGCGCTGGGCGTGGAGGTGACCGCGTTCGTCACCGTGCAGGTGGCGCAGGGCAGGCTCGTCGCGGCCGTCGAGGACCTGGGCGCGGTGCCGTTCGTGCTGGAGGCGCACGGCATCGCGGGGGACGGCGACCTGCTGGTGCGGGTCGCGGCGCGCAACACCCGGCACCTGCACGAGGTGATCAACGCGGTGCTGTCCTGCCGGGGCGTCATCCGCAGCACGACCGCGGTCGCGATGACCGAGCAGATCCCGTTCCGGGTCGCGCCGATGCTGGACGCGGTGGAGCGCTCGATCGCGGAATGAGGTCCATAGTGGAGCACTTTCGTCGATCCGGTGAATTCGGCGGACCGGTCGGGTAGCTTCCGTGCGATGGTGGAGCATGTCCTGGTCGCCACTTTCGGCTTTCCCGCAGTGGTTTTCACGTTCCTGCTCGTGGTGGTCGTCGGCTACTGGCTGCTAGTCGCCGTCGGACTGTCCTCTGTGGACGCCGTGGGCGCGGCCGACCCGGAGGCGTTCGGCCGGGTGCCGCTGAGCGTCAGCCTGACCGTGGCGACCGCGCTCTCCTGGTTGACCTGCCTCGCGGGCGACCTGCTGCTGTCCACCGGCCCCCTGCCCGCGCTGTCGGGTTTCGCGGTGCTGCTCGTCGCGCTGACCGTGGCCTTCGCGGGCACCCGGCTGGTGGCGCGGGTGCTGGCACCCCGGTTCCAGTCGGCGCCGGACGTCGTCGGCCGGACCTGCGTCATCCGAACGGGACGGGTGGACCGCACCTTCGGTGAAGCGGAAGTGACCATGGGCGACGGGACGTCGGTGGTCGTGCAGGTGCGGCAGCGGACCGGCCTGCCGCTGCGCGTCGGCGGGAGCGCGACCGTCGAGGAGCACGACCGGGCGGGCGGCTTCTTCTGGATAAGTGGTTGATGGATTGTAGGGGGTTCGTGGTTGAGTCCGAGCATGCACAAAGCCGACTACCTCGAGCACCTGGCCGCCGACACCGCGCGGCTGCGGGAGGCCGCTGCGGGCACCCTCACCGAGACCGTGCCCACCTGCGCCCCGTGGACGGGTGCCGACCTGCTCCTGCACGTCGCCGAGGTCTACCGGCACAAGGCCACCACCATGCGCCACAACGCCTGGCCGTCCCCGTGGCCCCCGGACTTCACCGGCGCCGACCCGGTCGCGGCCTATGACGACGCGTACGCCGAACTGCGCACCGAACTGTCCACTCGGGACGCCGAGGAGACCACCCTCACCTGGTACCCGCCGGAGCAGACCGTCGGCTTCTGGGCCCGCCGGATGGCCCACGAGGCCCTGATCCACCGCGTGGACGCGGAACTGACCGCGGGCCTGCCGATCACCCCCATCCCCGCCGACCTGGCCGCGGACGGCGTGGACGAGGTCCTGACCTGTTTCCTCGCCTTCGCGACCGCCGAGTACCCGCAGGCCTTCGAAGGCGCACTCGACGCGTTGGACGGCCGCACCGTCCGCGTCGACGCGGGCGACTCGTCGTGGTTCGTCACGCTGGCCCCGACCATCACCGTCGCCGCGGAGGGCACCGCGGACGCCACCGTCACCGGCGACCCGGACCAGGTGCTGCTCTGGCTCTGGCGCCGCGTCGAGGACCCGACCCTCAAGTTCGAGGGCGACCCGCTGCTCCCGGCCACCCTCCACACCCTGCTCAAGGTCGCCACCCAGTGAGATGATCACCGGCAACGCGCTGTGGGGGTCGGGGCGGTGGCGCGGGCGGGCGCTGCGGTGGGCCGCCGACCGGTTGGCCGCGAATGGCTGGGGGCCGGTTCGCGGCGTCGACGCGGTCCGGGTGCGGGTCTGGTCGGTCGTGTTCCGGTTGGAGACCGCGCGCGGGTTCGCCTGGTTCAAGGCCAACGGGGACGGCGCCCGGTTCGAGGCCGCGCTGTACGGGGTGCTCCGGTCGGTGGTGCCCGAGCGGGTGCTCGAACCGGTCGCGGTCGACGAGCGGCGCGGGTGGCTGCTGTTGCCCGACGGGGGTTCCGGCGCCGCCCCGCTGATCGACGCGCTCCCCGCCTACGCGCGGCTGCAGATCGATCTCATGCCGCACGTCGACCGGCTGCTCGCCGCGGGCGTCGCCGACATGCGGCCCGCGGCGCTGCCCGGCAGGTTCGTCGAAGCGCTCGGTGTTGTTGGTGATGTTCCGGCGGAGGTGGCCGGGCTGGGTCCCCGGATCGCCGAGTGGGCCGGGGAACTGGGCGCCGCACCGGTTCCGGCAAGCGTCGACCACAACGACCTGCACGCCGGGAATGCATTACCGGACGGGCGTTTCCACGACTGGGGCGACAGTGTCGTGGCCCACCCGTTCGCCTCGATGCTGGTGCCGCTGACCCAGGCCGAACCGGCCGCGCGGACCCGCCTCGTCGACGCCTACCTCCACCCCTTCGGCGACTTCGGCACCCGGCCCGAGCTGCGACGGCAGCTGGACCTCGCCTGCCGGTTGGGCCGCGTTGCGCGGGCGCTGGTCTTCCACCGCGCGATCCGGGCGGCGCCGGGGGCGTACGCGGACGCGCCGCGGGGTCACCTGGTTGCCTTGGTCAAACCGTCCTTTTATGACTGATCCGACGACTAATCTGCGTCCGGCGCTGCGGAACCGGGTCGGGGGTACGCACGTCTACCCGACGACTTCGAACCAAGAGGGGGCCAACAATGGCGGACATCGAGTACTCGTTCGGTACCGGTGAGGGCGCGCCGAACGTGCACCACGGTGCGGCCAACGCGGACGTCGACGGCGACGGGACCAACGACGCCATCGCGGTCGACTTCGACGGCGACGGCCGCTACGACGACCGGATGTGGGACTCCGACGGTGACGGCGTGGCCGACACCGCCCTGCTGGACTACAACGACGACGGCGTCGCGGAATCCGCCTACAGCGACCCGACCGGCCTCGGCACCTGGAACGAGAAGGGCATCGGCGGCGACCACACCGAGCCGACCCCGACCGACCAGGCGCCCACCGACACGACGGGCACGGGCACCACCGACGACTCCGACGTCGCCGGTCCCAAGGAGTCGACCACCGACGACACCGGCGCGGTGACCGAGGACGGCAGCAGCGCCGACGACAACGTCGAGCCCACCGGCAACACCACGGACGACACCACCGACGACCAGTCCCAGGACGTCCCCTCCGACGTCCCCGTGGACGACCTGCCCCCGGCCCACCCGACCACCGAGGACGACCCGTTCGGCGAGCACGCGGACGGCTCCGCCGACAGCGGCACCACGGACACGGCCGACACCACGGACACCTCCGCGGACCTGCCCGACGACACCATCGTCGACGACACCCAGGACGTCCCCGCCACCGACGACACCACCGACGACACCACCGGCGACGACCCCTACGCCGACGACTCGGCGATGGACGACTACTGCGGCCCCGCCGACGACAGCTCCTCCGCCGAGGGCCTGTCCGACTGGTACGCCGACCTCCAGTAGGCACGGTGAGGCCCGCCACGCGCGGGCCTCACGGCACCGCACGCCCCGAAGCGCGCGGCCAGCTAGCCTGGTCGGGTGACCCCTCCGCTCAAGATCGGGCAGTACGGGGTGGATCCCGCCGTCGTGCTCGCACCGATGGCGGGAATCACCAACGTCGCGTTCCGACAGCTCTGCCGGGAGTTCGGCAGCCCCACCTCGCTCTACGTCTGCGAGATGGTCACCGCGCGCGCGATCGTCGAGCGCGACTCCAAGACGCTGGAGATGATGACCTTCGGGGAGCACGAGCACCCCCGCTCGTTGCAGCTCTACAGCGTCGACCCGCGCAACGTCACCGACGCCGTCACGATGATCGCCGCCGAGGGCATGGCCGACCACCTGGACATGAACTTCGGCTGCCCGGTGCCCAAGGTGACCCGCAAGGGCGGTGGCGCGGCCCTGCCCTACAAGCGCAGGCTCTTCGCCGAGATCGTGCGGGCCGCTGTGCGCGCCGCCGAGCCAGCGGGCATCCCGGTGACGGTCAAGTTCCGCGTCGGCATCGACGACGACCACCACACCTACCTCGACGCGGGGCGCATCGCCGAGGCCGAGGGGGCCGTCGCGGTCGCGCTGCACGCCCGCACCGCGGCCCAGCGCTACTCCGGCCAGGCCGACTGGTCGCACATCGCCCGCCTCAAGGAGGCCGTGACCACCGTCCCGGTACTGGGCAACGGCGACATCTTCTGCGCGGACGACGCGCTGCGCATGGTCGCCGAGACGGGCTGCGACGGCGTCGTGGTCGGACGCGGCTGCCTGGGCAGGCCCTGGCTGTTCCGCGAGCTGCACGCCGCCTTCACCGGCCAGCCGCTGCCCGAGGGCCCGTCGCTCGGCGAGGTCGGCGCGATCCTGCACCGGCACGCCATCCTGCTGTCCGCGCACATCGGCGAGGAGAAGGGCGTGCGGGACCTGCGCAAGCACATGGCCTGGTACCTGCGCGGCTTCCCCATCGGCTCGGACCTGCGCAAGTCGTTCGGGCTGGTGAGCACCCTGGCCGAGCTGGCCGACCTGATCGGCGCGCTCGACCACGCCGCCCCCTACCCGCCCGACGCCGAGGGGCCGCGCGGGCGGCAGGGCTCGCCGGGGCGGGTCGTGCTGCCGGAGGGCTGGCTGGACGACCCGGAGGACGCCGCCGTGCCCGACGGGGCCGAACTGATGCACTCGGGGGGCTGATGCGCTCGCTCGCCCGCGTGCGCGTTCTGGGCGCCTTGGTGCTCGCGCTGACCGTGGCGGGGTGCACGACGACCGTCGCCGGTAGCCCGGTGGCGTCCATCAGCTCGTCCCCGCAGGACCGCGACCTCATCACCCGCTACTTCACCGAGTTCAACGAGTCCGGCGACGAGGGCGTCAGCACCCAGCGGATGTTCCAGCGCGACACCGAGCACCCCGACTTCACCGCGGGCGGCTGCGACTTGGGGAACCTGGTGCTGCACATCGAGCCCGCGCTGTCCACGCTGCGCCTAGACCTGAAGTGGAAGCCGGATGGCGCCAAGAAGCGCCCCCGCGGGTCGGTCTACGTAGTAGGCGTTTCGGTGCGCATCCGCCAAGGCGGTGTCACCCTCGCGGAGCAGATCGGCTCGCAGCGGCTCGTCGTGCTGGACGGGAAGGTGTACGGCTTCACTCCGTGCCCGACCAGGTGACTCCAAACGGGTGATGCGGGTTCGGTGCGGACCGCGACCAAGCTGCGGATTCGTCACTGGATCGGCGCAGCATGGGGTCCACCAGTAGGGGGAATTCCTGCGTCCATGCGTCCTGGTCGCTCAAGCGTGACCTCTTCTCTGACGACACATCACGTACGTAGGGAGGTGACCGCGGTGGCCGTTCTGGGACGAGGCGTCGCCAAACCGGGACCCGACCAGCGGGACAACCCCTGGCAGGACAACCGGACCAGCGAGCCGACCGTGCCGCTGCGCCACCCCGCGATCACCGAGCGCGCGGAGCACCCGGACGACCCGCCCGCCGACACCGCGAACCTGATCAGCCTGCACGAGGAGATCGCCGCGCTGCTGGCCTCGCGCGGGCAGTACCGGCAGGCCTACCAGCACCTGCGGTCCGCGCTCGACCTGATCACCGAGCTGGGCACCGCGCCGCAGATCCCGGAGCAGTTCCGCCGCGAGGTGGACCGGCTGCGCCGCGAGCACGCCGAGGCGCACGAGCAGAGCATCCGCGACAGCCTCACCGCCAGCTACAACCGCCGCTACCTCGACCAGCGGCTGGTCGACCTGGTGGCCGGTCAGGGCCTGGCCGACGGGCTCGCCGTGGCGCTGGTCGACCTGGACTGGTTCAAGCAGGTCAACGACACCTTCGGCCACCTCGTCGGCGACCGGGTGCTGCAGCGGGTGGTGGAACTGCTCCAGGAGGGCCTGCCCGACGGCGGGTTCTGCGCCCGCTACGGCGGCGAGGAGTTCGTGCTCGTGCTCCCGGGGGTCGACCGCCGGACGGCGGTGGACCTCGCCGAGGCGGCCCGCGCGCGGGTGGAGCACTTCCCGTGGTCGAGCCTCGTGCTGGGGCTGCGCGTCACGATCAGCATCGGATTGGCGCACCAACCGGCCATCCGAGTGGCGGACAACACACCGGCCGCTCCAGAGCGTCAGCTCCGGGAAGCGGACGCGCTGCTGTACACAGCCAAGCAGTCCGGCCGCAACGCGGTCGCATATCAGCTGGACGGCACGGCTCACCTGGCCGGAGCCGCCGCGGGCAGGCGGGCCGTGAGCGCCCACCGCGTGTCCGCGCGCTGACCGCACGACCGTGGAGGCATTAGTCCGATCGGGCTAGCTCAATCCGCGAATCTCCGTACTGATAGTGAACAAACCTCGGACTGCCGTCGTCACGAGCGACCTCCATCCGTACTATCGCTCCCGCGCCGCGTGACACGATCGGGTAAGCAACCGAACGCGACGCCGCAACAGGTTGATAACCAACTGACAACGCTTCGAGCAGGTACCCCGGTTGGGTGCGGGGTAGGCCCAGGTAGCTAGGCGAAGGGAGTACGGGTGCCGGACGACTACGACCGCGACCCGGGCTCATCGAACAACGACCGCGGCACGGGCGCGCCGAACGGTGCCCCGTCGTCCGGGGGCAGGCGCCGGGCCCCGGAGCCGACCGAGCAGCCGCGACGCAGGCGCCGGTCGATGGAGGGCGCGGGCGGGGTCAGCGTGTCCGATCTGGTCGAGCGGCACAGCGGCTCCCGGTCGAACCTGATGCCCGTCCCGGACGCCGATGAGGCCGACGAGGTACCGAGACGCCAGGCGCGGCGCCAGGACGCCCCCACGGGGCGCAGGGCCGCCCCCGAGCCCGAGTCCCGGCACTCGCAGCCCGCCGAGCCCACGGGCGGTGGCCGCAGGCGGCGCGCGGACGAACCGGACGAGCCGCCGGTGCACCGCAACGAGATAGAGACCGGCGGCAGGCGGTTCCCGCCGCCGCCCCCCGAGGAGCCCGTCGAGCCGCCCCGCCCGGCCCCGGTGGCCGAGCGCCCCGAGCCCCCGCGCCCGGACCGGCGCACCCGGACCTCGACCCACGCGGTGCCCGCCGACGTGCTGGCCCAGTCGACCGGCCAGCGCCCGCCGGAGCGGCCCGCGGCCGAGCCCGAGCCGGACATGCCCCGGTCGGTCCTGGACCTGCTGGGCGGCGCGCCCGCGCCGGTCGGGAAACGGGCCAAGAAGGAGAACTTCGCCGAGTCGGCGAGCCGCGGCAGGCAGGACGCCCAGCGCGCGCTGCCCGGCAACCAGCCGCCGCCCCGGCACGGCGAGCCGGACGAGCCCCGGATCGGCAGGCGCTCGCTGGCCGAGCGGGCGAGCCGCCGCGGCCGGTCCGAGAACGGTCCGGCGCACCCGCCGGGCACCCCGGACTTCCCGCTGGACGCGGAGCACCGCCCGCCCGCCGCGGGCGCCCAGCCGCGTCCGGAGGGCGCGCCGGGCCGCGCGCCGCGCGCAGGCCGCGCACCACGACCCGACGACCGCTCCGGCGAGTTCCCGACGCAGGTCGAGGGTCCCCTGCCCGACGACCGCTCGGGCCAGTTCCCGGCAGGCCGCGCCCCGCGCCCGAGCAGGCCCCCGCAGCCCACCGAGTTCCCGACCCAGGTCGACGGCCCCCGCCTCGACGACCGCTCGGGCGAGCTCCCGCGCGCACCGCGACCGGCCAAGGGCAACGGCCGGGGACCGCGCCCGTCCGGCGAGATCCAGGCCGACAACCCCCGTGCCCCACGCCCCGGCCAGCCGAACGGCCGCCCCCAGGCGGACCAGTTCGCGGCCAACGGGCAGGCGCACGACGACCGCGTGGCCGACGCCCCGCGCGCACCGCGCCCGGGCCGTCTCCAGCCGGACCAGTTCCCGGTCAACGGACACGCGCCGCACCCCGAGGACCGCTCCGGCGAGTTCCCGGTGGACCCGTTGCGCGCGCCGCGCCGTCCCCAGGCGGACCAGTTCCCGCCCAACGGGCACGCGCACGACGACCGCGCAGGCGAGATCCCGGTGGACAACTCGCGCGCCCCGCGCCCCGGTCGCCCCCAGGCGGACCAGTTCGCGAACGGGCACGCGCCCCACCACGACGATCGGTCGGGCGAGATCCCGGTCGACCCGTCGCGGGCGCCGCGCCCCGGTCGTCCTCAGCCGGACCAGTTCGCCGCCAACGGCCGGGCACCGCATCCGAACGACCAGTCCGGCGAGATCCCGGTGGACAACGCGCGCGCACCGCGCCGGGGTCCGCACCCCGACGGCGAAATCCCCGTCGACGCGGCACGGGGAGCACGTCCGGGTCACGCACCGCACCCGGACGACCGCTCCGGCGAGTTCCAGGCCGACCCCTCGCGCGCGCCGCGCCCCGGCCAGCCGAACGGCCGCCCCCAGCCGGACCAGTTCCCGGTCAACGGCCGCGCCCCGCACGCCGACGAGCGCTCCGGCGAGTTCCCGGTGGACCCGTCGCGCGGCCCGGCCAACGGCCGCCCCCGCCAGCCGCAGCCGGACCGCTCGGGCGAGTTCCCGCCCCGGCTCGACGGGCCGCCCGCCGACGACCGCTCCGGCGAGTACCCCCGCCCCGCCAACGGCCGCCCCCGGCAGCCGCAGCCGGACCGCTCCGGCGAGTTCCCCACCCAGGTCGACGGCCCCCGCCAGGACCGCTCGGGGCAGTTCCCGACCCAGGGCGGGCCGAACCCGGCGCCGCGCCCCGATGACCGCTCCGGCCAGTTCCGCACCCCGCACCCCGACGACCGGTCCGGGCAGTTCCCCGCCAACGGCGACGGCAGGCCCCGGCCGCGCCCCGCGCCGCAGGGCGAGGGCCAGTTCCCGGGCGGTGGCCAGTTCCCGGGCGGTGGCCAGTTCCCGAACGACCGGCCCATCGGCGAGCAGCCGCAGTCCTCCGGCCACACCCCGCACCCCGGGCGTCCCGGACCGGTTCGCCCTGGTCCCGGGCCGAACCGGCGTCCCGGCGAGCAGTCCGGGCCGTTCCCGGTGAGCCAGGCGCCGCGCCCCGGTGAGGGGTCGGGCCAGTTCCCGATCAGCGAGCGCCCCCAGGGCTCGGGGCACATGCCGCACCCCGGCCGTCCCGACCAGCCGATCGCCGGGGCACCGCAGTCCTCCGGGCACCTGCCGCACCCCGGCCGACCGGACCAGCCGATCGCCGGGGCACCGCAGCCGTCCGGCCACCTGCCACACCCGGGCCCCCGCGCCGACCAGCCGGGCGACCAGCCCCAGCCGTCGGGGACGTTCCCGGCGCCGGGCGGGCAGTCCGGGCAGTTCCCCGTCGCGGGTGACGGCGGCAAGCCGCACATCCCGCGCCAGCAGCCGCCCGGGCAGTCGTCCATGCCCCCCAAGCCGGACGCGGACGCGGAGACCCCGGCCGAGGCGCCGGAGCGCGTCGGGCTGACGCCGCCGCCGGGCACCACGCCGCAGGAGCTCGTCGGGCTGACCACCGAGATGGAGCCCATCGGCGAGGCCGTGCAGAAGCGGCGCCGGGTGGACCAGACGCTGGCCCGGTTCTCCAAGGTGCACGACGAGCTCAAGGCCGAGGAGAAGGCCCGCAAGTCCCGCAAGATGAAGCTGACCCCGTGGGCCAACGACGACGACGAGCTGGAGCAGAAGCTCGACGAGCTGTCCCAGCCCGAGCCGACCGAGGTCGTGCGACCGGTGTCGGTGGACGGCCCGGACGCCGAGGCGGCCGACGAGGACGAGAAGCCCAAGCGCAGCCGCTGGTCGCGGATCACGAAGGTGTTCTCCGGGTCCACCGCGGTGCTGGTGTTCATCGGCACGGGTGTCGGCTGGGGCTTCAAGGAGTACGCGAACGGCAGCATCGAGCAGGTGCGCGCGCTGGTCGGCGACGAGTCCGTGCAGAACCCGCAGGCGCAGCTCGGCGACGAGAACTTCCTGCTGGTCGGCTCGGACACCCGCGAGGGCGCCGACGCCGAGGAGGGGGTCGGCGACACGCAGACGGTGCCGGGCGCGCGCTCGGACACCGTGATGGTGGCGCACATCCCGGCCGACCGCAGCCGCGTGGTGATCGTCAACTTCCCGCGCGACCTGGAGATCAGCAGGCCTGCGTGCGAGCGCTTCGACTCGAAGGCCGTGCGCTACACCGGCGACCAGTCGCCCGCGGTGAAGATCGCCAAGATGAACACCGCCTACCAGGTGGGCGGCCCGCTGTGCGTGACCAAGGTCGTGCAGGAGCTGTCCGGCCTGCACATCACCCGGTTCCTCAGCATCGACTTCAACGGCTTCCGCGGCATGGTCGACGCGGTGGACGGCGTCAACGTCTGCGTCGAGCAGCCGATGTTCGACACCATGCTGAACAAGTGGATCGTCCAGGAGCCGGGCAAGGAGGTGCTGCTGCACGGCGAGCAGGCGCTCGACTTCGTGCGCGCGCGGCACGTGCGCGGCGACAAGACCTCCGACTACGGCCGGATCAAGCGGCAGCAGCGGTTCCTGTCGTCCCTGCTGCGCAAGGCGATGTCCGGTCAACTGCTGTTCGACCCCGCGCGGCTGGCCCAGTTCACCGGCGCGGTCACCGCGTCGACGCTGGGTGACAACGTCAACGTCGACGCGCTGGCCAACCTCGGCGCGTCGCTGCAGAACCTGGAGGCCGGGCGGGTCACCTTCGTGACCATCCCGACCGTGGGCCTGCCCAACGGGCGCGGCAACGAGGTCCTGCGCCGCGACGACGCGCACGCGCTATTCCAGGCGATCATCGACGGCGAGCCGCTGCCCGGCGAGGCCGCCGCGCCGCCCGCCCCGGACAACGGCACCCAGCAGCAGGCCGCGCCGATCCGCGAGCAGGTGGACCCGAAGACGCTGAAGATCCAGGTGCTCAACGGCGGCAACGCCACCGGCGGCATCGCCAAGCGCACCGCGGAGCGGTTGGGGGAGTTCGGTTTCACCGTGGTGCAGACCGGTGTCGGCGCGAACGTGCCGAAGACCGTGGTGCGCTACGGCAAGGGCCACGAGGCCGCGGCGCAGACCCTGGCCTCGACCGTGCCCGGCGCGGTGATGCAGGAGGACCCGTCGATGTCCGGGGCGCTGGTGCTCGTGCTCGGCCCGGAGTTCGCCGGACAGGTGGCGGCCCCCGGTGGTCCCGGTGCCACGCCCACGACCCCCGCGGAGCCCAAGCCGGAGTTGCCGAAGAACCTGGCCACCATCAACGGCGGCGACCCGACCTGCGCCTAACCAGGCCTGGAGCACGTCCCGTTCATTTCGGGTTCATCTGGCGATGGCGCATCTCCGCGTACCGGCATCTAGGCTGTGCGCATGCGTGAGGCTTATCAATCCGAGCTCGGACAGCTCGCTGACAAATTGGCGAGCATGTGCTCAATGGTCGCCGACGCTATGGAACTGGCCACCCGGGCGCTGCTGGAAGCCAACCTCGGCCTCGCCGAGCAGGTGATCACCGGCGACGAGCGGATCGACGACGCCAGGTCCGCGTGCGAGGAGCAGGCGTACGCGCTGCTCGCGCTGCAGGCCCCCGTCGCGACCGACCTGCGGACCGTGCTGGCCGCCATCCACGCCGCCGAGAGCCTGGAGCGGATGGGCGACCTGGCCCTGCACGTGGCCAAGGCGGCCCGGCGCAGGCACCCGGCCCCGGTGCTGCCGGAGCCGGTGAACCGCTACTTCGCCGAGATGGGCCGCGTCGCGGTGCAGCTCGCGCGCCGGGCGGAGGAGGTCATCCGCAGCCAGGACGTCGCCGCCGCCCGCGCCATCGAGGACGCCGACGACGAGATGGACGACCTGCACCGCCACCTGTTCACCCTGATCATGAACAAGGAGTGGGAACACGGCGTCGCCTCGGCGGTCGACGTGACCCTCCTGGGCCGCTTCTACGAGCGCTACGCCGACCACGCCGTCTCCGTGGCGAAGCGGGTCGTGTTCGTGGTCACCGGCCGCATGCCCGGCACCGTCAGCGACGACGACCTGTAAGGACTTTCCCCACGGGCGCGGCGCTCCACCACCCGGTGGGCGCCGCGCCCGTTGCTATGCGGTGCTGAGGCTCGCGACCAGGTCTCGCGCACCGGAGTGGCGGGGGTAGAGGCGCGCGCCCTGCGCGATCCAGGCCTGCCGGTCGGTCAGCAGGCCGGTGTTCACTGCCTGCCTCCGGTGCTCCCTGATACCTCCCCCGACGTGGTAGCCGACCGGCGACACAGCGTGACCCATGTGGCGCAGGCGATACGCCAAGGCGATACCTCGCGTCCCCTGGACCGTCGCCTACTACCTCGCCCGCCAACTCCGCGACACCGCGGTCGAAGCGACCGGGTAGCCGCCTCAGTCGCGGGGGAGGGCGGCGGTGATCAGGTCGTTGAGCTGGGCCGCGAAGCGGGTGGTGTCGGCCGGGCTGTAGGTGATCCTGGTGGCGCCGTCCGGTTGGGGGCGGCTCAGGGACAGGTAGCGGCCCGCGTCGGTGTCGATCCAGGTCAGGGCACCCGCGTCGAGTTCTCGACCGTGGCGGCCCCGGCCCGTCACGGAGAAGAAGCCGTAGCCGGTGCGGGGACGCTCCAGCATGGCGGCGGCCAGGCGGAGTTGGGTGTCCGAAGAGGACCGTGGGGCGCGGACCTGTTGCATGAAGCCGGGTTCCTGCCGCACCGGTGCCGCCTGGGTCACCATCACCGACTGCCCGGGGCCCGCCCCCATGCGCGGCAACAGGTCCGACAGCACCCTCGCCAACCCGGCCGCGCCGACGAGTTCGAACCGGATCATCTGTCCTTCTTGGACAGCGAGCACGCCGGTGCCGCCCTGCACCGCGCCGCGGGCGAGGATCTGGCGGTCGGACTCCACCGTGCCCAGCACGCCGACGCCGACCTGGTGGTCGGAGGTGATCCGCAGCGCGGCCTCCACGTCCGGGTCGATCTGGTTGTACCGGATCAGGCCGCGGCCCGCGAGGTCGGCGAACACCGCCTGACCGATGCGGGCGCGGTCCGCCATGTACTCGCCGAAGCTGGGGATCTTGAACGGGAACAGCCGCACGTTGAGCTCAAGCAGGTCCGTGAGGACGTCCAGGGCCGCCAACGACAGGGCGAACGAACGGGGCATCGAGCGCTATCCGCCGATCACCGGTGGCGCGGTCATCTCGTCCGTGCCGAACACGTCGTCGGGGTCGGCCTCGATCAGGTACGACGGACGCTGGTGCTCCTCGTCCTCACCGCCCTGACCGCCGTGGCCACCGCCGCCACCCATACCGCCCATGCCCGAGCCACCACGACCCGCCGCACCCGCTCCGCCGACGCCGCCACGACCCATCGCGGCCTGCTCGGCAGCCAGGGCTCCGACGCCCGCACCAGCACCGAGGGCGCCCGGAGGACGAGAACCGAAGCCACCACCGGCTCCGGCGCCACTCGCGCCACCACCACCGCCGTAGCTACCACCACCGCCGCCACCACCGGGACCGCCGATACCGCGACCGCCGCCGAAGCCACTCCGCTCACGCAGCGTGTCGCCGCCGAAGGGGCCGCCACCGCCACCGAGAGGAGCGAGGCCGGGCAGGCCCGGGTTGCCGGGGCCGCCACCGCCGGGCGGCGGGGTGCCGGGCGGGTTGGGGTACGGGTTCTGGATGGGCGGCGTGGGGCCGGGTCCGGGCCAGTTGCCGGGGTTCGTGCCGTTGCCGCCGGGGATGTTCACGCCACCGCCCGGGTTGATGCCGCCCCCGTTGCCGGCGCCACCACCGCCGCCGCCACCACCGCCACCGCCGTCGTTGGGCCGGACCACGCCCCCGCCGCCGTTG
This sequence comes from Actinokineospora auranticolor, assembly GCF_041897805.1. Lineage (GTDB taxonomy): Bacteria > Actinomycetota > Actinomycetes > Mycobacteriales > Pseudonocardiaceae > Actinokineospora > Actinokineospora auranticolor. The sequence goes on from NZ_CP154825.1 coordinate 8,165,859, forward strand.
TTGCCGCCGCCGCCGCGCGTGGGGTCGCCGCCACCGGTGTACTGGCCGCCGTCGCTGTTGCCGTTGACGGCGACCTCGCGCTTGGTCACCTTGGCGTCGCCGGTGTCGCCGTCATCCGGACCGTCCGGCGGGGTCTCACCGCTGCCCATCGTCGGCGGAGCCGCGAAGGCGGGCATCACGGCGGTGCCGCCCAGCTGGCTGTCGTACGTGCCCACCACCTGGACCGCCTCAGCGTGCGCGGCCTGGCTCTTCTCGTACTGCTCCTGGTACTGGGCCTGCTTGAGGTACGCCGTCATCGGGTCCCACGTGTTCATCAGGTCCTTGTTGGCGGCCTCGAGGTCGAACTTCACCTCTTCGGGCATGTCGTTCTTGGCCTGGCTCAGCGCGGTCGACTGGAGCTTGGTCTGCGCGCCCGCCAGCGTCGCGCTGTCACCGGCCGCGCCCACCCAGTTGCCCACGCCCAGCATGAACGTGCGGGCGTTCTCGCTGGCCTTGCCCTTCCAGTCGGCCTCGCTGTTGGTGACCGCCTTGGAGACCTCGTCGCGGAACTGGGACATGGCCGTGCCCGCGTCCGAGTAGAGCTGGCCCATCTCATCGATCTGGTCCGGATCGATGTCCTCGTTGACCATGCGCTTCAGCTCGTCGTGTTCGAATCGCGCGTAGTTGGTGCACTGCATCGGGGGCGAGTCGCGGGTGTCGACCTGCGGGGTCAACGCGTTCACCTGCACACCGAGCGCGGTGCGCTGCACGATGCGGTTGATGTTGCCGAACCAGGTGTCGACCAGCCCACCGTAGTGCTCGTCCCCCTGCGCGGTGTCGACCATGACTCACACCCTCCAGCGCCACCCTGGCGGTTACCCGACCTCGCCGCCGCACGCCGAACCGTACCAACCCGACGTGCGAACCGTCCCGACTACGACGCAACCGGACCGCGACGGTTCCCGTGAGCCGGTCACCGGGCGGTCAGGGGATGACCGGCTCCACCAGCTTCGCCGCGGCCAGCGCGGACTCGCACAGCTCCTCCGCGACCTTCTCGCCCGCCGCGCGCACGTCCACCCGGGTGTCGTCACCGACCGCGAGGGCCACCGCGCAGCCCTTGCCGCCGCCCGCGATGAACTGGGCGGCCTCGTGCGCGCCGACCTTGAGGTACTCGACCGGCCGCTCGGTGGTGATCCGGTCCAGGCCGCGGTCGCGCCACACCTCGGCGGTGATCGTGTAGCTGTCGGCGACCGTGCCCTTGTCGACCTTCCACTCGCACGAGCGGCTGTCCGCGGTCCGCCCCGGCTTCCCGGCGGCGGCGATGCCCAGCGACTTCGACGCGGCGTCGGCGAGCAGGTCGCACGGTTGCAGCTGGCTCAGCTCGGGCGCCCCGCTCGACCCGGTCACCTCCGGCCCGGCGGGCGCCGGGTGCTCACCCGGGACCGCGACCGCCGTCCCCGCCGTCTGGTTCGCGCAGGCGGAACCGCCCAGCACGACCGCCGCCACCGCCGAGACCAGTCCCAGCGCGCGTCTCACGTCGCCAACTCCTCAGTGCCAACCCCGACCAGCCAGCCCCGACCACCCGGCACCGTACCAACGCGCGCCGGACGGGGTACGCGTTGTGGCGCAAGCGGAAGGTCCACAACGCGAAGGTCCCCCGTCCGGCGCACCGGACGGGGGACCTCAGCGTGGTTCGATCAGCCGAAGCGGCCCGAGATGTAGTCCTCGGTGGCCTTCTGGCTGGGGTTGGAGAAGATCCGCTCGGTGTCGTCGAGCTCGATCAGCCGACCCGGCTGGCCGACGCCCGCCAGGTTGAAGAACGCCGTCTGGTCGCTGACCCGGGCGGCCTGCTGCATGTTGTGCGTCACGATGACGATCGTGTAGTCCTTCTTCAGCTCCTGGATCAGGTCCTCGATCGCCAGCGTGGAGATCGGGTCCAGGGCCGAGCAGGGCTCGTCCATCAGCAGCACGTCCGGCTGCACGGCGATGGCCCGGGCGATGCAGAGCCGCTGCTGCTGACCGCCGGAGAGCCCGCCGCCGGGCCGGTTGAGCCGGTCCTTGACCTCGGCCCACAGGTTCGCGCCGCGCAGCGCCCGCTCGGCGACCTCGTCGAGCTTCTTGCGGTCCCGCTCACCGGCCAGCTTCAGCCCCGCGACGACGTTGTCGCGGATGGACATGGTGGGGAACGGGTTGGGGCGCTGGAACACCATGCCGATGGTCCGCCGGACCGACACCGGGTCGACGGTGGTGGCGTAGATGTCCTCGCCGTCGAGCAGCACCTTGCCCTCGGCGCGGGCGCCGGGGATGACCTCGTGCATGCGGTTGAGCGAGCGCAGCACGGTCGACTTGCCGCAACCCGACGGGCCGATGAACGCGGTGACGTTGCGCGGCGGCACCGCCAGCGACACCCCGTCGACGGCGTGGAACTTGCCGTAGAAGAGGTTCAGGTCCTTGACATCAATGCGCTTGGCCATGGCTCGCCTACTTCGTCGTCTTCAGTGAGGTCAGCCGCGAGATCAGCGATCCCAGCAGGTTGAAGATGGTGATGATGATGATCAGCGTGACGGCCGCGCCCCAGACCCGGGCCTCGCCGACGTCGTTGGTGGTCAACCGCTCGGAGGTCATCAGCAGCGGCAACGAGGACATGTTGCCCGCGAACGGGTCGTAGTTGATGAAGGTCGTGTAGCCGACCAGCACCAGTACGGGGGCCGTCTCACCCATGACGCGCGCGATGGCCAGCGAGATGCCGGTGATGATGCCGGACAGCGCGGTCGGGATGACGATCTTGACGATGGTCTTCCACTTGGGGATGCCCAGCGCGTAGGCGGCCTCGCGCAGCTCGTCGGGGACGATCTTGAGCAGTTCCTCGGTGGTGCGCACGACCACGGGGATCATCAGCAGCACCAGGGCCAGCGACACCGCGAAGGCGCTGCGCGGCAGGCCGAAGGTGGTCACCCACAGCGCGTAGATGAACAGCGCGGCGACGATCGACGGGACACCCGAGAGGATGTCCACGGTGAACGTCACGGCCTTGGCCAGCCGGGAGCGCTTGCCGTACTCCACCAGGTACACCGCGACCAGGATCGCGATCGGCACGGCGATGACCGCGCAGACCAGCCCCTGGTAGAGGGTGCCGATGATGGCGTGGTAGACGCCGCCGCCGTGCTGGCGCGAGGTCAGACCGGCCAGCGACTTCTGCCACCAGTCGGCCGAGATGACGTGCTCGAGGCCCCTCTCCAGGACCGTGATGAGCAGCCAGACCAGCGGCGCGAGCGCGAGCACGAACGTTCCGCCGACCAGGATGGTGGCGAACCGGTTCTTGAACCGGCGGTTGGCGCTGATCTCCTGGAAGGCGGGCGGCGATGCGGGCCGGTCCAGGTCGGTCGCCGTGCTCATTCGTACTCCTTGTGGCCGGCGATGATGGACCGGGCGAACGCGTTGACGATGAAGGTCAGCACGAACAGCACGAGACCCGCCGCGATGTAGGCACCGGCGCCGCGCGGGTCGTTGAACTCCTGCGCCGCGCGGGCGATCTTCGAGGCGATGGTGTCGCCGCCGTCGAACAGCGTCCAGCCGAAGTGCGAGGTGGTGGAGCTCAGGATGATCATCACGGCGATGGTCTCGCCGAGCGCGCGGCCGAGGCCGAGCATGGAGGCGCTGATGTAGCCCGCGCGGCCGAAGGGCAGCACGGTGGTCCGCACGACCTCCCACTTGGTCGCGCCCAGCGCCAGCGCGCCCTCGATCTGCATCGGGGGCGTGCGGTCGAACACCTCGCGGCTGATCGCGGTGATGATCGGCAGCAGCATGACCGCGAGCACGATGCCCGCGGTGAAGATCGTCTGACCGATGGCCAGGTCGGAGCTGCCCTTGGCGAACAGCGGGATCCAGCCCAGCGTGTCGTTGAGCCACTCGCTGATCGGCGACAGCGCCGGGGCCAGCACGTAGGCGCCCCAGAGGCCGTAGATGATCGAGGGGACCGCGGCGAGCAGGTCGACCAGGTAGGCGAACGGCTTGGCCAGCCTGCGCGGGGCGTACTGGGTGAGGAACAGCGCGATGCCCAGCGAGATCGGCATCGCGATGATCAGCGCGAACACCGAGCTGAAGATGGTGACCAGGAGCAGGTCGAGCACACCGAAGGCGAGGGCGCCGGGTTCGGCGTTCCAGTCCCGGCTGAACAGGAAGCTGGCCTGGTTGTCGGCCAGCGAGGGGATCGCCTGGATCAGCAGGAAGATGCCGATCAGGGCGATCATGACGACCACGAAGCCGCCGGAACCGACGGTCAGCGCCTTGAAGATCTTGTCACCTGGTCGGGTGACAACCTTGGCGGGTGCGGTGGGGTCCCCACCCGTCCGCTGGGGAGTGGAAGAAATCGGGGCCTCCGGTGCGGTGTCGGTCGCCGCGCCGTTCCGCGGGCCCCTGGCTAAGCCAGGGGCCGCGGAACGTCCGACCGAGTCGGAATCGCTCATCTCGCTCGGGCTCGCAGTCTGCCGGATCGGTTAGGAGATCGCCTTGACGGCGGTGAGCAGCTTCTCCTGGAACTCGTTCGGCAGCGGGACGTAGCCCGCGTCCGACAGCGTCTGCTGGCCGTCGGTGGCGGCCACGGTCAGGAACGCCTTGACCGCCTTGGCGGTGTCGGCGTCGTAGCCCTTCGAGCAGACGATCTCGTAGGTGGCCAGGACCAGCGGGTAGGCGCCCGCGGTGTTGCTGGCGTAGAGCGCGTCGAGGTCGAGCACCAGGTCGTTGCCGGTGCCCTTGACCTTGGCCGACTTGATCGCGGCGGCCGCGGAGTCGGCGGAGAGCTCGACGGCGCCCGAGCCGCTGTCCAGCTTGGCCGCGCTCAGCTTCTTGTCCTGGATGTAGGACCACTCGATGTAGCCGATGGTGCCGTCACCGGCGTTGATCGCGTCCGCGACACCGGCCGAGCCCTGCGCACCCTGGCCGACGCCACCGTTGAACTTCTTGCCCGCGTCCTTGGTCCACGCGCCCTTGCCCGCGGCCTTCAGGAACTTCTGGAAGTTGTCGGTGGTGCCCGACTCGTCGCCGCGGTAGATGACCGTGATGGCCTTGTCCGGCAGCGTCGCGTCCTTGTTGACCTCGGCGATGGCCGGGTCGTTCCACTTGGTGATCGCGCCGCTGAAGATCTTGGCGGCCAGCTCGCCGGTGACGGTGAGGTCCTTGACGTCGCCGACCTTGTACGCGACGCCGACCGGGCCGAAGACCAGCGGCAGGTTCCACGCCGGGTTCCCCTTGCAGCGCTCGGCGGCCTTGTCGACCTCGCCCTTGTCCTTGTTCAGCGCGGAGTCGGAACCGCCGATGTCGACGATGCCCGCGGTGAACTGCTTCACGCCCGCGCCGGAGCCCGAGGCGGTGTAGGCGAGCTGGGCGCCCTGGCACTTCTGGCCGTAGGCGGCGACGAACGCCTCGATGGCACCCTTCTGGGCGCTCGAGCCCTCGGCCACCAGGCTCTTCTTGCCGCCGCAGTCGACCTGAGCCGAGCCGGTGGGCGCGGGAGCCCCGGTGTTGGTGTTGCCCCCGCTGGCAGGCGCGTTGTTGTCGCTCCCGCACGCGGTGAGCGCGAGGGCGCCCGCGGCGATGATGCCGAGCACGGACGCCGGCCGCTTGCTGATCACAGTGATTCCTCCAGGCAGGAGTCTGCTGAGTTCGCGACGTACCCTACGTCCGCCGCCTCGCCCGGCACGCTAGGCAGCACTGATGGACGGATGCCCTTATAGGGGTTAACGCAGGGTGAACACGGCCGTTTTTGTGTCGGTTGCGATCCCGCCGACTCCTGCTCGTGGCCTTGCCGTGACCTGTGTGTTTGCCGTCCGTAACGGATCAGCTGCCGTGCGCGTCTGCACGTGCATACTGGATGTCGGCGTCCGAACGGGTGAAACCCATTCGGCCGTATACCGCAACAGCGGGTGCGTTGTCGGACTCCACGTAAAGGATGACGGTCAAGAGCCCGAGTGACCTCAAATGGGTTAGTCCGACCAGCGTCAGGGCCTTGCCCAGACCGCCGCCCTGCGCGCGCGGGTCGACGCCGACGACGTACACCTCGCCCACCGCATCGGGCCCCCGACCGTGGACCTTGGTCCAGTGGAAGCCGAGGACCTCGTCCCGCTCGTCGACTGCCAGGAACAACCCGGCCGGGTCGAACCACGGCTCCGCCTCGGTCGCCTCGACGTCGGCCACGGTCAGCGCGCCCTGCTCGGGGTGCCAGTCGAAGGCCCGCCGGTTGACCTCGACCAGGGCGGCCTCGTCGCGCCCCGGCTCGAAGGCGCGCACCCGCACACCCGCGGGCCAGGTTGGCTCCGGGAGGGTGGCGACGGCCAGGTCCAGGCGCATGGTCAGCAGCTCGCGGACGCGGCCCAGCCCGTGCCGGGCCGCGATGCGCGCGGCCCCCGCGTGGTCGCCGTGCGCCCAGAAGCGGACACCGGCCGCGGCCCGCGCCAGCACCGCCTCGACCAGCCGCCCGCCGACACCGCGGCGGCGGGCGTCCGGGCGGACCAGGACCTCGGCGACCTGGCGGCCGAAGGCGTCGCCGTCGGTGTCCAGGTGCGCGTACCCGACGAGTTCGACGCCGTCGGTGGCCAGCAGGTGCTCACCACCGCGGAACTCGCGGGCCAGCGGGCCGTCGGCGGGTACCTCGGGGCGGCCGTCGACCTCGGCGACGGCGCGCAGCAGCGGACGGATCTCGGTGACGGCGCCCGGGCTGTCGGGTCGCCAGGTCAGGTCGGTCACCTGACCGAACCTACCTACCGCGCGTCGACCGGGTGAGTGGTGTCCACATCCGCGTCGCGGCGGGTCCCGGACTTGGGCGGCTGGACGAACTTGTAGCCGACGTTGCGCACGGTGCCGATCAGCTGCTCGTGCTCGGCGCCGAGCTTGGCCCGCAGGCGCCGGACGTGCACGTCCACGGTCCGGGTGCCGCCGAAGAAGTCGTAGCCCCAGACCTCCTGCAGCAGCTGCGCCCGGGTGAACACCCGGCCCGCGTGCTGGGCGAGGTACTTGAGCAGCTCGAACTCCTTGTAGGTGAGGTCGAGCGGGCGCCCGCGCAGCCGGGCCATGTAGGTGGCTTCGTCGACGACCAGCTCGCCGAGCCGCAGCGCGCCGTCGGCGGCGACACCGGCCGGGCCGCGCGAGGTGAGCAGCCGCAGCCGGGCGTCGACCTCGGCCGGGCCCGCGGTGGGCAGCAGGATCTCGTCGATGCGCCAGTCGCTGGTGATCGCCACCAGGCCGCCCTCGTTGACCACGGCGACCACGGGGGCGCTGTCCCCGCCGGTGGTCAGCAGCCTGCACAGGCCCTTGGCCGCGGCCAGGTCGGTGCGCGCGTCCACGACGACCGCGTCCCGCGCGCCCGCCTCCAGCAGCGCGGTGACCTCGGGGGCCTGGACGCGTACGGTGTGCGGTAGCAGCATCAGCGACGGGACCACGGCGGACGGGTCCGGGTCGGCGGTCAGCAGCAGCAGGTCGAGGCTCATCGTGAGTCCGCCTCTCTCGTGCGTGTCCGCGCCGCGGCGTTGGGGTGCGGCCCCCGGTTCGGGGGTGGCGATTTCGGCTGGTCGAAACCCTAGCCCGCGGGTCGGGGGAATGTCGCCGCCGTGACGTCGGCGTCACAGCCTCTGCGGCCGCCCTCGGGTGTTCCCCCGCAGCTCAGCAGGGGTGCGTTACGTCCCGGTTAATCCCGTGTCCACCTGCCGGTTGGGCCGCTGGACGCAACTGCGCCACCCGTTCGGACGTCCTGGTGCCGGGGGTTGAGATCATCGACCCGCGTGCCTCCGGTGCGCAGGGGGTAGGTACTTGGGTGCCGACCGGCGCCACCGCGCCGGGGGGCGCCAGACTGCACAGGGTTGACACAAGACGGGTGGCGGGATGACGACCATGACGAACTCCGGGACGAACTCGGGCGGGCCGTCCGCAGCGCCCCGCCGCCGGTCGAAGGCCGTGCGCAGGCTGGTCATCAGCCTGGTGGTGCTGCTGGCGCTGCTGGTCGCCGCGGACTTCGGCGCGGCCGCCGTGTTCGAGCACGAGGTGTCCAAGCGGGCGCAGCAGCAGTTCGACCTGCGCGACCACCCGTCGGTCAAGGTCGGCGGCTTCTCGTTCCTGCTGCAGGCCGTCTCCGGCGAGTACGACCTGGTGACCATCGACGCCAAGGGCGTGCCGGTGAAGGACACCCTGCGCGACCTCGACGTGCACGCCGAGCTGCGCGGCGTGCAGGCGCCGCTGGGCGACCTGGTCGGCGGCTCGCTGTCGTCGGTCCCGGTGCGCGAGGTGGAGGGCCAGGTCCGGATCAAGGCCGCGGACGTCAACCGGGCCATCCAGGAGAACTCCAACGACGTGGTCAAGTCCATCACCAACCTGACCATCGACCCGGTGAAGAAGTCCTCGGTGAACACCGCGCCCGCCCCGGGCGAGGAGACCGAGGAGGACGCCAGCGAGATCGCCGACCAGGAGGGCACCACCGCGGGCGTCAAGCTGTGCGGCACGGTCGCCATCGCGGGCCAGGACGTGCAGCTGTGCGTGTTCTCCATCGTCTCGCTGGTCGACGGCAGCGTGGACATCGCGCCGAAGCGGCTGGAGGTGCGCTCCGGCGGCGCCGACCAGAAGCTGCCCAAGATCATCCAGGACCAGGTGCTCAAGCTCTTCGCCCGCCGCCTGGACCCGGGCAACCTGCCGTTCAAGGTCACCCCGACCGCGATCACCGTGGAGCCGGGCGAGCTCGCGGTGAAGGGCAAGGCCGAGAACGTCGTGCTGGGCCGGAGCTGACCCCGTGACCGGCCTCTACGTCGCGCTCGGCACGCTGCTGGTGGCCGCGGTGGTCGGCAGGCTGGTGCGGCTGCGCGACGGCCGGAACCGCCGGGCGCGCGCCGCCGCGCTCCCCGAGGACGTCCGCCGGGTGCTCGACCCGGCGGACGGGGTGACCCTGGTGCAGCTGTCGTCCCAGTTCTGCGGCACCTGCCACCAGGCCAAGGCCCTGCTGACCGACCTGGCCGCGGGCACCGCCGGGCTGGGCTACGCCGACATCGACCTCACCGACCGGCCCGAGCTGGCCAAGGAACTCGCCGTGCTGCGCACCCCGACCACGCTGGCCGTCGCGGCCGACGGGATGGAGCTGCTGCGCGTCGGCGGCGTCCCGAAACGTGAAGACCTGCTCACCGCGCTGCGCCCGCACCTGAGCGCTTGATCGGGGTGTGACCTGCGCCAACGCGGCGCGCAAGTGGCGGTGTCGGCGTCCCACCAAATGGGCACGCCCTCTCAGCGCCGCCGTCGCGGCGGGTACGCTCGCGCCCGTGTCCAGCTTCCTGACCAGGCGCCGCGCGGTGGACTTCTGCCGCGTGCGCAGCAGCCTGTGTCGGGGCACCTGACCGGGCGGCCCGCTTCGGCCCGTCGCCCGACCGGACCCCACGCCCGTGTCCTGGTCAGGAGGCCACCCCAGTTGTCCACCACCCCACCGGTGCCCCCGCGCGCGAGCGTGGACCCCCGGGGCCCCCGTTTCGCCGCCTGGGTGACCAGCGCCGTGCTGGTCGCGGTGCTGGCCACCGGCTGGTGGCCGCTGCTCGCGGCGCAGGCCCTGGTGTTCGCCGTCGGCGCGTTCGCCGGGCTCCGGTACGCCCCGTACGCGGCGCTGTTCCGGGTTCTGGTCGCGCCCCGGCTCGCCCCCACCGACGAGCGCGAGGACGCCGCCCCGGTGCGCTTCGCCCAGGGCGTCGGGTTCGGGTTCGCCGTGGTCGGCGCGCTCGGCTACGCCTTCGACGTGCCCGCGCTCGGCCTCGTGGCCACCGCGTTCGCCCTCGCCGCCGCGTTCCTCAACGCCGCCTTCGGCTTCTGCCTCGGCTGCGAGACCTATGTGCTGCTCAACCGTTTGTCCATCATCAAACCGAAAGTGGGAACCGCCCGATGAGCCGTGAAGACGTGCTGGTTTCGGCCGCGTGGGCCGAGGAGAACCTCAACGCCGACGGGGTGGTGTTCGTCGAGGTCGACGAGGACACCAGCGCCTACGACACCGGTCACATCCCGGGCGCCATCAAGGTCGACTGGCGGCAGGACCTGCAGGACCCGGTGCGCCGCGACTTCGTCGACCGCGCGGGCTTCGAGAAGCTGCTCTCCGCGCGCGGCATCGGCAACGACGACCTCGTGGTCCTCTACGGCGGCAACAACAACTGGTTCGCCGCGTACGCGTACTGGTACTTCAAGCTCTACGGCCACCAGTCGGTCAAGCTGCTCGACGGCGGCCGCAAGAAGTGGGAGCTCGACGGCCGCCCGCTGAGCGCCGACGCGGTCGAGCGCGCCACCACCAGCTACACCGCCCAGGAGCAGGACCTGTCGCTGCGCGCGTTCCGCGACGACGCGGTGGCCGCGATCAACACCAAGAACCTGGTCGACGTGCGCTCCCCCGACGAGTTCTCCGGCAAGCTCGCCGCCCCGGCGCACCTGCCGCAGGAGCAGGCGCAGGTCAAGGGCCACATCCCGACCGCGATCAACGTGCCGTGGAGCAAGGCGGCCAACGAGGACGGCACCTTCAAGTCCAACGACGAGCTGCGCGAGCTGTACCAGGAGGCGGGCCTCGACGAGGGCAAGGCGACCATCGCCTACTGCCGCATCGGCGAGCGCTCCTCGCACACCTGGTTCGCCCTGCACGAGCTGCTCGGCTACAGCGACGTGAAGAACTACGACGGCTCGTGGACCGAGTACGGCTCCCTGGTCGGCGTCCCCGTCGAGGTCGGCGCCCAGAACTGAGTCCGGTCCGCCCCAGCAACCACACGAAGGGAATCACCATGAGCTCCTGTGGAGCCCCCGAGCAGGGAACCGCGCTGCCCGCCACCGTGGACGCGGGCAAGGAGACCGTCCTCAACGGCAAGGTCACCCGCGCAGGCGAGCCGGTCGGCGGTGCGTTCGTGCGGCTGCTGGACGGCACCGGCGAGTTCACCGCCGAGGTCGTGTCCTCCGCCGAGGGCGACTTCCGGTTCTTCGCCGCCCCGGGTGACTGGACGGTCCGGGCGCTGCACCGCGACGGCAACGGCGAGACCAAGGTCAGCGCGAGCGGCCCCGGTCTGCACGAGGTCGCCGTCTCGGTCGGCTGACGATCGGTACGTGAAGAGGCCCCGGGATCCGTCCCCGGGGCCTCTTCGCGTACCGGGGTGGGAGCAGCGTCATGCGTTGCCGCGCGCGCCCCCGCGTTATCCTCTGCGGGTGGAAATCTTCTTCACCTCGCTCCTGGTGCTCATGGGTCTGTTGACCACCTGGTTCGCCGGGTACGTCCTGTACCGCCTCTACGCTGACCAGCGGTAATGGCCGAGAGCCCCGTACCCGGCAGCGGCGACGCGGCCATCCAGGCCGCGGAGAAGCGAGCTGAGGCCACCCGGCACCGCAACGTGCCGCAGTTCGACGACCTGCCCATCCCGGCCGACACCGCGAACCTGCGCGAGGGCCCGAACCTCAACGACGCCTGCCTGGCACTCCTGCCGCTGGTAGGCGTCTGGCGCGGTGAGGGCGAGGTGGTCTACCCGACCATCGACGGCCCGGTGAAGTTCGGCCAGCAGCTCACCTTCGCCCACGACGGCCGCCCGTTCCTCGCCTACGAGTCGCGCGCCTGGCTGCTCGACGACGAAGGCAAGGTCATCCGCCCGGCCGCCCGCGAGGTGGGCTGGTGGCGACCGCAGGAGGACGACACCATCGAGGTCCTGCTGGTGCACGCCACCGGCATCTCGGAGATCTTCTACGGCGCCCCGCGCAACTCGACGTCGTGGGAACTGGACACCGACGTGGTCACCCGCACGGGCTCGGCGAAGGAGGTCAACGCCGCCAAGCGCCTCTACGGCCTGGTCAACAACGGCGACCTGGCCTACGTCGAGGAGCGGGCGATGGTCGGCCAGGAACTCCAGCCCCACACCTCGGCGTACCTGCGCCGCGTGGTCGGCTGAGCCGAGCCCGCGCGGATGCGACTGCGGCGGTGCGGGCCGGACGCGGTGCTGGTGGAGCTGGAGTCGCTGGCCGAGGTAGCCGCCGCGCGCACCGCACTGGCCGCGGCGAACCTCCCCGGCCTGGTCGACCTGGTCCCGGCGGCCCGCACGGTCCTGGCTTCCTTCACCCCCGGCTCCCCCGGCCCGCGCCTGGTGCCGGGGGTGTTGGAGAGGGCCGACCTGACCGCTCCGCCTGAGGTCACCGCCGGTGAGGTCGTGCTCCCCGTGGTCTACGGCGGCCCGGACCTGGACCTGGTCGCGTCGACCGCGGGCCTGTCGGTCGAGGACACCATCGCCCTGCACGCGGGCGCGACCTACACCGTCGCGTTCTGCGGCTTCGCCCCCGGCTTCGCCTACCTGACCGGCCTACCCGACCCCCTCTGCCAACCCCGCCTGGACACCCCCCGAACCCGAGTACCGGCAGGCTCGGTAGGCGTCGCGGGCGAGTTCACCGGCATCTACCCCCGATCCTCCCCCGGCGGCTGGCGCCTCCTGGCTCGCCTCGCGGACGACGTGGACCCCCTGTTCGACGCCACCCGCAACCCGGCCGCACTGCTGTCCCCAGGCGACCGCGTGCGCTTCGAGGCGAGGCCGTGACCCGCGCGCTGACCGTGCTGGCCACGGGGCCGTTGGCCCTTGTCCAGGACCTCGGCCGTCCCGGCAACGCCCACCTGGGCGTCCCCCCTTCGGGCGCACTGGACGAACCATCCCTGCGACTCGCGAACCGGTTGGTCGGGAACCCGGAGGACGCGGCCGGGATCGAGACCGTGCTGGGTGGGCTGCGAGTACGCGCCTCCGCGCCCTGCACGGTGGCGGTGACTGGCCCCAGCGTGTCGGTCCGTCTGGACGGGCTCCTGGTGGACTCCCACTCGCCGCTGTTCCTGGGGGCGGGGGCGGAGTTGGAGATCGGCTCGCCGTGGCGTGGTCTGCGCTGCTACCTCGCGGTGTCGGGGGGTGTGGCGGTGGACCGGCAGTTGGGGTCGCGGTCGACGGACATCCTGTCCGGCATCGGCCCGGCGCCGCTGAGGGTCGGGGATGTGCTGCCACTGGGGGCGGTGGTCGAGGTACCGGTCGGGGCGGATGTGGTGTGCGCGGTTCGGGCGCCGGAAGAACTGGTGGTCCCGCTGCTGCTGGGTCCGCGTGAGGACTGGTTCGCGGACGTGACCGCGCGGTTGGCGGGAGCGGTGTGGTCGGTGTCGCCGGAGAGCAACCGAGTGGGGCTGCGGTTGCTGGGTGAGCCGTTGCGGCGGACGTCGGAGTTCGACGGGCGGGAGTTGGTGAGCGAGGGGCTGGTCACGGGGGCGGTACAGGTGCCCGCGAGCGGCTTACCGGTGATCTTCCTGTCCGACCACCCAACAACCGGCGGCTACCCAGTAGTCGGCGTCGTGCCCGCCGCACACCTGGCAGCCCTGGCCCAGGCACGCCCCGGCACGAGAGTGCGCCTACGACCGAGCACCTGAGCCCACTAGCAGGAATCAACGACCAAACTATTCAACCGCCCCCGAGGGCCCAAGCACAGCCCCCGCCCTTCCTCTGGGGGACAGCCCTGCTCCAGTTTATCGGCGGAGCAGGGCAGCGAAGGGGGTGGCGAACAGTGCGTTCCGACGGCCGATGATCTCGATGACCGCAATTCCCATATCGCGGATGGCGCGCTGCTGCCGTGCTGGTCATGGCCTTCCGCCCGGAGTTGTTCTCCGGGAAGCACCGCACGACCGGACACACCGTCCAGGTCGGGTGCACGCCGGACGGACGCTTGAGATGGGTATCGGATCCGATACCGGGATCCCGGAACGACATCGTCGGCTTGAAAGCCTCACACATTCTCGACGGACGAGACCCCGGCACCTGGCCCGGCGACAAGGGCTACATCGGCAGCGGCATCCTCACCCTGATCAGAAAACCCCGAAACCGCGAACAACCCGACTGGGAAATAGATTTCAACCGACAGCACAACTCAATCCGTGTCGTGGTCGAACGCGCCATCGCCCAATTCAAGACCTGGCGCGTTCTCCACACCGACTACCGGCGACCCATCAACACCTTCACCGACACCATCTCGGCTGTTATCGGCCTCTATTTCTACACCACTGAATAACCCTCTGTGGACGAGTTCGACGCATGTGGACAACTCGCGATCAAAGGAAATTGAGCGGGCGGTGGCCGCCGGTGCCGCTAGTACTCCGACTCGTACAGCGCGTTCAGTTCGGTGCAGAGGTCGGTGGCGTCGGGGAGGGCCACGCCGTCGAGTGCCCGGATTCGGCTGATCTTGCGGATGCTGGAAACCACGAACAGGCCGTCAGCCGCAGTCAGCTCCGCGCGGTCCACTGGTTCGACCTTGGTCGTCCAGCCCGCCCGCTCAGCAGCCCGGAACAACGCGGCTTGGGTGGTGCCAAGCAGCACGCCGCTGGTCGGCGGCGGCGTGCGCAATGTGCGGTCGGTGACCAGCACGACCGTCGACGTCGGTCCCTCGAGGACCGTGTTGTCCGCCGCGATGAAGATGACCTCGTCCGCGCCCACCGACTCCGCGTAGCGGTTGGCGGCCATGTTGACCGCGTAGGACAGGGTCTTCGCGCCCAGCAGGAGCCAGGGGGCGCGTTCCACGATGGCCGGGTCGAAGCCGCGTTCCAGGGTCACGGCGGTCACGCCCGCCGTCCGGTTGCGCCGCGACTTGGCGGGGACCTCGAACCCGAGCGCGAACGCCGTCGGGCCGCCGTCGCCGTATTCGGGGCCTCGGGTGCAGACCAGCTTGACCGCCATCTCACCCGCTAACGGCCACGCCGCCAGCACCGTGCGGACCGCCGCCGCCCAGGCCGACCGGTCGGGTACCGGTAGCTCGAGCATCGCGGCGGAGCGGGCCAAGCGGTCCAGGTGGGCGTCGAGTTCGCGGGGCGCGCCGTCCACGACGAGCACGCTCTCGAACACGCCGTCGCCCCGGGTCACGCCCAGGTCGTCGACGCGCACGTGGGTGGCGTCGGGGTCGGCGAGGGTGCCACCGGGGGTTCCGTCCAACATCACCAGCACGCGCATGGGCCAGACCCTACGCCGGGGCCTACCATCGGGAGGGTGGAGACCCAGCCGCTGGAGACCCGCCGCGCGCAGCTGCGGGAGACCCTGCACGAGCGCGGGATGCGGATGACGCCCCAGCGCCAGCTCGTGCTCGACGCGCTGCTGGAGCTGGAGCACGCGACCCCGGAGCAGGTCTGCCAGCGGGTCCAGCGCACCACGCCCACGGTCAACATCACCACCATCTACCGCACGCTGGAACTGCTCGAAGGCCTCAGCCTGGTCCGCCACACCCACCTGGGTCACGGCGCGCCGACCTACTCGGTCCACGAGCACCAGCACGTCCACCTGGTCTGCCACCGCTGCGGCCACGTCGACGAGTCGCCGCGCGCGGTGATGGACGAGCTGTGCGGAACACTGCGGGCGCGGCACGGGTTCGTGCTGGACGCCAGCCACCTGGCGCTGTCCGGCACGTGCCAAAGCTGCTCCCAGGAGAACAAGTGACCGACCACTCCCCCCTGCGCACCGCCCCGGGTGCCGTCCCCGCGCCGGACGGGGCGCTCGACCACGAGGTCCCCTGGCACTTCGGCGACCCGTTCGCCGAGCAGCGCGCCGCGTCCCGGAAGGTCGCGGTGGTGGACCGCTCCCACCGCGAGGTGATCGCGGTCCCCGGCGACGAGCGGTTGTCTTGGCTGCACCTGGTGATCTCCCAGCACGTCACCGAGCTGGCCGACGGCGCGGGCACCGAGGCCTTGGTGCTCGACAGCCAGGGCCGCGTCGACGCGCACATGCTGCTGGCCCACGTGGACGGCACCGTCTGGCTGGACACCGAGCGGGGCGCCGTCGCGACCGGCGCGCGCGGCGGCCGGGTGCCGCTGCTGGAGTACTTCGAGCAGATGGTCTTCTGGTCCAAAGTGGAGCCGAGGGACGCGACGGCGGAGCGGGCCGTGCTGTCGCTCGTCGGCCCGGAAACCCCGGACCTCCTGGCGAAGCTGGGACTCCCGGTCCCGACGGGCCCGTACGCGGTCGCCCAGGGCGGCAGCGTGGTCGTGCGCCGGATGCCGTGGCCCGGCCACGACGCGGCGGACCTGTTGGTACCACGGGAAGAGCTGCGCGAGTGGTGGGACCGGATCACCGACGCGGGCGCCCGTCCCATGGGGTCACTGGGCTTCGAGGCGCTGCGGGTGGAGTCGCTGCGGCCCCGGCTCGGTGTGGACACCGACGAGAAGTCGATCCCGCACGAGGTGAACTGGGTCCACGTCGCCGCGCACGTGGCGAAGGGCTGCTACCGCGGCCAGGAGACGGTGTCCAAGGTCCACAATGTCGGCCGCCCCCCGCGCCGGATGCTGCTGCTGCACCTCGACGGCGCGGCGGACGTGCTGCCGGAGACCGGTGCGCCGGTCAAGGCGGGCGAGCGGGTCGTCGGCCGGGTGGGGTCGGCGGTGCAGCACCACGAACTCGGCCCGATCGCGCTGGCCCTGGTGAAGCGGTCCGTCGAGCCCGGCACGGCGCTGGCGGTCGGCGCGGAGGCCACCCAGGCCTCGATCGACCCGGACTCGGTGCCCGAGGACACCCCGGCGCTCGGCCGCGCGGCGGCGCAGGGCCTGCGCGGATAGTCCGCCTGCCGTCGGTGGCAACCCGTGCCCTGTGCCAGGATCGCGGTATGTCGGCGACTTCTCGGCCCGGTGCGCAGGGCACGCTCATCACCGTCGCGCCAACCGGGGCCGAGCACCGCAAGGAAGACGTGCCGAACCTCCCCGTAACCCTTGGGGAGTTGGTGAAAACCGCGCAGGACTGCGAGCGCGTCGGCGCGTCGATGATCCACATTCACATCCGCGACGACGACGCCCGGCCCACGCTCGACCTCGCGCGGCTGCGGGAGACGGTCGCCGCGGTGCGCGAGCACACCCGGCTCGTCGTCCAGCTCTCCACCGGTGGGGCGGTCACCGACTCCGAGGAGGACCGGTTGGCGGTTCTCGACGCCCTCCCGGATTCCGCCTCCTGCACCATGGGGACGGTCAACTTCGGCACCGACGTCTTCCTCAACCGGTGGGAGTTCATCGTCGAACTCCACACCCGGATGCAGGACCGCGGGATCGTGCCCGAGTACGAGATCTTCGACCTCGGCCAGCTGACCAGCCTGCACCGCCTGCTCGACCGGCACGGCCCGCCCGCGGGTGGGCGTGTCCACGTCGACCTGGTCATGGGTGTCCCCGGCGGGATGGCGGGCGACCTCGAGACCTTCGCCGCCGCGCTGCGGTTGATCCCCGAAGGGGCGACGTTCTCCGCGACCGGGGTCGGCCGGGCGAGCATCCCGGTGCTGCTGGCGTCGCTCTCCGCCGGTGGACACGTCCGGGTGGGGATGGAGGACACCACCACCTACGCCAAGGGGGAGCGCGTGAAGGACAACGCGCAGCTCGTGGCCCGGGCGTCCGGTTTGGCGAGGATCGCTCAGCGCCCGCCGATTGGTCCGGAAGAGTCGAGGGTACTTCTGGGGGTGGCGAGCTGAACGCCGTTGTCGTCAAGATATGGCGATCGAGCACCGAGTGGCGGAGGATGTGCCCGTGATCGAAGTCCGCCCGGGAGGGCGCAGGCGCATCGATAGGGTCCTGTCGCCCGAGTACGTCGAGGGCCTGGCCGGACTGGGCCTGGCCGAGGTCCGGGTGCGCCGCGACGACGCGGCGCAGGAGGAGACGGACCTGTCCTACCTGCGCAGGCTGCTGCACGGCCGGATCGACATCGTGCGCGCCGAGCAGCGCAGGCGGGCCAGCGGCGAGTCCACCTCGGTGGTGGACCAGCTCGCCGTGATCCTGGCGGACAACGCCGTCGGCCCGGCCACCGGCTCCGGCCGCTACCAGACCATGGAACCGTCCCGGGCCGAGGCGCACCGCAGGCACGTGGAGGCGCTGGTGTCCGACGCCGACCTCTCCGACGTCGGCGCGCTCCCCGACGACCGGCTGGCCCTGGCGCTGCGCACCTACCAGGCCGAGGAGGCCTCGGTCTCCCAGCGCAGGCGCGAGGTGCAGCGGGTCATGGACCTGCTCAACGACGAGATCGGCGGCCGCTACCGGGCGGGCAGCGCCTCCGTCGACGATCTGCTGGCCGCCGAGCGCGGCGAGCGGCCAGGAGGCGAGTCCCGCTGAACAACCCCGTCTTAGTCGAGGTGCTGCGGTCCGGTTTCGTCGAGTCGATCCACCGCGGGTCGGTCGTCGTGCTCGCCCCGGACGGCCGGGTCCGGCTCGCCCTCGGCGAGGTGCACGAGCCGGTCTTCACCCGGTCGAGCAACAAGCCGCTACAGGCCCTCGGGCTGCTGCGCGCGGGCCTCGACCTGCCCGACGACGCCGACCTCGCCGTGGGGTGCGCCTCGCACAGCGGCGAGTCCGAGCACGTGGAGCAGGTGCTGGGCATCCTCGCCAAGAACGGCCTGTCGGAGACCGACCTGGGCTGCCCGCCCGACTGGCCGCTGAACCAGGCCGCGCGCAACCGGGTGATCGCCGGGGGCGGCGGCAAGCGGGCGGCGGCGATGAACTGCTCCGGCAAGCACGCCGCGATGCTGGCGGTCAGCGCCCAGCAGGGTTGGGACACCCGCGGCTACCTCGACCCGGAGCACCCCGCGCAGGCGGCCATCGCCGACGCCGTGGAGGACATGACCGGCGAGCCGATCGCCACGATCGGCGTCGACGGCTGCGGTGCCCCGCTGTTCGCCCTGACCCTGGCGGGCCTGGCCACCGGCTACACCCGGCTGGTCCTGGCCGCGCCGGGCACCCGGCGCAGGCGGGTGGCCGACGCGATGCGCGCGCACCCGTTCCTGGTCGGCGGCACCGACCGCGACGACTCCGAGCTGATGGAGGCCATCCCCGGCCTGCTGGTCAAGGGTGGCGCGGAGGGTGTGCACGCGATGGTGCTGCCGGACGGCACCGCGATGGCCATGAAGATCGACGACGGCGCCCCGCGCCCCCGCACCCCGATCCTGGTCGGCGTGCTGCGCGCGCTCGGCTACGACGCCCCCGAGCTGGCGGAGAAGGCGGAGCACGACGTGCTCGGCGGCGGCGTCCCGGTCGGCGCGGCCCGCCTGACCGACGGCCTGCTCGACAAGCTGGACTGAGCCGACTCCCGCTCAGCCGTCACCTCGACGAGCTGGACTGGTCCCGCCGCCCCGATGCCCGGCAGCGTTCACCCGCCGGGTCCGGAGCGGTGGCGGGTGGACATGTCTCAGTTCAGCTGCTCGCGAGCCGCTAGGTCGCCCCAGAAGTCCCGGAGGCGCTCGAAGCGCTCGCCGACCTCACCGGGGTCCGAGCGCTCGATGGCGTCGAGGATGGCGTGCACGTCCTCGGCGGACGAGTCCTCGGTCAGCTCCTCGTCGGTGAGCAGCTGCACCAGGCCGCCGTAGTCGAGTTCGACCGCGGAGCCCTCGGCGAAGTTGCCCAGCCACTGCGCGGTGTCGGCCAGGACCTTGGTCGGGCCGGTCTCGCCGAAGGTGCGCTTGGTGAGCGTGTGCGCCCGCTCCACGCGGGCCAGGGCGTCGGCCAGGGTGGCGCGCCAGAACACCTCGCGCCGCGGGTCCTCGCGCGGGGCCAGCACCACGTGCCGGGCGTCCGGGTCGACCAGGGAGAACCAGGGCAGCGGCACGGTCCAGGTGGTGGACACGACGTGCACCGCCCCGCTGGGCAGCTCCCCGAGCACGCTGGTGGCCTTGCGGCGGATCGCGTCCGGCGGGGAGCCGAGCACGGCGTCGCGCAGCACCGACCCGGAGGTGGCCAGGAACCCGACCATCGCCGCGGCCGAGCGGGCCCGCAGGTCCAGCGGGCACACCAGCGGCCCCGACCCGGCCGCGCTGCCCGGCACCTCGGCCGGGTCGATGACCAGCAGGTCGCGGATGGAGCTGGGGGTCGGCCTGCCGTCGGGCAACTCGCCCGGGAGCACCGAACCCGCCAGCTGTGACTTGAGCCATACCTCGCGCTCGCGGGCGGCGGCGTCGGCCCGGTCGAGGCCGCCCACCTCGACGGCGCCGCGCAGCAGGCCTGCCAGGGGCTCGGCGAAGGTGGACAACGGTTCGTACACCCGCAGATAGGCGACGAACGGTCGAGGCACCCCTCCATGCTTCCACGAACCCGGGGCGCGGTGGCGCCGGGGCGAGGGATTCGCGAGGTTCGCCGGACCGGCCGAGCGCAGTTCTCGGTGATGTCAGGTTCTGCACACCGTGCCGCGTCGCATCGAACCCCTTCGGCACGGTACGGTAGCTGGCAGGAATCAACTGTCGACATCTACGGGGCCGCCGTTCCCCCGGCCGCCCCGTCACTGTGCGAGGGGGTCGAGCCATGGGGCGCGGCCGAGCTAAGGCCAAGCAAACGAAGGTGGCCCGGGAGCTCAAGTACAGCTCACAACCAACGGACTTCGACGCCTTGCAGCGCGAGCTGTCGGGTGGCGGGTCCGACGACGGTCACGATCAGGGTGACCGATTCGACGACTCGTCCGAGGACGAGTACGACGACTACCGGCGATGAATCCCGGGTCCAGTGCTCCCGGGTGCTGGGCCCCACGCCGCTGAACCCCCTCACGTAAACCGTGCAGGCCGTCCCGGACACCGGGACGGCCTGCACGGTTCGGCTCAGAGCGCCCGCGCGTACTGGACCGGTGGGGTGGCCCCCACACCGAGCGCCGCTGCGGCGCGATGCGGCCAGTACGGGTCGCGCAGCAGCTCGCGACCCAGCAGCACCAGGTCTGCCGACCCGTCCGCGAGGACCCGTTCGGCCTGGTGCGCTTCGGTGATCTCGCCGACCGCCGCGGTGGCCACCTCGGCCTTGCGCCGGATCGCGTCGGCGAAGGGCACCTGGTAGCCGGGCCCGGTGGTGATCCGCGCGTCCGCGACGTTGCCGCCGGAGGACACGTCGACCAGGTCGGCGCCCGCCGCGGCCAGCGCGCGGGAGATCTCCACGGAATCGTCGACGGTGAGCCCGCCGTCGGTCCAGTCGGTGGCCGAGATCCGCACGAAGACCGGCAGGTCGGGACCCACGGCCGCGCGTACGGCCCGGACGACCGCCAGCGGGAACGCGAGCCTGCGGGCCGCGTCGCCGCCGTACGCGTCGGTGCGGGTGTTGGTCAGGGGCGACAGGAACTCGTGCAGCAGGTAGCCGTGCGCGGCGTGCACCTCGACGACCTCGAAACCCGCCTCGACGGCGAACCTGGCGGCCTGCGCCCAGGTGTCGACCAGGGCCTCGATCTCCGCGGCCGAAAGCGCTTGCGGCACCCGGTACTCGGGGGTGAACGGCTCGTCGGTCGGCCCGACCGGGGTCCAGCCGCCGTCCTCGTCGGCCACCCCGCCGCTCCGCTCGACCCAGGGGCTGTAGGTGGAGCCCTTGCGGCCCGCGTGCGCGAGCTGGATGCCGGGCACCGATCCCTGGGACCGGATGAATTCGGTGATCGGCCGCCAGGCCTGCACGTGCCGGGCCGACCAGATGCCGGTGTCCTGCGGCGCGATGCGGCCGATCGGCTCGACCGCGGTGGCCTCGGCGATCACCAGCCCGGCGCCGCCGACCGCGCGCGAGCCCAGGTGCACCAGGTGCCAGTTGTCCGGCAGCCCGTCGGTGGCCGAGTACTGGCACATGGGGCTGACCGCGATCCGGTTCGGCAGCGTGGTCGACCGCAGGGTCAACGGGCTGAACAGCAGGCTCACTCGGGGTCCCCTCCCGTGGCGTTGGCCCCAGGTTCGAGGATCGCCGAACCTGGGTCGTCGACACGCACAGCGCCGGGGGACGGGTGGGATGTTCCCGATCAGGTGAGGGTCACACGGGGGTGCTACTCGTCCCGCGTCACTCGCCGCGACTGCTTGGTGAGCGACCGCTGGCGCTTCGCGGTGAGCCTGCGCTCGCGGGCGCCCCGGCTGGGCTTGGTGTCGCGCCGCTTGGGCGGCGGCGGCGCGGCGGCCTGGCGCAGCAGCGCGGCTAAGCGCTCGCGGGCGGCGGCGCGGTTGGCCAACTGGGCGCGGTACTCGCTGGCGGCGATCGTGAGCACGCCGTCGACCAGCCGGTTCGCCAGCCGGGCCACCATCCGCTCGCGCAGGTGCTCGGGGACCGACGGGGAGCGGACGACGTCGAAGCTCAACTCGACCCGGCTGTCGGCGGTGTTGACGCCCTGACCACCGGGGCCGGAGGAGCGGGAGAACCGCTCGCGCAACTCGGCCGCCGGGATCACCAGCGCGGAGGACACCACCAACTCGGACACGTCGTCCAGCATGCCGGACGGGGCAAGCGGGTTATCCGCGCGGACCGGCGCCGACGGCGATGGAGATCAGGAGGTCGTCCCCCAGGACCTGGTCGAAGCGCCAGCCGCTGCCCTCGCCGATGGTCTCGGTGACCTCGACGGTGCGCCCGTCCGGCCGGTCCGCGACGACCTGGACGATGGTGGGCCGCTCCTCGGTGCGGGTGACCCGCAGGGGAGTCCGGTCCTGGACCCTGGTGTAGCAGGACGGCTGCTGCTGGCAGGCCGTGCTGTGGCTGAACTCGCCGGTGTAGTACATCCGCACGGTCAGCAGCCGGTTGCCGAGCTTGGTGTGCAGGGTCGCCTTCATCCAGCCGTCGGGGCCCTTGGTGTTCCACTCGTACGCGCCCTCGTACGAGGTCTTCGTGAATATCTCGGCGGGCCACTTCTTGGCCATCTCCCGCATGGACGTCGCGAAGGTGGAGTAGTCGGGGTACTCCATCTCGGGTGCCCGCGTGCCGGGTGACGTCGAGGGCGCCACGGGGCTCTGGGTGACCGTGCTCACGGGTGCCGGGGCCGCCGCGGGCGCGCCCGGGTCGACCGACGACGAGGTCGACGGCGGCGGTGCCGCGGGCCCGACCTGCTCGGGGCGCAGACCGAACGCCCCACCGGAGATGGCCGCCGCGCCGAAGACCGCGAACGCCACCGCCAGCGTCACCCCACCGACCGCCGCCTGCCGTCGCCTGCGCAGCCTGCGCTTGCCGTCGGCGATGACCCCCGCCCGGTCCAGCCCCATCGGCGGCTCACCGCGCAGTGCGACCTCGAGGAGTTCGCGCACGTCGTCGGTCACAGTTGGCCCTCCACCAGCACCCGGCCCCCAGCCAGCAACCTCCGCAGCGTGGCCAGGCCCTTGGCGGCCTGGCTCTTGATCGTGCCCTCGCTCTTGCCCAGCACCTGGGCGGTCTCGGACACCGACAGGTCCTCCCAGTAGCGCAGGACGACCACGGCCCGCTGCCCGGCGGGGAGCTGGGCGAGCGCCCGCCGCACGTCCACGGCGTCGTCGACCCCGGCGGGATCGACCCCGACCTCGGGTAACTCGTCAACGACGTTCTCACGTCTGCGGAACGCCCGCCGGGACTCGTCGATGGCGGTGCGGACCATGACCTTGCGGGAGTAGGCGTCGACACCCCCCTCGCGGTTGAGCCGCGGCCAGGCCACGTAGATCTTGGCGAGCGTGGTCTGCACCAAGTCCTCGGCGCGGTGCCAGTCGCCACCGCTGAGCAGGAACGCGGTCCGGCGCATGACTCCTGCCCGGCTGTCCAGGAACTCCCCGAACTCCGCATCCCGGTCCGGCACGGTGGGTACCTCCCTCGGTCAGCCTGTAGTACGGGGGCGTACCGGACGAGGTTGCCTGAGGGGTGTCGTGATTTCGCGGATCAGAGAGCGGGGTCACTTCGGCCGCGGCGAGAGTGCCCGACTGCGGGCTCGGCAGGCCATCACCTGGCCGACAACTGTTTCACCACCCCGCCCGGACCCAGGACAGCCCCCGCCCTCCTCTGGGGGGACAGCCCTGCTCCAGTCTATCGGCGCACGGGCAGCGGGGAAGGCGTGGCGAAAGCCTGTGGATGCGCGCCGCCCATGTGGACAACCCGCCGGCGGCGGGTCGAGGCGCGGGCAAGATCATCTCGAGGTGGGGTGAGGCTGGGTCGCGGCAAAGACGACTGCCCCGACCTTCGGCCAGGTCGGGGCAGTCGGTGGTCTACTGGGGTCAGAAGCGCGGGTGTTCGCCGTGGAGTTCGGCGCGGGGGGCGTTCGCGTCCTCGGCGGGGCGGACCTCACCCAGGATCCACGACGGCACGTGCCGGGCCGTGAGGATGGCGAGGGCCCGGTCGACGTCCTCCGGCGCCACCACGGCCACCATGCCGACGCCCATGTTGAAGGTGCGCTCCATCTCCTCGCGGGCCACGCGGCCCCGCTGGGCGATCATGGAGAAGATCGGCTGCGGGGACCAGGTGCCCCGGTCCAGGCCCGCGCGCAGGCCGTTGGGGATGACCCGGGCCAGGTTGGCGGCCAGGCCGCCGCCGGTGATGTGGGCGAAGGTGCGCACCTCGGCCTCCGCCACCAGGGCCAGGCAGTCCTTGGCGTAGATGCGGGTCGGCTCCAGCATCTCCTCGCCCAGGGTGCGGCCGAACTCCTCGACGTGGCCGGACAGCGGGATCCGCCCGATCTGCAGCAGCACGTGCCGGGCCAGCGAGTAGCCGTTGGAGTGCAGGCCGGAGGAGCCCATGCCGATGAGCACGTCCCCCGGGCGCACCCGGTCCGGGCCGAGCACCTGGTCGGCCTCGACCACGCCGACGCCGGTGGCCGACAGGTCGTACGCGCCGTCCGACATCAGGCCGGGGTGTTCGGCGGTCTCCCCGCCCAGCAGCGCGCAGCCCGCCTGCACGCAGCCCTCGCTGATGCCCTTGACCAGCGCCGCGATCCGGTCCGGCAGGACCTTGCCAACCGCGATGTAGTCCTGCAGGAACAGCGGCTCGGCACCGCACACCACCAGGTCGTCGACGACCATCGCGACCAGGTCGATGCCCACCGTGTCGTGCACGTCCAGCGCCTGCGCCACGGCGATCTTGGTGCCGACGCCGTCGGTGGACGAGGCCAGGACCGGTTCGCGCCAGCGGTCGAGCTTCAACCGGAACAGACCGGCGAACCCGCCGATGCCGCCCAGCACCTCCGGCCGGGTCGCCTTGTCCGCCCACGGCCTGAGCTTCTCGACGGCCTCGTCGCCTGCCTCGATGCTCACCCCGGCCGCGGCGTAGGTGGCGTTGACGGTGGACTCGGGTGAACTGTTGTCAGTCATGGCGCAATCGGTGTCGGTGGATTAAGGGGGGTCACGGACGCCGAAGCGCGTCTTCGGCACCGTACCCGGCTGGGGCCAGCGGCGCGGCGGCGCCCGCCACGCCCTTCTCGATGCCCTCCAGCAGGTGCTTCCCGATCAGCGCGTCCTCGGGCAGCTCGATCGGGTACTCGCCGGTGAAGCAGGCCGAGCACAGCCGGGTCTTGGGCTGCTCGCTGGCCGCGATCAGCGACTCCAGGGTCGCGTAGCCCAGCGAGTCCGCCCCGATGGAGCGGCGGATGCCGTCCAGGTCGAGGCCGTTGGCGATCAGCTCCGCGCGGGACGCGAAGTCGATGCCGTAGAAGCACGGCCAGCGGATCGGCGGCGCCGCGATGCGCACGTGCACCTCGAGGGCCCCGGCCTCGCGCAGCATCCGCACCAGCGCGCGCTGGGTGTTGCCGCGCACGATGGTGTCGTCGACGACGACGAGCCGCTTACCGCGGATGACATCGCGCAGGGGGTTGAGCTTGAGCCGGATGCCCAGCTGCCGGATGGTCTGCGACGGCTGGATGAAGGTGCGGCCGACGTAGGCGTTCTTCACCAGCGCCGTGCCGTACGGGATGCCGCTGGCCTGCGCGTACCCGATGGCCGCGGGCACGCCGGACTCCGGCACCGGCACCACCAGGTCGGCCTCGACCGGCTGCTCGGCGGCGAGCTTGCGGCCGATCTCCACCCGGGTCGCGTGCACCGAGCGGCCCGCGATCGTGGTGTCCGGCCGGGCCAGGTAGATGTACTCGAACAGGCAGCCCTTGGGGTCCGGCGTGGCGAAGCGCGACGAGCGCAGCCCGGCCGCGTCGATCGCGATCAGCTCGCCCGGCTCGACCTCCCGGACGAACGACGCGCCGACGATGTCCAGCGCGGCGGTCTCGCTCGCGACCACCCAGCCCCGCTCCAGCCGCCCCAGGACCAGCGGGCGCACGCCGTGCGGGTCGCGGGCGGCGTAGAGGGTGGACTCGTCGGAGAAGACCAGGCAGTAGGCGCCGCGCACGGTCGGCAGCAGCTCCACCGCGGCCTGCTCCAGCCCCTTGTCCGCCGCGCCCGCGGCCAGCAGGCCGGTCAGCAGGTCGGAGTCGGTGGTGGCGCCGTTGCGGCTCAGCAGGCCCTGTTCGACGGCCCGCTCGCGCAGCTCCGCGGTGTTGACCAGGTTGCCGTTGTGCCCGAGGGACAGACCGCTGCCGATCGCCGTGGTGCGGAACGTCGGTTGGGCGTTCTCCCAGGTGGTGGAGCCGGTGGTGGAGTACCGGCAGTGCCCGACGGCGACGTGGCCGCGCAGCGACGAGAGGACCTGCTCGTCGAAGACCTGGCTCACGAGGCCGAGGTCCTTGAAGACGACTATCTGGCTGCCGTCGGCGACCGAGATGCCCGCCGCTTCCTGCCCTCGGTGCTGGAGTGCGTACAGGCCGTAGTAGGTGAGCTTCGCCACCTCCTCGCCTGGCGCCCAGACGCCGAACACGCCGCATTCTTCGCGGGGCTCGACTTCCGGCTGGTCGGAGACGGGCATTGGGCCAGTGCGGAACTGGTCGGCCACCGAAGCGCTCCCTGTGGACGGAGTGAGGCTGCACCCCAGTGTAAGCGCTGCTTCGGGGTGCGTTCACCACCGGAAGGTGGGCCCGGTCACCGACCCGCCCTTGCCATTACCGTGTGGGGGTGTCCGCACGCGCCACCTTGATCATCCTGTTGGGAGCCGTCGCCCTGGTGGTGGCGGGCTCGCTGGTGCCGATCCCCAGCCCGGTCGAGGTCCGCACCTGGGCGCAGGACGCGGGGTGGGCCACGCCGGTGCTGTTCCTGCTGGCGTACTCGCTGCTCACCGTGGCCCCCATCCCGCGCACGGTGTTCAACCTGACGGCGGGTCTGCTGCTCGGCGGACCGGCGGGTGTGGCGGTGTCGATGGTGGCGACCATGCTGGCCTCGGTGCTGGCGTTCGGCCTGGCCAGGGGTCTCGGCAGGAGGCTGGTCGAGCCCCACCTCGAACGCGGCGCGGTCCGCGCGGTCAACGCCCGGCTCTCCGGTGGCGGCCTGGGCGCGGTGACGTCGCTGCGGTTGGTCCCGATGGTCCCGTTCTCGGCGATGAACTACTGCTGCGGCCTCTCGACCATCCCGATGCGACCGTTCCTGATCGGCACGTTCCTCGGCAGCCTCCCCGGCACCGCCGCCGCCGTGGTCCTGGGCGACGCCCTCACCGGGACGACCCCGCCCGCCCTGCTCGCGATCTACGCCGTGTTGGCCGTGGTCGGCGGGGTCGGTCTGTACGTCGTGCTCCGTCGCAGCGGGACCCCGGTCGGCGAGCTGACCGACGAGGAGGAACGGCTCGCGGCCTGAACCCCTTGGCCCACCGGGAAATCTCGACCGCCTAGAAGCGCAGCAGAGGAAGCAGTCCGGAAAGGTCGGCCCGACTGCCCGAAGCGGACACCCGACCGTCCGCCACCGCCTCGCCCCAGCCGACGCGCCCGGTCGCCAACTCCAGCCACGTCTTCGGATCCGTCTCGATGACGTTCGGCGGTGTACCACGGGTGTGCCGTGGACCCTCGATGCACTGGATGGCCGCGAAAGGCGGCACGCGCACCTCGACGGTATGCCCCGGGGCGTCCTGTTCCAGCGTGCGCAGGCTCAACCGCACCGCAGCGGCCAACGGGGTCCGTTCGGGCTTGTCGCCGCCGTCCAGCCAGGGCAGGACGACGGCGACAGCCGCACGCATCTCGGTCGGGTCGACACTTTTCCTCGGCACAGACCCAGTGTCACCTACGTCTTCCGGGACTTGTCGACGGTCGGCCGCCAAGCCGGGAACGATGCCGGGCGGCGGGCGGAATCAGCTCAGTTTTCCGCGTCCCGGACTACTTCGCCCAGCACCTCTTCGATGTGGTGGACCATCCTGCGGTTGTCCGCGGGCGAGATGGTCGTCCACAGCGTGCGGTCCGGCGACGCGCGGCGGATCTGCACGTAGCGGCCGTTGTCCGTGTCGAAGAACGACACCACCCGCTCCGCCCGCAGCCGCCTGCCGAGGCGGTCCCGGGCGGCGGCTCCGAAGTTCCCGGTGCCGCGGACGTCGCCGATCATCTCCGTCAGCGCCGTCGCGTCCGCGCCCCGGACGCCCTGGGACAGCAGGGCGTTCTCGAACGCCTTCGGGGTGCGCTCGGTGGCCTTCGCGGCGTACTCGAAGTCCACCGTGCGCACCGTGACCGACTGGCCGGGTCCGGCGGCCACCGGGGGCAGGACGCCCACGGCGGCCGACGGCAGGCTGATCGGCGAGGTGCGGCTCAGCGTGACGGTGTCGTCGCTGAGCACCGCCAGCACGCCGTCGCGACCGGCGGCGCAGGCGAGCAGCCGCACACCGCGGCCGACCCACGTGCGCCCGTCCACCTCGTGCTCGGGCCGGGCGAGCACGCCGAACAGGTGCTCGATCTCGGGGTCCAGGTCGACCTTGCGGCCGATGCCCCGCGCTTCGAGCCCCGCCCAGGCGCGCTCTTCCAGCTCCGCGCGCTCCTCGTACGTCTTCCCCGGTGATGGCACCTTGACCACCAGCGGCATGGTCCCCGGCGAGAGGTGCTCCCAGAGCACGTCGAACTCCAGGGCGGACAGCGATACCGGCGAGCTCTCCACCTGCGTGTCTCCGAAAGCGATGTCGGTGAAGAGGGTCACTCGTCGGCGCCGAGCACGGCCTGCGAGACGCGGCGCTCGTCGCCGAAGACGTCGTCCGTCTCGACCAGGTAGGTGGCCGACTCGAACTCTTCCTCGTCGTTCTCGCCGTTCTGCTGGCCGTTCGAACCCATCGGGCCGCCGAGGCCACCACGACCGGCACCGGCCGCCGCGCCGCCACGGGTGCCCATGACGTTCTCGCCCGCGCCCATCCCGCCCGCACCGGACATGCCGCCGCGGCCGAGCTGGCCCTTGGCCGCCTCGTTGCCCGCGGTGGCACCGGTGCCGCCGAGGCCGTTCGCGCCGCCGCCGGACCCACCGCCGCCGGGACCACCCAGCACACGTCCGCCTTCGGCCCCGGACACCGGGACACCGAGCTGGCCCTGGAACTGGCCCGCGCTCGGCGACTGGTTGAAGTTCGGGCTGCCGGGGTTGTTGGTGAACTGGTTGTTGAAGTTGTGCAGGTTCGGGTCGAGGTGCGCCGACTGCACGGGGGTGAAGCTCGACGGCGTGGTGCCGCCGCCGGTCACCGGGTTGAACGTGCCCGGCTTGACCTGGCCGTTGCCCTGGTCCCAGGAGACCTGGTGGCCGCCCTGGAAGTCGGTGCCGCCGGGGTGGAACTGCGCGGGCTTGCCGCCGACGCCGACGTTGCCGACCGAGTGGTCGGTCGTGGTGTAGGTCGGGGTGTGGCCGGTGCCGCCGAAGCCGGAGCTGAACGAGCTGGCGGCGTAGTTGGTGCCGCCGGAGGGCTCCGGGGTGGAGATGACCACGTCCGGCGGGGGCACGAACTCACCGAGCGTCGCGGTGTTGAAGCTGCTGCTGGACTGGTAGCTGTCCATGGTGTCCACGGCCTTCTGCGAGGCGGCGGACTGCGCCTGCTCCTGGGCCTCGTGGTCGGCGGCCTGCAACGCGACGTCCATCGCCGGGCCGGGCAGGCCGACGGCCATGCCGAGGCCCGCGCCCGCGACGTCCCACGCCGAGGGGGCCGGGGTGGTGACCTCGACCGGCTCCGGCATCTCCGCGCGGGCCCGGGCGATCATGTCGGCCTGGTACTCGGTGGAGGCGCGCATGCCGGTGGCGCCGGACTGCGCGTCCGTGGCCCACTGCTGCAGCGGCGTCAGGCCCGCGTGCGCCTGCTCACCGGCGCTGCCCTCCCAGGCGGCCTGCAGGGTGCCGAGCTTGGCGTTGAGGTCGGCGTCGATCTGGGCGAGCTCGGAGTTGAGGTTGTCCCAGTACTCCGTCTGCGGGGTCGACGCGGACGGGCCGGGCCCGCCGTTGATCATGTCGTGCAGTTGCTTGTGGTCGTACCCCTGCCACCTGTGCATAACCATCTTCGGATCACCCTCGGTCTAGAACGTGCGAAAGGTCGGGGACGGGGCTCGGGTCACGAGTGGTGGTGCTTGCCCCACATCGCGGAGTTCGTGCCCTCGGTGGCCGTGTAGCCCTGCTCGGCCTTCTCCAGCGCGGTGATCGCGTTCTGCAGCTGGGTCTCGTAACCACGCAGGCACGCGATCGCCGAGTCCACGCCGCCACCGTTGGTGCGCTCGGTGAACTGGGTCGCCGTCTCGCCGCTGACCGGGTCGTTCGCCCAGCGCGGCACCTGCAACCCGTCGAGCGCCGCGACCTTCTTGGCGACCCGGTCGTGCGCCTCGCGGAAGGCCGCGAGCGCACCCGGGATCGCGGACGGTTCGATGCGGAGGGTCTGTGTTCCGGCGTAGGCGGGTCCCGCAGGAGCGGAACTCCCCCCGCCGCCATCGGCTAGAAACACCGTGTTGACTCCCTGGTCCTGAGGTTTGTCGCGACTCTATCTCTGATGGTCGCGCTGGTGGAGGGGTTCCCGCGTTATTGGTCGAACCGGTGGGGAGATTTCCGCGCGCGCTGCGCTCGGGAGCGCTCCGGTCACGCCACGTGAGCATCCCGCCTAGGATGTGCCGGACCCGCACCGCGCCCGGGAGGCGACGATGGACCGACCCGAGATCACGCTCGAGATGCGCGCCAGCGCGCGCTCCAACCCCAACAGCTGGCTGTACGTGATCGACCCGGAGTTCGGCCAGCACGAGGACGTGCCGTCCTGGGGCATCGTCGGCGCCTACCCGGTGGACGCGCGCGGCGAGATCGGCGACGGGTTCCGCCCCAACCGCGGCTACCGCCCGTCACCGACCGCGCTGCGGATGCCGGTCGCGGCCAACAGGCTGGAAAAGGTGCTCCAGCTCATCCACACCCGCCACCGCGCGCACACCGACCTGCTGCCCGCGCTGCGGGACGCGACGGTCCTGGTGTTCGCCCGGTCGTCGGCCGACCGGGCGCTCACCGGCTTCCCCAACCACGACGGCACGGTGATGGTGCCGGTGTGCACCTCGGCGGCGCACGTGCCGGGGAGCTGGCCGGGCTGGCGCGCGATGCGCGGCCGTGACGTGGCCGCGCACCTGCGCGGCCACCCCCTGGTGGTGAACCCGCAGGGACCGATCACCGCCGTGGTGCCCGCCGCCCACCTGCGCTGAGCGCTCACCCCGCGCCGGGCACCTCGCCGCCCGGCTCCTCGACCGGCAATCCCCTGTCCGTCAAGGGATTCCCCTGCTCCAGCCCGCCGACCTCGGCCAGGCTGAGACCACCGCCGTAGGCGGCGACCGCGATGTCGGCGATCAGCACCCGGGACTCGTCCGGCTCCAGC
Source organism: Actinokineospora auranticolor (assembly GCF_041897805.1). Classification (GTDB taxonomy): domain Bacteria; phylum Actinomycetota; class Actinomycetes; order Mycobacteriales; family Pseudonocardiaceae; genus Actinokineospora; species Actinokineospora auranticolor. Next base: position 8,197,195 of record NZ_CP154825.1, read on the forward strand.
GCGACCCGGTCGAGCGCGTCGACGACCGCGCGGTACGCGGTGACCTCGCCGGGCCGGTCCAGGAACTGCCAGGACAGTTCGTGCGCCAGGTGCACGACCGGCTTGAAGTCGAGGAACTCCAGCAGCCGGAACCCGCCGCCCAAGCCCGCGTGCGCACCGGCGGCGGCGGGCACCACGCGCACGGTGATGTGGTCGCGCACCGACATCCGCAGCAGGTCGTGGAGCTGGTCGGACATCACCTCGCCGTCGCCGACGGGCAGCCGCAGCGCGAACTCGTGCAGGTAGAAGACGGTGTTGAGGGAGCTGTCGGTCTTGAGCCGCTGCCTGCGCGCGCTGCGGGCGACCAGCCGTTCCTCGGCCTCCTCCGGTTCGACGGTCACCTTGGCGGCGATCAGGGCGCGGGCGTAGTCGTCGGTGCGCAGCAGGGCGGGCAGGGCGTTCAGGCTGAACTCGGTGATGGTCGAGGCCTGGAGCTCGTGGTCGATGACGGTGCGCAGGCGCGCGGGCAGCCGGGCCTCGTGCACCCGGAACCAGCCGGGGACGCGCATCTCCGCGCACAGCTTGAACATCCGGTCGCGCTCGTCCTCGGTGACCGCGCAGACCTCGAAGAACGCGGCCAGGTCGCCGGGCGAGACGCCCCGGGTGCCCAGCAGCATGCGGGACAGCTTGCTCTTGGACCAGCCCAGCCGCTGGGCGGTTCGCACGCCGTTGAGCCGGGCCCGGTCCATCGCGGCACGCATTCCGTCGCCGAGCTCGCGACTGCGGATGGTCGGTTCACGCTTTTCCATGGCGTACCAATAATCAGTTTCCCGCCGGTAAAGGAAAGCGGTTGACGCCCCCGCATCGGCTTACCCGGGAATCGAAGCTCCAGCCCGGTAATTGCCCACTTTGTGGCGGTTGCCGCACCGCTGCATCGAGCACCACCGCCGCGTCCCGGGCCGAGAGGTGTCGAGGAACAGCAGCGTGCAGTCATCGGCAGCACACTCCCGCACCCGCTCCCGACGGTCGGTGGTCAGCAGGTCGATGGCGTCACGGGCAGCCGCGCCGAGGATTTCCGCCCCGGTGACCGGCCCCACCCAACGCCGTTCTCCGGTTACCGGATTCACTGCCGGACGCGGCACCTGCGCCGCCGAGTCGTTGATAACGGCCAGCTGCGCGGGTTCCAGCCGTTGCGCTCTTGTCATCGCGGGCACAACCAGCCACAAGATGTCACGGAGGTGCTTGATCCTGGCGAGTTCGGGCTGCCGGATCCGCAGGTCCACCAGCGGGGCGAGATCGGCGAGCATCGAGTCGGCCAACCAGTCGACCAGGTCCTCGGGCCTGTGCAGCACCTCGTAGTGGTCGTAGGGCGCCGGACCGCCGGTGAGCAGCAGTTCCAGACTGAAGGCGCCGGGCTCGAACTTGTAGCGCACGCCGGAGGGTGTGGTCAGGACCCGCATGTAACCACTATAGTCGGTGTCGTGAACCGCTTAAACCGGTTACACGAGTCCCCGCCCCGAGGAGCACCACCATGACCAAGCCGGTCTCGTTCACCCGCACCGACGCCGTCCTCAACTCCGACGTCGGCCGCACCCGCGACGCGGGCTGGCAGGTCGGCGTGTCGAAGACCGTGCCGAGGACGAAGGAGTCGGTCTGGGCGTTCCTGACCAGCCGCGACGGGGTGGCGATCTGGCTCGGAGCGGGCGCGGTGGTGGATCGGACCACGGGTGCGCGGTACACGACGAGCGCGGGTACCACGGGTGAGACGCGCAGCTACCGGGATTGTGACCGGATTCGGCTGACTTGGCAGCCGAGGGGCTGGGACCACGTCACGACGGTGCAGGTGGCGATCAGCGAGAAGGAGGGGAAGACGACCATCCGGTTCCACCAGGAGTGGCTGGCGAACGCGGTCGAGCGGGCACAACAGCGGGTGCACTGGCAGGGCGTGATGGAGGCTTTCACCACGGCCCTCGCTCAGCGCTGATCAAGCATTTACCGGTGTGGTGGAACTACTTCTCCAACCACCGCTCGATTTCCTCCGGACGACCGGGTTTCGCGAAGAGCCAGCCCTGGGCGTTGTCGCAGCCGAACTCCCGCAAGCGATCCGCCTGCTCCGGGTCCTCCACCCCTTCCGCGATCACCACGTGCCCCAGCGCGTGCGACAACGTGACCAGCGTGGTGACGATCTGCGCGTCCGCCGGGTCCGCCGTCGGTGAGTCCCGCAGCCCCTCCATGAACGACCCCGCCAGCTTGATCGCGTGCACCGGCAGGTGCCGCAGGTACGCCAGGTTCGAGTACCCCGTCCCGAAGTCGTCGATCGCGATCCGGATCCCCATGTCCGCCAGCTCCCGCAGGGTGCGCAGCGGCCCCCCGGTGGTGTTCATGATGGCGCTCTCGGTCAGCTCCAGCTGGATCGACGACGGCGGCAGGTTCGCCGCGCGGATGATCGTGGCCACGTCCGCGACCAGGGTCGGTTCCTCGGTCTGCCGGGCCGCCAGGTTGACGCTCACGACCGGGGCCCGGTCCCCGTATGTGTCGTGCCAGCGGCGGGCTTGGCGGGTGGCTTCGCGCAGCACCCACCGGCCGAGGGGGACGATCAGGCCGGTTTCCTCGGCCAAGCCGATGAACTGGTCGGGCCCGAGCCGCCCGAACTCGGGGTGCGCCCAGCGGACCAGGGCCTCCACACCGACCAGTTCCCCGTCGCTCAGCCGGACGATCGGCTGGTAGTCGACGTAGAACTCCTCGCTCTCCACCGCGGCGGGCATCCGCGCGGAGAGGGTGAAGCGGGCGACCTCGCGGGCGTTGCGGTCGGGGTCGTAGCCCGCCCAGCGGTTCTTGCCGTCGGCCTTGGCCCAGTACAGGGTGACGTCGGCGTCGCGCATGGTCTCGGCGGGCGTCGCGCCGACCACCGAGCGCTCGACCAGGCCGATGCTGGCGGACACGGCGAGCCGGTGGCCGCCGATCGGCACCGGTTCGGCCAGCGCGGACAGGATCCGCTCGGCGAGGGCGACCAGTTCGGCGCGGCCGGAGTTGTCCTCGACCAGCACCACGAACTCGTCGCCGCCCATCCGCGCGACCATCCGGCCGGTGCCGGTGACCAGCGCGTCGAGTCGGGCGGCGACGGCGACCAGCAGGTCGTCGCCGATGTCGTGGCCGAGGCTGTCGTTGATGACCTTGAAGCCGTCGAGGTCGAGGTAGCAGAGGCCGACCCGGTGCCTGCCGCCCCTGGCGAAGGCGGCGGTCAGCCGTTCGGTGAACAGCGCCCGGTTGCCCAGCCCGGTCAGCGGGTCGTGGTTGGCCTGGTGGCGCAGCCGCTCCTCCAGCATGTGCCGGTCGGTGATGTCCTCCAGCATGCCGACCAGGTACTGCGGCGCCCCGGTCGCGTCGCGCACCAGCGACACCGTCAGGTCGGTCCACAGCGGGGTGCCGTCGGAGCGGCGCAGCAGCCGCTCCATCCGGTAGTGGTCGCGGGCGCCGGTGCTGATCTCCTCCAGCGGGCGGCGCATGGCGGCGGGCTCGTCGGGGAAGCGCAGCCGGGTGACGTTCATCCCGCGCAGCTGGTCGACCCGGTAGCCGAGCATCTCCGACAGCGCCCGGTTGACCTCCAGCAGCGTGCCGTCCGGGTCGGCGATGGCGATGCCGATGGCGGCCTGGTTGAACATCGCGCGGAACCGGGCCTCGCTGGCCATCAGCGCGGACTCGGCGCCGCGGCGGGCCTCCAGCGCGGCGCGGCGGATGGACTCCTGGTCGCGGAAGACCTTCTCGCGCATCGCGGTGGCGAACCCGGCGGCGAACGCGCCTTGGACGGCGGGCAGCAGTTCGGGGCGCAGGTCGTCGCCCCCCACGACGCGCAGCAGGTCGGCGCCGATGAGTTGCAGCGACGCGCCGAGGGTCTGGGCGCCCGCCAGGCGCAGCGCGACCATGCCCGCGCCGATCCGCTCGACCGGCTCCGGGTTGAACCGGTCCGCGCGCAGGCCCGCCAGCAGCACCTCGGTGTACTCGCGGACCTGGTCGACGAGACGGCGGTGGTCCATGGCCACGTAACCGGTCTCGGTGAGCACGGTCGCCCACATGCGCGCGAACGCGTCGGGTCCGCCCACCGTTCTCCCTTCCCGCGAGCACCGGTCGATCTCCACGCAAAGTCTCGCCCGTTCAACGCCAGGTAGCCAGCCCGGATGCGAGTTTTGCGGCCGGGAAGTTTCGGGTTGACCTAGCGCACCCACGTGACTACCCAATGCGCTCGCCGTGCGCGGGGCGTGAGGAACTTTTCCACCATGCCAGAGCCCGCTCACCCCTGGTCACCCCCGAAGTAGTCAATTCTCCACACGTCGACATGACAATCGGATAGTTATCCGATCACAATCGACGCACGGGTGGTCACGATCAGTGTCCCGGAGTTGGTTCGACGTCCGCGAAAGGTGGTTGGAATGGCAACTGTTCACCACAGGAGACCGGTTCTCGCCGCGGTGCTCGGCGCGGTGGTCGCGACGGTGCTCGCGACCACCCCGGCCGCGGCGGGTTCGACGGCACCGCAGGTCACCAATCATGAGATGGGTTCGCAAATCCGGCTGCGCGAAGGCGTCTCCCGGGGCGCGGCGCGCGCGACCGGGGCGACCGTCTCGGGCATCGATGTCTCCAGCCATCAGGGCGAGGTCGACTGGTCATCCTGGTGGAACCAGGGCAAGCGCTTCGCCTACGTGAAGGCTACCGAGGGGACGAGCTACCGGAACCCGTTCTTCGCCCAGCAGTACAACGGTTCTTACCGGGTGGGCATGATCCGCGGCGCCTACCACTTCGCCCTCCCGGATGTGGCAGGCGGTGCGGTGCAGGCGAAGTTCTTCACCACCAGCGGCGGCGCCTGGTCCCGTGACGGCAAAACCCTGCCCGGCGTGGTCGACCTGGAGTACAACCCGTACGGCGAGCCCTGCTACGGCCTGTCCCAGGCGGCCATGGGCACATGGATCCGCGACTTCACCACGACGTACAAGTCCCGCACCGGCCGCGACGCCGTGATCTACACGAGCACCACCTGGTGGGCCAGGTGCGTTGGCGCGCGGTCGTTCTCGGGCACGAACCCGCTCTGGGTGGCCCGCTACGCGAGCGCGGTCGGCACGCTCCCCTACGACTGGGCGGTCTGGACGTTCTGGCAGTACACGTCGTCCCCGATCGATCAGGACTACTTCAACGGCACCATCGACCGCCTGCGGGTGCTGGCCACCGGGTAGTTTCCGGCCCGTGCAATGGGCTTTCCTCATCCCCGGTCTGGTGTCGCTCGGCGCGGGCGCGGTCATCGGCACGCTCTCGTTATGGCGCAAACGCCACTACGCGCGCATCGAGCTCGAGTACCTGCTGGCCACGGTCCTGGTGTCGGTGGGTTTGTTCGCCGTGGTGTCCAGTTGGCTGCTGTCCGAGCCGAACGCCAACCGTGGCGAGGCGCTCAAGACCGCCGGTCTGGCAGGTGGTGCCGTGGTCGCGATGTACGCGTTGTGGCTCAACGACCGCAGACGCCGGGTCGAGGAACGCAGGCACGAGCTGGAGAGCCAACGCACCGAGTTCGACCGCGAACGCGTCGCCGACGAGCGGTTCGCCAAGGCCGTGGAACTCCTCGGGAACAGCGCCGACCAGGTCCGCGTCGGCGCGCTGCACGTGCTGGCGGGCCTGGCGCGGTCCCGACCCGCCTACACCCAGACCGTGGTCGACGTCTTCTGCTCCTACCTGCGCCAACCGTTCCCGCGCGACCCCGACGGCACGCCGACCGACCCGGGCGAGGGCCAGGTCCGCAAGACCGCGCAGCGCCTGATCGCGGGCCTGCTGCCCCCGGCCGACCACCCCGGCCCGCACCTCGACCTCGACCTCACCGGCGCCGACCTGGAGTACTTCGACATCACCGGCCGCGCGGTCGGCGAGATCCTGTTGCGCCGTGCGCAACTGCACCAGTCGAACGCGTTGAAGGGCTGCGTGTTCCACGAAGACTCGTACTTCACCGCCATGGTCAACCACGGCATGCTGCACCTCAACGACACCACCTTCCACGGCCGCGCCTGGTTCGCGGGCTTCACCGCGCACGGCCCGGTGCGGTTCCACCGCGGACGGTTCCTCGGGTTGACCAAGTTCGACGGTGCCCGCTTCCACGACGTCCTCGAACTGCGGGACTGAGGAAAACCCGGAACCGGAAGCCGCCGAGTCGCGTCGAACGGTCCCGTAGGGCTGGCCCGCGGCTGGGAGTTGGACATGGCGTTCTACGGCGACCCCGACGAGCTCGACCGGTTGGCCGGTCAGATCGAGCAGCGCGCGGAGGAGGTCCGCAGGCACGGATCCGACATGGACCGGCAGGCGGGCGCGATGCGGTGGAAGTCCATCGCCGCCGACCGCTGCCGGGAGACGGTCGCGGGCGACCGCAAGGCCCTCGACGGCACTGCGGACCGGCTCGACGAGGCCGCCGCGATCCTGCGCGGCCACGCCCAGCAGGTGCGCGAGCTGATCGCCGCGATCAAGCGCATCGCCGAGTCGGTGGTGTCCTGGTTCACCAGCGCGATCGACCGGTTCAACCAGGCCGTGGACGCGTTCAACAAGGCCGTGTCGGACATGGTGGACACCGTCGGCAGCGCGCTCGGCTTCGGCGGCGACGCCCCGCAGGCGCCCCGACCGCCGTGGGAGGGCTGGAAGTACCAGCCGGACAACCTGCCGCCCGCCGGGGACAAGCAGTGGTTAGAGGTCGGTCAGTACATGCAAGCGCGAGGTGTCGCGTAGATGACGGCCCCACACCGGTTGACCCTCACCGCGGCGGAATACGCGTACCTGGTCGGCGAGCTCGGCCTGAGCATGCCGCCCGACTGGGCCCCCGCCCCCGACATCGCCGACGCCGGTGACCTCATCGCGAAGGGCGTCCTGCGCGGCTCGGACGACGCGGAGATCCACCCGTCGGTCGCGGCGAACCTGCGGGTGGTCGCCGCGCCGCAGATCATGCTCGACACCACCGCCACCGCCGGGTCGCGGGGTTCCCGCAGCGTGCACGTGGTGGCGGGCCAGGTGGGCGCGTCGCTGTTCCTGCTGCCCGACGCGGGTGTGGAGCTGTCCATGTTCGCCGCGGTCGACCTGGGCCGCGAGCTGGTGCGCGCGGTGCCCGCCGAGGAGGCGCCCGGCATCGGGGCCGCGCTCGACGGCGACGAGCCGCGCGAGCCGCTCACCGGTGTGGTGCCGCTGGCCGCGCTGCACGAGCTGGGCGTGGCGGAGCTGCTGCGCGACACCGACCCGGACGCGCCGGGGTACGTGTTGGCCGAGCTGAAGCTGCCCAAGGCGGAGGCCGAGTTCGCGCTGGAGGTCGTGCGGCGCACCGACGGCGTCCTGCGCTGCCTGGTGACGGCGAAGGTCGGCGAGTCGGTGCGCAGCGCGCAGGTCGACTGGCTGCACAGCGACGCCGGGTGGGTCGGCATGCAACCCGCCGCGCACGGCGCGGGTCGCCGGTTGGTGGAGCTGGCCCCGGTCGACCGGGAAGACCTCGGGATCTGGGTGACCCCTTGCGTGGCGGAGGCGTTGGCATGACCGTGCCGTTGGGTGAGATGACCGTCAGCGGCGGCGCGGGCGGCAGCGAGGCGTTCTACGAGGACCTCGCCGCGATGGGCTCGCTCACCGACGACGTGGCGGGCGAGACGCTGTCGATCTCCCTGGCCGGGCACAAGTACCTGGTCAACCCCGACCTGCTGGCCTCGGCGGTGCTCAACCCCGGCGGCGCGGCCCGGTTCGAGGGCGCGATGCTCGGCGCGCTGGACGGCCCGAGCGGCCTGTCGGCGACCTCGGCGGCGATCGGCCTGCGCGGCGCGGCCCTGCGCGCGACCAACCAGGCGTACCACTTCGTCGACGACCTCAACGCCAAGGCCCTGGAGGCGTCCCGCTGGTTGTCGGGCGTGTCGGTCGTAGTGGCCCCCGAGCTGGCGGTGGTCGGTGGCGTCGCCATCGCCACGGACATCATGGTCAACTACCACGGCGACTGGCAGCGGTGGCTGGTCGAGCACCCGGGGATGATCGACCAGGTGCTGGGCATGAGCCCGGGCGTGCTGAGCGCGCTCGGCTTCCCCACGGACCTGGCGACCCTGACCGACCTCGCCGCGGCGGCCTACCCCGACGGCGATCCGAAGGTGTCGGACATGGGCCTCGACACCGACCCCATCGCCGTGGACCCGCCGGACAACCTCGGTGAGCTGTTCAACGGCCTCGACCACCGCAACGGCACCGACGCCAACGTCGACATCCGCAAGGTCACGCAGCCCGACGGGACGGTCGCCTACATCGTCGACATCCCCGGCACCCGGGTCTGGAACCTGCCCGGCGGCGACGAGGGCAGCGCGAACGACTTCGGCACCAACGTCGACGCCATCGCGGGCAACCCGACGGTGTTGCAGGAGGGCATCCAGCAGGCGCTGCGGGACGCGGGCGTCCCCAAGGACGCGCCGTTGATGCTGGTCGGCCACAGCCAGGGCGGCATCGTCGCCGCCCGCTCGGTGGACCCGCTGCTGGCCGACGGCTACAACATCACCCACGTGGTCACGGCCGGTTCGCCGGTCGGCGGCATCCCGATCGACGAGCGGGTGCAGGTGCTGTCGCTGGAGAACAACGGCGACATCGTCCCCCACCTCGACGCGGCGGAGAACCCGGCCAGCGACAACCGGACGACGGTGAAGTTCGAGCACCAGACCGGCACCTTCGGCGGCAACCACGCCATCAACGGCAACTACACCGAGGCCGCCAAGCAGCTCGACACCAGCACGGACCCGTCCGTGCGGCAGTTCCGCGACAGCGCGGGTGCGTTCCTCGGCGGCACGTCGGTCGAAACCCGCCAGTACAAGGTGGAGAGACAGCCTTGAGACTGGTTGCTCTGGTCGCGTTGTCCGCGCTGGTGCTGGCGGCTTGCGGTTCTCCGGCAGCGCAACGCGCGCCCGGGCCCGCGTCGGTGCCCCACACGTTCACGTTGGCGGTCGACGAGCTGCTGGACAAGGTAAGCAGCCGGGAGAAACCGGTCTACCAGGCCGAGACCTGCGGCCCGTCGAGCTCCGGCCGGATCTACGCGTGGACCGAGATCGCCGCCACCGGGGTGGACGCGCACCGGATCCGCACGCAGGGCGCTGAACTGGGCTGGCAGCTCCAGGACGCGCGCGGGTTCGAAGTGTTCCTGCTCGGTCCCGACGACATCCGCTTCGCGATGCGGGGTGACCGCATCCGCGCCGAGTTCGCGGAGTGTCCGAACGGCGATCGGCAGCAGCTCGCAGGCCAGTTCACCCCCATCCTGACCATCCAGCAGACCAACTCGATGGGCCCGGCCTTCACCGCGACCGCCGCGGCGGCCCAGTCGCTGTTCGCCTCGGCCGACCCCCCACTGGACTTCATGGTCTTTCCCCCCACCGGCGACTTCTTCGACGCCGTCCACCTGCCGCTGGTCAACTGCGGTCGCGAAGCGGCGGGCGCGCAGTGGTCGACCGAGTCGAGAGCACACCTGCGCAACGGCCTCGAATCGAGCGCGGTCGCCCGGTTGCTGACGGACGACTGGCTGATCAACGGGCCGAAGGGGGCTCTGGAAGCCACCCACCGCTACGGCGCGAAAGTGAAGGTCACCGTTGGCGAGGAGGCGGTCCTGACCACGAAGGGACCGTGTCTCGACCCGAGAGGGCAGCAGAAGTGAGAAGAGCCGCCGCACTGCTCGGCTTGTCGGCGCTGGTCCTGGCGGGCTGCGCCAAGACCGAACCCGCGGCGGTCCCACCCGCCCTGCCCGGCACGGCGGACCCCCTGCTGGCGGCGGTGGGGGTCAAGGCGGCGTACCAGGCGGAGACCTGCGGGAGCGTCTTCGACGACCCGAACTCCAGCCAGGTCGTGGCCTGGGCAGATGTCCCGGCGGGCGGCGTGACGGGCGAGGACCTGCGCAAGGCGGGGATCAGGCTGGGCTGGCAACCGCAGGCGGCGGCCACCGGCTTCGACGTGTTCCTGCTGGGGCCGGGGGACGTGAAGGTGGCGCTGCGCAGCGGCAAGATCCGGGTGGAGCGGGCCCGGTGCTCGATCGCGGGCAAGGGGCAGGAGTTGGACGTCCCCGGCCTCCGCCCGGAGTTGACCGACAAGCAGCGCGAGGAGCTGGACAGCTCCGACTTCCGCGCGACGGTGGCGGCGGCCCGGGGCCTGTTCGGCCAGGCGGACCCGCCGGTGGACGAGGAGGTCTTCCCCCGGTCGGCCAAGCTGGAAGACGCCCCCCGGCTGGCGCTGGAGACCTGCGGGGACAAGGTGCGCGGCGCCCGCTGGGTGAACACGACGAAGGGCCGGTTGCGGGACTTCCCGGACCCGGTGGACGCGAAGCGGGCGGCGGTGGAGTTCTTGAAGATCGACTGGGAGGTCGACGAGCGACCCGCCCAGCCGGACTTCCTCAAGGCGGAGCACGAGGGTGGGACGGAGGTGTCGGTGACGTTCAAGCAGGAGACGACGTTCACCGCCACCGGCCCGTGCGTCCTGGTGAACTAGCCGCGCAGCTCGCTCACGAAGCGGGTCCACGCGGTGGTGGGCAGCTCGAGGAGCCCGGCCTCGGGCTTCTTCGAGTCCCGCACACCAACCAGCCCTGGCAGCGCACCCACCTCGACACAGTCGCCACCGTTAACGTCGCTACGGCTGGACTTGCGGAACGAGACATGCGCCCACATGGACATGTCACAGCCCCCCAACGAACCGAGCCCACGCGATAGCTGGAACCTCTACCAGCCCAGCCTCAGGGTTCTTCGAGTCGCGCACGGCGACCACGCCCGGCAGCTTGCCCACCTCAACGCATTCCCCGCCGTTTGTGCTGCTGCGGCTGGACTTGCGGAACGGGATCGAGGCCCACTCCTCCGCCCTGGATGCGGTCATGATCGTCATCTCCTTGTGCCTACCGCCGCGACATACTCCTGGGCCACGGACTCCACCAAGTGTCTCGACTCCACCGGACCGAGCGCTACCCCTTGAGCGCGGCTGAACAACTCAGCGTAGCTGCGCACCGTCTCCGGCGGCTTGTCGAGGTAGGCGGCGTCGGAATATAGCTCGAGGTAGACGATATCGTTGATCATCTCGTGGCCGAACCGGAACAGCGTGAAGTCAGTGCTCAAGTGCACATAGGACCGGCTGTTGAACGGGATGATCTGAAGCATGACATTGGGCAATTTGGCGACCTCGGCGAGGTGTTGAAGTTGCTCTGCCATCACCTCAGGCCCGCCAACCTGGCGGCGCAACGCCGACTCACTGAGCACGAACTCGAACCGAGTCGGGTTGGGCCTCGTGACCAACGCGCGGCGGGCAGCCCGCACACGCAAGGTGTCATCCACGATGCGATCCGTAGGATCCACACCCTGCGCATCGAACATGGCGCGGATGTACACCTCTTTCTGTAGCAGCCCGGGAATCACTTCGGTGGCCACCCGCTTGATCTCGCTGGCATCCGTCTCGAGATCACGGTAGGCACGAAACCAGTGCGGTCCCAAGTAGAGCGTCGTCTCCCCGGTCGGCCTGCCGCGCTTGGGTTTGGAGAGCCGCGACAGCTCCCGACACCACAGCGCATCCTTCTCCGTCGCCTGGTACAGCTCCAGCAGAACATCCAGATCAGTCTTGTCGATCCCGATCTTCCCGGACTCCACCCGACTGATCTTGTTCGCCGCCTTCCCCAGGTGCTCGGCAGCCTCCTCCTGCGTCAACCCCGCCAACTCACGCAGCCGGAACAGCTCCGCGCCAAGCAACCGACGCTGCATGCTGATCGACCTCGATGGGCTCGTCATGGCGCAGATCCTCGCACAACCGATCACCGTCGGTAGCCGCTGTTGAGTTCACCCCATCGGGTGACTGTACACGCTGGATGTACCCAATAAGCTCGTCAACAGCAAAGCGCTCCGTCCGCTTGAGAATCCCGAACGTCCATCCACGGAGGAACCATGACCTGCGCACCCGCCTGCGACGAACCCGAGTTCACCGCCATCATGACCGGCGCCGTCGCCGACGAGGCCCCCCGAGTCTTCGCCGTCGTCGAGGAGATCGGCGACCGCGTAGACGCCCGAATCGCCGCCTGGGGCATGGCCTTCCCCGACCACGCCGAGATCGTCGCCACCCACCGCTCCCTGCGCATGAGCCTCGCCGCCCCGGAAAACGCCCTCCCCCTCTTCACCAAGCCCAACTACACAAAAGCCCACATCGTGTGGGCAGACCCCACCCTCGCCACCACCTGACCACCCACCCCGCTCCCCCAAACGTGGCTCTGCCCCGGTTTCCGGTCCCCCGGGGCAGAGCCACACCCACCCCGCCCCGCCCCCGGGGCACGGCGCTGCCGCACGCATCCCCACCAGCAAGTGACCAATGCCTTCCCACCGGCAGCAGCCCCCACTGCCGCCCCCCAGACCCACCACACCAGCCGCCAGCTCATCAACACTGGCCTAGGCCCCCGACAGTTCCAGACGGCTCCCCCCGTCACCCATCCTCCGACGGCGCCACAAAACGAGCCAACTCCGGCGGCACACCTTGCTCGAACCGCGCGCCCTCGAAATCGGCCCAGGGATCTGGCGTATACAGGCCGTAGCGGGTGTCCGGTAACGCCGCACCCCTGAAGATGGCGACAGCAGCGAACCCCGCCGACTGGAAGTCAACGGAGCCCGCGAACCTCGCCGCCCCGAAGTCGGCGGTGCCGTCAAACTTCGTTACGCCGAAGTCGGCGGCACTGCCAAACGTCGCCATCGCAAAGTGGGCGCCGCCGCCAAACGTCGCCTCCCTGAAGTAGGCCCTGCCGGTGAACATCGCCAGCCCGAAGACGGCGCCATCGCTAAACGTCGCCTCCCTGAAGACGGCGCCACCGCTAAACGTCGCCTCCCCGAAATCGGCACCAACGGTGAACCTCACCGCCATGAAGACGGCGTCGTCACCGAACGACGCCCTCCTGAAGTTGGCGCCACCACCAAACATCGCCTCCCCGAAATCGGCACCACCATCGAAAGTCGCCGCCCTGAAGCCAGCGATGCCGATGAAGGTGGACCGGAGGAAGCTGGCGGTGCGGACACAGCAGCCAGCGAGGTCGAGGTCGGTGAGGGTGGCGGCGGTGAGGTCGAGGTCGATGTCGCGCCAGAAGGTGACGTCGGGGTTGTCGGGGTCGGGGCCAGGGCGGAGGTGGGTGGCGAGGATGCGTTGTGCGGTGACGCGCACTTCGCGTTCCTGGACGGCCTCGCGGTACTCGTCGAGCAGTTGCTTGCGGACCGCGGAGTCGAGACCGTCGGTGTCCGGCGGCGCGTCGCCGGGTGGGGTGTAGGGCATCCGCAGGTAGGCGCACAGGACGTTCACGACGGTCTGCCGCTGGTCGTCGTGATCCTGGGCGAGGCGTTCGAGGGCGTAGAGCCCGGCCAGCCGGACGGGAGCCTTGTCGGAGCCGAGCTGGTCGGCGGCTTTGGTGTAGAGATCAGTGATGCGGCGAGCCTCGGCGTCGCGCTGGGTGGCCTCGAAGTTCCCGCGTTGCAGCTCGTAGGCCCGCGCGACATCAGCCTGGTCGCGTTCCTTCTGCGCCAACCCGATCTCCGCAGAGCGTTGCCGCCGCCATGCCAGGTACAGCCCGAACAGCCCGCCGGTGCCCAGCAGCACCGTCATCCCGATCCGCGCCAACTCCAACTGCGCGCTCGCCTGCGGCGAACCCCCATCAACCAGCAGCCACAGCAGCGTCAACAGCCCGCCGACCACCACCACAACCCCGACCACCGCGATCACGACCACGCGCGTGGTCGGCGGCGGCATCGGCGTGGGCGACCGCTCGGGCTGCGGAACCGGGGAGCTCGTCACCGACTGATCATCGCCACCTACACCCCGCGCGTTCCGGATGGCTCCGCTCGGGTGATGGTCCACGGCTCCCATGTCACGCTCTGCCCCGGTTCCCCAGGCAGCAAGCTGGTGCTGACGACCTCGTCGATGTGCGTCTTGATCAGTCCGGCGTACCAGGCGACGTCGAAGGTGCCTGCGGGGTTGTCGAGGGTGCCAACCGTCGCGCGGTAGGTGCCCGGCTGGCTGCCGCCCACTACGACAAAACGCACCGTCACGGCGTTGAGAGCGGTCTTGTCCGCGCTCGTGGCGGCGAAGTCGACGATCTCGATCCGCCCGGCAGAGTCGACGTGGCCTGTGACAGCGGCCCGTACGGCTTCGACGACGCTCATGCCTGTCTCGCTTCCCCTATGTGGCCGGACATGGCTCTGCCCCGGGGTTCACCCCCGGGGCAGAGCCATGTTCTCAGCCGAACAGGGCCGGGAGGGTGCCTTCCCAGGCCTCGCGCAGCTCGGGCAGCGCGATCTCGCCGACGCCCTGGATCTCCAACGTGCCCGACTCGGGGTCGACCACGCCGGTCCGGCGCCACGGGAGGCCGCGGGCGGTGCACATCTCGGTGAAGCGCAGCTCCTCCGAGCGCGGGACCGCGACCAGGACTCGGCCCGCGGACTCGCTGAAGAGCTGGACGAACGGGTCCTGGTCGGGGTCCAGGAACACCCGGGCGCCGACCTCGCCGATCAGAACCGTCTCGACCAGGGTCTGGGCGAGGCCGCCGTCGGACAGGTCGTGGGCCGCCGAGATCATGCCGTCTCGGGAGCCCGCCACCAGGATGTCGGCCAGCAGCTTCTCGCGGGCCAGGTCGACCTTGGGGGGCAGGCCGCCGAGGTGGCCGTGCACCTCGTGCGCCCACTCCGACCCGCCGAACTCGTCGCGGGTGTCGCCCAGGAGGAGCAGCGTCTCGCCCGCTTCGGCGCCGATGCCGGTCGGGATGCGGCGGCGGACGTCGTCGATGACGCCCAGCACACCTACGACCGGGGTGGGGAGAATCGCCGTGCTGCCGGTCTGGTTGTAGAAGCTGACGTTGCCGCCGGTGACCGGGATGCCCAGTTCCTTGCAGCCCTCGGCCAGGCCGCGGACGGCCTGCTCGAACTGCCACATGACCGCCGGGTCCTCGGGCGAGCCGAAGTTCAGGCAGTTCGTCACCGCAAGCGGGGTGGCACCGGAGACGGCCACGTTCCGGTATGCCTCGGCCAGCGCGAGCTGGGTGCCGGTGTACGGGTCCAGCTTCACGAAGCGGCCGTTGCAGTCGGTGGCCAGGGCGACGCCGCGGCCGGTCTGCTCGTCGACGCGGATCATGCCGGAGTCGCTGGGCTGGGCCAGGACCGTGCCGCCGCGCACGTAGCGGTCGTACTGCTCGGTGACCCAGCGGCGGGAGGCCAGGTTGGGGCTGGCGGCCATGCGCAGGATCTCGGCGCGCAGTTCGTCCGGAGTGGACGGACGGGCCAACTGCTCAGGACCGTTGGCCTGCAAGGAGTCCTGGTCGTGCGGGCGCTCGATCGGGCGCTCGTACATCGGACCCTCGTGCGCCACGGTGCGCGGCGGGACATCCACAACCGTCTCACCGTGCCAGGTGATGATCAGCCGGTCGCCCTCGGTGACCTCGCCGATCTCGGTGGCGATCACGTCCCACTTCGCGCAGACGCGCATGAAGGCGTCCACATCGGACGGCTTGACCACCGCGCACATCCGCTCCTGCGACTCGCTGGAGAGGATCTCGGCGGGCGTCATTCCCTTGGCGCGCAAGGGAACCCGGTCCAACTCGACGTGCATGCCGCCGTCGCCCGCGCTGGCCAGCTCACTGGTCGCGCAGGACAGGCCCGCGCCGCCGAGGTCCTGGATGCCGACGACGATGCCCTCGGCGAACAGCTCCAGGCAGCACTCGATGAGCACCTTCTCGGTGAACGGGTCGCCGACCTGGACCGCGGGGAGCTTCTTGCGGCCCGTACCGCCCTCGTCGCCCGAGAAGGTCTCACTCGCCAGCACCGAGACGCCGCCGATGCCGTCGAGGCCGGTGCGCGCGCCGAAGAGGATGACCTTGTTACCGGTGCCGGAGGCGTGCGCGAGGTGCAGGTCCTCGACCCGCATCGCCCCCACGCACAGGGCGTTGACCAGCGGGTTCCCCTGGTACGACGGGTCGAACACGACCTCGCCGCCGATGTTCGGCAGGCCGAGGCAGTTGCCGTAGCCGCCGACCCCGGACACGATCCCCGGCAGCACGCGCTTGGTGTCCGGGTGGTCGGGGGCGCCGAAGCGCAGCGGGTCCATGACGGCCAGCGGGCGCGCGCCCATCGCCATGATGTCGCGGACGATGCCGCCGACACCGGTCGCGGCGCCCTGGTAGGGCTCCACGTAGGACGGGTGGTTGTGCGACTCCAGCTTGAAGGTGACCGCCCAGCCGTCGCCGATGTCGACCACACCGGCGTTCTCGCCGATGCCGGCCAGCATCTTCGCCTTCATCTCCGGCGTCGTGTTGGCGGACCAGTGCTTCCAGTGCACCTTGGAGGACTTGTACGAGCAGTGCTCGCTCCACATCACCGAGTACATCGCCAGCTCGGCGTCGGTGGGGCGGCGACCGAGGATCTCCCGGATGCGGGCGTACTCGTCGTCCTTCAACCCCAGCTCGCGGTACGGCTGCGCCTGCTCCGGGGTGGCCTTGGCGTTGTCAACTGTGTCGGTCACGCGGCCACCACCGAGTCGAGCGCGGAGAGGAACATGCCGAGCCCGTCGTCGGACGGCCCGGTGAGAGCGTCGATGGCGTGCTCGGGGTGCGGCATCAACCCGACGATGCGCCCCGTCGGGTCGCTGACGCCCGCGATGTCGTCGAAGGACCCATTGGGGTTCCCGCCGGTGTAGCGGAAGACGACCCGTCCCTCACCCTCGAGTTCGTCCACAGTGGACTTGCTCGCGGTGTAGCGGCCGTCCATGTTCTTGATCGGGATGATGATCTCGGCGTTCGCGTCGTAGCGCGTGGTCCAGGCGGTGTTGTTGTTCTCCACCTTGAGCCACTGGTCGCGGCACACGAAGTGCAGCCCCGCGTTGCGCAGCAGGGCCCCGGGCAGCAGACCGGCCTCGCAGAGCACCTGGAACCCGTTGCAGATCCCGAGCACCGGCATCCCCTTGCGAGCCGCGTCGATGATCTCGCCCATGACCGGCGCGAACCGGGCGATGGCACCGGCGCGGAGGTAGTCGCCGTAGGAGAAGCCACCGGGCAGGATGACCGCGTCGACGCCCTTCAGGTCGGCGTCACCGTGCCAGAGAGCGACCGCCTCGGCACCCGAAGCGGTGATGGCCCGGGCGGTGTCGCTGTCGTCGAGGGTGCCGGGAAAGGTGACCGCGCCGATCCTCACGACTGCACCCGCCGGACCACGAAGTCCTCGACCACGGGGTTGGAGAGGAAACCCTCGGCGATCTTGGCCAGGGTCTCGTCGTCGACGGAGTCGTCGACCTCCAGCTCGAAGTGCTTTCCTTGGCGCACGTCGGAGACCCCGTCGAACCCGAGCCGGGGCAGCGCGCGCGCCACCGCCTGCCCCTGTGGGTCGAGGATCTCCGGCTTGGGCATGACGTCGACGACAACTCGGGCCACGGCTGGCTGCTCCTGAGTTCGAGAAGGCCGGTACCGCTGAAGCGTACCTGAGCTGGGAGTTCACCCCGCCGTCACCGGTGACCTGCACCACCGCACCCAGCACCACACGATGGCGTGAACCCCGTTGGCGACCCCACGCCCCCCGAATATCGTCCCGACAGCCCCGGCCCGTAAGCCGAGGAAGTGAGCCCGGTCCCCGTCCGGACGGTCGGCGGCCGGGCTTCGCGCTCGTTTGGCACCCTAACCGCCCGGCCGTTCACACGTTGGTGCTAAACCGCTGGACTGCCGTCTAGTCAACTGCTAACTTCAATATCAGCCCTGGCCAGTAGGCGAGGGAAGTGAGCCCGGTTCCCCGTCCGGACGGTCGGCGGCCGGGCTTCGCGTTTTCCAAGGGTGTTTCGCAGGTCGACGACCTCTTCGATCATGGGTTCGACCCGCCTCATCCACTCGCCCCCAGCCCCGTGGCACCAGGCAATGGCATCAGCGATCCACAGCAACGGCTCCTGAGTGCTGTCCAGGTGCTCGTAGCCGAAGACGCCAGCGTGCGAGTGCGCCACGATGACATCGTGGATCGTTGAGCGGTCGTCCGCATCGCGCATCTCGCGGCTGTCCATCACCAAGCGATGGGCGCCAACGTCGAGCAAGTCCTCGACCAGGTGTTCGAGGCACGACCGGCGTGCACGGTCTTCGCCCCGGGTGCAGTCCGCCTGGTAGATCCTCACCACCACCTGTTCACGAGCGAGCCGCGAGAGAATCGCCTTGCGCCGCGAGGGTGTCTCCTTCTTGAAGTGCAGCTCTCGTTGTCCGGACATGAGCATCCCGCGCAGTACCTTGCGCAGAACGTGCAGGTCGCGGGGATGACCAAGGCTGTGGCCAGAAGGTACGTCTTGTTGCGACGGGACTCGTCGACGAACGCGTGCAAGGTCACCTTGGGCAGATCGGCTGATCAAAGTTGTCACTGGATCGCTCGAACGGGTGTTCGATGTTCGCTGGTGGTGAGCAGGGTGGCGATTCGCCGGGTGGGTGAGGCAGGCTGGTTTATGCGAATCCTGGTGCTTGGGGGTACCCGTTTCCTCGGCCACGCAGTGGCGGCGGAGGCGGTTGGGCGGGGGCATGACGTCGTCTGCGCGGCTCGCGGTGAGTCCGGTGCCGCGCCGGAGGGCGCGCGGCTGGTGGTGGTCGATCGCGATGTCGAGGACGGGCTCGCCCCGCTGGCCGGAGAGCGGTTCGACGCCGTAGTGGACGTCGCCACGATCTCCCACGAGTGGGTGCGGCGGGCCCTGGCCGCCTTCGGAGCGGACGCGGCGCACTGGACGTTCGTCTCGTCGATCAGCGTCTACCGCGACACCGGTTCGGCGCCGGGCGGGATCGATGACCCGGTCCACGAGCCGCGGGCCGAGCACGGGAGTCGCGAGAAGATGGCGGACGACCCCGACAGCTACGGCGCGATCAAGGTCGCCAGCGAGCAGACCGTCCGCGAGGTCGTCGGCGGTCGGGAACTCATCGTGCGGGCCGGGCTGATCACCGGCCCCGGCGACGTCTTCGACCGGCTCGGCTACTGGGTCCAGCGGATCGCCGCCGGTGGCCGGGTGGTGGTGCCGGACACCGACCAGCGGGTCCAGCACATCGACGTCCGCGACCTGGCCGCGTGGATCGTCGGCTCCGCCGAGACCGGCACCACCGGCACCTACGACGCCATCGGCCCGCACGTCCCCCTGCTCGACCTGCTCGCCGAGATCGCCACGACCCTCGACGCCGACGTCGAGTTCGTCCGGGTCGACCCCGCGAAGCTGGCCGAACTCGAGGTCGCCCCGTGGGCCGGTCCGCACTCGCTGCCGCTGTGGCTGCCGGACACCTACGCCAACACCACCGCCCGCGACGCGGCCCCGGTCATCGCGGCGGGCCTGGCGCCGCGCCCGTTCGCCGAGACCGTGACTGCGGTCTTGGCGAACGAGCGGGCCCTCGGCCTCGACCGCGCGCGGGTGGCGGGCATGACCAGGGCGGAGGAGGCCGCCATCCTCGACGCCCTGTAGCCAGGGTCAGCGGACCGCGCGGTAGAGATCGACCCACTGGTCGGCGGTGAGGTGCCGGGGCAGGTGCTGGTCGGTGATCCCGTGCCGCCGGAGCCAGTGGGCGGTGGCGGGGCCATAGGCGGTCCGGACGACCTGCCGAAGACCCCGCCCCCGCCCGGTGAAGACGCGGTGGACGAGGTCCTGGTAGGGCTTCCGCTCCACCGCCGACCCGGCACGACGGGTGATGGTCAGCAACCCGCCGTCGACCGACGGCATGGGGCGGAAGGCGGCGGCGGGGACGCGGCGGACCAGGTGGAAGTCGAACCACGGCCACCACTGGGCGGTCATCATCGTCGCCCCGCCGACCCCCGCCCGCCGCCGCGCGACCTCCCACTGCACGAGCAGCACGGCGTGCGTCCAGTGGTCGGCGTGCAGGATCCGCCGGAGCAGGGCGGTGGTGAGGTGGAACGGCAGGTTGCCCACCAGGACGTGCGGCGCGCGGGGCGGCCGGAACGCCAGGAAGTCGCCGTCGACGACGGTGGTGTTCGGCCCCACCCGCGTCCGCAGCGACGCCGCGACCCGTCGATCGATCTCGACGGCCGTCAGGGGTCTGCCGAGGTGTTGGAGGGGGAGGGTCAACGCGCCCCCGCCGGGGCCGATCTCGACGACCGGGCCCTCGGTGGCGGCGACCAGGTCGACGATCTCGGTGATGGTGGTGCGGTCGAGCAGGAAGTTCTGCCCGTGCTCATGCCTGCCATGGTGGTGCGTGCGCACTGCTGGGACTCCGCGGCTTCGCAGGAAGCCGGGCAGCGCGAAAAGGACCGCCCGGCGACGACGTCGAAGAGCGGCGGAGAACCCGAGGTCGAGAGCCCGCCGCTACTCGCCCCAGGGCTTGGACACTGCGATCGCACACATGCCGCGCACCGTACGCGGGCCGGAAGCCGCGTGGCAAAACCTTTTCAGGCCCGAGCCCGCACCCGCAACGCCGCCACGAAGGTGGCCGAGAGCATCAAGAACATCAGCAACATCATGCACTGCGTGGCGAACCCACTGATCGATCCGGGTGTGGTCGACGTGACGTCCGCGAAGGGGGCCACCACCGCCATCAGCAGGGAAAAGCCGAGCGCGGGTCCGATCACGTATCGCGGCCACCGACTGACCGGTTCGACCAGCGTGATCCGCAGAGCCTCGACGTGGCCGACTTGGCGTCCCGCACGGCGAGGTGCGAACCGGAACCGGATCAGCAGGATGATCAGCGCCGAAGCCCCGAGCCACACCAGTCCGAAAAGCAGGTCCTTGGGGTCGCCTTCCGGGGGCTCAGCGGTGATCGCGCTGAGGATGCCGCCCAGCGAGACCGGGAAGCCCATGAAGAACACCACCCACAGCACCGGCGTCAGCCTGCTGGCGGCAGGCCGCGCCACGGTTTCCGGGCGTTCGTCCTCGACTTTTTCGGTCGAGCGCTGGGCGGGTACCCCGTCAGACTCCGTTGGTACAGCGCGCTTCTTGGCGACCGAGCGCACCCGCGGCTTCGGGGTGGCGAGCGAGGGGAACCGGGTCAACGGTTTCACGACGCCCGGCATCGGGATCGCAGGCGCGTCCACGATCGGCGGCACCTCAGCCACCGACGGCACTTCCGCCACCGGCACTTCCGCCACCAGCCCGGCAGCCTCCGGCTTGGCGGCTTCCGGCTTGACCGAAGGCGGTTCGGGGAGTCGCGGTTCCGGCACGCGGCGCAAGAGGAGGTCGCTACTGGTGTCCGTGCTCTTGAACTTCGGCTTCGGCAGGTCCCGCCGGTTCATCGCCGCCACCAGCGACCGGTACAGCTCGGCCACCGTCAACGGCACACCGGGCAAGTTGGAACCGTTGCGCAACAACGTGATCAGCTCACCCGAGAACGCCGTGTACTCGTCCCCCGGCGGCGAGTGCGAGATCTGGTTCCCGGGCGACGACGTGATCACCGACGTCCCCGCCACCCGGATGTCGCGCACCTCCTCCCCCGCCGACATCGCGCCGACGGCCAGGCCGGAGTAGCAGCAGTCCAGGATGAGCAGCTTGGTCCGCGCCGGGCTGTCCTCGATGGCCTCCTTCAGCCACTCGAACGGCACGGCGGTGCCCGCGAGCATGGCCGGGTCGGTGTCGTGCACGGTCAGGTACAGCTCGTGCCGGTGCTCGTGCCGGATCCCGTGCCCCGAGTAGTAGACGACCAGCAGGTCCTCGGCCTGCCCGACCGGCCTGCGCAGCCGCTGCATCAGACTGGTCACCGAGTCCGGCGTGTCCAGCACCGTGCACTGGGCCCGGTCGACGATCCCGGTCTCCGGATCGCACAACGCGCGCTCCAGGTCGGCCAGGTTGTTGTGGACCGCGGGCAACGGCGGCAACCGATCGGCATGCCGGAAGTCGCTGGTCCCGATCAACACCACCCGCGAATGGGCGCGGTGCGGCAACACGGTCATCGACCTCACCTCATCCGTACACCCGACGTTCTTGCGTATTCATCGTGGGCCACAAGACGCCGTTACGGAGTGCACTCGATCGGGTACAAGCTCGTCCGACCGGGTTAGGCAAGTTCCACGGAAGGTGTCAGCGCCGGTCGCCCGACCAGCGACGCACCACGGTCAGCACGAGCACGGCGGCGCAGGGGGCGAAGACGGTCACGCGCGAAACGTCGTTGGTCAGCGCGCTGACCTTGGTCAGCGATCCGACCGGCGATGTGTCCAGGGCCTGGAAGATCACCCAGAGGGAGAACGCGGCCACCGCCGAGGACAGCGGCCGCGGCCAGCGGGACAGCGGCGTGAGCAACGTGGCGACAACCGCCACGCGGATCGACGGACACGGCCTGCCCAACCGGAACCTGGCCATGGGCCACCGGATCATGACGCCCGCGATCACGGCGACGACACCCAGCGTCACAGCCACGGCGACATCAGCGCCATGACCGGCGCCTGCGGGTGGCGTGCCCCAGAAGAGCCCGACCCACCCGGCGATGGACGACCCGGCCCCCCAGAAGAAGAGCATCCAGAGAATGGCCACCCACACGGAGGAGGCCAACCACACGGCCGTCGAGGGCTCTAGCGAGACGTCCCCAAATGATTCCGCAGGCCCCACGCGGGACGCGGCGGCAAGCGGCTGCGACTCCGCGCCCGGCTCGATCGCCCGCTCGGCGCGTTGCCGCGACCTCGCCGAGCCGAGCTCCTCCCGTGTGGCGGGGGGCTCTTGCGATGAACCGGGTTGCTCCGGGACGGGTTCCCGCACCACCGCCGGCGAAGGCGGCTCCCGGCGCAGGACGAGGTCGCTGCTGGTGTCCGTGCTCTTGAACCTCGGCCGCGGCAGCTCACGCCGGTTCATCGCCGCCACCAGCGACCGGTACAGCTGCACCACCGTCAGCGGCGTGTCCGGTAGGTCGGATCCCTCCCGCAGCAGCGTGATCAGCGCACCGGAGAACGCGGTGTGGGTCTCGCCGGGCGGCGAGTAGGAGAGCTGCGTGCCCGACGAGGAAGTGATCACCGACGTGCCCGCCACCCCGATGTCGCGCACCTCCGTCGCCGACATCGCCCCCAGTGCCAGCCCGGAGTAGCAGCAGTCCAGGATCAGCAGCTTCGTGCGCGCTGGACTGTCCTCGATGGCGTCCTTCAGCCACTCGAACGGCACCGCGCTGCTCTTGAGCACGTCCTGCTCGGTCTCGCGCACCGCCAGGTACAGCTCGTGCCGGGACTCGTGCCGGATCCCGTGTCCCGAGTAGTAGACGACGAGCAGGTCCTGGGCCTCGCCCACAGGGCGCCGCAGGCCGCGCATGACGGCGCCCGGGGACTCCGGGTCGTCGATCACGGTGCAATGAGCGCGATCCAGGATCCCCGTGTCCGGATCGCACAGCGCGCGCACCAGATCGGCCAGGTTGTTCCGGACCGCCGGGAGGGGCCGCAAGGCGTCGGCACGCGGGAAGTCGCGGGCACCGATCAGCACCGCGCGGGAGAGGGCGCGGTGCGGCAGACCACTCATCGGCGAATCCCCTTGATCAAGCTCGAACACCGTACACCCGGCGCACGCGGGGTTAGGGTGGTTCGGTGAAGGTGACCCACTTCCGCCATTCGTGCGTACTGCTGGAAACCGACTCCGCTCGGCTGCTCGTCGACCCCGGCGTCTGGTCCACCGGCATGGAGGACCTGCGCGACCTCGACGCCATCCTGATCACCCACTCGCACCTCGACCACTTCGACGGCGACCGCCTCACCGCACTGGCCAAGGGGAACCCGGGTGCCGAGTTGATCGCCGACCCCGAATCCGCGGGAGAGGCCGCCAAGCTCGGGCTGGACGTCCGCGCGGTCCGGCCGGGTGACGCGGTCGAGTTGGCGGGTGCGGTGGTCGACGTCGTCGGCGGCGACCACGCGGTGATCCACCCGGAGCTGCCGCTACCGCCCAACGTCGGCTACGTCGTCGACCACGGCGCCTTCTACCACCCCGGCGACTCGCTCTTCGTGCCCGAGCAGAAGATCGACGTCCTGGGGCTTCCGACCGGCGCGCCGTGGCTCAAGCTCGGTGAGGCCGTCGAGTTCTACCGGGCGGTGGCGCCGCGGGTGGCCGTGCCGATCCACGAACTCACCCTCAGCGAGGCCGGGATCGCGATGGCGTACCGGCGGTTCGACGAGCTCGGCCCCGGTGGCGCACGGGTGGAGATCCCGATCGCGGGTACATCGATCGAGTTGACTTAGGCCGCTATCGGGTATTTGTGCTCCGGTGGCGCAGCACGACCGTGATTGTCTCGTTCCTGCCTGGGTGATGGACACCCTGCGACTCAGGCATTCCCACACCAGTGGAGGAACTGTGACGATCTGGTCGACTTCCCGGCTCCGCCGCGCGGTGACCGCCGCTGCGGCCGGGGTCAGCCTCGTGGTCGGGATGGCGGGGGTGGCCGAGGCCTCGCCCGGTCTCCCCGCCGCGCCCAAGGCGTCCACCGCGACCGGCGTGCGGTCCTACCTCGTGATCACCGCGCCCAACGACACGGCCGGTGCCAAGACGGCGGTGGCGACCAACGGTGGCACCGTCTTCTCCTCCTACGACGCCATCGGTGTCGTAGTGGCGCATTCGTCCGCGAGCGACTTCGCGACCAAGATGCGCGCGGTAAGCGGTGTGCAGCAGGTAGGTGCCACCCGCACGACGGACGTACCCGCCGAGGCCTCGAACCCGTCGATCCCCGCAGCCCCCACCCAGACGACCCCGACCGAGGCCGAGACCAACCGGCCCGACATGACCCAGATCAAGGCCGACCAGGCGTGGTCGGTCACCACGGGCTCCCCGTCCGTCCTCGTCGGCGTGCTCGACACCGGCGTCGACGACCAGCACTACGACCTCAAGCCCAACTTCGACGCCACCAAGTCCGCCTCCTGCGCCTACGGCAAGCTCGACACCCGTCCGGGTTCGTGGCGCGCCGAGGGCGACCACGGCACGCACGTCGCGGGCACGATCGCGGCGGCCAAGAACGGCAAGGGCGCGATCGGTGTCGCCCCGAGCGTCCACATCGCGTCGGTGCGGATCGCGGAGGTGCCCAGTGGCCTGTTCTTCGCCGAGAACACCATCTGCGCCTTCGTCTTCGCCGCCGACCAGGGTTTCAAGATCACCAACAACAGCTACTACAGCGACCCGTGGCTCTTCGCCTGCCCGAACAACGCCGACCAGGCCGCGACCCTGGAGGGCGTGAAGCGGGCAACCGCGTACGCCGAGGGCAAGGGCGTGCTGAACGTCGTCGCGGCGGGCAACGAGAACTACGACCTGGCGAACAAGGTCACCGACACCACCAGCCCCAACGACTCGAGCCCGGCGTCCCGGCCGGTGAACAACTCGTGCTTGCTGATGCCGGGTGAGCTGCCCGGCGTGGTGACCGTGTCGTCGATCAACTCCCAGAACGTGAAGTCGTCGTTCTCCAACTTCGGCACCGGAAAGATCACCGTGACCGCGCCCGGCGACAGCGTCTACTCGACCCTGCCCGGCGGTCGCTACGGCAACCTGTCCGGCACGTCGATGGCCACCCCGCACGTGGCGGGCGTCGCCGCGCTCATGCTCAGCGCCAACCCCGACCTGTCCGTGGCCGACCTGCGCACCCGCCTCGCCGCCCAGGCCGACGACCTGCCCTGCGCCGACGCCCGCTGCACCGGCACGACCGCGAAGAACAACTTCTACGGCGACGGCCGCGTCGACGCCAAGGACGCGGTCACCCCGGACGCGGCCAAGACCTTCGAGAACACCGCCGACGTGCCGATCCCCGACGGCGGCGCGGCGGTCGACAGCCCGATCACGGTCACGGGCGTACCCGGCAACGCGCCCGGCGCGCTGAAGGTGGACGTCCGGGTCGTCCACACCTACCGGGGTGACCTGGTCATCGACCTGGTCGCCCCGGACGGCGGCACCTTCCGCCTCAAGGCGTCCTCGTCGAGCGACTCCGCCGACAACGTCATCGCGACCTACACCGTCAACGCCGCGACCAAGGTCGCCAACGGCACGTGGCGGCTGCGCGTCCGCGACGTCTACCGCTCGGACAGCGGCTACATCGACTCTTGGAAGCTGACCTTCTAGGTCGCGAGCAGCAAGACCACCGGTGCTCCCGGCCGCGGCGTCAACACCGCGGCCGCGGAGCCCGCGTTGACCGCGATGGCCAGGTGCCCCGCCGAGTCCACCAGCAGCACGGCCGACCCGGCGGGCGCGTCGGCGAAGGTGCGCCCGACGACGGCCTCCACCGACCGGTCCCCCACCTGGGCGTGCACGTAGGTACCCGGCGCCGCGTCGAGCCGGGTCGCAGCGAGTTGGACGTTGCCGAAGCCGTCCACGCCGAGCACCTCGGTGGTCACCCGACCAGCCTCGACCTGGGTGACCGGCGCGGGCAGGCGGACCAGCCCGGCGGGGTCGACGGCGGGCCCGACCTCGTCCGGCCGGGCGCCGCGGGCGAGGTGCGCGGCGGTCGGCGCGAAGACGTCGCGGCCGTGGAAGGTCGCCGAGACCTGCTCCAGGCGGAACTCGGTCAGCTCGTAGGCGGCCGTGATCCCGCCGAGCACCCCAGCGGCGGCGACCAGCAGCCCGTTGTCCGGCCCGACCAGCACCGCCTCCCCGGCGACGACCGCGACGGGTCTGCGGTCGGTGCCGACGCCCGGGTCCACGACGGCCAGGTGCACCGCCGGTGGCAGGTACCCGACGGCCTGGGCCAGCACGGCGGCGCCCCTGCGGACGTCCTGCGCGGGCACGGCGTGCGACAGGTGCAGCACCCGGGCGCGCGGGGCGATTCGACCGATCACGCCCTCGCAAACGCCCGGGTAGGCGTCGGCAAGGCCGTAGTCGGTGGTGAACGAGATCCAGTCGTACCCCATGGGAAAAGTCTTAGGGGTACGCCGTAGGCTGCGCAAACGTGCCGACCCTCGATGACTACCCGCAGATCGCGGCAGGCAAGGTCCGCGAGCTCCACGCCATCGACGACGACCACCTGCTGCTGGTCGCCTCGGACCGCGTGTCGGCCTACGATTTCGTGCTCGAATCGCCGATCCCGGACAAGGGTCGGATCCTCACCGCGATGAGCGTGTTCTGGTTCGAGCTGCTAGGCGACCTCGTGCCGAATCACCTGGTCGCGTGGGACGACGAGCGCATCCCGGCGGAGGTGCGCGGGCGGGCGCTGATCGTGCGCAGGCTCAAGATGCTGCCGGTCGAGGCCGTCGCGCGCGGCTACCTGGCGGGGTCGGGCACCGTCGACTACGACCGCTCGGGCGCGGTCTGCGGCATCGCGCTGCCGGAGGGCCTGGTCGAGGGCGCCAAGCTGCCGTCGCCGATCTACACCCCGGCCACCAAGGCGCCGCTGGGCGAGCACGACGAGAACATCGACTTCGCCGCCACGGTCACCGAGATCGGGCAGGAGCTGGCCGAGCGGGTCCGCGACCTGACCCTGGCGGTCTACACGCGGGCCGCCGAGTTCGCCGCCGACCGGGGCGTCATCCTGGCGGACACGAAGTTCGAGTTCGGCCTGCTCGACGGCGAGGTCGTGCTGGGCGACGAGGTGCTGACCCCGGACTCGTCGCGGTACTGGCCGGTGGAGACGTATTCTCCGGGGAAGGCGCAGCCGTCGTTCGACAAGCAGTACGTCCGCGACTGGCTGACCGGGCCTTCCGGCTGGGACCGCGCGAGCAACACGCCGCCGCCCCCGCTGCCCGCGGACGTGGTCGAGTCGACCCGGTCCCGCTACGTCGAGGCGTACGAGAAGATCACCGGAAGGAAGTTCGCCGACTGGATCGGCTGAGCTACCACCGGCGACACCTGGTAGTCATCCGGTGCCGTTGTGCTGAGCTGGTGACGGCACGACTGGTGGTCTCGCTCGCGGGCGTCGACGCCCCGTCCCTGTCCCGCTGCGCCGCGCTCGCCGACGAACTCGACCGGCGCGCGGTGCCGCTGACCCTGCTGATCGCGCCACGGCACGCGGGCACCCCGGCGGAGTGGGTGCAGTGGGTCCGCGACCGCCACCGCAACGGCGACGACGTGCTCATGCACGGCTTCGACCACACCCCGGACCCGCGCTCGCTGACGCTGTCGCTGGGCCGCCGCGCCGAGTTCGCGACACTGCCCGCACACGAGGCGGGCCTGCGCCTCACCGCCGCGATGTCCGCAATGGAGCGTGCCGCGCTCCCGGTCGACGGCTTCGCCCCGCCACGGTGGATGGCCTCGGCGGGCACGGTGATCGCGTTGCAGCGCAAGGGTTTCCGGCTGTGCGCGGACCTGATGAGCATCCGCGACCTGCACACGGGCATCCGGGTCCGGGCCCGCGTGCACGCGCTGGCGGGCAGCGAGCGAACCGAGTCCTGGCGCGGTTTCGCCCTGGTGCGCACGGCGATCCGCACCGCCCGCCGCGGCGGGACCGTGCGGTTGGCGGTGGATGCCGTCGACCTGACCCGCTCGACCCACCGCGTCGCCCTGCTCGACGCGGTCGATGCCGCCCTCGACAACGCCGCGACCCCACTGACCTACCGCTCGACCACCATCGCAAGAGCCGCCTGACCCCGATCCCACCGATTGGGTCGCAAGCCCCGACCTCGTATGGCATCGTCGGCGGAGCGCAATGGACCCCGATGCCGTCGAGGCCCTCGGTGGCCGCTTCACCAACCGCGGCGCCCACTCCGCGACGGCGTCAACAGCAAGCTCAACATCTCGGCGAGCCAGAGCAGCGCGGGCGTCTTCGGCCAAGTGGCCATGCGCAGCGCCGACAACGCCATCTCCAACGCCCGCCGGGGTGTGGAACAAGCCGCCGGCGCCGCCGAGAACGCGGGCGCCAAGACCAAAGCCACCGCCGCCGCCACCCGCGACGCCGACCAGTCCAACGCCAACCGCCTGAGCAAGGTCGAGCGGTCATCCGCACCGACGGTGAACGGGACAGGACAATCGGCGGATCCGCGCTCCGGCTCCACACCCAACGGTACGGGCCGCGCCCCAACGGCGTCGTCGACACCACCACGCACAAACCCGACGGCAACCCCCTTCACCGGCAACCCGCGCACCGCAACACCAACGAACGACGCGACCACGCGACTCCCCGGGGCGACCCCCGCAACCGCCGGCTACGCGGTTCCCGTCCACCGCGCGGCCTGCGGGCACACCGACCTCCGGCACCGGCGGTGCTCATCCCTCTCCGCACAATCCCCGAGTCGCTTCGGGGGGCGTACCGGATTCGGGGAGGCCCATGCCGCAGGGTATGGCGACCCAACTGGGCAACACCCGCCAGATCCCGACCACCGCCGCCCGACCGCAGTCGCAGCCCGGCCAAGCACCCGGTTCCGCCAAGCCCACAGCCGCACCGAGTGCCTCCCCCGGAAACCGGGCGAGCCGACCACCGCCGTCGCCACCCCCCGCACAAACCGGTGCTCGACCACCGGTCGGGAACCAGAACGGCAGGCACGTGCCGCGCCACGTCAACCCGACACAATCCGGCGCGCACCAGCCGATCGCGAACCAAGCCGCGCGACCGCTGTCGTCGCCAAACCAAGCCGGTCCCGCACAGCCAGGAGCCCACCAGCCAGGCAGGCGGTCGGCTGGGAACCAGTTCGAGAGGCCGCTGGCCGCGCCTGTCCGCGTCAACTCGGCACAACCGGGCGGAGGTCGATCGAGCAGGCCGCAGACCTCGCCGCACCAACCCGCCCCCAACCACACCGACGCGTCCCGCACGGAAACCGGCAGGCAACCGACCTGGCCCGAAAGCGCCGGACCCGCACAACCGAGCACCCGCCTCCCGGATGGCAACCGGGACACCCCTCCCGCCGCGACGCGGTCCGACTCCCAGAGCTCACCTGAGGCGCCTACTCCGGGCGACGCAACGGACTCTCGCAGGCCGCCTAGCGAAACCGGGTCCTCGCCGCGGGCAAGTGATCAACCTGCGGCTGCCAACCACGACACAGGCAAGGACACCCCTTCCGGAGAGGGAAACCCGGACAGGTCCTCGGATCGACCACTGGCCCCTAAGGACATCGCGCGCGTTGGAGCCGGACGGCCCAGCCCGTTCGCACCAGTCCGGAGAGCAGACGGGAGTTCCCACGCGGGCAGGCGATCGGGAACGCCGTGGGTCGCTCGCCTCAAGGCTGGACCAGCTCACCGAGATCAGCCATCCGAGCAACGAGATCCACCCGTACGACATCGCGCCGTACACGCGTGACCTGGCTCGGGTACTCACCGGGGAGTCGGCGCGGTCACGCACCGACTTCTCGGATACGGCGATCGCCACCAATCCGCCGAGCCAGGCAGCCATCCACTCGACGAGCACAGACCTGGCGCGGGCGAGGTACTTCAGTGGCAGGACCACGACGACTTCAACAGCGTCATCTCGACTATGAAGGACCTGCCTGAAGGGTCCCGCGGCGTTGTCGCCGACAACTACCCCGGCGGCGAGCACGGGCACGTCATGCGCGTGGTGCACACCGAGCACGGCATCGCTTTCGTCGATCCGCAAAGCGGTGACCTGGCATACCTCCCGCCCAATGCCCACTCCGTCAAGTTCCTTCCTACGCACAACCCGAGTCCCCAACTGAGCTCCCCGTCCCCTCGGCACACGGCGAATCCCCTTCGGACTCGGAGAATTCCGATGGGAACGACGGCGCCGATAGTCACTCCGCAGACGATGGACCTGCCGAATCCCCCCTACCCGAGGACCGTGACCCCACCGAGCACACTGGGGACCCCGGCGCCAACGACAATCGTGACGCCGCCGTCGCCGAAGTGGCCGCAGACCTCGGCATCACCGATCCCGAGCAGATCCGCGCCCTGATCCCACGCCTACGAGGTCGCCCGCGAGTGCACCGCTCCGGTGATCGTCGACGTGGCGACCCGCGTGCCCGACGACGTTTCGGCACTGGTCGCCCAGAACCCCGACCGCCGGGTGGTCTTCCTCGGCCGCGACGGCCACAACCTGGCCCTGGCGACCAAGATCATGCAGCCCGAGTTCTTCACCGGCACTGCAGCGAGATCGTCCTGTCCCGCGCCGTGGTGGAGGGGGCGATGCGAGACCTGGAGAACCTTGGACGGCAGTTCGACGGCATCGACGAGTCCGGATGCACCACCGGAAGGTCGACGAGACCATGATCCCCGGCACCTACTTCCGCCTCAACGACTACCTGCACGACACGGGCATCGTGGCCGAAACCATTGAGCGGCTCGGGATGGACGAGGACACCGCGCGCCGTGTGGGCGGCCTACAGCGAGCACGAGACCAAGGCCGAGCGCAAGCGGTTCGCCGCCGAGTTGGCTGAACGAGGAGGGCTGCGGTGAAGCACAGCGACTACGACGACGAGTTCGGCATCAACGAGACCATCCGCGCGACGAAGGACAGGTCGGACCGGTTCAACCTGGGCTACGAGCCGAAGGCGTACTTCCCGCCCTCGCGCCGCGACACCCCGATGATCATCGACACCGACGCGGGCGGTGACCCCGACGACGCCATCGCGCTCATCGCCGCCGCCGCCGAGCCCACCTTGGCCCTAGTCCTCACCTGCGACGAACTCGGCGGCGAGCGCGCCCGCTTCGTCCGGCGCCTGCTCGACCTCCTCGGTCGCCCCGATGTCCCCGTCGTCACCGGTTCCGACCTCGGCAACACCCGGCTGAACTGCATCGACGGCCTGACCCCGCCGCACGTCCCGCACCAGCCCGACGACATCCGCGCGGCCGTGGCGAAGGTGCTGGACTCGACCACGGGCCCGGTCCGCTGGGTCGGCATCGGCCCGGCCTCCAACCTGGCGGCCCTGCTGACCGAGCGTCCCGACCTGGCCGAGCGCTTGGCGGTCTTCCAGGTCGGCGGCGCACTGCGCTACCGCGACCCGGAGCGCGCCGACCACAACTTCCGCACCGACATCCCCGCCGCGACCGCCCTGCTGGGCCTGGTCCGGCTGCCATACCTGCAGCTCTCCGAGACCACGTTCACCCCCGAGGTGGAGATCGCCAAGGACTCACCGCTGCACCGCCTGCTGGCCGACCCCACAGGCCCGGAGTGGGCCCGGTTCGTCGCGGCGCACATGGACCAGTGGTACGCGAAGTTCCACCACGCGACCATGCAGCACGACGCGCTCGCACTGTCGAGCGCGATGGAACTCCCCTTCGCGGGCTACTACCGCGCGCAGATCGCCATTGACGAGCGCGCCCGGACCACAGTGGTTCCGGATGGCATCCACGTGCGACTGACCGGCGTCACCCACCACGAACCGTTCATGCGCTGGCTCACCGAACAGATCGAGACCGCCATCGCGGCGGGGACAGGACCGGCGGCGCAAGCATGACCGTGCAGACCAAGGAACAAGCCATCGCCGTGGCCGAGGCGTGGTTGCGGGACCGGTACGGCCCGGAGCTGACCAGCGACGGCGAGCCGCTGCGCATCAAAGAACCCGGCGTGCACCGGGAGAGCCGCTACTGGTGGGTTCCCTACGAGCTCGACGGATCGTCCGGCAACGCGTTCATGCCGCCGCGCACGTTGTTGGTGCACGTGGACGGCAGCGAGGTCGAACACCTCCTCATGTCGCCGCACGCCCCGGTGTGGTTGTTGCCCGCGTTGTGGCCGGAGCCGTCGGATGCCGATCTCGCCTGGGCCGCCGAGCACCCGGGCGAGGAGATGGTCGTGGTCGACCCGGAGTGGGACCGCGAGGAGTTCCCGGGTCTGGAGGTGCCGCAGGCGGCCGTGCTGGGCTGGCGCCTCGTGGGCACGGACGGGCAGCCCACGGACCGGGTCCGAGTCAACCCGCACGCCAGGTCCGGGATGACCTGGCGCGGGCTGCCCGCCCCGACGAGCAGGATGGACAAGCTGGTCCGCTACTACTGGGCCCAGTGGCTGCACGACCTGTCCGGTCTGGCGGCCATCCTCGACTCCACCGTGTACCTGCCGTTGAAGGACAACGGGGCGGTGCGGCTGGTGAAGCACCCGGACGGGGTGCGCGCCGAAGCGTGGAGTTCGCTGGACATGCTGCCCAGCGGTACCCGCTCCTGGTACGAGATCAACCTGCGGGACGCATTGCTGTCACTGGCTGTGGATGTCGACGAGATCGTGGTCAACCCCGGCCACGTGCTGTCGTTCGACCTGAACTCGACCGCGGTGGAGCACGCCAGAGACCTTCCCCGCGCCACGCCGGAACAGCCCGTCGTGGTGGTGCGGGCGCCGGAAACCCGCGTTGACGACACGTGGCTGGGCTTGTCCGCCGAGGACGCCGAGTTCGTGCGGGGGTCCGTGGTCGCCGCCGCGGATCAGGCCCGTGCGCACGGCAGGCACCTGGACGAGCGGGAGTGCGTGGAGATCGCCACCTGCCTGGCCGCCCCCTGCACGGTCGCGCCCAGCCGGTGTGGGCGCAGGCGTTCTACACGGTCGACGGCTCGGGAGCGACTCGAACGCTGGGCCCACCCACGTTCGGCAAGGCGAGCCCGCGGATCGGCGCGGGCCGCCGGTTCTCCTGGTACCGGCTGGTCGGCGCGTTCGCGGGTGTGGCGGTGGCCGAGCAGTACGCGGGCACCATCGGCATCGGCCCGATCACCGCCGCGTTGCTGAGGGGAGCGGAAGACCTGCTGCGCACCCACGCCCCCGCTCGCGCGGCGGGTTGGCTCGACCAGGTCCCCGGCTTCCCGATCGAAGATCGCACCGGGGCCGTGGTGGGCGCACTGCTGGGTGCGATCGGCGGTGCCGAACCGGACGCCGCGCTGCTGGTGATCTTGCTGACCGGCGTGCTGAGGAAGGATCCCCTGGGAATCGCGCCGAGCGTGCTCATCGCCAAGCTGCCCACCGATGGCCCACACGATGCGGTACTGCGCCAGGTCAAGGAGAACCGTTCCCGGGACTTGGTCAAGTCCGTCGCCGAACGCGTCGAGTCCTTCGCGGACGGACACAGCCCGGAGTCGGTGCTGGGCCGTGCACTGCTGATCACGTCGATCTTCGACTACGACCCGGCCGCCGCGCTGCGCGCCGCCGTCGACCACGATGGTGACCGCGCTGCTGTCGCCGCGATCGTCGGCGCGCTCGTGGGTGCCCGGCATGGCCTCCCGGGACTGCCACCGGGCAGCCGATCAGTCCTGGACCTGGTGGAGTCCGTGGCCACAGACCTGTTCGTGGCCTTCGACATGGAGCAGCCTGAGGAACCTCCGGTCCCGGTCGACCACCCAGGCCTGCCCCCGGTCACCGACGCCCTCCGCGCCGAGGGCAGGAACAACCCCGACGGTTGGGTGTGGTGCCACGACTCGGAAGCCGACCACCGCCTCCTTCCCGAGCCCCCGCCCGCCGCACTTCTCGGCGCGTACAAGGTCGGGCCGGATGGTGAGCTGACCGGCGAGGTGTACCTGGACCCGAACTACCGCCCAGGTCCAGCCAAGCGCGGGTTCCCGTTGCCGCGCAACGAGTTCGAGGACGTGCTCAACCTGGTGACGGCCGAGTGGCTGCCGCCCGACCGACTCCCCGCGGCCCTGCTCGCGGCGCAAGTGCTGTTCGTGCCCGGCCCGGATGGTGTGCCGCGGGTGAGCGTGGACGAGCAGGGAACCGCTTCCTGGTGGTGTACTCGTCACCGGCCTACCTGCCGCCGGGTGTGCGCGCGACCTCGGCGCCCGTGTCCGCCCTGCGGGGACTCCTGGCGGACACGCTGGTCGTCGTCAATCCCGGTGGTGTGATGAGCGTGGAGATCCCTGGTAGCGACGTCTGAGCGCGCGGATCGGGGGGCCACCAGCGCGGTGGCCCCCCGATCCGCGGGAAGTCAGCTGCCCAGGATGACGTCCGAGCAGGAGTAGAAGGCCTCGCCGCTGTCCGGCTTGTGACGCTGCCAGATCGAGTAGATCAGGTGGCGGCCGGTGTGGCCCGCCGGGATGGTGGAGCGCAGCTGGTAGCTGCCGCCCGAGGTGGGCGGGTTGAGCTGCTTGTAGAACGGCGTCGGTTCCAGGTCCGACCACTTCAGCGGCTGGGTCGGGTCCCAGCCCTGCTTGGTGATGTACAGCTCGAACGTGCCCGGGTGCGACGCGGTGATCTTGTACTTGAAGGTGAACGCCGTGCCGCCCGCGGGCAGGTTCGTCGCGGGCCAGTCGGCGCGGGGCAGGTCGATGCCCTTGTACTTGTCGCGGCCCGCGCTGCACAGCTTCCCGTCGGGGATGATCTCGCGGCTGCGGCCGTTGGCGTTGGGCTGGTTGACCTCGTCCCAGTCGTAGATCGGCCAGGCCTCGCCCGCCCGGACGGCCGCCTTGCAGGCCGCCGACTTCGGGTTCTCGGGTCCCTCGCTGAAGCAGCGGTAGATCCGGCTGATGGGGTCACCCATGGAACCGTGCGCGGAGGCGGGTGTCACCAGCACCACGCTCAGCCCCAAGATGGCCGAAGTCATCGCCCCCACCCCGGCGAGCGCTCGACGCAGCCTCATCACTCATCCTCCTCACGGCACCAATAGGTCTAGACCATAATGGGCCGCCACCCCCGGGCCCGGTACCCCCATTCGCAGTACGTCGGAAATTTTCAGACCGCTAGACGGTCACGCATTTCCGCTGGTCAAGCAACGTTTGACAGTTAAGTGGGAACCGGCGGGCGGTATCGCCCCCCTCGTCCTTTTCACCGGGGCAGACCGACCCCGCGCGACCGGTCGGCCCCGCGCCGAAGATGGGGAATGGTCTGCTCCCCCGGCTGCTCGGCGCGCCGCAGGTCCCTCCGGTAGTCCCGGCGCGCCTCGGCGAGGTCGAGTTCGGCGCGGTACTCGGCGCGCTCGTCGGCGACGTCGGCCGCTCGCCCGATCGCCCGGATCTCCAGCGCCTTGGCGGATTTGACGTGCTCGGCGAGCAGTTGTTCGTAGAGCGTCGGCGCGCCGAGCAGCTGCATCAGCTTCACCAGCACCGGCAGCACCTCCAGCGCGGCGAACAGCAGGAACAGCACCCAGTGCGCGCTCCCCAGCCCGGGGCGCTTCGCGGTCAGTGAGTCCAGCGCCTCGATCCGGGCCAGCAGCCCCGCCTCCCGGCTGCCCTGGGCGAACTGCCGCCGGTCCAGGTCCTGCGCGTCCGCCAGCGACTTGCGCTCGACGCCGAGCCGCTCAGCCTCCGCCCGCGCGGCGTCGACCGTGCCCCGGTGCGCGCCGACGGCGTCCGCGCGCGCCTGCTCGTAGCCCGCCTTGGCCCGGTTGTAGTTGTCGTACGCGCGTTCGGCCGCCTGCGCCTTGTCCCGCTGCGACTGCCCCACACCCGCCCTGCCCGTACCGCAGGTGCCGTCGAGTTCGCACTGGGCCTCGCCGTTCGCGACCTGGTACTGCCGCCACGCCTCGTCCACCGCCGCCTTGGCCTCCACCACCGGCCGCTCACCATCCACAGTGGACCCCGCGACGCGGTTCCACTCCGCGATCTTCGCGTCCGCCTCGGCGATCCGATCGCTGCGCGCGCGGTCGTCCGCGGCGAACGCGGCCTGCTTCTCCTGCGCCAAGACCTGAAGCTCCAGGTTGACCTCCGGCTCGAAGATGCGCAGCACCAACGGGGTGGAGATCACCACGCCGAGCAGGACCGCGAGCGCGAGCCGGGGCAACGCGGTCAGCACGGCGGCGAGCACGCCGTTCTCCCGGCTCATGGTGATCACCAGCAGCCGGTCCAGGTTCAGGATGACCAGCCCCCACGCCAACCCGCCCAGCACCGCACCGACCGGGGGCACGCGCAACGCCATGACCAGCGCGAACGCCGCCGAGGCCGCCGCGATGGCCGCGGTGGTGAGCAGCACGCCCCCGGTCGCGGCGTAGCGGAAGCGGTCGGTCGGCGTCTTGGCGAGCAGGTCCGGCCGGGCGCCGCCGACGCGCGCGAGGAACCCGCCGATCACCGCCGACACCTCTTCTGCACCGTGGCCTCCCTCAGGCGTGCGGCGGCCGCGCCCGGGCGGCCACCGGTTCGACGGCATCGAGCACCTGGTCCAGGTCGGCGCGGTGCAGCGCCAGCACCCCGTGCTCGCCGACCACCGGCGCGAGGTGCGCGACCAGGCGCACGACCGTGATCGCCTGGCCGAGCAGCACGCCGAACAGCTCGTCGGCGGTCGAGTCGAGCCGCGACCGCGGCCACCGGGCCAGCAGCGCCGTGCCGAGCGCAGTGGCCAGCCGGTCGGGCCGCGGGTCGCCCGCGAGGTGCAGGCGGGACGTGAGCACGACGAACAGCTCCGCCCACTGCGGGGTCAGCGGCCGCCACGCCGACCGGGCGAGCGCGTCGGCCACGGCCTCCGCGGTCTCCTCCGCCCGGGACAGGCGCACCACGAGGTCGGCCACCTCGGCGACCGGGGCCCGCTCGGCCACGCCCCGCAGGCGGTTGCGCAGGATCGCGACCGCCAGCTCCGGGTCGTCGGCCAGCAGCGGGAGCCAGCGCGCGGCGCTGGGCCGGGCGAGCAGCCGACCGTCCCGACGGGCCTCGTCCGCCACGACCTCGACCACCGGCGCCACTACGGCCGTGTCACCCCCCAGGTGCCACAACGCGTCGAGCACGTCGTCGACCTCCGCGCCCGCGCCCCACCCGGGGTCCAGCCGCTCGGCGACCCGGGTGACCACCGCGGTCCGACGGCCGAGGGAGAGCCCGCTCGAGTCGACCCGCCGGCGCAGCGCCTCCCGGTACCGCCTGCCCGCGTGCAGCGACCTGGAGGGCTCCAGGTCGGCACCCGCCAGCAGGAAATCGGCCGCGGCCTGCTGCTCCGGGTCGGTGAGCGGCACCTTGGTCAGCGCCACGCCCCACTCCGACCAGTCGACGGGCGCGCTTTCCAGGTACGCCAGCACGCCCGCCATGAGCCCCCGCACGGCGGTCCGACCGGTCCGGGCGGCGAGGCCGATCAGCTCCCGCACGACGGTCCCGTCGATGCCGTGCAGGACCCGGATGTCCTCGGCCTCGGCCGCTCCGGTGTCGCCGGTCGCGACGCGGAAGGGACGGCTGATCCGGGTCCACGCGGTGGGCTCGTCCGCCTGACCCGCCAGGGTGCGCAGCAGGTAACCGGGGTGGCCGTCGGCGGCCACGAGCGCGCGGGCCAGGCCGATGGCGAGGTGCGGGGAACCGTTGACCGCGCGGGCGATCTCATCTGTCCACTCCGGACTTTCGCCGAGCCGGACCAGCACCTCGATCACCCGGCCGAGGTGCCCGCCGAACGCCGACGACCCGGTCCCGGGGGCCAGCGCGTCGAGGAAGTCGGCCCGCGAGCCGGTCGCGGCGGCCAGGTCGGCCAACGCGAGCACGGACCCGGCCCGCCACTCCGGCCGCCGCAGCCGCACACCCGCGACCCGGGCCAGGTGCGCGGTCGCGCCCGGCTCCCAGTGCGCGGCGAGCCAGGTGGCGTCGCGGCGGACGTCCTCCGGGCAGGCCACGTCGAGGTAGCCGATCAGCAGGCCGAGGCGCGACCGCGGGTCGAGCGCGGCGAACATGCCCCGCTCGTCGAGGGCGCGCACCTGCTCCGGCCGCAGCGTGCGGTCGGCCGCGGCGCGCAGCACGGCCTTGACCTGGTCGAACCCGGCGAGGGCGGCCCGCACGGCACCGAGGTCGCGGTCCCGCGCGTCCGGGAGGCCCGCGAGGTAGCGGGCGACCGCGTCCCGGCCGTGCTGCTCGCAGTACCCGACGAGCAGGTCGCGGTAGGCGCGCGCGGCGGGACCGAGCGACCCGACCGCCTCCCCGGTGCGGACGTCCACCACCCGGTCGCCCGGCTCCGCGGTCGCCTTGCAGCTCAACACCATCCGGAACCCGGCGTCGGACCAGCACGCCGCGGTCAGCCAGGACAGCGCGCCCGCGGGCAGCAACGCGGCGACCGAGTCGAGCAGCGCCAACCGGGACGCCAGGTCCAGCCGGTCCGCGCCGACCAGCGCCACGGGCCCCGCGACGACCAGCGCGGCCACGGTGGCGGCCACGTGCCAGGGAAAACCGCGCCTCGGCTCGACCGGCTCGACGCGCGTCGGTGGCTCGTCGCGCCACCGGTCCACCGCGTGGTGCAGGGCGGTGAACGTGCCGGAGAAGCCGTCCAGCGGGACGCACAGGAACCGGGTGACGGCGATGGGTCGGCTCGTGGCGTCGACCTGGTCGGACCACGCCCGGACCGCCACCCCCAGGTGGGTCCGGTCGTCGGACCGCACGGGCACGAACCACACCCACGGCAGGGCCGCGGCACCCTCGGCGTCCACGGCGGGCGAGTGGCCCGGGGCCGCGTCGAGCAGGATCGCGGTGAGTTGGGCGTGGGTGAACGGTTCGGCGCTGGCCGCCAGCACCGCGTAGTCGGCGTCGTCGCCGGGCCGCTTGCCGACCACGGCCCAGCCCGGCCCGCTCATCGCCGCTGGTCCTGACGGACCGAGTCGTGCAGCCACAGCAGGGGCTCGAGCACGTTGATCGGCCGGACCGCGTCGCGGATCCGCAGGGCGTCGCCGTCGTAGTGGGTGTTGAGGAAGTCGTTGAGCTGGAAGCGCTTGCGGCCGATGTTGAAGCCGATGGACGAGCTGACGAAGTAGCCGAGCGTGTCGAAGTACTGGCGCAGGCCGCTTTCCACCAGGTCGGCGTTGCTGCCCGGGTCCGCGCACAGCGAGGCGAAGTACTGCCGGGCCCGGTCCGGGGAAACCTCGGGCATGTGCGGGGGAGTGGTGGAGCGGACGGTGTAGCCGCTGCGGCGCGCGTGGTCGAAGACCTCGTAGTCGTCGAACTTGCTGACACAGACCGCGACGCGGTGCGGTAACCGTGGGCCGGGGAACGTCTCGTTCTCCATGACCTTGCCGGTCAACCGTTGCAGGACACCGTGGAAGTAGCGGAAAGCGTCGCGCTCGCGCTCCTCGCGCTGGGGGTCGAAGAGGAAGATGATGCCGTCGCAGTGGTGCAGGTGGTCGATGAGCCGGGCGTCGGGCTTGACCGCGGTCGACGCCTGGGCGCCCGCGATGGCGAAGTCGGCGCCGGTCTCGTCGACGGGGGAGCCGTCGTAGAAGCGACCGGGCACGTCGAGCACGTCCAGCTCGAACGACAGCGTCTCCGGTGGTCGCTTCTGCCACCGGAGACGCTGTCCGGTGTGGACACCGCTGAACCGGAACGACAGGCCGCGGCTGTCGTCGGTGGCGGTGGGGAAGCGCTTCTCGGTGGCCAGCCGGTGCACCGACTCGACCAGGAACCGCACGGAGGCGTCGTCGCGCCCGCTCATGATCCAGTCGACCGGGCCCGCGCCCTGCGCCCGGGTCGTGGCGATCTGCAGCGCGGCCAGGAACGTGGTCTTCCCGCTGCCCGGCGGGCCCCACAGCCCGAGCCGCACCGAGGTGGCGGGCTCCGGGCGGTACCGCTGCGGTCCGATCATCACTCCGCCTCGGCCTGCTCGCCCGAGTGCCGCAGCTCCTTGGCGCCGCGCATGCCCTGCAGGCCCATCACCAGGTCGCGGGCCTGCATGAACGGCATGGCCTGCAGCAGCGACGCGGTGACCCCGCTGTCGCCGCCCACGTACTGCGGCACGTCGCCCTTGACCAGCTCGGCGACGATCTTCTGCAGCGCGGTGTGCTCCGAGCCCAGCAGCTCGACCATGACGTTGAGCTCGGTGTACTCCAGCCTGCGGCGCTGCTCCTCGACCTTGACCCGCTGCAGCTCGATCTCGCTGGTGGCCCGCTCGTTGATCACCTGCGCCTCCAGCCCCTCCAGCTTGGCCCGCTCCAGCTTGGTCCGCTCGAACTGCACCGCGATCGCCTTGCGGTGCTCGTTGAGCTGCTGGTCGTCGAACTCGAAGTCGCCGATCGTGGTGCTGATCGCCCGCACCCCGGTCAGGTCGAGCGCGTGGCGCACCTCCGAGGCCAGCTCGTTGGACACCTCGTCGCGGCGGGTCAGGAACTCGATGATCCGGGCCCGGCCGGAGATCCGGCGGAAGTAGCCGTCGACGGTGGCGGCCAGCTCCTTCTCCACGAACCCCTTCACCGCGGCCCGACCGGAGGAGCCGAGGTCGCCGAAGCGGCGCACCAGCCGGGGCGCGGCCTCGGCGGGGATCTGCACGGTCTGCTTCATGTCCAGCCGCACCGTGTGGCCCTGCACGTCCAGCTTGATCTGGTCGAGGGAGACGTCCAGGTTGTCCTCGGACTTGGGGTCCTCGTTCCACTCCAGCACCAGCACCCGGGTCGGGATCCGCACGACGTGCGCGAACCAGGGGTTGATCAGGTACCGGCCGCCCTCGTCCAGGGTCTCCTCCTGCACCCCGCGCTGGCCGCCGCCCGCCAGGAACACCCAG
Organism: Actinokineospora auranticolor; assembly: GCF_041897805.1. Classification (GTDB taxonomy): domain Bacteria; phylum Actinomycetota; class Actinomycetes; order Mycobacteriales; family Pseudonocardiaceae; genus Actinokineospora; species Actinokineospora auranticolor. The sequence continues at coordinate 8,238,275 of NZ_CP154825.1, forward strand.
GGCTTGCGGTAGCTCTCGTGCCCGTCGACCACCGCCCCGGCCTGGTTGCGCTCGACCGGGGCCTTGGTGCCGAAGTGGGTGACCACGACACCGATCTCGCCGACCCGCAGCTCGATCTCGCGCAGCGACTCGGGCTCCAGGCCCTCGCGACGGGCCGCGACCTGGCGGTCCACCGTGATCACCTCGAAGACCTCGGGGTTGATCGCGTAGGCACCGCTGGGCAGCACCAGCGGCTGGCGGCCCTGCTCGCCACCGCGGCGCAGGAACCGCTCGGCGTCCTGGAAGAAGTCGCAGTCCACGTGCGCGGCCAGGCCGTCGCCGGAGGAGCGCACCGCGCCCGCCCTGGCCACGACGAGCCCGATGGTGCCGCTGGGGACGCGGACGTACGGGACGTGCTTGACGTGGAAGTGGAAGGGCCGCGTCCAGTAGCGGGTGTTGGCGGGCACCAACTGGGCCTGGGGGCCGGGCGCGCCGAAGACGCTGACGGCGGCGTTGTCACCGACCCGGTGCGCGCCGCGCTTGCGGTAGATGACGCCGACGTGGCCGTTCGGCACGCGCCTGCGGCCGGTCGAGCCGAACCAGAAGCCGAGGACCAGCACCAGCAGCACGCCGCCGCCTGCGGCCACGATCGTGGACACCGCGCATCACTCCCAATCCTGGATTCGCTGGTGCACGGTCATGACGGTGCGCTTCCACTCGTCCCGCCACTCGGGGAAGCACTCGCGGTCGGGGTGCCGCAGCGTCGGGTAGAAGGGGCGGTCGCGGGTGGCGCGGGCGGTGAACCCCGGGTAGCGCCGCGCCGGGTCGTCGGACCACCACCCGAGGCGCTCGCACAGCTCGTCGAAGCGGCTGTCGCGCAGGCCGAGCCCGGCGAGCAGGTGGCGCTGCGCGCGGAAACCCCAGCGGTCGCCGGAGAACTCGGACCAGGGTTTGTCGAGCGCGGCGAAGAGGGCGAGGGGGAGGTTGGGGCCGTCGGCGGTGCGGACCGTGCCCTGGAGGGTGCGGTCGACGGCCTCGAGGACGGCCATGGTGGTGAGGTTGTCGGCGGCGAGGACGTCGTCGTGGGACAGTGCCGCGGCCACCGCCGCCACGGCCTTCTCGACGGCGGGGCCCAGCGGTGGGCTCGGCGGTCGTTCGGGCGGTTTCGGCGGGTCCGGGTCCGCGGGGCGGACGGGCTCGGGCGTGGCCAGCTCCGCGACGACGTCGGCGAGGTTGCGGGGCTTCGGGGGCGGCAGCGGCGGGGCGTGTCCGATGACGCGGAGGTGGGCGGCCTGGTGGAAGCCCTTCTGCCGCGAGTGCACGATCACGTTGGTGAAGTCGGCGCGGCGCAGGCCGTGCATCTCCGGCTCGACCGCAGCCTCGAACAGCTTGCCGCACAGGATCTGCACCACGGTGGCGGTCGGCACGTCGACCAGCGCGGCGCGGGCCTGCTGCGCGTTGAGCAGGCGGTTGAGCACGGTCATCCCGACACCGGCCCATCCCAGGTCGGCCGGGGAGAAGACGTCGAAGACCATAGCCAGGCGCAGTTGCAGCGACCGGGTCGGGTTGGCGCGGTTGTGGTCGGCCAACGCGCGGTCGAGCGTCATGGGGAAGTCGCGGACGACCGGCACCAGGTTGACGTCACCGGGCAGCAGGGCGACTTCCCCGTCACCGGCGGAGTCGCGTTCCCACTGGCCCCGGTCCAGGTACGCGGCCGCGGCCGCCAGGTCGAGCACGCGGTTGAGGGCGCGCTGCACCTCGTCCTGTTCCCAATGCGTGAACCGGTGGTAGTCGCGGATGTCGACCCCGATCGCCACCCGCTTGTACAGCCCTGGGGGCACCCGGCTCGTCCCACCTTCGCCCATGGGCACCAGTGTCCCCACCCGCCAAAGCAAAGTCGGACAACAGCGCCAAATGTCCAGTTGTTGTCAACCACCGGCGGCGGGTCCACTGGAGACGAAGATCGCGACCACCCCGTCCGCCCCGCGCGGGTCCGACACCCCGTGTCCAGGAGTCGCCGGGTCTTGCCACGCGACCACAAAGGACGGACCATGCCTTGAGCCACAGAGGAACCAGGAGGGGCAGGTGCCGGTCAAGCCGTACGGGAAAGGCGAGAAGCGCGGTCTGCACGTGGACGGTGTCCCGTGGAGCGACGAGATCACCCAGCGCTACGTCGACGAGGGCTGCCACGGCCTCGTCCTGGGCGGACCGCTGGCCGACCTGGACTTCCTGCCCGACGTCCCCGACCTCCGCTTCCTCAGCCTCATGCGCGGGGTCGCCGACTGCTCGGCGATCTCCCGGGTCCCGACCCTGGAGTTCCTCTCACTGGCGACCGACAGCCGCGGCACCTTCACCTTCGAAGGCATGGAAAACCTCCGAATACTCGAGACGCCGTACCAGAAGAAGTGGATGCCCGGCCTGGCCGACCTCCGCGAAATCCACAGCCTGATGGTCTACTTCTGGCCCAAAGAACAACCGGACCTCACCATCCTCGGCGACAAGCCCAACCTCACCGACCTCCGCCTGCAGTTCAAGCGGACCGCCCACGTCTCGCTTGCCGGCCTGACCGCACCCCAGCTGAAAACCTTCAACCTCTACGACGGCCGGATAACGGACCCCGACCTCTTCGCCAATTTCCCGCTACTCGAGGACATGACCTTCTACAGCACGAAGGTCCACAACCTCGATTTCGTCAAGGCCCTCCCGATCCTGAAGAACCTGGGCATCGAAAACGGCGGCGACATCGACTCCGTCACCCCGCTGGCGAACCACCCCACCCTGGAACAGCTCGCGATCTCCGGCCGCACCACGATCACCGACGGCGACCTGCACCCCCTGCTCAACATCCCCAAGGCGAAGGGCATCGCCGTCGAGCGCAACGCGCCGCACTACTCCCACCGCGCCGCCGAGGTCCGCAAACTCCCCTGGTAGCTGAAACCAGCGCAACCGCACGCCCGCAGCGGCGTCCACCCTCAGGTAGAACCGGTCGGGAGATCGGTGTCAGGACTCCTGATTTCAGCGGCCGTCACTGCTCGCGCTGACGCGAGAACATGTCGTTGAGCCGAACCTGGATGTCGTCGAGCCGCTCGGCGATCTCGGCGAGGCGCAGCTCGACGGAGTCCATGCGAGACCCCATCGGCCCGGCCTCCGCGTCGTCACCGTCGTGGGGGTACCGACCGCGCAGCACGTCGGAGAGGTGGTCGGGCCGCAGCCCGAGGGCGAGGGACAAGGCCTCCAGCGTGCGCGCGCTACGGCGCCGCTCCACGGTGTGGTGCTGCAGCTCGCGCACGATGGCCTGCGAGACCTGCGACCGGTCCGCCAGCTCCCGCTGCCGCCACCCGAGCTCCCGCACCCGGTCGTTGATGCACTTGGCGACCGCCGCCCAATCCTCCGACACGCATTCCTCCGCGCCCTCTCAGTAACGCGGACGATAATGCCTGCCCAGACGGATATCAGCGCAATCGACGCGACGAGTTCCGTGTCGGAATACAACCAAAAACCCGGCCGATTTCAGCATCTTAGCGCTGAAATCATAAGATGCCCTTAACTGCCTAAAACCATAAGAGGGCCACTTTGTGCACTACACACACACGAGCACACTAACACCCTCTTACACGCGAGGGACCGGACAGCCAACCCGGGCCATTCGGTCCCCAGCAGCGAAGACCCACCGCGCCCGCGGCTCAGACCAAGCTTCACCGTGAAGCCCTCCAGGTAAATCCACCCACCATTGGACTTGCCCTCGTACTTCGCAACCGGCGTACCGAAGTCCACAAGCACCAAAGTCGTCAACGCGTGGTGAATGTTCTCCCACTTCTTCGCGGTCTCATGCGCCGACGGCATAACCACCCCTCCCACGGTTTGCTGACATACCAACCCCCAAGTCGCACACAACCCGTGACCCGTTACGCGGCCGAACTCCCGTCAGGCCCGACGAAGTCGGTCAGCCCATTCGGTCAACCAGAAACAGGTGCTCATTGACGTGAATTGCACGCTGCCTCAGGTTTCGACCACCGCGGAAAGTGTTGTAGGGGATGACGATCTCGTCCACCGACCCGCGGGCGGCCAAGACCAGCTTGAGGTCCTCGATGCCGATGTACCCCTCGGCGTTGAACGAGAGCAGGATGAACCGACTGGGTAACCTGTCCAGCAGGTTGACCAGCAACCCCAACGACCGCTTGCGAACGTTGTACTCCGAGCGATTCCAGTCAACCGGGATCCCGGAAACAGGACTGACCACAGCAGGTCGCTTGTAATCCACCAACAAGTTGAGCATAAAATAGTTGGACCCATAGGGATGCTGGTTGTACGGCGGATCAATATACGTAAGATCCACCTCACCCACCCCTCCCCCTACCCCCATCCCCCCAACCAGGACGTTCGCATCCGACCGCGTCACCACACTCCGGGCCGCATGCAGACTCAATACCGGCGCCTCTAACCGAATCGGCTCAAGAATCCGCCGCAACGCATCCCCCGCCGCCGCCCCAAACTTCCCAATCCCAGTATTCTTGTCCTTATAGAACCCCTTAAACACCCCACTAGTATTAGCGTGCATCGAAGCCTGCGATAACAAGGGCCCCAGCACAAGCACCCGCTCAGGCTCATCCAACCGCGCTATCTCTTGCGCAAAGAAGTCCAACCGCCGAGCATTGTCATTGGTATAGAAAACCCGCTCCCCCACCCCAATATCCCGATCATCCTGCGGCGAGTACATCTCCCGAATGAACCCGTCAACCGACTCCCCAGCATCGGCCCGCCGATTCAACTCGTCAACAACCCCAGCAACCCGCCCCGCCACCCGCCCATCCCGATCAGCCAAAAAACAAGAATTGACAACCCGCGAATACTCCTCCAGGTCATTCGCCATCACCACAACCGAATGCCGCTTGAGCAACCGCGCGACGAACCCGCTCCCCGCGAACAGATCCAGCGTCACCAACCGACGCCCCCCAACCCGCTCCCGCACCCGCCACACGGCCCGCTCGAGCTCAGCCCCCAAACCCCGCTTGTTGCCTATGTAGGTAATGAGCTGCCGAGACAGATACCCCGGCTCTTCCTCCCCAGCCGACGGCCCGACACCGGCCAACTCCACCCCGCAGCCCCCGTCCGACTCCCCACCCCGACGCGATCGTCCGCGCAGGATACGAGCGCAACCGGGCCACAGTCACTACTCGTCTTCTTCCCAGACGTGGAACCCGCACGCACACCCCACTGGAAGAAGCGCGCCGACCCAGCCCGGAGGCGAGCGCGACCAGCCGGTTCCACGTGGATGTGGCCCAGGGCGCGGGCCACGCCGACCACAGCCCATCAGGCACGGCGAACCGGACGCAATTCCCCGGCAGAACGCACTACACGCAATCCACATCCAGGACGAACCCGAACCGGCACGATCGACATTCTGCGAGTGACGCGAATCCTCGCCTGCCGAACCAGGAAACCTCTAGGATCGGGTCCACGGCCATCCGTGCGGATCCCGGCGGATGGTCAAGACTCCGGCAGCGTGAGGACTGAAATGGCAGACGCAGGTGCCGATGGGCCGATCGTCAACAGCCTTCGCCGTCACCTCACCGGCGCCACCGGCGTGGACGCGCTGAGCGAGTCGTTCTCGTTGTACGTCTACGACGCGATCCTGAAAGGCGCCTCGGACATCTCGGCCCGCCTGCTACTGTGGGACGGCTCACTGGACTCGTACCCGCTCAACGGTCTGGGCAACGAGCACCGGCTCCGCTCGAGGCTGGACCAGCACCGAATCGCCAGGGACTGCGCCCAGTGGGCCAGGGAGCGACTGCAGATCCGCAGTTTGACCAAGCGCACCCGGCGCTCGTGGGTGAGCGTCAGCGGGACGTTCCCGTACGCGGTGACCGGCTCCGGTCTCGACGCTGAAGGACTCGGGTTGGTCCCGTCGGACGATCTGATCTTCCCGGAGGAGATCAGTGATATCGCCGACGCGGGCAAGCTCACAGCGAACTTCGACAAGATATGGCACAACGAGCACGCCAGCGAGGACGTGCGAGAGCGGTTCTTGGCGAAGATCGAGCTACTACACCGGGACAACACGCCGGAGTCGGTCTACCTGCGGATTTTGATCGCGCTTTTCGCGGACTTCGTGACTGAGGTCGGCGATGAGACCGAGAACCGAGGTAGGACCGGGTTCTTCAAAACCGAGGTATGGCGCAAACTATACAAGTTCCAACGTGACGGCGTGCTCGGCGCCATCGAGAAGCTTGAGATCCACAACGGCTGCATCATCGCCGACAGCGTCGGTCTCGGCAAGACGTTCGAGGCCTTGGCAGTGATCAAGTATTACGAGCTCCGAAACAATCGCGTCCTCGTGCTGACGCCGAAGCGGCTTCGGGAAAACTGGACGATCTTTCGAGCCAACGACGCCCGCAACCCGCTGCTCGCCGACAGGTTCGCCTTCGACGTGCTCAACCACACCGACCTCAGCCGCGTCGATGGCAGGTCGGGTGACATCGACCTGGCCCACGTCAACTGGGGCAACTACGACCTGGTCGTCGTCGACGAGTCTCACAACTTCCGGAACAACCCGCAGCTCAAGGGGCACATCACCCGATACCAGCGGCTGATGGACGAGGTCTTCAAAGCGGGGGTTCGCACGAAGGTCCTCATGCTCAGCGCCACTCCGGTCAACACCCGCTTGGCCGACCTGAAGAACCAGGTGCTCTTCGCCACCGAGGGCGTTGACGACGCCCTCGCGAGCGGCGGCATCGGCTCAATCGAGCAGACGCTGCGCAAGGCGCAGATGCGGTTCACCGCCTGGCAGAAGAGCGACGCCGCCACCAGGTCGGCCCAGTCGCTGGTCGGCGTGCTCGGCATGGACTACATCCGGCTGCTCGACCTAGTCACGATCGCCCGCTCTCGCAAGCACATCGAGAAGTACTACGGCACGGCGGACGTCGGGGACTTCCCCGAGCGGCTCGCACCGGTCAACCTCTCGCCGCCGATCGACCTCGACGGTCGGTTGATGCGACCCGAGCAGCTCAACGACGCGCTCCTCATGCTCAACCTGGCCGCATACCGGCCAACCTCCTATGTGCTGCCCAACAAGGCGAAGAAGTACGCCGAGCTCTACGACCAGCAGTTGCGCACCGGTGGCGCCCGGGTGTGGCGGCAGTCCGACCGTGACGCCAACATCGTCCACCTGGTTCGCATCGGGCTGCTGAAGCGGCTGGAGTCGTCCGTCGCGTCGCTCACCCGCACGGTGGCGAAGGTCCTGGGCAAGGTCGAGGCGGTGATCGCCAGGGTGGAGGAGTACGACGCTACGGGCGGCAACGGTGTCTCCATCGAGAGCTTGGACAACGCGGCCGATCTCGACGAGCAAGAACTTGAGGACGTCATCGGGGGCACGCTGAAGGTGCTGCTGGCCGATATCGACCGCGCTGCTTGGCTGCAGGACCTGCGCGACGACCGGGACCGGCTGCGCGTCGTGCTGGCCGACATCGAGGCCGTCGACCCGAGCCGTGACGCCAAGCTCCTGGCGCTCAAGGACCTGCTCCGGCAGAAGGCGGTGAATCCCACCAATGCGGGAAATCGCAAGGCGCTGGTCTTCACCGCCTACTCCGACACCGCCGACTACCTCTACTCCGAAGTGGCAAGCTGGGCACGTGATGAGCTCGGCCTGCACGTCGCGCTCATCACCGGCACGACCAACAAGAGCACGCTGGACACGCGCAAAGATATGCACAGCCTGCTGACGGCGTTCTCCCCCCGCTCGAAAGGGGGTGATCCGGATGCCGAGCAGATCGATATCGTTATCGCCACGGACACCATTTCCGAGGGGCAGAACCTCCAGGACTGCGACATGGTCGTCAACTACGACATCCACTGGAATCCGGTCCGCATCGTGCAGCGCTTCGGCCGCGTCGACCGCCTCGGCACCACCAACAGCTCGGTGCAGCTGGTCAACTTCTGGCCGGACATCGACCTGGACACCTACATCAACCTGGAGAAACGGGTCTCCAGCCGGATGACCCTTCTCGACGTATCGGCCACCGGTGAGGAGAACATCCTCGACGCCGAAGCGATGAACGATCTGGACTACCGCCGCAAGCAGCTTGAGCAGATGCAGAACGCGGCGCCGACGATGGAGGACCTGGCCGGGGGGCTGAGCATCACCGACCTCACACTGAGCGATTTCCGCATGGATGTCGCCGCCCGCCCGTGGCGGCAGCGCAAAAACCTGGCCGGTTGGCCTCTGGCGCTGTTCGGGGTGACCCGATTCGACCAGTCGCTCGTCGCCGACGGGCTCACCCCGGGCGCGGTGTTCCTGCTCCGGGTTCGGGGAGACGCGATCGCGCTACCGGATTCCTACCCACTGGCGCCCCACCTGCTCGCGTACGTCAGGGATGACGGCGTGCTGGCCCACCCCGTCGACGAGCCGAAACTCGCCCTCGACGTCCTGCGCAGGCACTGCCTGGACCGCACCGAGCCCGACGAAGCCGCGCTCGCCGCCTTCCACAAGGCGACCGTGGACGGCGACCGGATGGCCCATTACCGGAGCCTGCTCGACGTAGCCGTCACGGCGGCCGCCAAACAGGCGACAGAGACCGCTGTGGCCTCGCTCTTCTCGCCAGGGCCCTCGACCCTGGGGACCAGCGACGGTGCTGCCGGTCTTGACGCCATCGACGTCGTTGCCTGGTTGGCGGTGGTGCCGTGAGCGGGCAGCCCTCTCTCGACCCCGCGGGGCTCCTGGGTCTGCCCGAACGAGCGCGGCTCGCCGAGCGGCTCACGAAGCGGCTGCTGCGTGAGCAGGTCGGCGGCGGCGCAGGGAGCACACCGGAGAGCAGGCTCGTCGACAGGGCTGTTGTCTCGGCGCAGGTCGTCGGAATCCTCCGACCGGAAACGGTCTCGATCCCCTCATACCGCGACCGCGATGGGACCGGCGGTCGTGAGATCTCCGACATCGCCGTCCTGCACCTGCGTTTGAACCCGAGGGTCACCCCATCCAACAGGCAGCGCCTGGTCGAGCTGGTTCAGCGGTCCATGCCCCGGCTCGTGGTGATCTTCCTCGACGGTCCGGACCTACCAGGTGAGCTGGCACTCGCTCTCACCCACGTGAGTCGTACCGATCCCGCGAGGCAGACCTCGGTTGTCGACGCCACCATCACCGTCCCGGTTGCCGAGTTACCCAACGGAGCTCTCGACATCAACCACCGCGACCGCACGGACCTATGGGCGCTTTATCGCGATCTGGTGCGCATCGCGGCGACCGGGGGGCAGCCCGCGTCGGCCGCGCTCGGAGCCGATGAAGCGGTGCGGTTGCGCCATAGACTCGTCGCTCTCCGGGCGGAACTCGATGCCGTCACGCGGAATGCGAAACGCGCCAAGTCGCAACAGTCGCGCATCATTTTCAACACCACGGCCAAGACGCTGCGGCAGCAAATCGCTACCGTGCGTGCTGGCCTCTACCATAGCGACTCATCGCAGTGATCCGGCGAGACCACCATTGCCAGTGCACGACCCCGAGAGAGACGAAGACGTGACCGCGGACAGCAACCCGTTCGAGCCGATCAGCGACAAGCGCGATCATCAGGGCCCTGGAGAGGTCCAGGGCAACATCGACGCCCTCGCCCGGCTCTTCCCCGACGCCGTCGTCGACGGAAAGGTCAGTCTCGACGTCTTGGCCGATCTGATCGGTCAGCAGGCCGACCGGAGCGGTGCGGAGGGCTTCGGCCTCCGCTGGCCCGGCATGAACGAGGCCCGCAAGCTCTCGGCCCAACCGGCGACGCGGACGCTGCTCCCGCGCCAGGACGAGTCGGTGGACTGGGACACCACCCGCAACATGGTGATCGAGGGCGACAACCTTGAGGTCCTCCGCCTGCTGCGCCGGGGCTACACCGGCGCGGTCGACGTCATCTACATCGACCCGCCGTACAACACCGGGAACGACTTCGTCTATGACGACAAGTTCGGCGCCTCCCGCACGGAGACCGAGATGGCCGCCGGTCTCCGCGACGAGACCGGCTCGCTTGAGCACGGTGCTGCCTCCGATCTCGCGGCTGATCGTCGGGCCGGGGCCTCTCGCCATTCCAAGTGGCTCTCGATGATGTACCCCCGCCTGCTATTGGCCCATCATCTCCTCAAGGAGACAGGCGTGATCATCGTCGCGATCGATGACACAGAGAACGCGCGCCTGAAACTCCTGACCGACCGGATCTTCGGGGCGGAGAACTACATCGCCAACGTGGTCTGGCAAGGCGGACGCAAAAATGACTCAAGGTACGTTTCCGTCGGCCATGACTACATGCTGATATACGCGAAGAATGAGCGCAGCCTGAAGGAGAAGGGCGTGCTGTGGCGCGAACCGCGCCAGGCTGACGAGACGACCCTCAAGGCATCACAACAGGCCTGGCTGGAGTCGGGAAAAAAGCCCGAAGAAGCCACCCGCCTGATGAAAAAGTGGATTTCTTCCCTGCCCGCAGGCCATCCCGCCAAGGAAAACAATCGATTCTACGAGTTTGAATCGGACGGTCGGGTGTACCGCAAGCGGGATATCTCCTGGCCCGGCGGCGGCGGGCCGCGCTATGACGTGCTCCACCCGGTCACCGGCTTGCCCGTTCGAGTACCCGCGCGCGGGTGGATCTACTCGAAGCCGGAAAGGATGCAGCAGGACATCGATAACGGGCTGATAGTCTGGGGCAAGGACCACACTGAGTTCATCAACCGCAAGACCTACCTCGACTCGGATGACGGAGCGGTGCCCACTTCCGTGTTCGAACGCAAGCGAACGAGCTCGTCGAAAGCGCTCGACCAGCTGCTCGGCGAAGGAGTATTCGAGTACCCCAAAGATAAGGATGTCGTCGCGCGATGGATCAACCTCGCCGCAGCGGGTAACTCTGACGCGCTCGTTCTCGACTTCTTCGCCGGTTCCGGTTCGACCGGTCACGCGGTGATGGACCTCAATGCCGCCGACGGCGGCAACCGGCGCTATATCCTGGTCCAGCTCGACGAGCCAGTCAAAAAGGACGGTTACGCGACGATCGCCGACATCACACGCGAGCGACTACGGCGCGCGGGCGCGCAAATCGCACAGCAAGGAACGCTGGACGCGCAGGGCATAGATACCGGCTTCCGCTCCTACAAGCTGGCTGACTCCAACGTCAAACCCTGGGACGGGACAGCCGAGCTCGACCTGCTCGATTCCGTCGACAACCTCGTCAGCGGCCGCAGCACAGACGATCTCCTGGTGGAGATGATGCTGCGGCTGGGCATCGATCTGGTGACACCGGTTGCGACCAGGAAGGTCGCCGAGTCCACCCTCTACAGCCTTGCAGGCACGCTCTACGCGTTCTTCGGTGGCGATCTGGACGCCGCGAAGGCGGACGAGGTCGCGAGAGCGATCATCGCGTGGCGGGACGAGGACCCGGTTGACTCCGACGTGACCGTCGTGGTCCTCGACACGGGTTTCCGCGACTCCAGCGCCAAACTGAACCTCGCCGCGGCGCTGCGGCAGGCCGGTGTCACGACCCTGCGCAGCATCTGAGGTCGGCATGAAGTTCACCTTCGAGGCCAACCTCGACTACCAGCGCGCCGCCATCAACGCCGTCACCGATCTCTTCCGCGGGCAAGATTCGCTCACCGGCCAGTTCACCGTCCAAGCCCGCAAGATCAGCGACGTCCCCGCGCTGCCCGGGTTGGACGAAGCCGAGTCGGGCGAGGGCACCCTCGGCATCGGCAACCGGCTACGCCTGCACACCGACGTCATCCTGGCCAATCTGCACATGGTGCAGGACCGCGCGGGCCTGGCCCACGACGAGCAGCTCACGTCGCTCAACTTCACGATCGAGATGGAAACCGGCACCGGCAAGACCTACGTCTACCTGCGCACGATCCACGAGCTGCACAAGCTCTACGGGTTCACGAAGTTCGTCGTCGTGGTGCCCTCCGTCGCCATCAGCGAAGGCGTGACCACCTCGATCGCCTTGCTGCACGAGCATTTCGAGGCGCTCTACCCCGGCCAGCGGCTCTCCTCGTTCCGGCTAGACGGCGGCAACCTCTCGCGGGTGCGCTCCTTCGCCACCTCATCCGGCATCGAGGTGCTGATCACCACCGCTGCCGCGGTCAACAAGGCCACCAACAAGGTGCACCAGCAGGTGGAGGACCTCGGCTTCGAGATCCCGATGGACCTGATCCGCGCCACGCGCCCCATGGTCATCGTCGACGAGCCGCAGAGCGTCTACGGCGATGACGGCAACCCGCGCAAGGCGAAGGGGGCGGGCCGCGTCGCCATTGAGGGGCGCGCGCCGAGCCGGGACGACAACACCGTCGGCAGGCAATCTTTGGCGAAGGGCATGCACGCCACGGCGGTACTGCGCTACTCCGCGACACATCCCCGGCACGACAAGGCGAACCTCGTCTATCGCCTGGATGCGATCGCCGCGTACGAGCAGGCTCTGGTCAAGCAGATCGAGGTCGACTCCCTGGTCACCGAGGCCAACGGCACCGCACCGTACGTCCGCCTGCTCCAGACCAAGCGCACCGCTTCCGCGCTGAAGGCCAGGTTGGAGCTCGACGTCGAGGTCGGCAGCCAGATCAAGCGCAAGGCGGTCGACGTACCCGTCGGGGCCAACCTCGAGGATGTGACCGGTCGCGCTCGCTACCGCCACCTCACCCTCGACGCGATCAGCGTGGTCCCCGGGGCGGAGTCGGTGCGCTTCGGGGACCTTGTCGAGCTGAGGGTCCACGATGCCGTCGGTGCCGAGATCACCGTCGATGAGCGCGCCCGGCAGATGATCGCCCAGACGATCCGGCAGCATCTGCGCAAGGAGCAGGAGTTCGCCGTCGCAGGCAGGGCGATCAAAGTGCTCAGCCTCCTCTTCGTGGACTCGGTCGCGAAGTACCGCGTCTACGACGACAACGGTGACGCCCAACCGGGCGAGTACGCGCAGGTGTTCGAGGAGGAATACGCGAAGGTCTCCGCCGAGCCGGAGTTCCGCAGCCTGCTGGGGGGCGATCCCGCCGACGCGGTCGCGGCTCGCGCCCACCAGGGGTACTTCTCCATCGACCGGTCCAAAGGCAGGTCCGAGCGGCTCGTGGACACCTCGGAGACCAACGACAGGGGGCGCCAGCAGGCGAGCCTGGCCTACGAGCAGATCATGAAGGACAAGGTCGGGTTGACCACTCCCGGTTCCCCGATCCGCTTCGTCTTCACGCACTCCGCGCTGCAGGAGGGCTGGGACAACCCGAACGTGTTCCAGATCTGCGTGCTGCGCACCATGGGCACCGAGCGGTGGCGGCGGCAGAGCATCGGCCGTGGCCTGCGTATCTGCATCGACGGCAGCGGTAAGCGCGTGCCCGGCTTCGACGTCAACCGTCTCACCGTGATCGCGAACGAGTCGTACGAGGAGTTCGCCGAGCAGCTCCAGCGCGAGCTCGCCGATGATCTCGGCATCGAGTTCGGCCGGGTGACCATCGACGGCTTCGCGCGCCTCACCCACAAACCCACGCCCGGTGCCCAACCGGTGCCGGTCGGGGACGAGATCGCCCGAGCCCTGTTCAACGCACTGGTCGCAGCCCGATACGTCACACCCTCCGGCAAGGGCGTCGCCAAGGTCGAGGACAGCCTGCGTGAGGCCGTCGCAGGCGACACCGAGGAGCTGCGCGCGCTCGTCGCGGCGGCGGTTCCCGGCGTTACGGCCCGGTACGTGGTCCAGCGCCTCATCAAGCGGCTCGTCAAGCCGATCGATATCAGGAAAGCAGGCGACCGGGTTTCCGTCCCCGTGGTCGGCGAGCGCCTGGAGAGCCCGGAGTTCCAGGCGCTGTGGGAGCGGATCAAGCACCGCACCCAATTCCGCGTCAGCGTCGAGGAATCCGGGCTGCAGGCGGCCATCGTCTCGGCTCTGCGCGCCCTGCCCCCCGTGCCGGACCGCAAAGGGGTGTGGGAGACCACCGTCGTCAACGACATCGACCAAGGCGGCCTGCGGAGCACCACCATGCGCACCGAGCGGATCGATGTGGCCTACGCGGATCGCGACGACCTCCCGGACATCCTGTCGGTCCTCGCCGACCGTACCCAACTCACCCGCCGGACACTCGCCCAAGCACTGACCGAGTCGGGCACGCTGGCGCAGTTCCGAAAGAACCCGCAGGTCTACGTCGACCACGCGACCCAAGTGATCAACAGCGCGAAGGAACAGCTGCTCGTCGCCGGTCTCCGGTACGAACTCGTCGACGCCACCAGGCCTGAGGCCGCTCGCCAGCACCCGCTCTCGATCTTCGCCGAGGCCGACCTCACCGGCTACACCGGCCCGAACGGGAACGTCGTCACCGGGGACGACGGCGAACTCATCTCCTTCGACACCAAGTCGCCGTACAAGTACATCGTCGTCGACTCCGCCGTCGAGCGCGCCTTCGCCATGGCGCTCAAGCAGCGGACTGACGTCCGGACCTTCGTCAAGCTGCCTGCGGCATTCACAATTCCGACGCCACTAGGCGACTACAACCCGGACTGGGCTGTCGTTATCGAGCGCCCCAACGGCAACCGCTACATGGTCTTCGAAACGAAGGGCTCGATCGATCCCGAGCTGCTGCGCCCGGCAGAGAAGGGCAAGGTCTACGCGGCCGAGTGCCACTTCAGCGCAATCGAGATCGCCCTCGACTTCGACGATCTGCACTATGCCAAGGTCGACAGCATGGATACGGCTGACGGCGTGATCGATGAGACTTACACATAACAGGCGTCAACATCGAATCGCTCAGGGCAACCGCCACCTTTGGTCCAGGAGTCAACGTCTCCGTCCAGCAACACGGTGAAGCGACGCGTGTACGATCTAGTTGGCACAGGGATGCAGGGCAAGGCAGCCGAACGAGCCACCCGCGCGAGCCAGGACAAGCCCCGGACCTGGCACGATCACAATGAAGAATGGTGTCGACTCATCACCGTCACAGGGAGCCGACTGGTCGCCATCGACCTCAACGAACTAGACCAGGATCACTACGTAGTCGCCGACCGAAACAACTAACCGACCAACCGGGATCTCAACAGGTCCACACTGAACACCCCTGGTTAGTGGATAGCCGACAACTTCACCCACGCTCGCGCGAACGCCACCGCGCAACTGCTCCTCGACGCCAACGACACGCCGAGCAGACCCGATGGCCTTGGTCGAGGTCACCAGCCAAGCCCAGGCCGAACGAGCCGCCGCACAGGCGGAGTTGGAGCAGGCGCCGGGGACGGCGTCCGCCGCGGAGCTGTACGCCATGATCGATTCGCTGGGTGACGTGCAGGACATAGTGAACAGCGGGGACACCGACCGGCTGGCCGCGCTGTATGCCGAGATCGGGCTGGAAGTCCTGTACCAGGAAGCAGAAGAGGCCGTCTACGTGACGGCCTCTCCACGGGTGAATAGTGTGTGTCCGAGGGGGGACTTGAACCCCCACGCCCGCTAAGGGCACTAGCACCTCAAGCTAGCGCGTCTGCCATTCCGCCACCCGGACTTGGTGTGTTGGGGACATACTACTGCCACTCGCTCACGTGTACGTCATCACCCACCCTCAGGGTGCCTGGGGTGAGGATGGCGAGCTTGGCGCCGAAGGTTACGCCTGGGCGGGTGGGGTGGCGGCGGTACGTGGCGAGGGTTCGGGTGGGTTCGGGGCCCGTCTTGGCGCCGGTTCGCTGGTCGACCGTGGGCACCGCGCACCGAACCGCTTGGGTTGAGAAGCCTAGGGTGGTTGTGCCGATGGTCAGGGTGTGGACTCGGTCTTCGGTGTATGGGTCTGGCCAGCCGGTGACCTCGATGTTGGCGCGGAAGCGGTCCATCGGGATCGGTGTGGCTCCCGCGGTCTCGATGCGGGTGTTGAGGTCGGCCAAGGAGGAGTCCGACGTCATCAGGATGGCGTGGGCGTCGCCGAAGCCGACCTTGCCGGGGTGGGTGCCCCAGCCCTCCCGGTCGTGGTTCGGCGGGACGCGGACCAGTCGGACGTCTCGGTTGAGGGTTGTGGAGCACCACTTGGCCGCCGGGTCGCCTTGGTCTACGGCGGGGCCGAACCAGCGGTTGAAAAGGCTCACTTCGCGCTCGGGGCCGGTGTGGGTCAGGTCCAGTTCGAACTCGTCGGTGTTGGGGGCGGTCAGGGTCAGGCGGTTGTTCGACAGGGCTGCTTGGACGGCGGCCATGGCGGGGAGTTTGCGTTGGCTGACGAAGCTGCCGTCCGAGGCCTCTACGACCATCAGGAGGCGGTCGTCCAGCAGGCCGGTCTCGGTGGTCTCCGCGGTGGTTACCGGGACGCCCGAGAAGCCCTTGACCGGGTAATACGTGAGTGCCGAGACCGTTGCCACGACACCCACGCTACCCGTTCACAGCACCTGTGAGAGGAAGCTCCGGAGTCTGGGACTCGTGGGGGAGTCGAACACGGCGGCGGGCGGCCCCGCCGCCACGACCCGGCCCTGGTCCATAAAGGCCACTTGGTCGGCGACCGAACGGGCGAAACCCATCTCGTGGGTGACGACGACCATGGTCATCCCGCCCGCGGACAGGTCGGTCATGAGGCCCAGGACGCCCTTCACCAGCTCCGGGTCCAGTGCGCTGGTCGCCTCGTCGAACAGCATCAGCTCCGGGCCCATGGCCAGGGCGCGGGCGATCGCCACGCGTTGGCGTTGGCCGCCGGAGAGGGCGGAGGGGCGGTACGGGGCCTTGTCCGCCAGGCCGACGTCGGTCAGGTGGCGCAGGGCGCGTTCGCGGGCCTCCTCTTTGGACAGCCCCAGCACGGAGCGCAGGGGGAGTACGAGGTTGTCCAGCACCGTGCGGTGGGCGAAGAGGTTGAAGTGCTGGAACACCATCCCGATCCGCCTGCGCAGCCGGTTCGGGTCGGTGCCGATGACGCTGACGCCGTCGAGGAGGACGTCGCCGCTCGCCGGGCGGTCCAGTTGGTTGATCGCGCGCAGCAGGGTCGACTTGCCCGACCCGGACGGTCCGATGACGCACGTCGTGCTGCCTCTGGGCACCTCGAGATCCACCCCGCGCAGCACCTCCAGGGTGCCGAACGACAGGTGCAGGTCAGCCACGCGCAGGCTCGAGCTCGGCAAGGGTGTCACCTCCCCGCACCGGGCGGCCCTCACGCAGCCGCCGGTCGACGAAGTTCACCAGGTGCGTGAGCGGCACGGTGATCGCCAGGTACACCAACCCCGCCGCCACCAGCGGCGACAGGTTGCCCGTGTTGGCCGCGACGTCCTGCCCGATGCGGAACAGCTCCCGCTGCGAGGCCAGCAGCCCCAGGAAGTAGACCAGGCTGGAGTCCTTGACCAGCGCGATGAACTGGTTCACCAGCGCGGGCAGCACCCGCCGCACGCCCTGGGGGACGATGACCTTGGCCATGGTCGCGGTGTGCGTCATGCCCAGCGCCCGCGCCGCCTCCGACTGTCCTTTGTCGACGCTCTGGATGCCCGACCGGAAGATCTCGCCGACATAGGCCGACGCGATCAGGCTCAGCGCCAGGATGCCCAGCGGGTACGGGTTCGTGCCGACCAGCGGCCTGGCCACGACCGCGAGGCCCTGCCCGACAAGCAGGATCGTCACGATCGCGGGCAGGCCGCGGAACACGTCGGTGTACACCCGTGCGGGCCAGCGCAGCCAGCGCCGGTGCGACAGCCCCATCAGCGCCAGCCCGAGCCCCAGGGCCGTGCCCAGCACCGCCGAGCACCCCGCCAGGATCAGCGTGTTGGCCAAGCCGGTGCCGAGCAGGTCGGGGAGGACCTCGGCGATGTAGTCCCAGTTGAGGAAGGTGTCGAGCAGGTCCGACATCAGGGCTTGAACTGGGACGGCGCGGGCACGCTCGGGATGAACTTGTCGTGCAGCCGCAGCCAGGTGCCGTCCGCGATCGCCGCGCGCAGGCCGTCGTTGAGCTTGGCGCGCAGCTCGTCGTTGCCCTTGCGCACCGCGAAGCCGTGCGGCAGGTCCTTGGCCTCGATGGTCGCGGTGACCGCCAGCGCCGGGTCGTCCTTGGCGTACTTCTCCGCGATGGTCAGGTCGACCACCCACGCGTCGACGTTGCCGTTGCGCAGACCCGCGATCGCCGCGTCGTAGCTGGGGAAGCGCACGATCTGCGCGCCGGGCACGGTGGCGCCCAGGTACTTGTCGCCGACCGTGGCCTGGATCACCGCGACCCGTTTGCCGTCGAGGAGCTGCGCGTCGGTGATGGACTTGTCCTTGCTCAGGACGCTGACGTACTCGTAGTTGTACGGGTGGCTGAAGTCGACGGTCTTGCGCCGCTCGTCGGTCTGCGCGATCGCCGACGAGCCCGCGTCGAACGTGCGGTTGGCGACCTGGCCGAGCAGCGCGGAGAAGTCGGTGCCGACGAACTCGACCTTGTACCCGGCCTTCTCCGCGACGACCTTGAACAGCTCGTTGTCGAACCCGGTGTAGACGCCGTTCTCCTGGTAGACGTTCGGCGGCGCGTCACCGAGGGTGCCGACCCGCAGCACCTGGGGGCCACCCGAACCGGCGGCGGCGTCCCCGGAGGACGAGCCGCACGCGGTCAGCGCGGTTGTGGCGGCGATACCGGCAACAGCGAGCGCGACTACGCGCAGCAAAGAAGTCCGCATCGGTCTTTCCGTGGTTCATGTGCTTGTCGCACAACGAATCACGCGGATCGCACCCGGTCCGGGTCACCCGCGTTCGTCACCGACGGTATGCAGCCACGGCCCTTGAACGCCAAGACGTTCCGGATCTCTCACATACCGAGACCCGGAACCCGTGACCCGGACTACAGAATCGCGCCCGGCGCGTACCCGGACGCCTCCGGAAAGCGCGTCAGCACCGCCTCGACCCGCCGCACGACCTCGGCGACCTGCGCGCCCGCCACCCCGGTGAACGGCAGCCGGTCGGCCAGCAGCGCGTCCAGACCCGCGCGGTCCAGCGGGATGCGGTCGTCAGCGGCGAGCCGGTCCAGCAGGTCGTTGCGCTCGGCGCCCTGCTCGCGCATGGCCAGCGCGACCGCGACCGCGTGCTCCTTGATCGCCTGGTGCGCGGTCTCCCGGCCGACGCCCGCCTGCACCGAGGCCATCAACACCTTGGTGGTGGCCAAGAACGGCAGGTACCGGTCGAGTTCGCGGCCGATCACCGCCGGGTAGGCGCCGAACTCGTCGAGCACGGTGAGGAACGTCTCAAGTAGACCGTCGAGGGCGAAGAACGCGTCCGGCAGGGCGACCCGGCGCACGACCGAGCACGACACGTCGCCCTCGTTCCACTGGTCACCGGCCAGCTCGCCCGCCATCGACGCGTAGCCGCGCAGGATCACCGCGAGGCCGTTGACCCGCTCGCAGGAGCGCGTGTTCATCTTGTGCGGCATGGCCGACGAGCCGACCTGGCCCGGCTTGAAGCCCTCGGTGACCAGCTCGTGCCCGGCCATCAGCCGGATCGTCTTGGCCAGGCTCGACGGCCCGGCGGCGAGCTGCACGAGCGCGGTCAGCACGTCGTAGTCCAGCGACCGCGGGTAGACCTGACCGACGCTGACGAACCGCGCGTCGAAGCCCAGGTGCTCGGCGACCTCGTGCTCCAGCTCGGCCAGCTTGTCCTGGTCGCCGCCGAGCAGGTCGAGCATGTCCTGGGCGGTGCCGACCGGCCCCTTGACCCCACGCAGCGGGTAGCGGGTGATCAGCTCGTCGAGCCGGGTGAAGGCGACGAGCAGCTCGTCCGCGGCGGTGGCGAAGCGCTTGCCGAGCGTGGTGGCCTGCGCGGCGACGTTGTGCGAGCGGCCGGTGAGCACCAGGTCGGCGTGTTCGGCGGCGAGCCGGGCCAGTCGGGCCAGCACCGCGGCGACCCGGCCGCGCACCAGCTCCAGCGACCGGCGGACCTGCACCTGCTCGACGTTCTCGGTGAGGTCGCGCGAGGTCATGCCCTTGTGCACGTGCTCGTGGCCCGCCTGGGCGTTGAACTCCTCGATGCGCGCCTTCACGTCGTGCCGGGTGACGCGTTCGCGGGCGGCGATGCTGCCCAGGTCGACCTCCGGCAGCACCCGCCGGTAGTCCTCGACGACGCCCGGCGGGACGTCGATGCCGAGCCGGGCCTGGGCGGTGAGCACGGCGAGCCACAGCTCGCGCTCCATCCGGACCTTCTCCTCCGGCGACCACAGCGCGGCCAGCTCGGTCGAGGCGTAGCGTCCGGCGAGGACGTTGGGGATGGCGGGCTTCTGCGCTGCGGTCACGTCTGACCAGCTTACCGGCGCCTGCCCAGCACCTCGCGCAGCATCCGCCGAGCCGCGGCGCGGGGATCCGGGTAGACCTCGATGAGCGCGTTGACCACCGAGCCGTCGACCAGCGCGATGACCTCCTCGAGCTCGGCGGCGTCGATCTCGGCGCCCGCCCGGGTGAACGTCTCGTGCAGCAGCCCGCGCAGCTCGCCGCCCAGTTCCAGCATCAGCGGGCGCAGGTAGGGGCGGCGGCCGGTGGCGACCAGCCGCTCGTAGCGCAGCAGCACGGCCTCGGCGTCGTTGGTGTCGGCCGGGCCGAGCAGCTGGTCGAGCACCAGCTCGACCAGCTTCTCCAGGTCGCGCGGCGGCTCGGTCAACCCGTCGAGCACCGCCCGGCCCTGGGCCAGCTCGGAGCGGCCCAGGAACTCCAGCGCGGCGGCGATCAGCTCGTCGAGGGACTCGAAGTAGTACGTGGTCGACGCCAGCGGCAGGCTCGCCCGCTCGGCAACCGCGCGGTGCCGGACGGCCTCGAACCCGCCCTCGACGAGCAGGTGCGCCGCCGCCTCGACGAGCGCTTGCCTGCGGCGCTCGCCCTTGGGCGTCGTGGCGGTTGTCATGCCCGGAATTGTGCCGTCCCCGAGATCCGCGCGGGGCGGGTCAGTACCGGGGGAGCAGCTTTTCGCCGATGGCGCGCAGGCCGTCCGCGTCCAGCGGGGGCGCGGCCGAGCCGGATACCCCTTCGGAGACCAGCACGACCAGCGCGCCGGACTTGGCGCGACCGGCGTAGCGGTCGCCGGGGCGGTCGGCGCCCGGCTGGAACGCGAGCTTGGTGTCCGGCGGCACGACCATGATCGACAGCAGCCCGCGGCGGGGGCCCTCCGCCACCTCGACGGCGGCGGACTTGGCGCCTGCCAGGCACTTCACCGGGGAATCGCGCACCGCGCCGCGGTTCACGGCGGACGGGAGCTCGCCCGCGAGGGCAGCAGCGAGCCCACCGTCCGCCGATCCGCACCCACCAGGGGTGCTGTCGGCAGTAGTGCCGACTACTCCGCCTTCCGAGCCCCCCTGCTTGGGCGTCGGCTGCGGAGAGCCACTTTCGGGAACCGCGATGCGCGGACCGTCGGGAGTTACCTCGTTCGGCGCAAACGGGGTGTTACTGTCCGGAGCCACCTGAGGGGCGACCGCTGCCGAATCGTTATCGGATACGCCGGTCGTCGACCCGGAGAACAGCGTCATGCTGACCGTCACACCGGCGACCAGCACGGCGAAGCCCAGCGCCGACCCGGCGAGCACGCCGTTGCGCCTGCGGGTCAGCCTGGCCGACTCGTCGGACACGTCGCCCGCGTCGAACGAGGGCGGCGGCACGTCGCGGACCGCGTTGTTGAACAGCTCCGAGATCTTGCGCTCGTCCATCTACCTCCACCTCCCCGTCACGAACTCGACCTGAGGTCGCCCACCGCGTCACCCAGCACGTCCCGCAGCGCGGTGAGACCGCGCGCGGTCTGACTCTTCACGGTGCCCTCCGAACACCCGAGCGCCTGGGCGGTCCCCGCGACGTCGAGCCCTTCGAGGAACCGCAGGACGAGCACGGCCCGCTGCCGCGGTGGCACCCGGGCCAGCCCGTCGAGCAGCGCCGACCGGGTCGCCACCACCTCACCGACCTCGGCGTTGGAGGCCGCCACCTCCGGCACCGCGTCCACGTGCCGCTCCCGCCGCCACGGCCTGCGGGTCTCGTCGATCATCGCCCGCACCACCGACCTGCGGACGTAGGCGTCCAGGGCCCCGCGGTCCCGGATCTTGCGCCACCGGCGGTGCAACGCGACGAACGCCGTTTGGGCGAGGTCGTCCGCCCGGTGCCAGTCGCCGCAGAGCATGTACGCGGTTCTGCGCACGGCTTCCAGCCGGGCAGCGAAGTACTCCGCGAACTCCTGCTCCTCGCGTTGCTCCACGCGGACGCTCTCCGCTCGTCTTGTCTTCGGGTAAGGGACGGACGTGCCCCGCACTACGGTTGCACGGGACCCGACAGAGATGTACGCCACCCCCGCCGTCGGCCGAATGGTCGAAGCTGTGGTGTGATCGGATCGTGACCCACGCACGTCGAATCGACCTCCGCTCCGACACCGTTACCCGACCGGACGAGGCGATGCGGATCGCCATGTCCGCGGCCGAGGTCGGCGACGACGTGCTCGACCGCGACCCCACGATGCGCAGACTCGAGGACGAGGTGGCGGGCAGCCTCGGCACCGCCGCCGCGCTGTGGGTGCCCAGCGGCAGCATGGGCAACCTGATCGCGATGATGATCCACCTGCGCCGCGGCGACCGGTTCCTGGCGCCGCGCGGCGCGCACGTGTTGGAGTCCGAGCTGGGCAGCGCGGCGTGGCTGGCGGGCGGGATGCCGCAGCCGCTGGAGTGGCGCGTCGGGCCGGGGCGGGTCTCGGCGGACGACGTGCGCGCGGCGGCCACGACCGAGTCGCTCTACTTCGCACTGGAGACGCGGCTGCTGTGCCTGGAGAACACGCACAACATGGCGGGCGGGACGGTGACGCCGCCGGACGAGCACGCCCGGCTGGTGGCCGCGGCGCGCGAGGCCGGGATGCGCGTGCACCTCGACGGCGCCCGGCTGTGGAACGCGGCGGTGGCGCTGGGGGTGCCGCCCGCGGCGCTCGCGGTCGGGGTGGACAGCGTGCAGGTGTGCCTGAGCAAGGGGCTCGGCGCGCCGGTCGGGTCGGTGGTCGCGGGGTCGCGCTCGTTCGTCGCGGAGGCCCGGCGGGTGCGCAAGATGCTCGGCGGCGGCGTCCGCCAGGGCGGTGTGCTGGCCGCGACCGGCCTGCTGGCCTTGGCGCGTATCGACGAGCTGGCGACCGATCACGCCAACGCGGCGCGGCTCGCGGCCGGGCTGGTGGAGCTGGGCTGGGAGGTGGCGGCGCCGGAGACCAACATCGTCATCGCCACCGTGCCCGACACGGCGGCGGCGCTGGAGTCGCTGACCAGGGTCGGCGTGCTGGCCTGGCCGCTGCCCGGCGGCGTGCGGTTCGTCACGCACCGGGACGTGCCCGCGCACGACATCGACGAGGTGCTGCGCCGGATCAGCGTGGCGCGGAGTCCGGCGGCCTGATCAGGTCGGCCCGAAGCTGTGCGATCTCCTCGCGCAGCGCCATCACCTCGGTGCGCGTGGCCTGCTCGATGGACGCCTCGGCGCCCGCGATCTTCTCGACGAACCAGGACGCGATGACACCGGTGACCACACCGAGCAGGGCGATACCGCCGACCATGAGTGCGCCCGCGACCAGGCGTCCTTCGACGGTGACCGGGTAGCGGTCGCCGTAGCCGACGGTCGAGATCGTGGTGAGGGTCCACCAGAGGGCGTCGCCGAAGGTGGTGATGGTCGCGTTCGGGTCCGACCGCTCGGCGTCCAGCACGGCCAGGGCGGCGCCGAAGGCGACCATGAGGGTGGTGCCGCCGACGTAGATGCCGACCTGGCCCCGCAGGCTGCTGCCGACCCGGCGGTTGATGACCCGGAAGACGGTGATCAGCCGGAGGGCGCGCAGCTGGCGGACCATGGGCAGGGCGACCACGACGAGGTCGAACAGGTGCCTGCGGACGAACCGCCACTTGCGCCGGGCCAGGACCAGCCGGACGACGTAGTCCACGGCGAAGACGGCCCAGACCAGCCAGAGCCAGATCTCAAGCCAGATGTGCACGGTCGGCCAGCGGCCCGCGCTGAGCACCTGCCAGGCGTAGGCCGCGAGGAACCCCACGGCCAGCCAGGTCAGCGGCCACTCGGCGCGCGCCTCCCAGGCCGCCAGCCGCGGCTCCAGCGGGTCGTCTTGGCGCACCCCGGGGGCAAACTTGTCGGACACGCCGACATCCTCACCCCTGGGGTGCTACCTGACCAGCGCTGTTTACCTGATCTGCCGGTTGGACGCCCGGCCCTTGATCGCCCCGTAGGCCCCCACCGCGACCGTCGCCACGGCGGCGATGATCAGCAGGGTGCCCACGGCCTTGAAGATGAACCCGATCAGGCTGAACGCCACCCAGATGACGATGATCGCACCGATGATCTTGAGCACCATGTCCGCCGCCTCCCCGAAGAACGCTCGTGTCCAGTCAACGGGGGATCATGCCGCAATGTTCCCCGGACCCGGGTGCCACTTCGAGTGACTTCGGGGTGTTTGGGGGTCACTTTCCGCGATCACCCGAACGGCACCGCGGTCCGGTTCGGCCTTTCGGCGCGGTTTGGCCTTGCGGTTTGGCCTTGGGCGCGTCTCCGGCCCCGGAATCCATTCTACGGGCGGGGTCCGACGGTTTCGGGAGAAGCTGATAAGCCTGTGGATAACTCATCCGACCTGCCCTCAGGCCCAGGTCAGGCCCGCCTCGACGCCGGTTGTCCACAGGCTTGATCGTCTTCTCCCGAAACTGTCGGACCCCGCCACCAGAATTGGTTCCGGGCGGGCCGGAGGCGAGCCGGGTCGGCTTTTCGGGGGTCACCCGGGTTTGCTAGAGCCAGGTGCGGAGGCGGGTAAGGGCTTCCGAGATGTCCGCAGTGGACCCGGCGAAGGAGAAGCGGACGAACTTGCCGCCCTCTTCCGGGTCGAAGTCGATGCCGGGGACGATGGCCACGCCGGTTTCAGCCAGGAGGCGCTGGCAGAAGCTCAGCGAGTCGTGGGTCAGGTGGGAGACGTCGGCGTAGGCGTAGAAGGCGCCGTCGGCCGGGGCGACGCGGGTGATGCCGAGGTCGTTGAGGCCGGTCAGGAGCAGGTCGCGGTTCTGCGCGTAGCGGGCGACGTGGCCGTCGAGTTCGGCGTAGACCTCGTCGTCGATCGCGGCGACGCCCGCGTACTGGGAGATCGCGGGTGGGCAGATGGTGAAGTTGCCCGTCAGGCAGTCGATCGCGCGGTGCAGGCGCTGGGGGACCAGGAGCCAACCGAGGCGCCAGCCGGTCATCGCGAAGTACTTGGAGAACGAGTTCACCACCAGCGCTTCCCGGGAGAACTGCCAGGCCGACGCGGTCTCGGCGCCGTAGGAGATGCCGTGGTAGATCTCGTCGCTGATGAGCTGGACGCCGCGCTCGGCGCACCAGCCCGCGATCGCCGCCAGCTCCGCCGCCGGGAGCACGGTGCCCGTGGGGTTGGCCGGGCTGGCCACGATCAGACCGCTGATCGGCCCGACCTCCTCCAGCATCTCGACCGTCGGCTGGAAGCGGGTCGACTCGTCGCAGGGCAGTTCGACGACCTCGCAGCCGAGGGCCGTGAGGATGTTGCGGTACGCGGGGTAGCCGGGGCGGGCCAGGGCCACCCGGTCGCCCGCGTCGAAGGCGGACAGGAAGGCCAGCAGGAAGCCGCCGGAGGAACCCGTGGTGATGATGACGTCCTGGGGTGTGACGTCGAGGGAGTAGCGGGTCGCGTAGTGGCGGACCAGGGCCTCGCGCAGCTCCGGGATGCCGAGCTGCTCGGTGTAGCCGAGCGGCTGGGAGCCCAGGGCCTCGGCGGCCGCGAGGCGGACGGCCTGGGGCGCGCCGGTGGACGGCTGCCCCGCGGCCAGCGACACCAGGTCGCCGTGGGTGCGCTGCCGGGCGGCGGCCGCCGAGATGACGTCCATGACGTGGAACGGGGGGACCGCGGCGCGGGCGGCCACCGTGAGCAGATCGTGCATGGGCCCAAGGCTAGGCCGCAGCGCGAAGACTCGCGTTCACGGTCACAACGGGAGGGGTTTCAGTAGCCGACGTACCCGCCACCGCCGTGGGTGGCTTTGATGCCGGGCACGTTCGACAGCGAGCCGTAGCGGGAGATCGCGTAGTTCACGCCTGCGCAGATGTTGTCGACCGGGTTCCAGATGTTGTCGTGACCTGCGATCTTGTACGACTGGAAGGTCGGGTCGATGCACTGCATCAGGCCCTTGGACGGGGTGCCCTTGGCCGCGTTGGAGTCCCAGTTGTTGATCGCGTTGGGGTTGCCGCCGGACTCGTGCTGGATGATCTCCCAGATCAGCTGGGCGTCGGCCTCGGTGACGTTGATGCCGCGGGCCCGCAGCTCCGCGATGGCCTGCTTGATCCACTCCTGCACGTTGCCGGGCGGCGGTCCGGCGGGCGGGCCGCCGCTGGACCCGAGTCCGCCGGAGAAGCCACCACCACCTCCGCCCCCACCGCCGCCGCCGGAGTGTCCACCGCCGGAACCGCCGCTGTGGCCGTTGCCGGTCGGGGCGGCCGAGGTCTGGGGGCTCTGCCGGGCCTCCGCGGTGCTCGCCTGGGTGGTGGAGTCGGGCTGGGACGTCGGGGTCCAGTCGATGCGCTTGCCCGGGGCAGGCGCGAAGGCCTGGGTGTTGGGGTCGGGGATGGCGGAGAACTTGGGGTCGACGTGGCGGCCGCTCAGCGCGGAGGCCGCTGTGGACACCACCTGCTCCGCCGCGTTCACCTGCTCGGCGACGCGCCCTTGGTAGCCGGAGGCGATGCCGTCGACGTGCGAGCGCTTCTCCTCCTCCGGGGCGTCTTTGTTGGCGTTGAGCCAGGAGGTGGCGTTGTAGTGCAGGTCGCCGAAGATGCCTTCTAACGTGTCCCGGGCGTTTTGCAGTCCTGTGGCCGCTGTGCGCAAATCGCCCGCTGCGCCGTTGAGAACGTCGGTTAGCGCGGTCGACGCTTTGGTGTAATTGGCCATGTACGCGACAAACCCGTCAGCGGACTTGCCTTGCCAAGCATCATCGAGCTGCTTGACTGAATTGTCCACTTTGGAACCGGAGTCGGAGTTGGCAGTTGCCGCCGTAGTGAACTTCGTGCCCAAATCGCCGATAACGGCTGGCTGAGCCAGGTAGACCTTGTTCGCTGTCGCGGCCAGTTGCGCCGCGGTACCGCCGAGCGCGGCGGCGTCGTCCTTCGCGGTCACGGATCCCCCTACACCGTCAGCGACTGCTTGGCCGCCTCTTCGTTGTTCGCGACCGTCTGCCCGATGGCGTCCAAGGCGCGGTCGACGTTCCCCAGTAGCGCACCGGCGCGGTCGAGTTCGTCACCGGCCGTGGAAGCCAGCGCCCGCACGGCGTTGGCCAGCGCCGCCGAGGCGCTCAGCTCGCCGAAGACGGCGCCGTCGGCGTCCTTCGGCAGGTCGTCGCCCGCCGCGGCCACCGGGCCCGCCTGGCCGGACACCGCGGCCCGGCACTGTTCGATGGCCTGGAAGTTGTAATTCGCGCCGGACACGGATCAGCCCCCTCAGCAGTCGGTGCGCACGCGTTGGACGGGGTTGCCCGCCCCGTGGTTCCCGTGGCTCACGTCTCGTTGAGCAGTTCCCAGACGCAGCCCGCGATGCGCGCGTTGTCGGCGGGGGCGAGCGTGCTCCATCGGCGGCCGTCGTTGCTGGGGCGGGACAGGTAGACGTACCGGCCCTGGTTGGTGTCGTGGAAGGACACCACGCGCCCACCGCGCTGCCTGCGCTGGTCCCGGCCCACCCGTTCGACGCCGAACTGCCCGCGCACGCCCATGCCGCCGAGCATCGCGGCCACGGTCTGGGCCTCGTAGAGGGGCACGCCGTCCTGGTGCAGGGGGGTGATCAGGTTCTGCGGGTCGCTGCCCGCCTGCTTGGCGGCGGCGTCGAGCGCGTCGGTGGGGAGGCTGACCGAGCGGCCCGGACCGGCGGGGGCGTCCCCGGCTATCGAGACGGCGGCCTCGGCGAGCGCGGTCGCCCGGGCCGCGATGAGCCAGACTTGGCCGTTGTCGACCACGGCCAAGCCCGCTTGGTCTCCGGAGGCGACGGCGAGCGCCTTGACCTCGCGGTCGGTCCACACCCAGGCGTCGACGCTGACCTGGGCGTGCGCGAGCAGGCTGAGCCGGTCGGCCACCTCGGGGGCGGCGCGGCCGTTCTCCGCCAGCCCCCGCTGCTCCAACGCGGCGAAGGCCTCCGCGACCAGCTCGGCGCGCTCGGTGTGGGTCGTGCCGGGGCTGGGCACGTCGATCGCCACGTGCCGCAGCGGCAGCCGCTCGGACTCCCAGAGGACGTCGAACTCGAGCGCGGAGAGGACCAGGGTGGACAACTCAGTCGTCTTCGCCGAGCACGGACGGGATCACCAGGCGGTCGTCGCCGAAGACGTCGTCGGAGTCGACGCCGTACTTGCGCACGTGCTCGTCGTCGTCCTCGCCGCGGGAACCGCTGCCCGTCGCGGGCTGCATGAGCGACGAGGACGGCCTACCGGACCGCCCACCAAGACGCTCCGCATTGCGCGCAGCCCGCGCCTCCTCCTCCGGCAGAGCAGCGGCACTAAGCGCCCTCTTGGCGGCGTCGGCACCACCCGGGGAGCCCTTGCCGCCACGGACGACCTGGTCCTTCTCGGCGGTGGCACCGGCCGCGGCACCGGCACCGCCCGCACCCGCGATCCCTGCGGCGGTGGCGATCTCGCCCATGAGGGGGCCGGGGAAACCGGGCCGGAGGCCAGGGCCGAAGGGACCGGAAGAGGGCATGCCGTTGATGCCGGGGACGATCGGGCCGACACCCGAGACGCGGCCGGAGCCTGGTGAGAGCGGGTTGCCGGGGTTGCCCGGGTTGCCTCCCGGCGGGAAGCCCTCTCCGGGGGCGCCTGGATTGAAGCCGGGGGTGCCGGGGTTGAGGCCGGTGAACGGGCCCGCCTGGCCGCCGGGGCCGGTGGTGACGGGGGCGGAGCCGTTGAAGCCGCCCGGGGCGCCGCCGGGGGTGTAGGCGGCCTGGCTGGAGGTGACGCCCTGGGGGGAGGTCATGCCGGAGCCGCCCGCGACGCCTTGGGAGAGGTTCAGCTTGGGCGGGACGGGGAGGGATTGGACGCCGGTGACGAGGCTGCCGCTGTTGCGGGCGTAGTCGTTCATGGCGGCGACAGCGCGCTGGTGCGCTTCGCGGGTCCGCTCGACCTCGGCTGCGTGGTCCGTGGTGTGGCCCAGGAAGCCCATGCCCTGGTCCCAGACGGTCTTCTGGGTGGCCCCGCGCAACTCACTGCCCTGCGGCGCACTACCGCTGGTACCGGAGTAGATCTCACCTTGTGCGGTTGCGCTGTTGGACGAGTCGGTGACCGTGGGTGCGGCGTCGGCGGCATAGACACCTGCCTGCTTCGTCGCCTCCTGACCGCCCTCGGACGCCTCGCCTTCCCAGTAGACGCCGATGGCGGCGAGTTGCTGGCGCAGGGTTCGGTCGGTGTTGGCGAGTTCTTCGGCGATCCGTTGGAGGGCCGTAGCCGCGAGGTGCAGGCTTTCCGACCCCGGCCCTTCGCGCAACCTGTCCAACTGGTCGGCCAGCGCCGGGTAGCCGTAGCCCGCGAAGCGCAGGTTGCCCAGACCGTTGTCCCCTGCCATCTCCAGCCCCTTACTTCGCCAATGCAGTGATCGCCAGGTCCGCCACGTGCTCGTTCATCTGGCACATCTGGTCCAGGGTGAATCCGCCCCGCGTGTTGACCACCATGCTGAACCAGATGTGTTGGCCGGACGCGACGTCGACGGCGACCGAGCAGTCCACGGCCGTCGTCTGCTTCGCGCCCTTCAGGTAGAAGCGCGCGGCGGCGTAGCCCGCCACCGTCGCCTGCTCGGCATCGACATTGCGTTTACCGCTGAGCCAGGGCTCGATGCCCTCATTGGTTATCAGCCTGGCCAGGTATCGGTAGCCGCCCGCATCGCTCACCAGGTACGCGCATTCCTTGGCACCCTTGTAAACGCTGACATCGGAGGTGCGAGGTTCGGCCTTATTGATTTCGAGTTGGGCCATCTGAGCCGCGGTGAGCAGTTTGCACGGATCGACGGCGTCGATCTTGATCTCCTTCGGCCGGGGAGGCAACTCCACTCCACTCGGCCGCGACGCCTTGGACGTCGATTCCGGAGAGCCGGTCGGCGGAGTGTTCTCCACCGGTACGGCAACGCCCCCGGATGTGGAGGTGCACGCGGCACAAGCCATCGCGAGCACCACCGCCGACGCCACCGCGGCGCCCAGCTTGTTAGGCACGCGCGCCTCTCCCCAGGGCCGCGGTGATGCTTTCCTCGCTGTGGCCGTAGCTCTTGGCCGTGTTGGCCAACTGCTCGACCAGCGACTCCAACCCCGTGATGTACTCGCCGATCCGACCGCGGTAGGAGTCCAAGTCGAAAACGAGGCGGTTGTTCCATGCCTCCGCCACGCGGACGCTGACCTCGTCCTCCCCGGGAGGGGCTACCTGCAATCCGTCGCTCGCCGAGTCGACCGTTCTCCGGAGCGATTCCGCCTGGGTGTCGATGATCTTCGCGGCGGCGAGGACGTTGTCCTTGTTGACGACGAAGCGGCCGCCGCTGGGGGCGGTGGCGTGCAGGAGGGTCTCGCTGAGCCTGTTCATGGTGTCGACCAGGCCAAACATGCCGCCAGGCGACTGGTCAGCGGTCATGGCTCGCACCCCCGGGTACGCATCGTGACGGTGTGGTCTCGTTCGAGGCTACCAATGGGGTGGGGGCGCGAGCCCCGACTTCGGGGAACTACCGGGTGGCGGGCACGCCGATCTCACCGTTCAGGGCACGCAGGGCGATGTCCGTGCGGTGGTGGGAGCCGGGCAGGTGGATGGCGTCGACCTTGCGGTACGCCTCGACGCGGGCGGCGGCGAGGTCGTCGCCGGTGCCGACCACCGCGAGGACGCGACCACCCGCGGAGACCAGGGCGCCGTCGTCGCGGCGGCGGGTACCCGCGTGCAGGACGCCGTCGGCCTCGGCGCCGGTGATGACGTCGCCCGTGCGCGGCCTGCCGGGGTAGTTGTCGGCCGCGACGATGACGGTGACCGCCGCCCCCTCCGCCCACTCCAGCGGCGGGTGCGCGGCCAGCTCGCCCTTCGCCGCGGACAGCAGCAGCCGGGACAGGGGGCTGCGCAGCAGGGCCAGCACCGACTCGGTCTCCGGGTCGCCGAAGCGGCAGTTGAACTCGATGACCTCGGGGCCGTTGGACGTCAGCGCGAGGCCCGCGTAGAGCAGGCCGGAGAACGGGTTGCCGCGGCGCGCCATCTCGTCGACCACCGGGCGGATGATGTCCCGGACCACGTCGTCGACCAGGCCGTCGGGCGCCCAGTCCAGCGGGGCGTAGGCACCCATGCCGCCGGTGTTGGGGCCCGCGTCGCCGTCGCCGACGCGCTTGGAGTCCTGGGCGGGCAGCAGGGGCACGACCGCGCCCTCGGCGTCGACCACGCAGAACAGGGACACCTCGGGGCCGTCGAGGAAGCTCTCCAGCAGCACGGGGTGGCCGCCCTCGAGCAGCGTCATGGCGTGCGCGCGGGCCGTGGGCAGGTCGGGGGTGACCACGACGCCCTTGCCCGCGGCGAGCCCGTCGTCCTTGACCACCCAGGTCGGCCCGAACCGGGCCAGCGCCGCGTCCAACCGCGCCGGGTTGTCCACGATCTCGCTCTGCGCGGTCCGCACCCCGGCGGCGTTCATCACATCCTTGGCGTACGCCTTGGACCCCTCGATCCGCGCGGCGTCGGCGCCGGGGCCGAAGCAGGCGATCCCGGCCGCCCGCACGGCGTCCGCCACGCCCGCGACCAGGGGACCTTCGGGGCCGATGACGACGAGGTCGGCCTGCCACTTGGCGGCCAGCTCGGCCACGGCGGTGGGGTCGGCGGGCTCGACGCCGTAGGACTCGGCCAGCGCCGCCGTCCCCGCGTTGCCCGGCGCGCACGCCAACGCGACGACCTCGGGATCCTTCGACAAAGCCAGGACCAGGGCATGTTCGCGGGCGCCAGACCCGACAACCAGGACACGCACGGTGGACGAGCCTAGATGCTCGTCTCCGGCGGTCCGCACCCGGCTCGGCATGCGGTGCGGGTCGGCGGGCGGTGGATTTCACTCGGTTGAGGGACGAGAGTTATCCACAGGCAAGATCGACTGGGCCCATTTCCGCAGGTCAGCCCGGTAGAATTGGCGGCGGGGGAGGCCCCCGGGGTGGGTGGGCCATGCCGTTGGGGCGGTTGGGCGTGAGCAGGGTGTTTGCGGTGTTGGGTGCTGCGAGGTCGCTGGGTTCGAGGCGCGGTTCTTGTGGTGAGGCCGGTTCGGATCTTGGAGGACGACCGCCGGGGCTTGGGGGTTCACGCGGCGGGGAAATGCAGGAGAGGTGGCGGCCTCGCGGCTGCGGCGTGTCTCGCGCGGCGGAGTGAGTGGTGAGGCGGGTTCTGCGTTTAGGAGGGCGGCGGCGATTGCACCCGTGTGGGGTACAGAAGTTATCCACAGGCAAGATCGACTCTGCCTATTTTGCCTGGTCAAGCCGGTAGAATGGGCTTGGGGGACGCCCCCTGGGTGGGTGGGCCATGTGTTGAGGGGCGGCGGGCCGAACAGGTGGCTGGGCCGGGTGGGCGGAGTGGGGGCTCGGTCGTGGGTGGAAGGTGCTGGAACGAGCGCGGTGAGTGGGTGAGGCGCGCGCTGGGAACGTGCTGGCGCGTTGGGCGGGAGGAAGCGGCGTCTTGGGTGGGACCGAGGGAGGCGCTGAGGCCGGGCAACGAGTTGGGTGGCGCGTGAGGTGGCGTGGGCGGAACGGCGAGTCGGGTGGCGCATGAGCCGGTGTGGGCAGGCCAGGGAGATTGGTGGCGCATGAGCCGGTGTGGGCAGGCCAGCGAGTCGGGTGGCGCGTGCGGTGGCGTGGGCGGGACGGCGAGTCGGGTGGCGCGTGAGGTGGTGCGGGCAGGCCAGCGAGTCGAGTCGCGCATGAGCCGGTGTGGGCAGGCCAGCGAGTCGGGTGGCGCATGAGCCGGTGTGGGTGGGGCAGGGAGATTGGTGGCGCGTGAGGTGGTGCGGGCGGGGCAGGGAGTTGGGCGGCTGGATGGTGTGGTGTCGCTGGACGGGTGGGTTTGGGGCGAAGGTGGGGCTGGAGGGCGTTCATCCGTACGTTGGCGGGGTTTTGGGTGGGGGTGGGGTGGATTTTCCTGTTGGGGGTGAGGGTTGCGCGGTCACCTGGAGGTAGGAGGAATCCATGGCCGCTGTCCGGACCATCGGCGTTGCCGTGTCGGCGTTGGCGTTGTTGGGGGTTGCCACGATGACGAGCGCTAGCGCCTCGCCCGATCAGGGAGGTGAACGGCACGGGCAGCAAGCAGTTCCCCTGGTGCTCGGGCACCGGGGCGCCTCGGGCTACCGGCCGGAGCACACGCTGGCCAGCTACGAGTTGGCGGCCCGCATGGGGGCCGACTACATCGAGCCCGACCTGGTCTCCACCAAGGACGGCGTCCTGGTCGCCCGCCACGAGCCGGAGATCGGGGGCACGACCGACGTCGCCAAGCACACCGAGTTCGCCGACCGCAAGAAGACGAAGGTGCTTGACGGGGTCACGCTCACCGGGTGGTGGACGGAGGACTTCACCCTGGCCGAGCTGAAGACGCTGCGGGCGGTGGAGCGGATCCCGGAGCTGCGGCAGGAGAACACGATCTTCAACGGGCGGTACCAGGTGCCGACCTTCCAGGAGGTCATCGACCTGCGCAAGCGGCTGTCGCGGGAGTTGGGGCGGGAGATCGGGATCTACCCCGAGACCAAGCACCCCACTTACTTCCGGTCGATCGGGCTCGAGTTGGAGCCGAAGCTGGTTGCCACGTTGGAGCGCAACGGGCTGAACCGGCGGGACGCGAAGGTGTTCGTCCAGTCTTTCGAGGTTGGCAACTTGAGGTCCCTCAGCCGGAAGCTGCGGGTGCCGCTGATCCAGCTGACGTCCGCCTCGGGCGCGCCGTACGACTTCGTCGCGGCCGGTGACAAGCGCACCTACGCCGACCTGGTCACCCCGGCCGGGCTGCGCGAGGTGGCCGGGTACGCGTACGGCATCGGGCCGGACAAGAACCAGGTGATCCCCCGGGACGCGGCGGGCAACCTGGCGCAGCCGACCGCGCTGGTGGGCAACGCGCACGCGGCCGGGCTGAAGGTGCACCCGTACACCTTCCGAGCGGAGAACAACTTCCTGCCCGTGAACTTCCGGTCATCCGCGGTGCCGTCGGAGTACGGCGACCTGTTCGGTGAGCTGGCCGCCTTCTGGAAGGCGGGCGTGGACGGTGTGTTCACCGACAACACCGACATCGCCGTCGCCTCCCGCGCGGAGACCTTCCCGCGCCGGTGACCTCAGCATCGGGGCCCGCCACCGGTTCGGTGGCGGGCCCCATCGCTTTTGTCCTGAGTTGACGCAGTGTCAGACGATGCGGTCGTCGACGAAGCACCAGCGCCAGGTTTCACCCGGTTCGTACGATCGCATGACCGGGTGATCCGTCTCACGGTAGTGCCCGGACGCGTGCTTGCCCGGACTGGAGTCGCAGCACCCGACATGCCCGCAGGTGAGGCATAGTCGCAGGTGGACCCAGTGGCGGTTGCCCGCGGCCACGCACTCCGCGCATTCGTCGGCGGCGTCGTCGCGGACGTCGGCGGGCAGGGTCTCGGTGTGTTCGCAGGCCATCGCCCGCTCCTTTCCGGCTGGCGGTCGCGTGGGTAATCCTTGCGTACGACGACGAGGAGGTACGGGTGGATCTGCTCCTGCTGCTGGCGGGATCGCTCGCGGTGGCCGCGTTGGCGCGCAAGTTCGACTGGCCCGCGCCGCTGCTGCTGGTCGCCGTGGGGCTCGTGGTGTCCTTCATCCCGGGGATACCCGATTTCCACCTCGACCCCGAGTTCGTGCTCCTGCTCGTCCTACCCCCTCTGTTGTACTCCGCCGCGCTGGACAGCTCCTACCTGGACATCAAAGCCAGTATCCGTCCGATCGGCCTCTTGGCGATCGGGCTGGTGTTGGCCACTACGGCCGTGGTGGGGCTTGTGGCGCACATGGTCGTGCCCGGTCTCCCGTTGGCGTCCGCGCTGGTTCTCGGCGCCGTAGTGGCGCCGCCGGACGCGGTGGCGGCGGTGGCCATCGGGCGGCGGTTGGGCCTACCGCGTCGGGCGATGACGTTGTTGACCGGTGAAAGCCTGGGGAACGACGCGACCGCGCTTACCGCGTTTCGGGTGGCGGTGGCCGCAGCGACCGGGGTGGCGGCGTTCTCCTGGTGGGACAGTGCGCTGACGCTGCTGATCACGTCCGTCGGCGGTATCGCGTTCGGCCTGGTGCTGGGCATCGTGGTGCACGCGATCCGGTTGCGGCTGGGAGACGGCATCCTGGAAAGCGC
Organism: Actinokineospora auranticolor; assembly: GCF_041897805.1. Taxonomy (GTDB): domain Bacteria; phylum Actinomycetota; class Actinomycetes; order Mycobacteriales; family Pseudonocardiaceae; genus Actinokineospora; species Actinokineospora auranticolor. The sequence goes on from NZ_CP154825.1 coordinate 8,273,453, forward strand.
GCTGGGGATGTTGGTGCCGTTCGGTGCGTACTTGCTCGCCGAAGAGGTGCACACGTCGGGTGTGTTGGCCGTAGTGGTGGCTGGGCTCTACTTGGGCCACAACGCGCCCGCGGCGGGTTATTCGACGCGGTTGCAGGAGACCGCGGTGTGGCAGTCGGTGGACGTACTGCTGGAGTCGCTGGTCTTCGCGCTGATCGGCCTGCAACTGCGGAACGTCGTGTCCGAGGCCAAGCCGGGCTGGGAACTGCTGGTCGCGTCCGGGATCGTGCTGGTGGCGGTGATCCTGGTGCGGTTCCTGTGGGTGTTCCCCGCCGCGCACCTGCCGCGGTGGCTGTTCCCGGGCATCCGCAAGCGCGAGCCGAAGCCGAACTGGCGGCACCTGACGGTGATCTCGTGGGCGGGTATGCGGGGTGTGGTGTCGCTGGCGGCGGCGGCCGCGATCCCGCTGGACATGCCCGGTCGGGACGTGGTGATCCTGCTGACCTTCGTGGTCACCGTGGGGACGCTGCTGATCCAGGGCATGACCCTGCCCGCGCTGATCCGCAGGCTGGACGTGCGCGCCACGGACGGGCAGGACCGGGCGCTGGCCGAGGCGCAGGTGCAGAACTCCGCCGCCCGCGCCGCCGTCGACCGGCTCGACGAACTGATCAACGACGACGACGTGCCCCCGCACCTCGCCGACCGGCTGCGGGCCCTGGCCGAGCACCGGGGCAACGCCGCGTGGGAGCGGCTGGGCAGGCAGGAGACGGAGAGCCCGGCCGCCACGTTCCGCAGGCTGCGCAGGCAGATGCTGGAGGCGGAGCGGGCGGTGTTCGTCCAGGCGCGCGACCGCGGCGAGATCGACGACGAGATCTTGCGGAGGGTGCAGCGGGAGCTGGACCTGGAGGAGGCCGTGCTGGCCCGGGAGTGAGCTGGGCGGCTCAGTCCGGGTCGCCTTCGTAGTAGAGGACGCGCAGGGCGTTGAGGCAGCGGCCCCGGGTCGGGCCGATGCTGCCCGGGGGCAGGTGGAGGCGCTCCGCGAGGAGCCGGTGCTCGGCGCGGCCCGCCAGCACCGCGAGGCGGAGGAGTTCCTGGCAGCGAGGATCCAGGCGGTGGAAGGCACGCCACAGGGTGCGGTCACGCTCGGCACGCACGGCTTCGCTCTCCGGAACCGGTTCGGGGCCGGGGACGTCGGCGGACAGGGCGCCATCGCGTTGGTGGGCGCGGCGGGACTCGCGCCTGGTGGTGGTGATGAGCCAGCCGAGCAGGGCCCCTGGTTCGTTGATGCTCTCGACGTGCCTCAGCAGGGCCAGCCAGACCGTTTGCACCACGTCCTCGGCGGTGGAGCGGTCGAGTCCCTGCCCGCGGGCGACGTGCCACAGGACCGGGGACAGTTCTACGACCAAGGCGTCCAGGGCCCGCCGGTCTCCATCGCGAGCCGCGACGACGCAGGCGGTGTGGCGAGCGGTACCGGTGAGGGCCGCCCACGGCGGGCCGTCGACCTCGCCGCCGACCGCGATGGCGAGGCCGCCGGGGCGCCGGTCGTGGCGGCTGGGTTCCCGAACGGGGACGGCGGTGAGCAGGGTGGTGCGGGCGCGCAACAGGGCGTCCGCGACCTCGCCGACAGTGCTCTCCAGGGCCTCGGCGGTTTGCCGGTCTGTCAGGCCCAGGAGAACCCGCAGGACGACGATCTCGCGCAGTCGGGGATGGAGGTCCGCCAGCGCGGTGTCGATCTCCGAGCGGGGCGGTGAGGGGGCCTGTCGGGCGGCGTGCCGGACGCGGGTGGTGGTGACGCCCAGGACCAACGGCAGCAGGGGCTTGTGGCCAAGCAGGGTGATCACTCCCGAAACCGCCGACTCGACGACGTCAGGGACATCCTCGACCACCTTCACCTCGCAGTAAGCGCGGATCAGCGGGAGCACGCCTGCCCGGACTCGTTCCGGGTCGGTTTCGTTGTCGAGGCGGGGGTCCCACAGCGCCGATGTCGAGAGGCGGCCGTGGACGAAGGCGGTGAGGCGGTCGATCTCGGCGGGCAGCAGGGGGCGTGGTGGTTCCGGCTCGCGGACGGGCACGTCACCCGCGACGATCGAGTGCGTGGCCGGGGCGCGGTCCCGCAACTCGACGGCGGCCGGGTCCCCCAGCGAGGACGCGGCGAGCAGGTCGTCGAACTCGGTCATGGCTGCCGCCCCTCTCCCCGGGCTCGGTGTCGTTGGCGGTGCAGCAGACCCTCCACGGCGCGGGGCGTGGTGTCGATCAGGTCGGCGATCTCGGCGTGCGTGTACCCCTGGGCGTGCAGGACGACGGCTCGGCGGGTCCGCTCGTCGGGGATGTCGTCGAGGGCTTCGCGCGCGGTCAGGGCGGTGACCGCGAGGTCTGCCGGGTCGACCGCGTGCCGGTCGCCGTTGACCTCGGTCAGCGGCGCGTGCCGCTCCTGCTCACCCAGCCACCGGCGGTAGTGGTTGGGGAAGGACAGCACGCAGTTGCCCATGAAGTAGGTGCGGATGCTCGCGCCGCCGTCCGGGTTCCACCCGGTGCCTTCGCCCGCTCGCCTGCGGAAGTCGTTGAGCGCCGTGGTGACGGTGAGGTTGGCCAGTTCGGCGCGGTCGTCGTCGGTCCAGTACCACGGCGGTGCGGGCAGGGCGCGGTTCTGGTTGGCGCAGAACGCGAACATCTCCCCGCAGCGCAGCCAGGCCATCACGGTGGCGTACCCGTACCTGGCGAGGTCGTCGGCGAACCGGTCCCAGTTGCGACCACGGAATCCCTCCAGGGCGAGGACGTCGTACACGGCGATGTCGTGTCGCCGCCGCTCGGCCTGTTCGTCGGCTGGCATCGGGCCGTCCGTCACCTCCTCGACCGCAGGGGTTGTACCGGCGTGCGGGACCTCGTCCGGCTTGTAGGTCGCGCCGGGCCCGGTACCCCACGGCCATTGTGCGGTTTTCTCCCGACCGGGAAGACGCGTGGGTACCGGTGGGGGTGCCGACCTACAAGTCACCGTTCGCCAAGCACCGACCTCGACGAAGGGTGCGCCCCATGCCCGCATCTGGTCCGCCGCCGCTGCTCACCGTCCGCACCGCGGTCATCCTCACCCTTGGCCTGCTGTTCGGGGCCTTGGTCGGCGGGTTGACCTTCCTCGGCGGCGGCGCGGTCGCCGTCGCCGTGTTGAGTGGGATCACCGGTACCGGTGGCTCGATCGCCTTCCTGCACAAGGTCGTCCACTGACACGAAGAGGGGCCTCGCCACCGCGAGGCCCCTCTTACGTGAGTCACCTATGAAGCGGCCACGGGCAACGTCCCTGCCGCGGTCGGGTTCGAGCCGACCAGGAGGCCTCGGCGAGCCAGTTCGGGGCGGACGCCTTCGCCGAACCAGTAGGCCTCTTCGAGGTGGGGGTAGCCGGAGAGGACGAACTCGGTGATGCCGATCGAGTGGTACTCCTCGATCAGGTCGGCCACCTCCGCGTGGCTGCCGACCAGTGCCGTACCCGCGCCGCCGCGGACCAGGCCGATGCCCGCCCACAATCCCGGGTGCACCTCCAGGCCGCGCACCCCACGGTCCAAGCCGCCCTTGTGCAGCTCCAGCATGCGCTGTTGGCCGACGGATTGGCTGGCGGACAGTTGGGTTTGGGCGGCAGCGACGGTGGACGGGTCCAGGGCGTCCAGCAGGCGTTGGGCTTCGGACCAGGCTTCGGTGGAGGTGTCGCGGCTGATGGTGTGCAGGCGGATGCCGAAGCGGAGGGGGCGGTCGGGGGCCAGGGCCCGGACGCGGTTGATCTTCTCGGCGACCTGGGCCGGTGGTTCGCCCCAGGTCAGGTACACGTCGGCGTGGCGGGCGGCGACGGGGAGCGCCGCGTCGGAAGAGCCGCCGAAGTAGATCTCGGGGAGTGGGGTTGGTGGGCGCAGGGCGGTGGCGCCGACGACGCGGTAGTGGTCGCCGTCGAAGTCGTGGGGTCGGCCGGTCCAGATGCCCCGCACGATCGACAGGAACTCGTCGGTGCGGGCGTAGCGGGTGTCGTGGTCGAGGAAGTCGCCGAAGCGTTCCTGCTCGACGGCGTCGCCGCCGGTGACGACGTTGAGCAGCAGCCTGCCCCGGGAGATCCGCTGGTAGGTGGCGGCCATCTGGGCGGCCAGGGTCGGGGTGACGGCACCCGGGCGGAAGGCGACGAGGAACTTGAGCCTGCTGGTCTCGCGGATGAGCGCGGCGGTGACCAGCCAGGCGTCTTCGCAGAAGGTGCCGGTCGGGGTGAGCACGCCGGTGAACCCCAACTGCTCGGCAGCGCGCGCCACTTGGGCCAGGTAGTCGATGTCGGGCTCGCGGCGCGCGGAGTGCTCGGCGCGGTTGGCGTGGAAGCGTTCGACGACCGTGCGACCGTCGCCCGAGGTGGGGAGGAACCAGTGGGTGGTGACGCTCATTTCTGCGCTCCGGACTTGGCGACCCCGGCGACGTCCGCGGTGAAGCGGCGGTCGACGAAGTCGGCGAAGGTGAACTTGGTGGGCAGGACACCGGCGTCGACGAACGCGTCGGCGAGCTTCTGCTCACCGGCGATCACCGCGTCGTCCAGGCCGATCGGGCGGTCGAGCCCGCGCCGCGCCGCCTCCAGGGCGACCTCCGGCTTCAGGCCCGTCTCCTTGGCCCACACCGCTGCGCGCTCGTCGGTGTGGCTCTTGGCGTAGTTGAGGGCCTTGGCGTACCGGACGACGTAGTCGCGCAGCGCGGTGTTCTTACCCGGATCTCCCAGCGCGGCACGACCGGCGACCAGGAACCCGTAGCCGTTGGTCAGCGAGTCCGGTCCGGCCTCGGTCTGCCCCTTGCCGCCGCCGGGGGTGCCGGTGCCGTCGATGAGCACCCGCGCGTTCGCGTCCCGCAGGGCCTGGGTGGTGTACGGGTCCCAGACCGCCCAGGCGTCGACCTGCTTCTGGGTGAACGCGGCGTACCCCTCGGACGGCTGGAGGAAGCTCAGCTGCACGTCGGAGACCTTCAGCTTGGCCCGCAGCAGCAGGTTGAGCACGACGCCGTGCGCGGAACTGCCCTTGGCCACGCCGATCCGCTTGCCCTTCAGCTCCTCGATCGAGCGCAGCGGCGAGTCGCCTGGCACGAGCACGGTGTCGCTGGAGACGTCACCGGTCTGCGCCGAGACCACGGCGATCTTGGCCTTGGCCGCGGCGGCGAACAGCGGCGGCGTGTTGCCGACGACCCCGACGTCGATCGCGCCCGCCGACGCGGCCTCCAGCAGCGGCGGCCCCGAGGTGAAGGTCGCCCACTCCACCTTGTACGGCAGGTCTTTGAGCAGGCCCGCGGCCTCCAGGTACGACTTCTGGCCACCCTTCTGGTCGCCGATCTTGAGCGTCACCCCGGCCAGGTCGGCCGCGCCGACGGTGTCCGGCACCGCCGCCGGGGTGGTCGGACTCCCACAGCCCGCCAGCACCAGCAGGGCGGCGAGGGGCACGAGCTTAAGCAGTCGCACGGTCGGTCACTCCCAGGTCCGCGAGCACCGCGGCGCGGATGTCGATGTGGTCGGCGGCGCGGCGCGGCCGCGGGTGGTCGAGCGGGTACTCGGCGGCGATGCGGCCGTCGTCGAGCACGAGGACGCGGTCGGCGAGCAGCAGCGCCTCGTCGACGTCGTGGGTCACGAGCAGCACCGCGGGCCGGTGCCGCTGCCACAGGCCCTCCACCAGCCGGTGCATGGCCAGCCGGGTCAGCGCGTCGAGGGCGCCGAAGGGTTCGTCGAGCAGCAGCAGGTCGGGTTCGCGGACCAGCGCGCGGGCCAGCGACACCCGCTGCGCCTCGCCGCCGGAGAGGGTGCGCGGCCAGGCGTCGGCGTGGTCGGCGAGCCGCACCTCCTCCAGCGCGCGCACCGCCACGTCCCGCCCGACCGGGGGATGCAGCCCCAGCACGACGTTGCGCCACACGCGCCGCCACGGCAGCAGGCGCGGCTGCTGGAACGCCACCGACACCCCACCGTCCACTGTGGCCGCTCCCTCGACGTCGGTGTCCAGCCCCGCCAACACCTTCAGCAACGTCGACTTGCCGGACCCGCTGCGCCCCAGCAGCGCGACGAACTCGCCGGGCGCGATCTCCAGGTCCACCCCGCGCAGGACCGCGCGCTCACCGAACCGCTTGGTCAGCCCGCGCACCGTCACACCCGCCACCGCAGTGCCCTCCTCTCGACCAGGCGCACGATCGCGTCGGTGGCCAGCCCCAGGGCCGCGTAGACCACCAGGCCGACCACGATGACGTCGGTGCGCAGGAACTCCCGGGCGTTGTTGATCAGGTAGCCGAGCCCGCTGCTGGCGTTGACCTGCTCGCCGACGATCAGCGACAACCACGCCACCCCCAGGGACTGGCGCAGCCCGACCAGCGTGTTGGGCAGCGCCGACGGCAGCACGACGTGCACCAGCCGCTCGGTGCGCGTGTAGCCCAGGGCCGTGGTGGCCTCGATCAGGTGGCTGTCGACGCCGCGGATCCCCGAGTGCACGTTGAGGTACAGCGGGAACGCGACCCCCAGCGCGACCAGCGCGATCTTGGGTTCCTCACCGATGCCGAACCACAGGATGAACAGCGGGATCAGGCCGAGGAACGGCAGCGTGCGCAGCATCTGCACGGGTGGGTCGACCAGGAACTCGCCCCAGCGGGACAGGCCCGAGACCACACCGAGCCCGAGCCCGATCACCGCGCCGACGGCGAAGCCGATGCCGACGCGGGTGGTGGACACGACGAACGCGTCGCCGAGTTCACCGGTACCCGCGAGTTCGACGCCGGTCCGCAGCACGGTCCACGGCGAGCTGAGCTTGTCCGGCGGTAGAAGACCGGTCTCACAAGCGATCTGCCACAGCGCAACTATCGCAAGTGGACTTATCCAGCGGCGCAGGTCGGGCAGCCGCCTTCTTCGCCCGGTCGGCAGATCTGTCGTGGTGTCGACGCGCGCGGGCGCGCTCAAGGTCGAGACGGACACGGATTCCCCCGTCACTGTGAGATGGGGCGGCGAGAGTTGCGACATGGCGTCGGTTCTCTCGAGGCGATCGCGGGTGCGAGATCGCGCCGGTTTCTGGACTGAGCGGGTTGGGGCGGCCCTAGGCCGCCCCAACCCGCGAGGGAAGAAATCGGCCTAAAAGCGATCTCGCCGCCTCGGCGGAGCCGAGGCCATGTCACAGCCGCCGTTCATGTCATCGAGTCTCGAATGCCGGGCAGCGCAAGTCAACGACCGGACGCGGCGTTCTCGGATCATGGAAATCCGCACGCCGCGCGGACCGCCGGTTCTGTTGCGCACCAGGCAATAGCCGGTGTCAAGCCCTGGACTTTCTTTCAGCGCAAAAGAAAACACCCCCGGAACGGGTTCCGGGGGTGTCTCGTCGATCGAGGGTCAGGCCAGCTCGTGGCGCACGATGGTCTGGTCGCGGCCCGGGCCGACGCCGACGGCGGACACGCGGGCGCCGGACAGCTCCTCCAGCCGCTCCACGTACGCGCGGGCGTTGGCGGGCAGCTCGTCGAAGGAGCGGCACTGGCTGATGTCCTCCCACCAGCCGGGCAGCTCCTCGTAGACCGGGACGGCGTGGTGCACGTCGGTCTGGGTCATCGGCATGTCGTCGACCCGCTTCCCGTCCACCTGGTAGCCGACGCAGACCGGCACCTTCTCCAGGCCGGAGAGCACGTCGAGCTTGGTGAGGAAGAAGTCGGTGATGCCGTTGACCCGGGTCGCGTAGCGGGCGATCACGGCGTCGAACCAGCCGGTGCGGCGCAGCCGCTTGGTGGTGACGCCGACCTCGCCGCCGATCTTGCGCAGCCGCTCGCCCATCTCGTCGTTGAGCTCGGTCGGGAACGGACCGGAGCCGACGCGGGTGGTGTAGGCCTTGAGGATGCCGATCACCGTGGTGATCCGGGTGGGGCCGATGCCCGAGCCCGCGCACGCGCCGCCGGAGGTCGGGTTCGACGACGTGACGAACGGGTAGGTGCCGTGGTCGACGTCGAGCAGGGTGCCCTGCGAGCCCTCCAGCAGCACGGTCTCGCCGCGCTCCAGCGCCTGGTTGAGCAGCAGCCGGGTGTCGGCGATGCGGTGGCCGAACCGCTCGCGCGCGGCCAGCACCTCGTCCACGACCTGGTTGGCGTCCAGCGCCTTGCGGTTGTAGATCTTGACCAGCATCTGGTTCTTGACGTCGAGCGCGGCCTCGACCTTCTGCCGCAGGATCTTCTCGTCGAGCAGGTCCTGCACGCGGACGCCGACCCTGGCGACCTTGTCCTGGTAGGCCGGGCCGATGCCGCGGCCGGTGGTACCGATCTTGGCCTTGCCCAGGTAGCGCTCGGTGACCTTATCGATGGCCACGTGGTAGGGCATGATCAGGTGCGCGTCCGAGGAGAGCAGCAGCCGCGAGGTGTCCACCCCGCGCTCCTCCAGCCCCGCCAGCTCCTTGAGCAGCACGCCCGGGTCGACCACGACACCGTTGCCGATGACGTTGGTGACCCCGGGGGTCAGGATGCCGGACGGGATCAGGTGCAACGCGAAGTTCTGGCCGTCGGGGAGCACGACGGTGTGGCCCGCGTTGTTGCCGCCCTGGTACCGCACGACCCACTGGACGCGGTCGCCGAGCAGGTCGGTCGCCTTGCCCTTGCCCTCGTCGCCCCACTGGGCGCCGATCAGCACAATTGCCGGCATGTGAAACTCCAGGTGTTTCGGTGTGGAGATACCTGTGACACCCGTACCCGCTGCTGCCCTCGGGCGAATGCCGGTGACTGAGACTAGACCAGGAGACTGTGGTGAGCGCACTCGTGCTGGCCTGCGGAAACGCGACCGACACCGGCCGCCCGGCGACGCTCACCGAGCGTGACGGGCTGGACTGGCGGGAACTGCCCGCCACCCCGGGCCGCGCGGACGTGGACCCGCTGCTCAAGGCCGCGAACGGTGCCCGGATCGTCGTGTTCGGGACCGATGCCGACCTGGCCGCAGTTGTGCTCCGCGTGATGCGCCTGGAGCTGCTCGCCGAGGTCGCCGTCGGCTTCGTGCCCACCGACCCGACGGCGTCGGCGGTCCCCGTGCTCTGGGGTCTGCCCCGCGACCGGGAGCGGCTGGCGGCGGTCGCGGTGGCGGGTGAGATCGACGCCTTCCCCCTGATCCGCGACGACGCCGGGGGCGTGCTGGTCGGTCTCGGCGTGATCGACCAGCCGCAGGGTGTCGCCTACTGCGACGACACCACGGCCCTGCGCGGCCGGGCCCGGCGGATCGAGGTGACCCCGGACCCGGACGGCGGCGCGGGCCTGGTGGTCCGGGTCGTGCGCGGCGGCCTGTTCGGCAGGCGGGTCACGACGGTCGCGGGCCGGGCCTTCCAGATCGGCTGCGTCCGCACCCACCTGATCCGCGACGGCGTGGTCAAGGACGCGGCCAAGTGGACCTGGTACCGGCACACCGAGGACCTCCGCATCGCGCGCGGGGTGGTCTGACCCGCTGTGCACGGTCGTTGACCGGTTGCGCACCGCGCGTTCCGGAAAACGACCCGACAAGGGCTACTTGAGGTGTTGCACCGAACACCGGAGGTAGTCACGTGCGCAATAGCAGAACCGGTTGGCTGATCGGCGTCGTTTTGGCGGCGGGATTGACGACCTCGGTCATCTCGCCCGCCGAGGCCGCGAGTTCGGACACGATCTCCGCGGACCGCGCGACCGTCCGCGAATACCCGGGCAGGCTCGTGCTCGCCAATGCCGCGAAAGGCGACCGCGCGGAGGTCACCGCTCAGTGCGGCCAGTGGGTGCGGATCCGGGTCACGACCGCCCACGCCATGGCCACCCCGGTCGGCTGGGTGCTGCGCGGCAACCTGACGCGCGCGGCGAAGGCGGGCGGCCTCGACGGCGTCCCCGAGCGCTGCGGCACCGACGCCGACCGCTGGCGGGACTGGGTGGGCGCGATCAACGCCCCGTTCCACTCGCTGCGCAAGACCACGGTGGACGGCAAGACCGGCTGGCGGCGGATCACCTTCGGCACCGGCGTGTCCCTCGCGGCGGGTGCGGACTGCACCCCGTCGCTGAACTACACCCGCCGCGACGGCGCCCCGGACGTCGTCGACCCGGCCCAGCGAGTGGCCGGTCTCGATCTCGATCGGGTGGCGTATCGGTACGTCACCCAGGACGGTTCCGTCGCCTTGATCAGCGCCCCCAGGCCGGGTGGGACCTACGGCGTCTGGGGCTTCGTCCCGGCCACCTGCCTGCGCCCCAAGGGCCGCGCGACGGTCTACTTCGACGAGCCGGTCGTGCAGGTCACGAGCCTGTCCGGGCTCGACACCGGGGTCGGCTACCCCGACGGCTCGGTGCGTTCGCGCGGCTGCTCGGCGGCCGTGAAGAGCCCCTCCAACCCCGCGTTCGGCTACTGGCCCGACCCCGAACCGGCGCACCGCCCGGCCTGCCCGGTGTGATCCAGAGCTTTGACGGGCCGTCGTCGCGTCGTCACCCACAGGAGTGACGAACGCCATGTCGGCCCACCACGGTGAGAAATCCACGTGCGAGGTCCCGGTTCCGCGAGAGGAGCACGATGTCCCACAGGTTCCGCAGGTTCGGCGCGGCGTTGCTGTCCACTTTGGCCGCCGCCACCCTCACCACCGTGTCGGCTGGGGTGGCCGCCGCCACACCGCCCGGCATCCCCAGCGAGGCGACCGCCCGGTCCGAGCTGTCCGGTCTGACCGTCCGCGCGGACGGCTCGATGACGGGTTACTCCCGTGACAAGTTCCCGCACTGGATCACCATCTCCGGCGCCTGCGACACCCGCGAGACGGTGCTCAAGCGGGACGGGTCCGGCGTGGTCACCAACTCGTCCTGCTCGGCCACCTCGGGCACCTGGTACAGCCCGTACGACGGCGGCAGTTGGACGCTGGCCTCCGATGTGGACATCGACCACGTGGTCCCGCTGGCCGCCGCCTGGCGCTCGGGCGCGTCGAGCTGGACGACGAGCCAGCGCCAGCAGTTCGCCAACGACCTGGCGCACCCGCAGTTGATCGCGGTGACCGACAACGTCAACCAGGCCAAGGGCGACAAGGGCCCGGAGAGCTGGAAGCCGCCGCTGACCGGCTACTGGTGCACCTACGCGAAGATGTGGACGCACGTGAAGTACACCTACAGCCTGAGTGTTAACTCGGCGGAGAAGTCGGCGCTGACGGGCATGCTCGACCGCTGCTGATCGAATGGGCCGTGTTCGGGTGGAATGCCGCTCGAACACGGCCCGTTTCGAATCAGTAACAGGAGACGAACAGCCTATCGCTGTTCTCCCAGTCACTATCCGGAACGAGCCTGGCTCGGTTACCCTTCCCCTTCTCGCGCGAGAGCGCTATTCGGTATTCACCACTGGGGAATGGCATGGCTGACGCCACTGGGGGCGCGCCGACTTCGGGGAAGGACCCGGGAGACGACGCGTTCGGCACCATCTTCGACCACCCGGACCTGCGGGACGAGACCTGGCTCGCGCAGGCGGGCAAGCAGGCGACCCGGGACGCGAAACGTGCCAGGCGGCGAGGCGCCATCCGGGTGCGGTGGAAGCGGGCGGGCCGGACCGGACTCGGTCACAGGTCGTTGACCGTCGTGGCGCTCGCGGGCGTCGGCCTGCTCGCCGCAGGCCTGCTGATGCTGCGCGAGTCGGTCGAGGACGAGACCGGACAGCCGCTGTCCCCGGGCACCGCCGTGGACCTGGGCCACCCCTTCGCGGGCACCCCGGCCGCGCACTGGGCCGATGGCGAGGCCGGGCTGGTCGCGCCCGAGGCCGAGGCCGTGGGCGCGTACACCGCCGAGAAGGTCGCCGACGCCTACGCGTGGGCCCGGCGGTTCCTCATCACCGCCCGGCTGGACCCGGCGGTCATCGTGGGCCACGACGTCGAACGGCCCCTGCGGCTGCTCGGCCGGGCCGACGCCATGGCGCAACGCACAGGCACCCGCGCCCAGATGTCGAACTGGCTGACGTGGATCGCCGACGGCAACCGCCTGCTGCCCGCCCCGCCCAAAGTGTCCGGGCGGATGTGGGCCGCGGTCGACGACCACGGCGTGCTGGAGATCCACACCGACTACGTCTTCGCCTACGCGTTCGACCCGGAGCGACCCGAGACCATCACCAGCGCCTACGACGTGGTCGCCATCGACCGGGCCGCGGTCACCTTCGTCCACTCCCGCGGGGGACCGCCGGAGGACCTGGACATGAAGATCGGCGAGACCGCGGGCTACTTCTACTCGATGTCCTGCTCGGAAGCCGAGAACGGCGAACTGGCCCCGGCGTACCGGGACCGGCAGGTCGGTCCCGGTGGCGGCTTCGAGCCGCCAAGCCGGTTCTTCGACCCGAACTCCTCATTGACCACAGACGACAAGTGCGACTGACCTTGGGACATTGGCATGGCTGACGTCATTGGGGGCGCGCCGGGGCAGGACCCCGACGACGACGCGTTCGGCGACATCTTCGAGCACCCGGACCTGCGGGACGAGGTCTGGCTGGCGCAGGCGCGCAAGCGGGCGGCCCGGGACGCGAAGCGGGCGCGGCTGCGGGGTGCCGTCCGGTTCCGACGGCGACGGCGCGGGTGGGCGGGTCGGACCGGGCTCAACCGCCGGTCGCTGGCCATCGTCACGGTCACGGGCCTCGCCCTCCTCGTCGTCGGGCTCGTGGTGGTGCGCGACGCGATCCGCGACGAGCGGACGAGCGCGCTGTACCCGGACGCCGTGGACCTGACCCGGCCCTACGCGGGTACCCCGGCCGCGGACTGGGCCGACGGCGAGGCCGGGCTGGTCCCACCCCAGGCCCATGTCGTGGGCACCCACTCCGCCGACGAGGTGGCGGACGCCTACGAGAGCGTCCGCCGGTTCCTCGTCGCGTCCCGGCTCGACCCCGCGGTCCTCGAAGGGCACGACACCGACCGGGTCCTGCGGTTGCTGACCCCGGCGGGCGCCGAGTGGGCGCGGTCGCGGACCGGCGACGGGCGGCAGAGCTGGGTGTCCTGGATCGCCGACGGCAACCACCTGCTGCCCGCCCCGCCGAAGGTGTCCGGGCAGATGCAGGCGGGGGTCGGCGACCACGGCCAGCTGGTGATCTACACCGACTACATGGTCACCTACGCGTTCGCCACCTCGAACCCGGAGAAGCTCTCCAGCCCCTACGACATCCTGGTCCTCAAGCGCACCTCGGAGACCTTCGAGCACTCGGCCGCGGGGCTGACGATCACCGAGGCCGAGGGGTTCACCTCGCTGATGTCCTGCTCGGACATCCAGTACGGCGCCTTGGCCCCGGAGTACGAGGCACGGGACTCGTCCCGTGACGCGGTGGACCCGCCTGCCAACTACTTCGACCTGCGGATGTCGGTGGACGTGGCCAACGACTGCGCCCGACGCGGTTAGACCAGGCCCAGTTCGCCGGGGGCGCTCGGGTCGGACTCGGCGAGGAAGCTGGAGCAGCGCTCGTACTCCTCGGTGTCGCCGATCTCCTTGGCGGCCTTGGCCAGGGCCGCGAGCGCGCGCAGGAAGCCCTGGTTGGGGCGGTGCGACCACGGAACCGGGCCGAAGCCCTTCCAGCCGGAGCGGCGGAGCTGGTCCAGGCCGCGGTGGTAGCCGGTGCGGGCGTAGGCGTACGCGGCGACCGGCTCGCCACCGGCCAGCGCGCCCTCGGCCAGCGCGGCCCACGCCTCGCTGAAGTCCGGCCACGCCTTGGCGACCGCGACGGGGTCGTCACCGCGCTCCAGGGCGGCCTGCGGCTCGGCGCGGTCGGGGAGCAGGGTCGGCTCGGGGCCGAGCAGGTTTCCTTGCATGCCCCCATCCTGCCGCACGAGGGTCCGCACGCTCGGTGACCGGGCGCCCCGGGGTCGGGGCGGCGGGGTGGGCGCGGGGATGATGGCCGCGTGGATGAGGGTGTGGGTACCGAGGTCCGGGGTCCGGTCGCGCAGTTCAAGGCGTTCTTCCGGCTGCACTGGACCCGGGGTGCGGTGGGTCGTGAGACCCCGGAGTGGGTGTGGCGCTTCGCGTACCACACCTGGTTGATCGCGCTGCTGTTCAAGCTGCTCGGCTCGTCGTGGGACGAGTCGTGGCACTTCAAGTTCCTGCGCGACGACCTGGCGCCGCCGCACCTGCTCAACAGCATCGGCACCGGGGTCGCGGTGGTGCTGGTGGTGATCCACACCTACACCGGCATGGCCGCCACCCGCCGCTCGCAGCGGCTGTTGCAGACCGGTCTCGCCGTGTTCCTCATCGCCGCGCCGCTGGACGTGATCAACCACCGGATCAGCGGGCTGGACCTGACCGCGTGGAGCGCCACGCACGGGCTGCTCTACCTGGGGACCGCGCTGATGCTCGCGGGCCTGATCGACGGCTGGTTGGCGGCGGGCCCGCGCGGGACGCTGGTGCTGGGCGCGCTGTGGGTGTTCTTCCTGGAGAACACCGTGTTCCCGAACGGCCAGCAGGAGTACGGGACGCTGGAGATGACCTCCTGCATGCCGCACGGGGTGCTGGACGTGTCCAGCTGCTACGCCGAGCGGGAGCTGCTGGAGTTCGCCGCGAACCAGATCGGTCGACCGGTGGACTACGCGGCCATCGAGCACTTCGCGCTGCCGATCCCGTCGTGGGTGTACCCGCTGTGGGGGATCGGGGTGGCGGCGCTGGTGCTGGCGGTGGCGGCGCGCACGATGAAGCTGACCTGGGCGGCGACGATCGTCGCGGGGGCGTACGTGGCGTACCGGGCGGTGATCTGGCCGCTGCTGGTCGCCGCCGACTTCCCGCCGTCGACCGTGCCGTTCTACCTGGTGTTCGTCGGCTTGGCGGTCGACCTGGCGCGGCGAGCGCGGCAGCCGCACCTGGTGGAGGCCGTGCTGGGTGGCGTGCTGGTCACGGCGCTGGGCTACGGCGCCCTGTACGCGCAGGACGTGCTGCTCGACGCGCCGCCGGTGGCCTGGTGGTCGGCGCCGATCGCGCTGGTCGGGGTGGCGGGTTTGTGGGCGCTGGCGCGGGGACGGCGGTGGCTGCCGGACCGGGCGAAGACCTCGCGGCCCGTTTCTGGCGGTGCCGACGCCTGATCGGTTTCCGCAGTAGGCAGGCGCTGACGCGGGTCCGCTCACGCTGTCCACCGCGGTCGGCTGCGTTGGTCTGCGTCGCACCGACTCATCGCGCCGCGCGGCCTGGTTGGGTGTGGCGAGGCTGTGGCGCGAGCGAGGCCGGAGCAACGCGGCTGGGCGCGGGTTGGCTGGAAATGGCGAAGGCCCCCTCCCGGCGGTAGAGGGGGCCTTCGGTGCTTCGACTTCCGCGGCGGGGGTCAGCCCGCGATCATGCGCCCGGCGGACTTGAGGTGGTCGCACGCCTCGGTGATGCGGGCGGCCATGGCCTGCTCGGCTGCCTTGAGGTAGCTGCGCGGGTCGTAGACCTTCTTGTTGCCGACCTCGCCGTCGATCTTGAGCACACCGTCGTAGTTGCTGAACATGTGCGCGGCGATCGGGCGGGTGAAGGCATACTGGGTGTCGGTGTCGATGTTCATCTTGATGACGCCGTAGGACACCGCCTCCTGGATCTCCTCCAGCAGCGAGCCGGACCCGCCGTGGAAGACCAGGTCGAAGGGCTTCGAGCCGTCGGCCAGGCCCAGCTTCTGCGCGACGACCTCCTGGCCCTGCTTGAGGATCTCCGGGCGGAGCTTGACGTTGCCCGGCTTGTAGACGCCGTGCACGTTGCCGAAGGTGGCGGCCAGCAGGTAGCGCCCCTTCTCGCCGGTGCCCAGCGCGTCGACGGTCTTGAGGTAGTCCTCGGCGGAGGTGTACAGCTTGTCGTTGATCTCGTTGGCGACGCCGTCCTCCTCACCGCCGACGACCCCGACCTCGATCTCCAGCACGATCCGCGCGGCGGCGGCCTTCTCCAGCAGGTCGGCGGCGATGACCAGGTTCTCGTCCAGCGGCACCGCGGAGCCGTCCCACATGTGCGACTGGAACAGCGGGTTGCCGCCCGCGTTGACCCGCTCCTGGCTGATCGCGATCAGCGGCCGGACGAAGCCGTCGAGCTTGTCCTTGGGGCAGTGGTCGGTGTGCAGGGCGATGTTGACCGGGTACTTCTGGGCCACGACGTGCGCGAACTCGGCGAGCGAGACCGCGCCGGTGACCATGTCCTTGACCTTGGTGCCGGAGGCGAACTCCGCGCCGCCCGTCGAGACCTGGATGATCCCGTCGCTCTCGGCCTCGGCGAACCCGCGCAGCGCGGCGTTCAAGGTCTCCGACGAGGTCACGTTGATGGCCGGGTAAGCGAACTCGTTCGCCTTGGCCCGGTCCAGCATCTCCGCGTAGACCTCGGGTGTGGCGATGGGCATCGGTGCTCCTCCTCGGGGTGGCCTGCGCCGTTCCGCCGCATCCTACGAGCAGCCCGTGGACACCGTGTCGAGCAGACCAGGTACAAACCGGGGCAGACTGGCGGCATGGCCACCGCTACCTGGAACGGCGAGGTAATCGCCGAGAGCGACGACACCGTGATTGTCGAAGGTAACCACTACTTCCCCGTCGAGTCGGTGCACCAGCACTTCCTCCGACCCTCCGAAACGACGAGCGTCTGCCCGTGGAAGGGCACGGCGAACTACTACACGCTGCACGTCAACGGCTCGGAGAACCCCGACGCCGTGTGGTACTACGCCGAGCCCAAGCCGGAAGCGGCGGAGATCAAGGACCGGGTGGCGTTCTGGAAGGGCGTCGACGTCGTCGGTTAGAGCAGGGCGGCGGCGAGTCGCCGGTACTGGTCGAAGTCCAGCCCGCCGTCGGGGGTGACCACCTGGATCGCCACGTGGTCGGCCCCGGCGGCGAGGTGTTCTTCGACCCTGGTTTTGATGGTGTCTTCGTCGCCCCAGGCGATGAGGGAGTCGACGAGGTGGTCGCTGCCGCGGACGTCGTCGTCGGTGAAGCCGAGCCTGCGCCAGTTGCGGACGTAGTTGGGCAGGCCGAGGTAGAGGCCGAGGGCTTGGCGGGCGAGCTCGCGGGCCCGGGTGGGGTCGGTTTCGAGGAGGACGTGCTGCTCGGGGGCGAGCAGGGGGCCTTGGCCGAGGGTTTCTCTCGCTTGCGCGGTGTGCTCGGGGGTGACCAGGTAGGGGAGGGCGCCGCGGGTGGTGGTTGCCAGCTTGAGTGCCTTGGGGCCGAGGGCGGCGATGGCGACGTCGTGTTTGGGGACGTCGAGCTGGTCCAGGTAGTCGGCGAGCTTGGAGTACGGGCGCTCGTAGGTCTGGCCGGTGGTGGGCTCGATGATCTCCTTGTGGCCCGCGCCGACGCCGAGCACGAAGCGGTCGGGGAACTTGTCGACGATCCGGTGCTGGGCCGCGGCGGCGGTGGCCGGGGTGTCGGTCCAGATGTTGAGGATGCTGGTGCCGACGGTGAGGGCGCGGGTGTTGGCGAGGATGTCGTCGACCTGGGTGAGGTCGCCGCCGGGGGAGCCGCCGAGCCAGAGGGTGCCGAAGCCGAGTTCCTCCAGCTCGGCGGCGCGCTCGTGGTTGTCGTCCCAGAGGTGCTTGAGGCTCCACACCCCGACCCGGCCCAACTCGGCTGCCATGGCTTCCTCCCGCTTGTTCGTCGCTTAACGAACAGTAGCGCGCTTCGCCACCTCCAGCAGTGCCGCGAAGGAAGACGGGGAGAACGTCAGCTCACCTGCGGCCCTGAACTTGCTGTCCCGAACCCGAGCAACGCCCGGGGTGACGCTCAACTCAACGCAAGCATTGGCGTTGGTGCCGCTGTAGCTGCTGATACGCCACTCGGTCCCACTCAACGTGCCTCCAACAGATCGACCTGAGCCCTGATCAGCGCGGCCGACTCCACAGCGGACAACGCCCGGGTGGACGCCGCCTCGAATATGGCGGCGAACTTGCCGGTGTCGGTCGCGTCCTCGACCCATTGTCCTCCGCCCGGATACTCCAGATACACCGAGTCCTGGTCGGATCCATCGAACCCAAAGATGATCAAGGGACCTGACATGCAGCCATACGCCCCTGCGTCATAGTCGATCACCTGGAGGTGAATGTTGTCCCGCTGCCCAAGCTCCAGCAGACGGCGGAGTTGTTCGGTCATCACTTCCACGCCGCCGACCACGCGGCGGATAACTCCAACGTCCACCACCGCGCGCATGTCCAGCGCCCGAGGCCCGTCCAGCAACTTCTGTCGAGCCATCTTGGCCGAGACGAACCCGCTGGCTTGCCAGTCCGGAGTCGTCAGCCACGGGGATGACTGCTCAAGCGCTCGCGCGTAGGCCTCGGTCTGGAGCAGCCCTGGCACACATGCGTGTTGCAACTCCCGAACCGATGTGGCATCAGCCTCGGTTCGAAGGAACACTCGGAACCGTGTCGGCACCGCCGACGAGTGCTCGATCCGCACCGGGTCGAGCTTCGCGTCGTCCCAGAGACTGACCGCTTCCGCGATCTCCTCTTCCTTCGCGTCATACAGGCCCAGCATCGTGGTCAGCTCGGCGTACGCGCACAGGTAGTACCCGTTCTCCACCTTCGAGATCTGGCTCGCGCGCTTGCGCAGCCGTTCCGCGACGTACTCGGCCGTGACGCCCTTCCGCTCCCGGAGCCCCTGGATGTACTGGCCGAACCGACGCTTCCGCCGCGTCTGCGTGCTGGGCATGGCGCACACCCTAGGTCACCCGATCAACCAAGAACATTCCACTTTCGAGTCTAGCGGGGAGAACATTCCCCCGCGTAGCATCTCCCGCATCGAAGTCTCCCACAGGAAGAAGGCAGCGTGAACACGCTCTACAGCAACGGAATCGGCATCAACGTCGCGGTCGCGGCGAGCTTCGCCAAGATCGACTACACGGTCCAGCCGGACGGGGTCGAGCTGGAGATCGGCGAAGACCTCTCGATCCTGCTGTCCGAGGAGGCCCTGGACCGCCTCATCGCCCGCGCCTCGAACGCCCGCGAGGAACTGAAGCAGAACGGCGAGCCGGTCGCCGCCAACTGACGCCGCGCGCGACTCCCCCGCAGCGGTGGGGGAGTCGCGCGGCGCACCGAACCGAAGGGAAAACTGATGACCGCCGTTGTCCCTGCGATCCGGGATGGTCGCGACCTGCTCGACCACGACACCGCCTTGTTCGACCGGCTGGCCCAGGCGGTCGCCCGGGAGCACAACGTCTCCATTGACTACGCCGAGCGCGTCGTGGACCAGGCGCTGGCGTTCCTCGCCACCGCCGCCACGACGCCGGGCGACCCACTCGGCCCCTCGGCCGTCGTGGACTGGGGGTGGCACGCCTTCATCCTCGAAACCCACGCCTACGCGGACTTCTGCGAACGCATCGCGACGCGATTCCTGCACCACGTCCCCGACGGCGCGGGTGGCGCGTCGGCGGAGCCGGGCGAGAGGACGCGCCGTACTGTGGCGGCGATCACCGCAGCCGGGTACCGCGTGGACCACGAGCTGTGGATGGAGACCGGGGACTGCGGGCCTTGCCACGAAGAGGGCAATTGCCACGCCTCCGGCGCGGACGGCAACGAGAACACCGAAACCCGCAGGAAGTAGCAGTGGCGAAAACAGCTTGGGGCGATGTGCCCAGCGAAGTGGGCACGGCCGTGACGAACAAGCTCGGGCCGATCGTCCGCGTCGAGGATGTCCCGGAAGGACAGTCCGCCGACGTCACCGCTGTTCTGGGTGTCGCGAGTGGGGATCGGGCGTTCGTGAAGGCCGTGGTTGGTGTTTCGCCGCGGATGCGGTGGTTGCGGAACGAGGCCGCGGCAGCCACCAAAGCGGTAGGGATCGCGCCTGCCGTGCGGTTCTCCGAGGACGTCATCGACGGCGAGGGTCGGAGGTGGTTCGTCGTGGGGTTCGACCACGTTCCGGGGCGACCGGCCGACCTCTCGCCTGGGTCGCCGGATCTGGCGGTTGCGGCGCGTGTGGTGGAACGGATCGCGGTGGTGCCCGCGCCTGGGGTTCGGCCGTTGAGTGACAGGTGGGCGGAGACGGCGTGGTGGACGCACGCAGGCACTCCCGAGTTGGCTGGACATGATTCGGCCGCCCTGGACGAGTTGGCGGCGCGGGTACCGGACCTGGTGCGAGGTGACCGGCTTGTCCACACGGATCTCCACGGTCTCCAGTTCCTCATCGACGGCGACCGGGTGGCCGTCATCGACTGGGGTCTGCCTGGGCAAGGCGCGCCGTGGGTGGACACCGCGTTCATGGTGTTGCGGCTGTTCGAGGCCGGGCACACCCCGTCGGCCGCCGAGGCGTGGGCGCGAGAACGCTCGACGTGGTCGGGCGACGCCGAGGGGGCGCTCACGCCGTGGGCCGTGTTCATCGCCGGGCTGTGGTCACACTGGGCCACGGTCGGGCGGAGTCCTCAGCACCGCGCGGACCTCGCTCGTGGCTTCGCGGAGTACCGGCTCCGATAGTTCGATGCGAGACGAACGTCTGCGGGGTACGTTCGCGCCATGACGACCATCGGCTCATCCGACCTCGAAGTCTTCCCGCTTAACCTCGGCACCAACGTCTTCGGCTGGACTGCCGGCCAGGACGACTCCTTCGCGGTGCTTGATGCCTACTCCGCCGCGGGTGGGAACTTCGTGGACACCGCCGACATGTACTCGCAGTGGGCGCCCGGGAACTCCGGTGGCGAGTCCGAGACGATCATCGGGGCCTGGTTGGCGGCGCGGGGAAAGCGGGACGAGTTCGTGGTCGCCACGAAGCTGTCCGCGCTCAACGGGTTCAAGGGGCTGTCGGCTTCCAACATCAAGGCGGCGGCCGAGGGGTCGTTGCGGCGGCTGGGCACGGACCGGATCGACCTCTACTACGCGCACTACGACGATGAGTCGACGCCGATCGAGGAGACGTTGACGGCGTTCGACGCGCTGGTCAAGGAGGGGAAGGTTCGCTACATCGCGGCCTCCAACCTCGCGCCGGAGCGGATCGCGGAGTCGCTGGCGATCTCCGACCGGGAGGGGCTCGCGCGGTATGTCGCGATCCAGCCCCACTACAGCCTGGTCGAGCGCCGCGAGTACGAGGCGGACTACGCGGCGCTGGCGGCGAAGGAGAACCTGGGGGTCCTGCCCTACTGGTCGCTGGCCAAGGGCTTCCTGACCGGCAAGTACCGCGACGCGGCCACCCCCGGCGACAGCCCGCGCGCGGCGGGCGCGCTGGCCTATCTCGACGACCGGGGCCACCGGGTGCTGGCGGCCCTCGACGACGTGGCCGCGGCGCACGCGACGACCGTGGCCGCTGTGGCGCTGGCCTGGTTGACGGCCCAGCCGAACGTCGTCGCCCCAATCGCCAGCGCCCGCACGCCGGAGCAGCTCGCTGACCTGCTCCCGTCGGTCGACCTCAAGCTCACCGACGCCGAGATCGCCGCGTTGACCAGCGCGTCCGAGCTCTAGAATTACCTGTTACTCGCGGTAGCTTACTCCCAGTAGGTTGCGGTACGGTCCAAAGCACCGAACCCGCTGGAGGTAGCGATGGGCGTGACGAACCTGCTGGCCCGCGAACGCGACGTGCGGGGCAAGGTCGTGCTGATCACCGGCGCGGCCCGGGGCTTCGGCGCCGGGTTGGCCCGCCGGTTCGCCGCCCGGGGCGCCAAGGTCGCGCTGGTCGGGCTGGAACCCGAGGAGATGGCCGCGGTCGCCGCCGAGTGCGGGCCGGACGCGGCCGTCTTCGAGGCCGACGTCACCGACTGGGCCGCGCTGGAGGCCGCGACCGCGCAGACGATCGCGCGGTTCGGCCGGATCGACGTCGTCATCGCCAACGCGGGCATCGCGGCCGCCGGGTTCGTCCGCTCGATCGACCCGGCGGCCTTCGAGCGCACGATCGAGGTCGACCTGCTCGGCGTCTGGCGCACGGTCCGGGTGACGTTGCCGCACGTCATCGAGGCCAAGGGCTACGTGCTGGTGGTCTCGTCGCTCGCCGCGATCACGCACGCCCCCGCGATGGCCGCCTACGCCGCCGCGAAGGCCGGGGTGGAGGCGTTCACCAACAGCCTCCGCGCCGAGGTGCGGCACCTGGGCGTCGGCGTCGGGGTCGCGCACCCGTCCTGGATCGCGACCGACCTGGTCAACGGCGCCGACGAGCACCCCGTCTTCGGCCCGCTGCGCGCGGCGATGCCCGGCCCGCTCGGCCGGACCCACCCGGTCCCGCTGGCGCTCGACGCCCTGGAGAAGGGCGTGCTGCGCCGCGACCGCACCATCCACGTGCCGGGCTGGGTCGGCCTGCTCAAGCTCTTCCGCGCCTTCCTCCCGCCGATCATCGAGATCGGCGGGAGGGTGCGCGGCAACATGGTCGCCAAGGCGGACCGGGCGGCGCTGGCCGACATCGCCGACCGCGGCGCCGCCACCTCGTCGCGCCCGGTCGGCGCGGGTGGCGCCGCCGCGATGGCGAAGACGCGCTAGGCCCCGTTGCCCAGGACGATGTTCCACTCGCGGACCACGCGGGCCGCCGCGACGCCCCCGGTGGTGTACGGGTCGGCGGCGAGGATCCGGTCGAGCTCGGCGCGGTCCTCGACGCGGACGACGAAGAACCCGCCGAGGCCGTCGGCCCAGGGACCGGCGGCCAGGACCTGGCCGGAGTCCACCATGGCCCGCAGGAAGTCGCGGTGCGCGGGGCGGGCGGCCTGCAGGAGGGCGTCGTCGTCGGTGTAGCGGGTGTCCACGGTGAACCAGGTCATGGGCCACATGATCCCAGCCAGGTGGCCGGGTGTATCTGGCCGGTCGGACGGTATCCCCCGTTCAGGGCGGCGGGTAAGGTTTGCCCGTGGCAGGGGATGGCATCAACCCAGGTGAGTACCCGCAGGCGCAGCAGGCCGAGCCCGGCGCCGCGGGACAGCAACAGGCGGCCCAACCGGCGCCGGGGCAGCAGACGGGCACGGTCGAGCAGACGCTGACGCGACTGCGCGCGATCGACCTCAAGAGCGCGCCCGCGGCCAAACCGGAGGCCCCGCTCACGCTGGAGGACCTCTACCGCACCCACCGGATGCGGCTCATCCGGCTGGCGCTGCTGCTGG
This sequence comes from Actinokineospora auranticolor, assembly GCF_041897805.1. Lineage (GTDB taxonomy): Bacteria > Actinomycetota > Actinomycetes > Mycobacteriales > Pseudonocardiaceae > Actinokineospora > Actinokineospora auranticolor. The sequence goes on from NZ_CP154825.1 coordinate 8,296,340, forward strand.
TCGACGAGCCCGCCACCGCGGAGGACGTGGTGCAGGAGGCGTTCACCGGCCTGCACCGCAACTGGGGCGGCCTGCGCGACTCCGCCGCGGCCGTCGGCTACCTGCGCACCGCTGTGGTCAACGGCTCCCGCAGCGTGCTGCGCAGGCGCAAGACGGCGCGGGAGTACACCCCGCCGCACGCGGTCAACGCGCGGTCCGCCGAGAGTTTGGCCATGCTGACCGCAGAACACCAGAGCGTGGTCAGGGCGTTGTCGCAGCTGCCGCCGCGCCAGCGCGAGGTGCTGGTGCTGCGCTACTACGGCAACCTGACCGAGGCCGAGATCGCCGAGGCGGCGGGCATCTCCAAAGGCACGGTCAAGTCCACCGCCAGCCGAGCCCTGGAGGCGCTGCAGAAGATCATGAACACCGCGTAGGCGTACTCCTTACCGGGCGAAGTTGGTTTAGACCATTGCGGTATAGACCAATACACTGCCACTGTGCACTGTCGCGTGCACGGACGCTCGGAGGACCAACAAATGGCAGGACGGCTCATCGCAGGGGGCACACTCGTCACCGCGGACGGCGTGGTTGACGACGGCTGGCTGCTCGTCGAAGACGGCTACATCTCGGCTCTCGGCACCGGTGAGCGTCCCCGTGCCGACGAGACCGTGGACGCCACGGGCCAGTGGGTCGTACCGGGCTTCGTCGACATCCACTGCCACGGCGGCGGCGGCGAGCCGTTCATGACGACCGACCCGGCGCGGGCCCGGGTCGCCGCGCACACCCACGCCCTGCGCGGCACCACGACCATGCTGGCCAGCCTGGTCTCCCGCCCGGTGCCGGAGCTGGCCGACCAGATCTCCGCGCTGCGCGAGCTGGTCGACGACGGCATCCTCGCCGGTGTCCACCTGGAAGGCCCGTTCCTCTCCGCCGCCCGCTGCGGCGCCCACGACCCGGCCATCCTGCGCGCCCCCGACCGCGACTCGGTCGAGACGCTGCTGCGCGCGGGCCGCGGCGCGGTCCGGATGGTCACCCTGGCACCGGAGCTGGAGCACTCGGTCGACGCCGTGCGCAGGCTCGTCGACGGCGGGTCGATCGCCGCGATCGGCCACACCGACGCCACCGAGGCCCAGGTCATGCCCGCGGTCGACGCGGGGGCCACGGTCGCCACCCACCTGTTCAACGGCATGCGCCCGCTGCACCACCGCGAGCCCGGCCCGATCGGCGCGCTGCTCGGTGACGAGCGGATCACCGTCGAGCTGATCTGCGACCTGGTGCACCTGAGCCCCACCATCGTCCGGCTCGCCGCCAAGCACGCGGGCCTGGGCCGGACCGTGCTGGTCACCGACGCCATCGCGGCGGCGGGCGCGGGCGACGGCGCCTACGACATCGGCGGCCTGGAGGTCGAGGTGCGCGACGGCGTGCCGACCCTGGCCGACGGCGGCGCGCTCGCGGGCAGCTCGCTGACCATGGACACCGCCTTCCGCAACCTGGTGCACGGCTGCGGGCTGTCGGTGTCCGAGGCGGTCGCCGCCACCTCGACCAGACCGGCCGCGCTGCTCGGCCTCGCGGAGACCACCGGCAAGCTGGCCAAGGGCCTGGCCGCCGACCTCGTGCTGCTCGACTCGGGCCTGCAGGTCGGCGCGGTCATGCGCCGGGGTGCCTGGGTGGGCTAACGTCCCCGCATGACCGCGGCCGACCCGGAGCGCCTGCTCGCCGACGCACTGCGAGCGCAGGCCGCCCGGACGCCGCTGCCCTCGACCCGCGACGTGGTCGGCGAGCCGCCGACCACCCGGACCCCGGCGGCGCCGAGCCCCGGCTCGGGCAGCGGCCCCAACGCCACGGTGCACACCACGGACCCCGACGACGCCGCGACCGCGGACCAGGACCTGCCGCCCCGGGTGTGGTGGGTGCTGGTCCTGGCGCTGATGCTCGGCCTCGCCGCCGGGTCGCTGGTCGGATTCCTCACGTTGATCCGGTGAGCCCCGGTACTGGGCAAACCCGGCACAGGAGGGTCACAGCAGGCACCTGTACCTTGACCGGGTGCGCGCCGACCTCCCCGTGAACCTGGCACTGCTGCCGGAGTGGCTCTCGCCCGAGTACATCCTGAGCAACCTCGGGCCGTACCTGCTGCCGATCCTCTGCCTGATCATCTTCGCGGAGTGCGGCCTGCTGCTCGGCTTCTTCCTGCCGGGCGACTCGCTGCTGTTCACGGCGGGCCTGTTCGTGGCCACCGACAAGATCTCGACGCCGCTGTGGCTGATGTGCGCGCTGCTCACAGTCTGCGCGTTCGTCGGCAACATCGTCGGCTACTACATCGGGAACAAGGTCGGTCCGGCGCTGTTCAACAAGCCGAACTCGAAGCTGTTCAAGCAGGAGCACGTGGTCAAGACGCACGCGTTCTTCGAGAAGTACGGCCCCCGGGCGATCGTGCTGGCCCGGTTCGTGCCGATCGTGCGGACCTTCATCACCGCGGTCGCGGGCGTCGGCGCGATGGACAAGCGCAAGTTCTTCACCTACTCGGCCATCGGCGCCGTGTTGTGGGCCAGCGGCGTGACCGTGCTGGGCTACTTCCTCGGCCAGGTCAAGTTCATCCACGACAACCTCGACGCCATGCTGGTCCTCATCGTGCTGATCTCGGTGGTGCCGATCATCTTCGAGGTGCTCAAGGCCCGCCGCGAGCGCAAGCGCGAAGCGGGCGCGGCGGGCCACTGAGGCTGGTCGTAGCCGGTTCTAGGCCGCCCACACCTGGTGGGCGGCGGTGGCCGCGGCGGCCTGGTACGGGGGCAGCGGCGCCCCCTCGACCAGGACCTCCACCGGCCACTTCTCCTGTCGGCGCACCCACAGCTGCGCGCTGATCGCGCTGTGCGCGCGCAGCTCGTCGGCCCCCGGCAGCACCTGCACGAGGTAGACCCAGGTCGCCGGGTTGACCGCGGCCGGGTTCGGGGTGATCGGTTCCCGCCAGGCGCGGCGCACCCGGCGGCCACCGAGGCGGGCGGCCTCCACGGCGATGGCCTGGTCGGCGCCCGCCGGGTCGGGGGCGTCGGCGGGGGCGGTGGCGCTGAACCGGTAGGCCGGGGCGGGTGGCGCCGCCAGCACCGGTACCTCGGCCAGTTCGGCGTCGAGCGGGTCGTCGAGCAGGACGCGGATGAGGTCGGCTTCCTCGGCGGTGATCGCCACGCCCTCGTACTGCAGGTTGAGCAGCAGCGACGAGCGGGCGATCTCCAGCTCGCCCGCGAAGACCTGGGACTGCACGACGCTGAGCACGTCGTCGGAGAGCCTGCCCGCGAGCCTGCGGCAGACCTCGGTGGCGGTCGAGTGGTGGCGCGGCCGGTGCGCGCCGCCCGCGGGTCGGGGCAGGTCGCGGCGCGGCGGGAAGTCGGGGCGCCGGGCGCGGTCGTCGGGTGGCGGGAAAGTCGGCGGGGGGAAGTCGTGCGGCGGTGTCATGAGGTCGTTCCGTCACCTCCAGTGGTCGTCACTGCGGTCACGGCTCACTCTAGAGCGAACATCGACCCCGGATTGAACAGATTGGTGGGGTCCAGCGCGGTCTTGATGGCACGGTGCGTGCGCAGACCGACCGGTCCGAGCTCACGGACGAGCCATTCCCGCTTGACCTTGCCGACCGCGTGCTCGCCGGTGATCGTGCCGCCCAGCGCCAACCCCAGTCCCAGGACGTCGTCGAACGCGCGGCGGGCCCGGGCCAGCTCGTCGGTGGAGTCGCGGTCGTAGACGATCGTGGGGTGCATGTTGCCGTCGCCCGCGTGCCCGCAGACCACGATGCGCAGGCCGACCTCGTCGCCGATCCGGGCGCACCCGGCGATCAGCTCGGCGATGCGGGTGCGCGGTACGCAGACGTCGTCGGTGAGCCAGGCGCCGTACAGCTCCAGCGCGGGCAGCACGGCCCGGCGCGCGGCCAGCAGCAGCCGTCCCTCGGCCGGGTCGTCGGTGGTGTAGGCGAGGTCGGCGCCGGAGTCCAGGCAGACCTGCTCGATCGCGGCCAGCTCCCGCCGGGCCGCCTCGCCGCCGGAGTCGGACTGGCAGATCAGCAGCGCCGCCGCGCCCCGGCCCGCGCCCAGCTCGGTCTTGAGGTAGGTCTCCACGGCCTCGACCGCGGCCGCGTCCATGATCTCCATGAGCGACGGCACGATGCCCTCGCGCACGATCCGGGTGACCGCCGTGCCCGCGTCGGCGGTGGTGCCGAAGGCGGCGACGGTGGTGGCGGGTGCCTGCGGCAGCGGGCGCAGCGCGAGGGTGGCCTGGGTGATCACCCCGAGGGTGCCCTCGCTGCCCACGAAGAGCTTGGTGAGGTCGTAGCCCGCGACGCCCTTGACGGTCCGGCGACCGGTCTTGAGCAGTTCGCCGTCGGCCAGCACCACGTGCAGGCCGAGCACCGAGTCCGAGGTGACGCCGTACTTCACGCAGCAGAGCCCGCCCGCGTTGGTGGACAGGTTGCCGCCGATGGTGCACCAGTCGTAGCTCGACGGGTCCGGTGGGTAGAACAGCCCGTGCTTCTCCACGGCGCCGCGCAGGTCGAGGTTGACCACCCCGGGCTCGACCACCGCCAACCGGTTGTCCGCGTCGATCTCAAGGATCGCGTTCATCCGGGTGGTCACCAGCACCACGCAGCCCTCGGTGGCGTTGGCCGCGCCGGAGAGCCCGCTGCCCGCGCCGCGCGGCACGATCGGCACGCCGTGCGCCGCGCACGTGCGCACGACCTCCTGCACTTCCTCGGTGTTGCGCGGGAACACGACGGCCTGGGGCGCGCCGTCGGGGGCCAGCGGCATCATGTCGCGCCGGTAGCCGTCGGTGACGTCGGGGTCGACGAGCACGGAGTCCGCGCCGAGCGCCGCGCGGAGCCGGTCGAGCAGCGGTTGTGACACGGGTGTCGACACAGTTGTCACCGTAGGCGATCCGGCGATCTCTGACCTACAGTTGATGTGTCGGGGGTCACTTGGAGGACCCGTGGGTGGACCAGGTCGGGTGTGCCATGGCTGAGCTGCCGGAACCCAGCGTGCAGGCCCGCGCGCTGGCGCGGTTCCTGCTCACCGGCGTGCGCCCGCTGGCCGACCGGTTGGTCCTCGGCGGCACCCGGCTGCGCGCGGTGCGCGAGCTGTACGACTCGGTCGGGTTCACCCCGCTGCCGCGCGGCACGCGGATCCGCGCGGTGTCGCAGTCGCACGGCTACGGCGAGGTCACCGGCCTGTGGATCACCGCACGGGAGGCCGACGAGCGCGCCGGGGCCCTGCTCTACCTGCACGGCGGCGGGTTCGTGCTGGGCTCGCTGCGCACCCACCGGCACCTCGCCGCCGCGTTGTCGCAGGCCACCGGGCTGCCGGTGCTGCTGCTGGACTACCGCCGCGCGCCGGAGCACCCGTACCCGGCGGCGGCCGACGACACCCTCGCCGCGTACCACTGGCTGCTCGACCAGGGCCACGCCCCGGGCCGCGTGGTCGTGGCGGGTGACTCGGCCGGTGGGCACCTGGTAGCCGGTCTGCTCGCGGAGCTGACCAAGGCGCGCGCGCCGATGCCGGGCGCGGCCGTGCTGTTCTCCCCGTTCCTGGACCTGACCTGCGCGGACCTCGACGCGCGCGACAGCGCCCGGCGCGACCCGTACATCCCGCCCGCGCGGGCCCGCGAGGTGGCCGCGCTGTACGCGGGCGCGCTCGGCGTGGACCACCCCCGGTTGGCGGTGCTGCGCGGGTCGAAGCGGCGCTGGCCGCCGACCCTGGTGCAGGTGGGGGACACGGAGTGCCTCTTAGGCGACGCGGAGCGCCTGGCCGCGGCCATGGTGGCGGCCGGTGCGCACTGCGAGCTGGAGGTGTGGCCGGGGCAGGTGCACGCGTTCCCGGTCTTCTTCCCGATCGTCCCGGAGGGGCGGTTGGCGATCCAGCGGGTCGGGGTATTCGTCCGCGAGGCCACCGCGACGGAGTTGGCTGCCTGATTTATCCGGCTTGCATGGTGGTGGGCGGGCGGAACATGCTTGCCCCAGACAACCAGTTGGCTTACGCAACTGTTGTCCGCCAGCCGCAGAGGGACGCGAACCCACAGGTCAACCACCGGCAAGGGGAACACGCATGACCGCCACCGCCGAGCAAACCCAGGCGCAGCCCGCCGGGCCACCACGGCCGAAGCTGACCCACCGGCAGATCCTGGTGATCATGTCCGGGCTGATGCTGGGCATGTTCCTGGCCGCGCTCGACCAGACGATCGTCGGCACCTCGATCCGGACCATCGCCGACGACCTCAACGGGCTGAGCCTGCAGGCCTGGGCCACCACGGCCTACCTGATCACCTCGACGGTCTCCACGCCGCTCTACGGCAAGCTCTCCGACATCTACGGCCGCAAGCCGTTCTTCATCACCGCGATCTCGCTGTTCATCATCGGCTCACTGGCCTGCACCCTGGCCACCACGATGTACGAACTGGCCGCCTACCGGGCCTTCCAGGGCCTCGGCGCGGGCGGGTTGATGTCGCTGGCGCTGACGATCATCGCCGACATCGTGCCGCCCCGGGAGCGGGCCAAGTACCAGGGCTACTTCCTGGCCGTGTTCGGCACCTCCAGCGTGCTCGGCCCGGTCATCGGCGGCTGGTTCGCCGGTCAGGCGGAGATCTTCGGCATCACCGGCTGGCGCTGGGTGTTCCTGGTGAACGTCCCGATCGGGATCATCGCGCTGATCGTGGTGTCCAAGGTGCTCAACGTGCCGCACGTGCGCCACGACCACCGCATCGACTACTTCGGCGCGGTCTTCCTGTCGGTCACCGTGGTGCCGCTGCTGATCGTCGCCGAGCAGGGCCGCGAGTGGGGCTGGGACTCGCAGCGGTCGATCATCTGCTACGCCATCGGGTTCGTGGGGTTGATCGGGTTCCTGCTCGTCGAGAAGGCGATGAAGGACGAGGCGCTGATCCCGCTGCGGCTGTTCCGCACGTCCACCTTCGCGATGACCATCGTGGCGGGCACGATCCTCGGTGTCGGGATGTTCGGCGGCATCACGATGGTGCCGCAGTATCTCCAGCTGGTGCGCGGGTTCACCCCGACCGAGGCCGGTCTGATGATGGTGCCGATGATGCTCGGCATCATGATCGCCTCGATCTCGTCCGGGCAGATCACCTCCAAGACCGGTCGCTACAAGATCTTCCCGATCCTGGGCTCGGCGCTGCTGGTCACCGGGCTGCTGCTGTTCCACGGCGTCGACATCGACACGCCGATCTGGCAGCCCATCGTCTTCATGGTCGTGTTCGGACTCGGCCTGGGCAACTGCATGCAGACGCTGACCGTGGCGGCGCAGAACGCGGTGCCGTTCCGGGACATGGGCGTGGCGACCGCGTCGGTGACGTTCTTCCGCCAGCTCGGTGGCACCATCGGTGTCGCGGTGTTCCTGTCGCTGATGTTCAGCACGGTCGCCGACAACATCGGCTCGGCGTTCCGCGACGCGATGCGCTCCCCGCAGTTCCAGGCCGCGCTGGCCGACCCGGCGGTGCGCGAGAACCCCGTGAACCAGCCGGTGTTCGCCGCCATCCAGAACGGTGGGGGCGGCGGCGCGGGCAGCGTGCTGCAGGACTCCTCGTTCCTCCAGCGGATCGACCCGCGCCTGGCCGTGCCGTTCCAGCAGGGTTTCGTCGAGTCGATCCAGCTGGTGTTCCTGGTCGGCGCGGGCGTGATGGTGCTGGCGCTGCTGGTGTCGATCTTCATCAAGGAGATCCCGCTGCGCACCGGCACCTCGGCGGCGACGGTCATGGAGGGCGGTGAGGCGCTGCTCTCCGACGACGCCAAGGCGAGCATGGCGGGCGAGACCCCGGAGACCGCCGAGACCGCCGGCGAGACCACTGTGGACGACAAGCCGGGCGGGGACCCGGCCACCAACGGCAACGGCCACCGCGCGGTGGAGCCGCACGCGCTGCGCGGCGACCTCAGCGGACTGCGCGGCCAGGTGCGCCGCCGGGACGGCGCCGCGGTGCCGGGTGCCGCGCTGACCCTGATCGACGCGGACGGCAGGCAGGTCGGCCGGGTCGGCTCGGACAGCTCCGGCGAGTTCCTGCTCGACGCGCCCGCGCCCGGCGCGTACGTGCTGCTCGCCTCCGCCCCCGAGCACCAGCCCCGGGCCACCAACGTCAAGGTCCGCCCCGGAGAGTCCACCGTGGACGTCGTACTGGCCGGCGCGACGGTCGTGCACGGGTTCGTGATGACCGCCGACGGCCACACCGCGCTCGGCGCCGCGCAGGTGACGCTCACCGACGCGCGCGGCGAGGTGGTGGAGTCGCAGGCGACCGCCTCCGACGGCAGCTACCGGTTCGTCGGCACCCGGACGGGCGAGTACACCCTGGTCGCCCGCGCCCAGGACTTCCAGCCCACGGCCGTGCAGGTGCGGGTGCCCGAGAGCGGCCCGCTGCGCCAGGACGTCGAACTGCTCGGCGGCGCCGCGCTCAGCGGTATCGCGCGCACCGCGGCGGGCACGGCGGTGGCCGACGCGCGGATCACCGTGCTCAACGGCGCGGGCGAGGTGGTGGCCGTGACCACCACCGACGCGGCGGGCCGCTACAGCGTCGACGACCTCGCCGAGGGCAACTACACGGTGATCGCCAGCGGGTACTCGCCGTCGGCCCACCAGGTGCGGTTGGGCCGCGGCGAGGACGGCGTGCGCGACGTGCAGCTCGGCTACGACGAGTGGAAGTAGGCCGCCAGCACGACCGAGCCGACGACCAGCAGGTCCGGCCCGCGCAGCACCTGCGTGAGCAAGCCGACCGGTAGGTACACCCCGCCCGCGTCCACCGACGCCGGCGGGGTGTAGTCGATCTGGGGCCTGGTCACCGTGCGCACCGCCGACCAGGCGGCCAGCAGCGCGGCCAGGGGTGTCGCGGGTCTGACCGGCAGTCCGAAGAGGACAGTGGCGCCGATCCAGACCAGCGCGACCACCAGCAGCACGGCGATGGCGGTGTACTTGAGCTCCCGGTCGTCGGCGGGCAACCACCGGCGCAGACCCGAGCCCGTGGTGATCTCGGCCAGCCCGCCGATCAGCGGCACCAGCACGAAGTACGCGCCCGCCGCCGTCCACCACACCGGGTCGACCACCGGGAAGATCGTGTGCAGCACCGGGATCGCCAGCACCAGCAGCCCGGCCAGCGGCAGCGCGGCCCGGCGCGCGGCGATCCCCGCGACCACGAACCGCGGCACCCCGCGCAGCCGCATCGGCACCGGGCGCGCGGTGGGCAACAACGCCAGCGCGTCGCCGAAAGCCGCCGACACCGACCGCAGCACCCGCGCGTGCCACCCGCGCACCAGTTCCTCGCGCCGCACCGCCTCGCGGCGCGGCACCAGACCGGCCACCACCAGCACCCCGACGACCACCCACAGCGCGGTCGTCCCGGTCAGCGCCTGACCCGCCAGCAGGACACCGGCCAGCGCCAGCAGGAACGGGCCAGCCAACGCGACCCACACGCTCGAGCGCGACGCCCAGCGCACCGCGTAGAACCCGGCCGCGACGGTCAGCGCCCCGGAGAGCGGCAGGTCCGGCCAGCCGAGCACCACCCCGCTCGCGACGAACAGGTAGCCCACCACGGCGAAGCGGCTCAGCAGCCCCAGGTGCAGCCGCCGCCGCACCTCTCGGTCCCGGTCGCCCGCGTAGTCCCAGGTCAGCCGGGCCGGGTTCACCCAGACGTGGTGGCGGCGCAGCAGCGAGAAGGTGGCGATGGCCAGCGCTAGCAGCAACAGCGCCAACGCGGGTTCCGGGGGCAGCGGGTGGTCGCCGACGAACTTGGCCCGCACCTCGCCCGGCTTCACGAACGGCATGGTCAGCAGGCCCGCCACCACGAAGATCCCGATGAGCCAGTCGCCGAGCCGCGACAGCGCGGGCTTCACCCGCTCCGTCCACACGGTCACGGGACCAACTCCACGACGTAGTCGGCGACCGCGTCGACCAGCGGCGAGAAGTGGCTCGCGAGCACGACCGTCGAACCGCGGCCCTTGGTGTCGTTGATCAGCCCGGCCAGCCACTCGCGGCCCGCCGCGTCGACCGCGCGCTCCGGCTCGTCCAGCAGCAGCACCCGGTGCTCGCGGGTGAAGGCGCCGAGCAGCAGCAACCGGCGGCGCTGCCCGGCGGACAGGCCGCGCGCGGGCACCTCCGGCAGACCGTGCTCCGGTTCCTCGACGCCCAGCATCTCGAAGTGCTGGCGCGGGGTGTACTCGTCGAACAGGGCGGAGTCGTCCATCAGCACCGACACCGACCGCCGGAACGGCGCCGACCGCTCGTCCGGCTTCTGACCGTCGACCCGGAGCGTGCCCTCGGTCGCGTCCTGGGTGCCGTAAAGGCAACGCAGCAAAGTGGACTTGCCCGCGCCGTTCGGTCCGACCAGCGCCAGGCAACTGCCCGCGGGTACCGCCAAGTCCAGCTCGCGGAACAACCACCGCTCGGCGTCGAGCAGGACACCCAGCCCCTCCGCACTCAGCATCACACCCTTGCGAACGGCGCCCCACCGCACCGAGTTCCCGCAGTCCACAAGTACCCACCTTCGGGGGAACCCCCGCGAGATCGCGCCGGTTTCTGGACTGAGCGATTCGCTCGGCCCCTCGGGCCGAGTGGATCGGGAGGGAAGAAATCGGCTGAAAGGCGACCTCGCCGCCGAGGCGAAGCCTCGGCCATGTTCCAGTGAACAGGGTGTGGTTCGTCTGCGCATGACCACGCGCGGCACGTACCCTACGGCCGTGACCACCGCTCTCGGCGTGCTCGAATCCGCTGGTCCACTCCTGGTGTGGGCCATCACGCTCGGTTTCGTGTTCGCCGAGTGCGCGTTCATCGTGGGCTTGTTCCTGCCCGGTGATTCGCTGCTGTTCGCCGCGGGCGTGGTGCTGGCCCAACACGGGCACGAGCACCAGGCGTGGTGGCTGTCGCTGTCCGCGACGGTGGTGGCGGTGGCGGGCAACCAGCTGGGCTACTACATCGGCGCCAAGACCGGCCACGCGATCATCACCAGGGTCGGCGGGCGGGTGCTCAGCCAGCAGAACCTGGACAAGGCCAGGGACTTCCTGGACCGGCGGGGCTTCTTCGCGATCGTGGTGGCCCGCTGGATCCCGTGGATCCGCACGCTGGCGCCGCTGGTCGCGGGGGCGGCGAAGATGGACGCCCGCCGGTTCGCGCTGGCCACCACGGTCGGCGGGCTTGCCTGGGTGCCCACGCTGGTGCTGCTGGGCTACTACGCGGCGGGCCTGCTCGACTCGCTGCCGTGGCTGCAGACGGCCGCCGTGATCGGCAGCATCGCGTTCTTCGTGGGTGGCACCGCGTGGGGGATCTGGCGCTACCGGCAGGAGATGCGCAAGCCGGTCGACACCGTCTCGGTCACCGAGTAGCCGGTCACCTGGCCGGGGGCGCCCACAGCACGAGCTGGATGCCGTCCGGGTCGCGCAGCACCACCACGGCCGTGCCGGGGGCGGAGATCTCCTCGCTGATCGGCGAGAACGTGACGCCGTGCTCGGTGAGCCGGTCGGTCCAGGTGCGCAGGGTGGCCTCGTCCGGCACGGAGAAGGTCAGGTGGTCCAGCCCGGGTCTGCACTCGTCGAACGCGGAGCGGGCGGCGCCGGGGTGCTGGACCAGGGTGAGGGTGATGCCGAACCCGCGCAGGAACACCTTGCGCAGGCCGTGCTCGCCCTCATCGGCGCGACCCGCCACGGTGAACCCGAGCACGCGCTCGTACCAGGGCACGCTGCGGTCGACATCGGTCACGGTCAGGGCGACGTGGTGGACGCCGGTCAACGCGGGCATCTGCGGAACCGTCCTTCCTTGGCCCGTTCGGGGGCGGGCCGTCCGCCATAGTGCCCCAGCCCGGAGACGGGTGTGGCGGCGGTCATTCGATCTTCCGGAGCACGAGGTCCGCCGTTGCCGCGGTCGTCGCCACCAGTTCGGCGTTGCGCTCGTCCGAGCCGCCGGTGCGCTCGGCGGCCTGCTCCCGGGTCCGCCCGTAGGCCATATGGCGAGCTAGGAGCCGCGCGCGGCGGAGCTCGTCGCCGGGGTCGAGGAACCAGACCTCGTCGAGCAGCGGCCGGACCCGCGGCCAGAGCAGGAGGTAGTTGCCCTCGGTGACCACGAGGGGAACGTCACACCCGACGGCGACGGCGCCCGCGATGGGCTCCTCGACCTCGCGGCGGAACTCCGGGGCGTAGACGACCGGGTCGGTGTTGGCGCGCAGCCGGTGCAGGAGGTTGGCGTAGCCGTCAGCGTCGAAGGTGTCCGGCGCGCCCTTGCGGTCGACCCGGCCGAGGCGCGCCAGCTCGGCGTGCGCGAGGTGGAAGCCGTCCATGCCGACGAGCCGCGCGCGCTCACCGAGCGCGTCCACCAGTCGGGCCGCTAAGGTCGTCTTCCCGACGCCCGGCGCCCCGCAGATTCCGAGGATCCGGCGCCCACCCGCCGCGGCCATGGTCACGGCTCGATCACGCAGGTCAGCGAAGGTGACCGCCCGGTTCAAGGGGTGCCTCCCGGGGTATGTAGGGTCTGGCGCAAGCGTTTGCCAGACGAGGTGGAGCGGAACACGTCAGTGGCCACTATGGAGGACGTCGCCCGGCTGGCCGGGGTGTCGATCAGCACCGTCTCGCACGTGGTGAACGAGACCAGACCGGTGGCCGCGGCGACCCGCGACCGGGTGCAGGCGGCGATCGAGTCGACCGGATACACCGGCAACGCCATCGCGCGCTCCCTGGTCACCGGCGGCACCAAGTCCATCGGCGTGGCCATGTCGCTGCTGGCCAACCCGCACCTGGCGCAGCTCATCCACGCGATCGAGGCCGAGGCCAGCGCCGCCGGGTACACCGTGCTGCTCGGCGACACCCTCGACACCGAGGACGGCGAGCGCGCGGCCGTGCGCAAGCTGCAGGCCCGCCGGGTGGACGGCATGCTGCTGACCCCGGCCCCCGGCGACGCCGCGACGCTGGAGCAGCTGGCCCGCACCGGCGTCCCCGCGGTGCTGGTGGACCGGGTCTCGCACAAGATCAAGCTGGACCAGGTGGGGCCGGAGAACATCCAGTCGACCTCCGCGCTGGTGCAGCACCTGGCCGCCGCCGGGCACCGCAGGATCGGGTTCATCAGCGGCGTCGAGTGGATGAGCGCCAGCGAGGAGCGCACCCTCGGTTACCGGCTCGGCCTGGGCCGCGCGGGACTGCGCTGGGACTCGAACCTGGTCGCGGGCGGCGGGGCGACGCACGAGGACGGCGTGCTGGCGATGCGCAGGCTGCTGACCGTCCCGGAACGGCCCACCGCCGTGATCACCGGCAACGGCGCGATGACCGCGGGCGCCTACCGCGAGGCCCGCGCGCACGGTCTGGAGATCGGCAAGGACCCCGGAATGTCCATCGCCGGGCACGACGAGGTGGACTGGGCGGAACTGGTGACCCCGGGCATCACCACGATGGCCCACCCGGTCGACGAGATCGGCCGCACGGCGATCCGGCTGCTGCTGGCCCGACTGTCCGATCGGGACCGCGCACCCGAGACCGTGCTGCTCGCCCCGACCCTCGTCCACCGCGGTTCCTGCGGCTGCTGAAGGGTTTCCCCACGACACGGCCCCCGGCGGGGTGCGCCGGGGGCCGTGGTTCTGACCGGGGTCAGGTGGGGGGAACCTGCCCCGGGGCACTGACTTCACCGCGCCAGGCGCCGGTCTCCTGACCGCCGCGCCGCTCGATGAACTCCTTGAAGCGCTTCATGTCGCCCTTGACCCGGCGGTCGATGATGCCGAGCTTGTCGGCGACGTTCTCCGCGAAACCCTCCGGATCGATCTCCATCTGGGCGGTCACCCGGGTCTCCCGCTCGTTGAGGCGGTGGAAGGTGATCACCCCCGCGTGGTCCGGGCCGGAATCCGACCGCCAGGCCACCCGCTCGTCGGGGATCTGCTCGGTGATGGTGGCGTCGAACTCCCGCGTGCTGCCACCGATCTTCGTCACCCAGTGCGTGTGCCGGTCGTCGGTCTGGCTGATCCGCTCGACGCCCTCCATGAAGTGCGGGAAGGACTCGAACTGCGTCCACTGGTTGTACGCGGTGGACACCGGGACGGCCACGTCGACGGACTCGGTGATCGTGCTCAACGCGATCATGCTCCCTTCGTGGACGTTGTCTGTCCCCCATCGACTACCCGGTAAGTCCGCCGCTACACATCAGGCCGCGCGGGAATGCTGCTTGCGGAGACCGACTTCCGGTGTGAGGCCGAGCATCGCGAGCAATTCCGCGCACTCACCCGCGTCGGCTGCGGTGGCCGCCACCACCCGGGCCGCGCGGGCCCGCTGGTCCTCCGTGACGGCGACGTCGAGGTTGCTGGTCATGCCGAGGTCGTCGGGCATCGCCGACACTCCTTTCCCCGTGGGGACTCAGGCGGTTCGCGGTTCAGTGGCCGCGAGGTACCCACGATCGTGGGGAATCACACGCCCCCGGCCCGACCTGCGGCCAACTGGGCGACCCCGCTCAGAAGCCGCCGGAGATGGGGAGGATGGCGCCGGTGACGAAGGAGGCGGCGGGGGAGAGGAGCCAGGCGACGCCTTCGGCGATCTCCTCGGGTTCGCCGGGGCGGCCGAGGGGGATGCGGGCGGCGACGCGCTGGGGGCGGTCCGGGGCGCCCGCGGCGGCGTGCAGGTCGGAGTTGGTGGTGCCGGGGGCGACGGCGTTGACGCGGATGCCTTCGCCGCCGACCTCCAGGGCCAGGCCGCGGACCATGGTCTCCACGGCGGCCTTGCTGGCCGCGTAGTGCACCCATTCGCCGGGGGAGCCGCGGTGGGCGGCGGTGCTGGAGATCGCGACGATCGAGCCGCCTGCGCCGCCGTGGGTGGTGGAGAGGCGGTGGACGGCTTCGCGCATGCACAGGAAGACACCCGTGACGTTGACGTCCATGACGCGGCGGACGGTGGCGGCGGTCTGCTGGTCGAGCCTGCCGAGCACGTCGCCGGTGACGCCCGCGTTGGCCACCACGGCACCCAGCGGGCCCATCTCGTCTGCGCGCGCGAACAGGGCCGCCACCTCGTCCTCGGCGGCCACGTCGGCGCGCACCGCCACCGCGCGCCTGCCCTGGGCCTCGACGTCGGCCACCACCGCTTCGGCGGCGGCGCGGTCCCGGTGGTAGTTGACCACCACGTCGAACCCGTCCCGGGCGGCGCGGCGGCTGATGGCGGCTCCGATGCCGCGGGCGGCGCCGGTCACGATGAGCACAGTCATACGGTCATGCTGGCACGTTCCAGGAGAGCCGCCGCCTCGATCACCATCCAGCCGGACAACTGGACCGACAGATCGCCGTTGAGCCGTGGATCCTGCGGTGACCGGTGGGTCCAATCCGCGCCGAAGACGGGGCCCGCTGCGGTCGCCGTCCGGTGCTGCCAGGCCGCTTCGGCGGAGTCGAACACCAGGGCGCGGGCCCGCTCGCCCTCCGCGTCCGGCAGCCGCAGCGCGGACTGGGCGAGGTAGCGGGCGAGAATGCCCGCGAACAGCCCGCCGTCACCGCCGCCCTGCCCCGGCAGCACCCCGCCGACCGCGACGTACTCGTCCACCGCGCGAATGGTCCGGGCCGCCAAGTCCGATGTGGACAGTTCGACGCAGGCGCCGAGGAACACGCCTTGGCAGTACGTGTAAACGATCTCGACGCGCTCCCGCACCGAGCCGTCGGGACGCAGGTGCACGCCGTCCCACAGCAACCCGGTGCGCGCGTCGAGCAGCGTCCGGTCCATCCACTCCAGAGCGGCGGCCGCGCGGTCCGCCGCGCCGGTGCGGGCGAACAGGATCGCGGCGGGTCCGTTCGCGGGGACGTTCTTGAACAGGTCGCCGCGCCGCCACCAGATGCCGCCGCCCGCGTGTTCGGTCCAGCCCGACCGCAGCCGCGCGAGGATCGCCGCCACCGGCCGCCGCACCGGCAGACCGGTCGCGGCACCGGCCCGCAGCAGCGCCAGGCCGAGCCAGGCGATGTCGTCGTAGTACGCGTTGGTCCACGCGCCGAGGTTGCGCAGCCGGATCCCGCGCACGAGCCGGGCGATCACCCGCGCCCGCGCGTGCTCCGGCGCGCGCAGCTGCGCGTCCACCAGGCAATCCAGCAGGTGCGCCTGCCACCAGTAGTTCCACCGCAGCCGCGCGTGGTCGGCCGGGGTCGCCGGGTGGCGCGGTAAGCCCAACAACGCGCCGGGGACGCCGAACACCGACGTCAGGTAGTGCTCGCGCACCGCGCGCTCGGCGATCTCCGCGCGCGCCGCCCAGCGCCCGTCCACCCCGCGATCAGACCCGGCCACCCCTCCAGGATGCCGTCGTCACCAGGCGCGGTCGAGGTCCGCGTGTTCCCGCACCCACGCGTGCATGACGATGCCCGCCGCCACCCCCGCGTTGATCGACCGGGTGGAGCCGAACTGGGCGATCGACACCAGCAGGTCGGCGCTGCCGCGCGCGGCCTCGGTCAACCCCGGCCCCTCTTGGCCGAACACCAGCACGCAGCGCGCGGGCAGGCTGACCGTCTCAAGTGGAACGGAGCCGGGGGTGTTGTCGACCCCCACCACCGCCAGCCCACCGGTGACCGCGTAGTCCACAAGGGACTCCACGGTGGGGTGGTGGTCCACGTGCTGGTAGCGGTCGGTGACCATGGCACCGCGCCGGTTCCACCGCTTGCGGCCCACGATGTGCACCGCGCGGGCGGCGAAGGCGTTGGCCGTGCGGACCACGGTGCCGATGTTGTGGTCGTGCTGGAAGTTCTCGATCGCGACGTGGAAACCGTGCCTGCGCCGGTCGAGGTCGGCGACCACCGCGTCGCGCCGCCAGTACCGGTAGGCGTCGACGACGTTGCGGCGGTCGCCGCCCGCGAGCAGCTCCGGGTCGTACTGGTCGCCGTCGGGCCACTCGCCGGGCCACGGCCCGACGCCGACCGGTTCGCCGAACACCCACTCCGTCGGGCCGAGCACGGCCTCGTCGAGCGGGACTACTTCACCAGGACCATCAGGTCCGTTCTTTTCCGGTTCCGCCACAGGACGTACGCACCCACGTAGGAGGAGGTCAGCACCGCCAGCGCCCCGACGGCGACGACGTCGACCATGTCGTCCGGCACGATCGTGCCGAAGATGTAGTACTCGTTGAAACCGCCGGGCAGCGGGCCCAAGCCCTCCTGCACCCGGAAGTAGTTCTCCAGCGCGGTCAACGGGCAGGCCACGGGCGCGAGGTTGACGATCACGCCCCAGACCGCGAAGAACACGTGCAGGAGAATCGATCTGGGCCACTTCCACGCCAGGAAGCCCCCCAGACCGATGTACAGCAGCGCCGCGAAGTGCGCGACCACGGTCGCGCCTGCGAGCAGACCGAACACCGGGCCACCTCCCCAACACCGAGAACTCGGCGAGCACTTTCCAAGGTACCCGGAGTTGGGGGGTGACCACCGTGTCAGCGCAGGTCAGGATGCGGACCGGAGACCGGTCGCCCATCACCCGCGATAGGTGGGAACTCGCTTACGCCCGTTCGGCGAGCCCGAGATCGGCCAAGTCGAGCAGGTACCGGTACGGCAACCCGCGCCCCCCGATGGCCTCCTTGGCGCCGGTGCCGCGGTCCACCACGGTCACCACGCCGATCACCTGGGCACCGGCCTCGACCAGGGCGTCCACCGCGGTCAGCACGCTGCTCCCGGTGGTGGAGGTGTCCTCCACCGCGAGCACCCGCTGACCGGCGACCTCGATGCCCTCGATCCGCCGCTGCATGCCGTGCGCCTTGGTGTCCTTGCGGACGACGAAGGCGTCGAGCACCTCACCGGCCGCGGCGGCGGCGTGCATCATGGCCAGGGCGACCGGGTCGGCGCCGAGCGTGAGCCCGCCCGCCGCGACGTAGTCCCAGTCCGCGGTCAACTGCCGCAGCAGGACGCCGATCCGGGGACCGGCGGCGTGGTGCAGGGTGGCCCGGCGCAGGTCGACGTAGTAGTCGGCCTCCTTGCCCGAGGCGAGGGTGACCTTGCCGTGCACGACGGCAAGCTCCGTCACCAAGCGGGCGAGTTCGCCTTTGGTGGACGGGTCGACGAAGGGAGCGGTTCGCACGGGGAGCAAGCCTCTCATGCCGGGCGGATCAGCCGAAGCCCCGGCTGTCCTGCTTGAGCGCGGTGTCGACGGTCAGCGCGGAGGCGACCACCATGCTGACCAGCGGGTCCGACAGCGGGCGGTGCACCTGGAGCACGTAGTTGTCCGCCGTGGTGAACAGCGTCTTGGCGATGCCCTCGAAGGTCTTGGTGATCCGCGCGACCTCGGTGCCGGTGTGGTCGAGGATCGCGAA
Source organism: Actinokineospora auranticolor (assembly GCF_041897805.1). Taxonomy (GTDB): domain Bacteria; phylum Actinomycetota; class Actinomycetes; order Mycobacteriales; family Pseudonocardiaceae; genus Actinokineospora; species Actinokineospora auranticolor. The sequence continues at coordinate 8,314,558 of NZ_CP154825.1, forward strand.
GTTCCACGCCCGCCAGTTCTCCGCCTGGATGCCGCCGATCTCCTGGCCGCCGACCACGAAGCTGAACCGGATCTTGCCGAACACGTTCTGCTGGACGATCTCGCCGACCGGCGCGCCGTCGCCGCGCTCGACGACCATCCGGGACTTGAACACCTTCGCGGGCCGGGTCAGCCGCAGCACGACCTGGTGGTTGAGGTCGCGGACCTCGAGCTTGTGCGTGAAGAACTGGTCGTAGCTGCCGAGGAAGCGCACGACCTTCTTCAGCGCGCTCTGCCCGACCTGGGCCACCGAGCCGATCTGCCGACCCTGCTGGTCGAAGACCGAGTACTCGTTGCTCATCTCGATGAGCTTGACCTTCTGGTTGACCACCAGGACCGGCTCGGTGAACAGCGTGCCGCCACCCTGGCCGACCTGGCCGACGCCCGCGCGGCGCTGCTGCTCGCGGATCTTGTTCGGGTCCTGCGCCCCGCCGAGCGGGATCTCCCAGCCGCTGGCGTCGCTGCGCGGCGGCTGCGGTCCGGCGGCGCGCTGCTGCCCCGGTTGTCCCTGCTGGGTCTGGTTCGTCCAGTTCTGGCCGTCCCACCAGCGCAGGACCGATGAGCCGGGGTTCTCGGGGTACCACCCGGGCTGCGGTGTCGTCATGGCCGGCAGCCTAGCCCCGGTCGCGGTCACCCGAGGCCCGCTGCTGAAGGAATCTCAGCAGTCCGCGCGGCAGGAGCTTGGTCACACCCAGCAGCGCCTTGTACTGGAGGCCGGGGACGGAGCGGTCGCGGTTGTGCCGGAGGTCGGCCAGCGCGTCGGCGACGACCCGGTCGGCTTCGAGCCATAAGAAGTCGGGCAGCTGCGCGAGGCCCTTCGGGTCGTCGCCCGCGCGCTGGTGGAACTCGGTGTGGGTGAAGCCGGGGCACAGCGCCACGACCCGCACGCCGGTGCCCGCGAGGTTGGCGCTCAGGCCCTCGGACAACGCGGTCACGTAGGCCTTGGTCGCGGAGTAGGAGGCGCCGGTGGCCGGGAAGAAGCCCGCCACGCTGGACACGTTGATCACCCCGCCGTGGCCGCGGGCGAGCATGCCGGGCAGCGCGGCGCGGGTCAGCCGCAGCACCGAGGTGACGTTGACGTCGAGCTGGTTCTGCAGCCAGTCCGGGTCGGCCTCGGCGAACGCGCCGCGGGTGCCGAACCCGGCGTTGTTGACCAACAGGTCCACCGGCCGCTCGGGGTCGGCCAACCGCGCCTCGACCCGCTTGCGGGCGCGCGTGGTGGACAGGTCCGCGGTCAGGGTCTGCACCTGCACGCCGTGCGCGGCGGTCAGCTCACCCGCGACCTCCTTGAGCCGCTCGGTGGTGCGGGCGACGATGACGAGGTCGTACCCGTCGGCGGCCAGCCGCCGGGCGAATGCCGCGCCGATTCCCGCGGTGGCCCCGGTGATGAGCGCTGTTGGCATGGCGCCAACCTACTAAGCGGTATCCACCACGGGAACCGGCACGACGATGTTGGGCCTCACCGCGGGCACCCCCCACCCGCGGTGAGCAGGGAAATCCTGACAAACCACGAGCGCGGTGCGCCAATGTTTCGGCGGGGTTCGAATGGTCGACCTTGTGGGGTGGACAGGCCCGGACCCCGGTGGTCGGCTGTCAGTGGTGTTCGGCTGTCAGTCGTCGGTGCCGAGCGGTGGGCTATCAGTCGTCGGTGCCGGTGCGCTCGTCGGCCGCGTCCTCGGCCTGGGACGGCACGACGCGCAGCGGGCGCTCGTCGGTGTCGAAGGGGTCGACCACGTCGGCGATCTCGCCGATGCCGCGCAGCAGCCGCTCCAGCCGCGACGGGCTCGACCCGGGCGCGGCGGCGGCCAGCACCCAGCCCCGCTCGATCCAGGCCACCGCGATGTCCTGCCCGATCTCCTCCGTCGCGTCGACCAGGTCCGGGGTGATCAGCGCCCGGGCCGCGGCGATGTCGGAGACGAAGGCGTACCGCTGGCCGACCGGACCGAGCAGCTCGGGCATGTGCTCGCGCTGGAACGGGGTGCTGGGCACCCACAGCTCGAGCACCACCGGGTGCACGCGCTTGCACTGCACGGCCGCGACCACCACGTTGATCCGACCACCGGCCTCGAGGTCGAACACGAAGACCTTCCGCCTGCCGTCGGCGGTGAAGGTCGAGCCGGTGACGACGTCCTTGGCCACGCCGTCGCCGTAGTAGGCCACGGCGCCGCCGGTCCACTGCTTGGGCAGGGCCGGATCGGCCTCGGTGAACTGCCACCCGCGCAACGCCGCCCACCGCCTGCGTTCGCGGTTTCGGGAGGTCAGCCGCGCCCGATCGCGCAGCAGGAACAGGCCGCCCCCGACACCGGCGACGACCGCGACCACAAACCAGAACCACGCGGGAATGCCCACGTAGGGCAGCGTAGTCGCCCGCTGCCCATGTTCAAGATCACGGCCCCGACCACGACCGGTGTGTCGCGAACGGGTTTTGCGAACGGGTTTCACGGGTGGGTCCGGCGAGCGCGCCGCCGGACCCACCCGAGCCGGCCGCTAGGCGCTCGCCCGGGCCACGACCAGGCCCGAGTTGTCGTCCGCGATGTCCACCTCGACGGTGTCCCCGTCGCGGATGTCGCCGGACAGCAGCTGCTTGGCCAGCTGGTCGCCGATCGCCGACGACACCAGCCGCCGCAGCGGGCGGGCGCCGTAGACGGGGTCGAAGCCGTTGAGCGCCAGCCAGTCGCGGGCCCCGGTGGAGACCGACAGGGTGAGCCTGCGCTGGGTCAGCCGCCTGCCCAGCTTCGCGACCTGGATGTCGACGATCGCGGTCAGCTCCTCGGTGGCCAGCGAGTGGAACACGACCACGTCGTCGAGGCGGTTGAGGAACTCCGGCTTGAAGTGCCGCTGCACCACGGCCATCACGGCGTCGTGGCGGCCCCGGTCGTCGAGGCCCGGGTCGGTGATCGACTGGGAGCCCAGGTTGGAGGTGAGCACCAGGATGGTGTTGCGGAAGTCGACCGTGCGGCCCTGGCCGTCGGTCAGCCTGCCGTCGTCGAGGACCTGCAGCAGCACGTCGAAGACGTCCGGGTGGGCCTTCTCCACCTCGTCGAGCAGCACCACGGTGTAGGGCCTGCGGCGGACCGCCTCGGTCAGCTGGCCGCCCTGGTCGTAGCCGACGTAGCCGGGGGGCGCGCCGACGAGCCGGGCCACGGAGTGCTTCTCCGAGTACTCGCTCATGTCGACGCGGACCATGGCGCGCTCGTCGTCGAACAGGAACTCCGCCAGCGCCTTGGCCAGCTCCGTCTTGCCGACACCGGTCGGGCCGAGGAACAGGAACGAGCCCGTCGGCCGGTCCGGGTCGGCGACGCCCGCGCGCGCCCGGCGCACCGCGTCGGAGACCGCGCGCACGGCCTCAGCCTGGCCGACGACCCGCGAGCCCAGCGCGTCCTCCATGCGCAGCAGCTTCTGGGTCTCGCCCTCCAGCAGCCTGCCCGCCTGGATGCCGGTCCACGCGGACACGACCTCGGCGACGTCGTCCGGCCCGACCTCCTCCTTGAGCATCACCGCGCCGGGGGTGGGGGCCGCCGTGGCCGCGGTGGCCACCTCGAGCTCCTTCTCCAGCGCGGGGATGCGGCCGTAGCGCAGTTCGGCGGCGCGGCCGAGGTCGGCGTCGCGCTCGGCGCGCTCGGACTCGCCGCGCAGCGACTCCAGCTGCTCCTTCAGCTCGCGGACGCGGTCGATGGAGCCCTTCTCGTTCTGCCAGCGGGCGGTCAGCGCGGACAGCGCCTCGCGGCGCTCGGCCAGTTCGGCGCGCAGGGCGGCCAGGCGCTCCTTGGAGGCCAGGTCGTCCTCCTTGGCCAGGGCCATCTCCTCGATCTCCAGCCTGCGCACGGCCCGCTCGACCTCGTCGATCTCCACCGGCCGGGAGTCGATCTCCATGCGCAGCCGGGACGCGGCCTCGTCGACCAGGTCGATGGCCTTGTCCGGCAGGAACCGGGCGGTGATGTAGCGGTCGGAAAGGGTGGCGGCGGCGACCAGGGCGGTGTCGGTGATCCGCACGCCGTGGTGGACCTCGTAGCGCTCCTTGAGCCCGCGCAGGATGCCGATGGTGTCCTCCACCGACGGCTCACCGACGAACACCTGCTGGAATCGGCGCTCCAGCGCGGGGTCCTTCTCGATGTGCTCGCGGTACTCGTCGAGGGTGGTCGCGCCGACCATCCGCAGCTCGCCGCGGGCCAGCATCGGCTTGATCATGTTGCCCGCGTCCATCGCGCCCTCGCCGGTCGCGCCCGCGCCGACGATGGTGTGCAGCTCGTCGATGAAGGTGATCACCTGGCCCGCCGAGCCGGTGATCTCCTTGAGCACCGCCTTGAGCCGCTCCTCGAACTCGCCGCGGAACTTCGCACCGGCCACCATCGAGCCCAGGTCGAGCGCGACGACCCGCTTGCCGCGCAGCGACTCGGGCACGTCACCGGCCACCACGCGCTGGGCGAGGCCCTCGACGATGGCGGTCTTGCCGACGCCGGGCTCGCCGATGAGCACCGGGTTGTTCTTGGTGCGCCGGGACAGCACCTGCACGACCCGGCGGATCTCGGCGTCGCGGCCGATCACCGGGTCCAGCTCGCCCTTGCGGGCCCGCGCGGTGAGGTCGACGCCGTACTTCTCCAGCGCCTGGTAGGTGCTCTCCGGGTCGGGGCTCGACACCCTGGCCGAGCCGCGGACCTTGGTGAACGCCTCGCGCAGCGCGTCCGGGGTGGCACCGTGCCTGGTGAGCAGGCTCGCCACGTCACCGCCCTCGGCGGCCAGGCCGACCAGCAGGTGCTCGGTGGAGACGTACTCGTCGCCCAGCTCGGTGGCCAACTTCTGCGCGTGGGTGATCGCCCGCAGCGCCTGCTGCGACAGCTGCGGGGAGGACACCGTGGCGCCGGTGGCCGACGGCAGCGACCGCAGCAGCGGCTCCAGTTCCTTGCGGATCACGGTGGGGTCGACGCCGACTGCGGTGAGCAGCGGCGCGGTGAGCCCGTCGGTCTGGTCGAGCAGCGCGACGAGCAGGTGGCCCGGGCGGATGTCCGGGTTGCCCGCCGCGGAGGCCGCCTGTGCGGCCGTGGAGATCGCCTGCTGTGTCTTGGTCGTCGGGTTGAACGCGTCCATCTCCCACCTCGGTGTCGCACGCTCTTGTCACCACACACAACGTCAGAAAAGTTGAGTCTGTTCCACTCAACTAGAACCAACTCTAGGCCCTCTCCACCCCCACCGGGTGAACAGCGCGGGTATGGCCACCCGAACCCGCTCCGATCACCCAGCGGGGTGACGCGAGCACGCGGTCACCCACATGTCGCAAGCCAGCTATCCACACAAGTAATCCACTTGTCCACAATCCCCAGGTGCTTGTCCACAGGTCGGTGGACAACCGGGGCCGCGGCCCACCGGAACCCGGCACGCGGGTGGTGACCAGCGCCGATCCGCATCACACGGTCAGGTTAACGACGGGTAGCGCGGTCCGACTTTGTGCGCGCGATCACAAGCTCCGCCCCCCGCACTACAGGTCGTTGTTGAACCTGCCGAGCAACCGGGACAGGTCCACGATGTCACGCGTCGACCACTCCGACAGGCTCTCCCGCAGCCTGCGGCGGCGCAGCACCTGCACCTCGGCCAACCGCGCCGTGCCCGTCTCGGTCAACTGGACCAGCCGGGCGCGGCCGTCGGACGGGTCGGGCACCCGCTCGACCAGCCCCAACTCCTCCAGCCGGGCGATCTGCCTGCTGACCGTCGACTTGTCCAGCCCGGTGTGCTCGACGACGTCCGCGGCGCGCAGCGGGCCGATGCCGCTGAGGTGGACCAGCAGCACGTAAGAGGCGCCGTCGAGCCCCGGGTGCACCTTCGCCGCCAGCGCCAGCGAATAGCTGCGGACCCGGCCGAAGAGCTTGGCCAGCTCCCGCTCCAGGTCCTGCGCCGCGACCTCGTGGTCACCCTGCTCAGCCTGCCCGTCCGACACCCCGCGCCCCCTCCCCGCCACCGTGCGCGGAACGCTAACCGGACATCCCCGGCGCCGGGTGCGGGGGTGCGCTTCTCAGCCTGCCACGGCGCGGCTGTGCAGGTACGCCTCGGTCACGTCCACGACCACCCAGCGCTGGACCTCGCCGCCGGTCGGCAGCCCCCACCGCCGCGCCCCCGGCTCGGTCGCGTCGACCACCCGCGCCCGCCCGTTCACCTGGAGGCCGACCGCGCCCCGACCGGTCGCGCCCCGACCCGCGTCCACCATGAGCAGCCCGATGTTCGGGTTGACCCCGAGGTTGCCCAGGCCGGGCAGCGGATCGGGCGCGGCGCACGCGATCCGGCGGTCGTCCAGCACCCGGATGAACCCGGGCGGCCCGGACCAGAGCCCCGAGTCGCACTCGCCCTCGGCGTCGGCGGTGGCCACGAACGCGGTCCGCTGCCGCACCGCGAACTCGACCATCGACCCGGTCAGCCGGTCCCGCCCGACCGCGCCGCGCGGCTGCGGCGGCTGGGGCGGGCGGTGCCCGGACGGCTCGCGGGGGCCCACCGGGCACACCGTGGCGGGCGGCGGTTCCGCCGTGCCGAGCCGGAGCAGGTCGGTACCAGCGGGGCGCGTCTGGGGCATGGGGTCGACGGACACGCACGACACGGTTTCACGGGAAACGGCTGTTGCGTAGCCCACACGACCGATGTACCCCATTGGACGGATGCCCGGGCACGGGCAGTTACCGAGAATGACACGAAGGTGTGATGAGGGCAGTCAACCCGCCAAATCCGGTCTACTGTCCACACAGTCGGGGGATCAATGCGCGAATACCGTGATGACAGCCCTAACGGGCGCCAGAGAGGTGGAATCAACCCCCCGATCATGACAGCGAACGCAATGGTGAGTCCGATCCCGACCTCGCAGGCGCGTACCGAGTCACCCACCGCGGTCTCCACCATGGTGCGCCTGGTCCGCGAGAGCTTCGCGGTGGTCGAACCGGTCTCCGACCAGGTCGGACAGTTCTTCTACGGGATGTTGTTCAGCATCACTCCCTCGGCCAGGGAGATGTTCCCGGCCAACATGCAGGTCCAGCGCTCCCGCCTGCTGCGCGCGCTGGTGCACGTCGTGCAGATGGTCGACCGGCCGGAGGACCTGGTCCCGTTCCTGCGCCAGCTCGGCCGCGACCACCGCAAGTTCGGTGTGGTCAGCTCGCACTACGAGGCGGTCGGCATGGCGCTGATCGCCGCGGTCAAGAAGTTCGCGGGCGACCACTGGACCGACGAGGTCGAGCGCGCCTGGGCCGAGGCCTACACGATCATGGCCCGCGCGATGCTCGACGCCGCGGCCGCCGACGAGGGCCCGGCGTACTGGACCGCGGAGATCATCGACCACGAGCGGCTGGGCTGGGACCTGGCCGTCGTCCGGCTGAAACCGGACTACCCCCTGCCGTACAAGCCGGGCCAGTACGTCAGCGTCGAGGTGCCCCAGCGGCCCCGGCTGTGGCGGTACTTCACCCCGGCCAACGCGCCGCGCGCCGACGGGATCGTGGAGTTCCACATCCGGGGCGTGGAGAACGGCTGGGTCAGCCGGTCCGTGGTGGCGCACGCCAAGGTCGGCGACAAGTGGCGCATCGGCCCGCCGATGGGCCGCATCGGGGTCGACCGGCACGCGGGCCGGGACGTGCTGATGATCGCGGGCGGCACCGGCCTGGCGCCGATGCGCGCGATCATCGACGACCTGGCGCAGTGGGGCGAGAACCCGAGGGTCCACTTGTTCCTCGGCGGTCGGACCCGGACCGACCTCTACGACCTGCCCTACCTGCGGGCGGTCACCGCGACCAACCCCTGGCTGACCGTGACCGCGGTCGTCGAGTCCGAGCAGGACGCGGCGGTGCACGGCCTGGAGCACGGCACGCTAGCCGACGTGGTCACCCGGTTCGGCACCTGGGAGGAGCGCGACATCCTGGTGTCCGGCTCCCCGTCCATGATCCGCTCGACGGTGTCGCGGATGCTGGTCGCGGGTACGCCCCTGGACCGGATCAGCTACGACCCGTTCACCCTGGACTGAGTCACCACCCCAATCGAAGAAGCAGGTGCGGCCGGGTCGCCGTAGCGGTGCCGCGCGCCCCGGGGAACCGGCGGACCCGCGTACCGATACCCGCCGGACCCGGTGTCCGGGCAAACCAGCCTGTATACGGCTTACCTGCGGCAACGGCCACGCAGGCGGCAACCGTCCCTGAGTCCGCTACCCCGACGTCCACCCCCAGGGGTAGGGAGAACCTCAGGGCGGAGTCGGGGGCGTCCCCGATTCCCGGCACCACCCGGCGGACCTAGTTTTCGTGGCATAGCAGGTTTCTCGCCGAGGGGTGTGTGATGGGGCAGCGGAGAGTCGTAGTGGGGGTGGCCGTCGCGGGGGTGGCGGTCCTGATGTCTTCGCTCGGGGCGTGCTCGCTCGCGAACCAGCGGTTCACCGACGACGCGGGGGTCGACCAGACCATCCGCACCGTCCGGATCGCCACGGACGCGGGCGCGGTCACGCTGCGGACCGGCACGTCGACCACGGTGCGGCGCACGGTGTCGTACCGGGACGACAAGCCGGGGGTCACGCACCGGGTCGAAGGGGACGCGTTGGTGCTGGGCTCCTGCCCGGTGCGCCACTGCGAGGTCGACTACGAGGTCGTCGTGCCTGCGGGGGTGTCGATCTCGGGGGAGGTCGACGCGGGCGCGGTCGACCTCGAGGGCGCCTCGGCGGTGAACCTGCGTTCGGGGGCGGGGGAGGTGAAGGTGCGCAAGGTGTCGGGCTCGGTGAACGTCGTGGCCGACGCGGGCCGCGTCGACCTGGTCGGCATCGGGGGCGCGGTCGCGGTGGAGTCGCAGGCGGGGGCCGTCTCCGTGCGGGACGTCGCGGGCGACGCCACCGTGCGCGCCGACTCCGGGAAGGTGGAGGCGCTGGGCATCGCGGGCAAGGTCGACGCGCGGTCCAACGCGGGCGGCGTCGAGGTGCGCACGACCAAAGCGGGGGAGGTGCGGGCGGAGTCGGACTCGGGGGCGATCACGATCACGGTGCCCAGGGGGAGCGGGTACCGGGTCGAGGCGGGCAGCGACGCGGGGCACGTCGACAACCAGATCGGCAACGACACCTCCGCCGCGTACCTGGTGCACGCCACCACCAACGCGGGCGACGTCGTGGTCAGGTTCGGCTGAGCCATGACCAACAACGACGCGTACCGGGGTGACAACGCCCGACCCGTGGTCCACGAGCGGGCCGACGCCGCGCGCAACCGCAGGCGGATCCTGATCGCCGCGCGGGGGCTGTTCGCCCAGCGCGGGGTGGACACCGTGACCATGGACCAGATCGCCGCGGCGGCCGGGGTGGGCAAGGGGACCCTCTTCCGGCGCTTCGGCGACAAGTCCGGCCTGGCCGCGGCGCTGGTCCAGGAGGGGGAGCGGGACCTGCGCGACCGCGTGGCGGCCGGTCCGGCGCCGCTGGGGCCGGGGGCGGCCCCGGCGCGGCGGCTGCACGCGTTCTTCGACGCGTACCTGGGTTTCCTCGCCGACCACCTCGACCTCGTGCACCTGGCGGAGACCGCGCGGCCGGGCACCCGGTACCGGATCGCGGCCTACCGGACGTGGCACGACCACGTCGCGGACCTGCTCGGCCAGGCGCGGGTGCCGGGCGACCGGCGCGCGCTGGCGCACGTGCTGCTCGCCGCCGTCGCGGCCGACCTGCAGCGCGCCGTGCGGGGCGAGGTCCCCGCCGAGCGCATGCGCGAGTCGGTGCTGTGCGTCGTCGACGCGACGCTGGCGCAGGCCGCGCTCAGCGCCACCGGCAGTGCCGCATGCGCGGTGAACATCGCTTCCACCAGCGCGAACGTCCCTCCCGCCGCAGCGGACACCGCCGCGCCCGCGAGCCAGGGAGTGACCGCGCTCACGCCGGGAACACCGAGCCGGGGTGCCGCGTTGTGGGTGCAGGAAGGTTGAGCGGGTAGGGCTCAAGTTCCCAAGCTGAGTCCGGTAGACTCAACTTCAGCGGGCAACCGCACCACAGGCAATCAAGGCATCGGTCAACAGGAGGAAACAATGGCGCGAGCGGTCGGCATCGACCTGGGGACGACCAACTCCGTCGTCGCCGTCCTCGAAGGCGGTGAACCGACGGTTATCGCCAACTCGGAGGGCTCCCGGACCACCCCGTCCATCGTGGCGTTCGCCAAGAACGGTGAGGTGCTGGTCGGCCAGCCCGCCAAGAACCAGGCGGTCACCAACATCGACCGCACGGTCAAGTCGGTGAAGCGGCACATCGGCACCAACTACAAGACCGAGGAGATCGACGGCAAGGCCTACACCGCGCAGGAGATCAGCGCCCGGGTGCTGATGAAGCTCAAGCGCGACGCGGAGGCCTACCTCGGCGAGCCGATCACCGACGCGGTGATCACCGTGCCCGCCTACTTCGAGGACGCCCAGCGCCAGGCCACCAAGGAGGCCGGGCAGATCGCGGGCCTCAACGTGCTGCGGATCGTGAACGAGCCGACCGCGGCGGCGCTGGCCTACGGCCTGGACAAGGGCGCCAAGGAGCAGACCATCCTGGTCTTCGACCTCGGCGGCGGCACCTTCGACGTGTCCCTGCTGGAGATCGGCGACGGCGTCGTCGAGGTCCGCGCGACCTCCGGCGACAACCACCTCGGCGGCGACGACTGGGACCAGCGGGTCGTCGACTGGCTGGTGGAGAAGTTCAAGGCGTCCAGCGGCATCGACCTGACCAAGGACAAGATGGCGCTGCAGCGGATCCGCGAGGCGGCGGAGAAGGCGAAGATCGAGCTGTCCAGCTCGAACAGCGCCAACATCAACCTGCCGTACATCACCGTGGACTCCGACAAGAACCCGCTGTTCCTCGACGAGACGCTCTCCCGCGCCGAGTTCCAGCGGATCACCTCCGACCTGCTCGACCGCACCCGCACCCCGTTCAACAACGTGGTCAAGGACGCCAACGTCTCCGTCGGCGAGATCGACCACGTGGTGCTGGTCGGCGGTTCCACCCGGATGCCCGCCGTGGCCGAGCTGGTCAAGGAGCTGACCGGCGGCCGCGAGCCGAACAAGGGCGTGAACCCGGACGAGGTCGTCGCGGTCGGCGCGGCGCTGCAGGCCGGTGTGCTCAAGGGCGAGGTCAAGGACGTCCTGCTGCTCGACGTGACCCCGCTGTCGCTGGGCATCGAGACCAAGGGCGGGGTGTTCACCAAGCTCATCGAGCGCAACACCACCATCCCGACCAAGCGCTCCGAGATCTTCTCCACCGCGGACGACAACCAGACCACCGTGGGCATCCAGGTGTTCCAGGGTGAGCGCGACTTCGCCGCGGACAACAAGAAGCTCGGCACCTTCGACCTGACCGGGCTGCCGCCCGCGCCGCGCGGCGTGCCGCAGGTCGAGGTCACCTTCGACATCGACGCCAACGGCATCGTGCACGTCAGCGCGAAGGACCTGGGCACCGGCAAGGAGCAGTCGATGACCATCACCGGCGGCTCCGCGCTGCCGAAGGACGACATCGACCGGATGGTCCGCGACGCCGAGGCGCACGCCGAGGAGGACCGCAAGCGCCGCGACGAGGCCGACGTCCGCAACCAGGCCGAGACGCTGGTCTACCAGACCGAGAAGTTCGTCAAGGACAACGAGGACAAGATCCCGGCCGAGACCAAGGAGAAGGTCGGCGCCGCGATCACCGAGGCCAACGAGGCGCTCAAGGGCACCGACATCGCCGCGATCAAGTCGGCGATGGAGAAGCTGGCCACCGAGTCGCAGGCCATCGGCTCCGCGCTCTACTCCAACACCGGCGCGGGTGCCGAGGCCGGTGCGGGTGCGGGTGCGGGTGCCCCGGGCGGCGAGGGCGCGCAGGCCAAGCCGGGCGCCGACGACGTCGTGGACGCCGAGATCGTGGACGAGGACAAGAAGTGACCTTCCCTCTGTCCACGACGAACACCGGCGAGGTGGCGCAGTGAGCGAGCAGCAGGGCGGCCCCGAGGAGCCGCAGGTCGTGGTGAACGACCGACGCCGGATCGACCCGGAGACGGGCGAGGTCCGGGACGCGGTCGAGGAGGTGCCCGCCCCGGCGGGCACCCACGCACCGTCCACACCGGAGTCCGCGGTGGGCGAGCCGGAGATCGATCCGGCCGCCGCGCTGAAGGCCCAGTTGGACGAGCGCACCGCGGACCTGCAGCGCCTGCAGGCCGAGTACGCCAACTACCGCAAGCGGGTGGAGCGCGACCGCGAGGCTGTGGTCGCCTCCGCCAAGGCGCAGGTCGTCACCGACCTGCTCTCGGTGCTCGACGACGTGGAGCGCGCGGCCGCGCACGGTGACCTCACCGGTGCGTTCAAGGCCGTTGCCGAGAAGCTGACCAGCTCGTTGCAGAAGACGGGTCTCGAACCGTTCGGCCACGAGGGCGAGCCGTTCGACCCGTCGGTGCACGAGGCGGTGCAGCACAACACCTCCGCCGAGGTCTCCGGGCCGACGGTCACCGGCGTGCTGCGCCGGGGCTACCGGTTCGGCGACCGGGTCGTGCGCGCCGCGCTGGTCGCGGTCACCGACGCGGACCCGGACGCCGTGGCGGGCACCCCCGCCGCGGCGGGCTGACGAGAGGAGGGGACGTCCGGTGAGTGCCAGGGACTGGATCGACAAGGACTTCTATCGCGAGCTGGGCGTCTCCTCCGACGCCTCGGACGCCGAGATCAAGAAGTCGTACCGCAAGCTGGCCCGCGAGCTGCACCCCGACGCGAACCCGGGCAACGCCGACGCCGAGGCCCGGTTCAAGTCGGTCTCCGAGGCCTACGGCGTGGTCGGCGACCCGGAGAAGCGCAAGCAGTACGACGAGGCCCGCTCGATGTTCGGCTCCGGCGGCTTCCGCCCGGGCGGCTTCGGCGGCGGTGGCGGCTTCGAGTTCAACGACGTTTTCAACCAGCAGGGCGGCTTCGGCGGCGGTGGGGGCGGCGGACTGGGCGACCTGTTCGGCAACCTGTTCAACCGCGCCCGCGGCGGCGGTAGTGGTGGTGGCGGTGGCGGCCGGGCTCGTCGCGGCGCGGACGTGGAGACCGAGGTCCGCATCGACTTCGTCGAGGCGGTCAAGGGCGCCACCGTCCCGCTGCGGCTGTCCAGTCCGTCCACTTGCGACACCTGCCACGGCTCGGGCGCCCGCCCGGGCAGCACCCCGCGCACCTGCGCCACCTGCGGCGGCGTCGGCCTGGTCAGCCGCAGCCAGGGCGCGTTCGCGTTCAGCGAGCCCTGCCGCGACTGCCGCGGCACGGGCCGCATCATCGACGACCCCTGCCCCGACTGCGCGGGCGAGGGCGTCAACACGAAGACCCGGACGCTGACCGTCCGCATCCCGGCCGGGGTGCAGGACGACCAGCGCATCCGCCTCGCGGGCCAGGGCGAACCCGGCTCGGGCGCCGCGGGCGCGGGCGACCTGTACGTGCGCGTGCACGTCACCCCGCACCCCGTCTTCGGGCGCGACGGCAACGACCTGACGCTGAAGGTGCCGGTCACCTTCCCGGAACTGACCCTGGGCACCACCCTGACGGTGCCCACCCTGGACGGCACGGTCTCGCTCCAGGTCCCCCCCGGCACGTCCTCCGGCCGCGTCTTCCGCGTCCGCAACAAGGGCGTCGCCCGGCGGGACGGCCAGGTGGGTCACCTGCTGGTCACCGTCCAGGTGGCGGTGCCCGGCAACCTCGACCAGGGGGCCAAGGACGCCCTGGAGGCCTACGCCACGGCCACCGCCACCCACGACCCGAGGCCTGAACTGACCGCACTGGTGCAGAAGGCGAGGCAATCGTGAACCCGTTCCCCCCCGGCACGGACGAAGACACACCCGTCTTCGTCATCTCGGTGGCCGCCCAACTCTCCGGTCTCCACGCCCAAACCCTCCGCAGCTACGACCGCCAAGGCCTGGTCTCCCCCGGCCGAACCCCGGGCGGCGGCCGGCGGTATTCGGTGCGCGACATCGCCCTGCTGCGGGAGGTGCAGCGGCTGTCGCAGGAAGCGGGCGTCAACCTGGCAGGCATCAAGCGCATCATCGAATTGGAGAACGAGGTCGACGCGCTGCGCGTCCGAGTGGCGGAACTGACGGAGGAACTGGCGGCGGCGTACGTGGCAGCGGAACAGGCCGCGGCGGCGATCCACAAGTCCTACCGGCACGACCTGGTCCCGGTCCGCCAACAGACCGCGCTGGTCGTCTGGCGCCCCCAAAAGCGCGGCTGACCCCAGCCCCGCACAAGGCCCGCTCGCCGTTCGGCAGCGGGCCTTTTCACGCACTCCCCAGCGACCTGCGCGCACTGTCGATCAGCTGCTTGTAGGTCATGACGTCGATCCGGCTGAGGTGGCTCACGTAGGTCCGCAGGGCCTCGTTGACCTGCTGCTCGGTGAACGCCGTGTCGAAGTCGGGCTGCCCCACCACCACGGTCGCGCTCGCCCGACGGGCATCGAGCCCGAACTTCTCCTGGATCAACTGCCGTTGCTCATCGAAGTCCCGCAGGTAGTTGGCCACCTGCGCCACCGCGTCGTGCACCTCCGCCGAGGGCACGGGGTTGTCCCGGGACAGCTTGACCGTCTGCACGTTGGCCCTCGTCAGTTCGACAACGTGCAACACGCCATCCGGACGCACCAGGGCGATATCGACTTCGTTGCCCGGCGACAGCCGACGAACCCCAGCCTCCGCGTGCCACGCACTCGTTGCGTTGACCGTGTACTCAAGCATCCGGACCCTGTCCTGCCCGGAGTTGTCGTACAACCGGTACTTGTTCATGAGATCGTCTTCCAGAACTCGCCCTTCGGCGTAGGCGATCGCGTCAGCGATCCCACTCCGCACGGACAGGAGGTCAGGTTCCCCGCCCCTTGCGGCAGGCAAGACGCCGGAACCAGTTGTTGATCTTAGCCGCGGCTGGGCCCCTGATCAGGTGGACAACGACGAAGAAGCCGGGGCCTTGACCCCAGCGCAACCGTCCCCCAGGGCACGGCTCGCAGCTCACACGTCGTGGGCAAACACCACAGACAGAACGGCTCACACGGAGGCGGCGCGCCGAACTCGTGGGACGAGGGTGGCTCAACACGGGCGGCAAGGTCCTGCACCTCGCCGACTTCCGGGGCAAGGTCCTGCTGCTCGACTTCTGGACCTTCTGCTGCCAGTAGGTCAACTTCTCCACGCGCGAACGGTGCTCACACGCCGCGCTTCAGCTGCGAACCCGGGGCAGCCGTTGCCTTCGTTGCCGAGGATGTCGAGTAGCTCGTCGACGGAACGCGGGTGCTTGCGGTGTCTGGATACCTGTCGCTGAAGAGCGGCTGACACCAGTCGCGGGGCGAGGATCGAGTTGATCTTGGAGGAACTCGTCTTGGTGCACAGCCGTGATGCCGTAGCGGTCCAGCACGTTCTGGGGAATTCCTTCAGGTTCTCGGTCACCAGCGAGGCCGCCGCGCCACGGACAGCCGCCGCGAGGATGTGGCGGTCCTTGGGGTGGTTCTCCATCGCAACGACGAGGTGCTCGTAGCCGGCGACGTTCGCGTCCGGGAAATGGCGGGTCATCTGCTCGATCCGGTGACTCACCTGCGTGTCGGACAAGCCCCGCTTGATGAGGTTCCTGGCCAGCTCGTCCAAGACGCCCCTGGACCACAGTGGGCGGAACAGGCCGGATTCGGCGATGGTCAGCAGCGTGTCACACACGTAGGGCTTGAGGAGGACGCAAGTGTCGAGAAAGGCGGGGTACAAGTCTCACTCGTGGGTGTCGTCATCCAGTGGGGTTCGCTCGAACGGTGCGTCTGAAGGCAGGTCGTACAGACCACCGTCTTCGCCGCTGCGGACCATGCCATCCAGCCCGGAGGCACGTGCTCGCCGAGCGCGTTCCTGGTAGGCGAGCACGTCCGCCAAGCGCACCCTGCGGTGTCGGTTCGGCTGCTCGAAGGGGATGTCCCCGGCTTCGAGCAGGCGCACCAGCGTTGGGCGTGAGACGCCCAGCAGGTGCGCGGCCTCGCTCGTGGTCAGCACCGTGTGCTGCGGCGCTACGGTGATCGCCAGTCCCTGCGACATGGCGACGACGACGTCGCGGAGGATGTCGAAGATTTCAGCGGGGAACTCCAGCGCGGTGCCGTCTGGCGCGGTGAGCGTGGCGGTCCTGCCGCTCGACTGCGTCAACGCCCGCACCCATGGAGACAGGACCTCCGGGCTCGCCGGAGGAAGCACGGTCCGCTCACCCGCGATAGCCGTCATGCTGCCAGCGTACCGCGAAACGAACAAAACGAACGGAAATGTGACGGGTGGTGGGCATCGGAACACGTCGCCCTGAGCTGGTGTTGGATCCGGAGGTGACCACAGCACAACCCCGTCGTCTGTCCCGTGCCCCCGAGTTGGTGGGGCGGGGGTGGCTCAACACCGGGGGCAAGGACCTGCACCTCGGTGACTTCCGCGGCAAGGTCCTCCTCCTGGACTTCTGGACCTTTTGTTGCATCAACTGCCTGCACGTCCTCGACGAGCTCCGGCCGGTCGAGGAGGAGTTCTCCGACGTGCTGGTCACCGTCGGGGTGCACTCGCCGAAGTTCGTGCATGAGGCGGATCCCGTGGCGCTCAGGGCGGCGGTCGAGCGGTACGACGTGCACCACCCCGTGCTCGACGACCCTGACCTGACTACGTGGCAGGCGTACGCCGTCAAGGCTTGGCCCACGTTGGTGGTTGTTGATCCCGAGGGCTACGTGGTGCACATCGCGGCCGGTGAGGGGCATGCGGAGGCTCTGCGCAGGGTCATCGGCGAGGTGGTGGCCGAGCACGAGGCCAAGGGGACGTTGCACCGGGGGGACGGGCCCTATGTGCCGCCGGTGGCGGAGGCTACGGAGTTGAAGTTTCCGTCCAAGGCGACGGTTACCGCGGTGGGGACGCTCTTGGTTGCCGACGCCGCTCACCATCGGGTTGTGGAGTTGGATGGTGAGACCGTTATTACCTCCTACGGGACCGGTGAGCGTGGTCGGCAGGACGGTAAGGCGGCTACGTTCTCCGAGCCCTCGGGGGTTGCGGTCCTTCCGGACGAAGTGGCGCAAGAGGTCGGGTATCACCTCGTAGTGGCCGATACGGTCAACCACCTACTCCGGGGCATCAACACCGACAACGGTGACGTCACGACCATCGCGGGCACCGGTCTTCAGTGGCGAAATGGGCCTACCGACGGGCCTGCCGACGAAATCGATCTCACCAGTCCGTGGGATGTCGTCTGGTGGGAACCTGCTGGTGGAGTGGTCATTGCCATGGCCGGAAATCACACGATCGGGTTGTTCGACCCACGCACCAAGACCGTCTCCCGGTTCGCGGGGACGACCGTCGAGGGGCTCAAGGACGGCCCCGCCGCGGACGCCTTCTTCGCCCAGACCTCCGGGCTCGCCGTCGACGGGGACCGGCTGTGGCTGGTCGACTCCGAGACCTCCGCCCTGCGCTGGATCGACACCGACCGGACCGTGCACACCGCCATCGGCACCGGGCTCTTCGACTTCGGCCACCGCGACGGGGCCGCCGACCAGGCACTCCTCCAGCACCCGCTCGGTGTCACCGTGCTCGCCGACCACTCGGTGGTCGTCGCCGACACCTACAACGGGGCCATCCGCCGCTACGACCCGGCGACCGGCGAGGTCACCACGCTGGCCACCGGGCTGGCCGAGCCGTCCGGGGCGGTCCTGCTCGACGGGGACCTGGTCGTCGTCGAGTCCGCCGCGCACCGGCTCAGCCGCCCGGTCGCCGCCGCGCACCTGGTCGACGGGGCCGCGCACCAGGTGCGCAGGCCGTCGACCGACATCGCGCCGGGGGCTCTCGAGCTGACGGTCGTCTTCACGCCCCCGCCCGGCCAGAAGCTGGACGAGCGGTGGGGTCCGTCGACCCGCCTCGAGGTCACCTCGTCCCCGCCGGGGCTGCTGGTCGAAGGCGCGGGCGTGGGCACCGAGCTGACCCGCCGGATCGTCATCGCCGAAGGGGTGTCCGAGGGCGTGCTGGGGGTTGTCGCACAGGCCGCGAGCTGCGACGACGACGGCACCGAGCACGGCGCCTGCCACCTGACCCGACAGGACTGGGGCGTCCCCGTTCGGGTGACCTCGGACGGGGTGCGACGGCTACCCCTGGTGATGGGCGGTCTGGACGAGGGGGCCTGATTCCGGCGGTTACGATTCTGCGGTGCCGGAACCCAAGCTCGAGATCCAGATGCTGCACGACCGGGTCCTCGTGCGGCTCACCCCCGAGGAGGGCGAGCGGCGCAGCACCGGCGGCATCGTCATTCCGGCCACCGCCCAGGTCGCCAAGCGGCTCGCCTGGGGCGACGTGCACGGTGTGGGTACCAGCGCGCGGACGGTGCGGGTCGGCGACCGCGTGCTGTTCAACCCCGAGGACCAGCTCGAGGTCGAGGTCCACGGGCAGGCCTACCTGGTGATGCGCGAGCGGGACGTGCACGCCGTCGCCACCGAGCGCAGCACCGAACACGGGACCGGGTTGTACCTCTGAGGGGAAGGTGAGCCGTGCCGGACGACCAGAACTGGCCTGGCGGCGCCAGATGGCCGGAGTCGCACGCCGAGCAGACCGACCTGCTGCCGCGCGCGGCGTTCACCGGGATGCTGGACAGCCCGACCGAGAAGATCAACACCACCGGGCTGGGGTTCGGCACACCGCCGGAGCCCGCACCGGAAGCGAAGCAGAAGAGCCTGCGCAAGCCCGCGATCATCGCGGGCTCGGTCCTCGGCGGACTGGCCCTGCTCTACGGCGTCGACCTCGCGCTCAGCAGCGGTGAGGTGCCCCGCGGCACGACCGTCGCGGGCGTCGAGGTCGGCGGGCTGTCCCACGACGAGGCCGAGAGGGCGCTGCGCGAGAAGATCGAACCGCGGCTGACCCAGCCGATCGCGCTCAAGATGGGCGCGGTCGAGGAGAAGCTGGACCCCACGACGTCCGGGCTGAAGCTGGACTGGGCCGCCACCCTGGACCAGGCGGGCGACCAGCCGCTCAACCCCTTCACCCGGTTGACCTCGCTCTTCGGGGGGACCCGCGAGGTCGGCGTGGTCACCACCACCGACAACGCGGCCCTCGACGCCGCCGTCGACGGGCTCAAGGGCAAGGCCGTGCGCACCCCGGCCGAGGGCGGCATCAGGTTCGAGGGCATCACCCCGGTCGCCGTCGAGCCGGTGCTCGGCCAGGAGCTCGACGCGCCGGGCGCCCGCCAGGCGATCCTCGACGGCTGGGTGATCGGCGAGCCGCTCGACCTGCCGGTGAGCACGGTCCCGGTCAAGACCACCACCGAGGGCGTGCACGCCGCGCTCGACCAGTTCGCCAAGGTCGCGGTGTCCGCGCCGGTGACGGTCAAGGGCGAGGGCAAGGACGCGAAGATCGATCCCGCGGTGATCGCGGGCGCGCTCAGCTTCGAACCCGCCGACGGCGGCGGGCTCACCCCGAAGGTCGACAACAACAAGCTCACCGAGGCGGTCCGCCCGCAGCTGGCGTCGACCGAGAAGGAGGGCAAGGACGCGCAGGTCGTCTTCGAGGGCGGCGCGCCCGCGGTGACCCCGTCCGTGGACGGCACGGGCATCAAGTACGACACCGCGTTCGCCCCGATGCTCGAGGTGCTGAAGAAGGCCGACGGCCGCGAGATCAAGGTCGAGTACACCAAGACCCCGGCCAAGGTGACCACCGAGCAGGCCAACCAGCTCGGCATCAAGGAGGTCGTCGGCGAGTTCTCCACCAAGGGCTTCGCCGTGGACTCCGGCGTCAACATCCGCCAGGTCGCGGCCAAGGTCAACGGCGCCATCGTCAAGCCGGGCGAGACGTTCAGCCTCAACGGGTTCACCGGCCCGCGCACCGCGGCGCAGGGCTACGTCGAGGCGGGCGTGATCAAGGACGGCGCCCCCGGCCGCGAGGTGGGCGGCGGCATCTCGCAGTTCGCCACCACCCTCTACAACGCGTCGTACTTCTCGGGTCTGAAGGACGCCGGGCACAAGGAGCACAGCTACTACATCTCGCGGTACCCACCGGCTCGCGAGGCCACGGTGTTCCAGAACCACGACGGCAGCAGCGTCATCGACCTGAAGTTCACCAACGACTCGCAGACCGGCGTGGCCATCCAGACGATCTGGACCTCGTCCTCGATCACGGTGAAGATCTGGGGCACCAAGCACTACACCGTCGAGTCCATCCCCGGCAGCCGCACGGCGGAGACGCCGCCGCAGGAGAAGCCGGGCCCGACCACGGGCAAGTGCACGCCGAGCAACGGTGCCCCGGGCTTCACCACCTCGGACACCCGCGTCCTCAAGGACGTCGCGACCGGCCACGAGGTCCGCCGCGACACCCGGACGGTCAAGTACAACCCGCAGCCGAAGATCGTCTGCGCCCCGGCACCACCCCCGCCCCCGGCAGGCTGATCCCCTGGGAAAAGGGCCACGGACACCGTGGCCCTTTTCCCATGCGCGGATGGTTCCGAGTCGGAGGTCGACAGCGGCTTCCGCCGGTACGACGGCCAGCACGAGCAGGTCCCCGTAGCCCCGACGAATCCGCCCTGGGCGGTGGTGAGCGCCGGATACCGCTCGCCACCGATCACGAGCGTCGCCGTTGTCGGACTCGTCTCGGCGGCGTCGAGGCGAAGGGGGCTCGGGTTTGAGAACGGACGTCCGGTGACATCTCGCCTCTAGTGGGTGACAACTGGAGGAGGGCTGATGGCCACCGCCACTGACGCTGGGCGACGGGCTCGGGATCATGGGACCGTCAAGGTGCTCGGGCGGGTCGGGATGGGGTGCTTCGGGGCGGTCTACGTGATCGTCGCCTACCTCGCCGTCCAGGTCGCGGTGGGCGGGGGTGGCCAGGAGGCTGACCAGACCGGTGCCCTGCAGGAGATCGCGGGGACGTCGTTCGGCGCCGTTGTGCTGTGGGTGCTGGCGGTCGGGTTGCTGGCCTTCGGTGTGTGGCAGCTGCTGATGGCGGGGTTCAGCTTCCAGTGGGTGGACAAGCAGCACAAGCGGATCTTCAAGAAGATCGGCGCGGGCGTGCGCGGTGTCGTGGGCATCTCGCTGGCGATCGCTGCCATCCGCATCGCCACCGGCAGCGGGAGCCAGAGCGGTGACCAGAAGCAGAAGGAGATGACCGGTCAGCTGATGGAGCTGCCCGCGGGTCGGCTGCTCGTCGGCTTCGGCGCCCTCGTGGTCATCGGCGCCGGGGTGGCCAGCATCGTGTCCGGTGTCCGCAAGTCGTTCATGCACGACCTCGACCCCTCCGAGCTGCCCAACGGCTCCCGCCGGTGGGTCGAGCGGCTGGGCATGGTCGGTTACGCCG
This sequence comes from Actinokineospora auranticolor, assembly GCF_041897805.1. Lineage (GTDB taxonomy): Bacteria > Actinomycetota > Actinomycetes > Mycobacteriales > Pseudonocardiaceae > Actinokineospora > Actinokineospora auranticolor. The sequence continues at coordinate 8,335,823 of NZ_CP154825.1, forward strand.
CCAAGGGCGTCGGCATCGGCATCATCGGCGTGCTCCTCGGCGCCGCGGCCATCGACTCCGACGCGGGCGAGGCGGGTGGGCTCGACTCGGCCCTGCGCACCCTCGCCGAGCAGCCCTTCGGCACCGCGCTCCTCATCGCCGTCGCCCTCGGCTTCGCCGCCTTCGGCATCTACTGCTTCGCCGCGGCCCGCGCCCACCGCACCTAGAAGTGGTACTCCAGGACGTACGCCGCCGCGTCCAGCACCATCTCGTTGACCTCGACAGCCGCGTCGTCGGCCTGGTAGGCGGTCCGGGTCACGTGGATGACCGGGACCGCCTGCCCCAGCCGCAGCACCTCGCGCTCCTCGTGGCTCGGCATCCGCGAGCGGAGTTCCTCGCGGAACCGCACCGGCGCGGACCCGAGTTCGGCCAGCCGGGCGTACGCGCCGCCGGGCCCGGTCTCCGGTTCGGCGATCGCGCTCTCCCGCACCAGCTCGGCCGGGTAGTACGTCCACGCGAGCTGGATCGGCCGCTCCTCGACCAGGTAGACGCGGCGGCGGACCAGGGCGAGGGCGTCCGCGTCGAGGCCGAGCGCCTCCGCCACCCTCGGCGGCGGCACCTCCTCCGCGACCACCAGGTCACTGACCACCGGTGGGCGGTCCGGGTCGTCCGCCGCCCAGACGGATCGCGCCCGGTCCCGGAGTCGACTCGGGCTGACGCGGCGATAGGGCTGGAAATCCCGATCGGTCATGCCTGACAAGGCTCCTCCGATCGGCCCCGAAACCCAAGGAGGCCCGCCACGGGTCGTGGCGGGCCCCTTCGGTCGGGTGGCTCAGAAAGCGGCTTCGTCCAGGTCCATGAGGTCGTTGTCGGCGGCTTCGACGATCTTGCGCGCGGCCGACAGGTCGGGCAGCACGTTCTTGGCGAAGAAGGACGCCACGGCGACCTTGCCCTCGTAGAACGCCTTGTCCTTGCCCGCCGCGCCCGCGTCCAGCTTGGCCAGCGCGATCTCCGCCTGGCGCTGGAGCAGCCAGCCGACCAGCAGGTCGCCGGTGGCCATCAGCAGCCGGACGCTGTGCTGGCCCACCTTGTAGATGCTGCGCGGGTCCTCCTGCGCCGCGGTCAGGTAGCCGACCAGCGCGCCGAGCATGGCCTGGACGTCCTCAAGGCCCTGCTTGAGCAGTTCCCGCTCGCGCTTGAGCCTGCCGTTGCCGCCCTCGGCCTGGATGAACGCCTGGATCTCGCCCGCCACGTGCGCCAGACCCTGGCCCCGGTCGCGGACGATCTTGCGGAAGAAGAAGTCCAGCGACTGGATCGCGGTCGTGCCCTCGTACAGGGAGTCGATCTTGGCGTCGCGGATGTACTGCTCCAGCGGGTAGTCCTGCAGGAAGCCGGACCCGCCCAGGGTCTGCAGCGACTGGACCAGCTGCTCGGTCGCGCGCTCGGAACCGACGCCCTTGACCACCGGGAGCAGCAGGTCGTTGACCTGACCGGCCAGCTTGACCGCGTCCGCGCCGCCCTCGCCGGTCCAGATCTGGTCCTGGAAGGTGGCCGCGTACAGGTACACCGCGCGCAGGCCCTCGGCGTAGGCCTTCTGCAGCATGAGGCTGCGGCGCACGTCCGGGTGGTGGGTGATGGTCACGCGGGGCGCGGACTTGTCCACCATGTTCGGCAGGTCGGCGCCCTGGACGCGCTCCTTGGCGTAGGCCAGCGCGTTGAGGTAGCCGGTGGACAGGGTCGCGATGGCCTTGGTGCCGACCATCATCCGGGCGTACTCGATGACCTGGAACATCTGCGCGATGCCGTTGTGCACCTCGCCGAGCAGCCAGCCCTTGGCCGGGGTGCCGTGCTGGCCGAAGGTCAGTTCGCAGGTGGTCGAGACCTTCAGGCCCATCTTGTGCTCGACGTTGGTCACGAACGCGCCGTTGCGCTCGCCCAGCTCACCGGTCTCGGTGTCGAAGTGGAACTTGGGCACCAGGAACAGGCTCAGCCCCTTGGTGCCCGGCCCGTGACCCTCGGGCCGGGCCAGCACCAGGTGCATGATGTTCTCGGTCAGGTCCTGGTCGCCCGAGGTGATGAACCGCTTCACGCCCTCGATGTGCCACGAGCCGTCGTCCTGCTTGACCGCCTTGGCGCGGCCCGCGCCGACGTCGGAGCCCGCGTCCGGCTCGGTCAGCACCATGGTGGCGCCCCAGCCGCGGTCGATGATGAACTGCGCCCAGCGCTGCTGCTCCTCGGTGCCGTTCTTGTGCGCGATCATCGCGAAGTTGGGCCCCGCCAGGTACATGAACAGCGCCGGGTTGGCCCCCAGGATCAGTTCGGCGGCCGACCACTGCACCGTCGGCGGGAGGCCGAAGCCGCCCAGGTCGTCGGTGAGGCCGAGGCGCCACCACTCGCCGTCCCACAGCGCCTTGTAGGACTTCTTGAACGACTCGGGCAGGGTCGCGCTGAAGGTCTTCGGGTCGTACACCGGCGGGTTGCGGTCGGCGTCGGCGAACGACTCCGCGAGCGGGCCCGAGGCCAGCTTGTTCAGCTCGGCGAGCACACCGCGCGCGGTCTCCTCGTCGGACTCCGCGAGCACGCCCTTGCCCAGCCGGTCCTGGACCTTGAACACCTCGAAGAGGTTGAACTCAAGGTCGCGCACGTTGCTCTTGTAGTGGCCCATCTCGTCGCTCCGTGTCCTCACGCCGGGTGCGGGTTCTCCACCCGCGAGCAGGAGTGCTGCTACTCATCGGTAACAAAAGTGTATTACCGACGGGTAGGGACGGCAAGGCGATTGGTCGGGATCACTCACCCGGGTCACGTCCCGGTGCGGGTCCCCTCGGGCAGCAGCGGCGCGAGGAGCACGCCCGCCTTGAACGCCACCGCGACCGCGTGCGTGCGGTCCCGGGCGGCCAGCTTGCGCAGGATGCTCTTCACGTGGGTGCGCACGGTCTCCACCGACACGTACAGGATCTTCGCGATGGCCTGGTTCTCCAGGCCGTCCGCGATGAGCTGGAGGACCTGGAACTCGCGCCGGGAGAGCTGCTGGAGGTCGGTGTCGACGCCCCGGATGAGCCGCCCGCGCGGCGCGGCGACCGTCCTGGCCAGCGCCGGGTCCATGTAGCGGCGGCTGGTGAACACCGCCTGGATGGCGTCGACCAGCTGCGGCGGCTCGACCGTGCGCGGGACGACCCCGTGCACGCCGGAGGCCATCGCGGTGGCGACGTACTGCGTGGTCCGGTGCGCCTCCCGGACCAGCACGAGCACGACGGCGTCGGGGTTGGCCGCGGTGAGCGTGCTGCTCAGGTGGTTGCGCGGGTCGAGGCCGGAGTCGAGGAGCACGACGTCCGGGCGGTACCGCTCGGCGAAGCCGACCGCGCCCTGCGGGGTGTCGGTCGCGCCGAGCCAGCGCAGCCCGGGGGTGCGCAGGACGAGTGCGGCCAAACCCTCGCGGAACAGCGGGATGCCGTCGACGAGTGCGACGGTCGGCCCACCGTTCTCCCACGGGCTGCCGGTCGCGCCTCGGTGTGCCGTGCTGGGCGGCATGCGTTGGGTTCCTCCCGCCGTTTTCACCCGTCCGCGAGTCCGCCCGGCCACGTTGTGGTGGTTGTGACGTGCGGAATCGAGGTTTCCGGCCACCTGGACCGAAACCTCACTCACACAGGTGATGGGTACTGCTGTGATCTGTGTTACATATATCGCTCCTCGGTTGCGCAGTGTGTCGGTCGGTCGGCTGAGAAGTGCCTGAGAGGTCACGAACCAGCAGGCAGATCGGGCAACGGGTAGGAACGGGCCGCCCCGGCGGATAGGGTCGTGGGTACGCCGGAGTGACCAGTCGAATGCTGAGAGTGGGGGGCTACGTGGAAGCGGGCGCGGTGCGCAATGCGGACGAGTGGTTCCGGCTCATGGTCGAGACCGGCTTGGCCCCCGGGTTGCGGGCGCTCGGCCTGGCGGGCACCGGCCGCACCTTCAAGGTGGTGCGCGACGCGCACGTGGGGCAGGTGTCGATCCTCCAGTCGACCCGCTCCAGCGCGTACTCCACCCGCTTCACCCTGTCGTTGAGCGTCACCCCCACCGACGAGTGGGCGTCACAACTACGCATCCGCCCCTACGCGCTGGCCGCGGGCCACCGCGGCTACGGCTGGCAGGAGCGCATCGGCAACCTGATGCTCGTCGGCGGCGGCGTCCCGATCGGCGACCTGTGGTGGAAGATCGAGGCGGGCAAACCCTTCGCCTCCCTGTCGGACGAGGTGCTCACCGCCGTCCGCGAGTTCGGCATCCCCGCCATCGAGCACCAGATCAGCGCCCGAGTGCACTAAAAGACACAGCGCGAACAATCCGCAGGATATCGACACGGACAAAACAACTCCGCACCCTATCCGCTATCGTCTCCCGCGCGTCGCGTAAAGCCAATGGGCTGGCACCGCAACCCGGCACCGGCCCATTGGTGAAGCATTGTTCACCAGCACCACCACCGAACAATCACAACGCCCGCAGCACCAACCCAACCACGCCACGCCCTAACACAACGCGCCACGCCCTAACACAAACAGCGACCACACTCCACGACACCACGCTGGGTCAAGCCCAATCGCACCGTGGGGTCCGGGGGCTCGGCCCCCGAATGAAATGGCGAAACTACCCGGTCTGCGCATTCCGCAGACATGGGTAGCCCTAGTTGAGCGGATGACGGGAATCGAACCCGCGTATTCAGCTTGGGAAGCTGATGTTCTACCATTGAACTACATCCGCTTGACCGGTCACCCGATCGCGAAGATCGCTCTTCGCAGCCGTAGCTTACAGGTATCGGCCGGACGCGTCACCCAGCGGGGGTCCGGTTAGGGTGGGCGCGTGTTGCTGAGCGATCGTGACCTGCGGGTGGAGCTGGACGCCGGGCGGCTGGGGGTGGAGCCCTTCGACGCGGCCATGGTGCAGCCCTCCAGCATCGATGTGCGGTTGGACCGGTTCTTCCGGGTGTTCAACAACACGCGGTACACGCACATCGACCCCCGGCAGCAGCAGGACGACCTGACGAGCCTGGTCGAGGCGGCCGACGACGAGCCGTTCGTGCTGCACCCGGGGGAGTTCGTGCTCGGGTCGACGTTCGAGAACGTCACGCTGCCCGACGACCTCGCGGGTCGGCTGGAGGGCAAGTCGTCGCTGGGGCGGTTGGGGCTGCTGACCCACTCGACGGCCGGGTTCATCGACCCGGGGTTCACCGGGCACATCACCCTCGAGCTGTCCAACGTCGCCAACCTGCCGATCACGCTGTGGCCGGGGATGAAGATCGGCCAGCTGTGCCTGTTCCGGCTCTCCTCCTCCGCCGAGTTCCCGTACGGTTCCAAGGAAGCGGGCTCGCGCTACCAGGGGCAGCGCGGCCCCACGCCCTCACGCGCCTACCTGAACTTTCACCGCGTCGACACCAAGCGCTGACCGAAGACCTCGCCGCGCACCGGGATCACCAGGGTCGCCGCGAGCGGTAAGAGCGCGCCGATGGTCAACGCCCACGGCCAGTCCACCGCGGTCACGAGCATCGCGAACAGCGGCGCGACCGCCATGGCCAACGCGTTCTGGCCGGTGTTCTGGACGCCCAGCGCGCGCCCCGCCCAGAACGGACCGGCCAGCTCGGCCGTCGCGGTGAAGCCCAACCCGTTGTCGCTGACCGAGAACACCGACACCGCGACGATCGCGACCACCGCGAGCCACGGGCTGACGGCCCCGCCGACGCCCCAGACCAGCAGCGACACCCCGGCACCCAGGGCGATCCAGCGCATCGGCCGGAGCCTGCTCGCGACCCGGTCCGACCACACCCCCGCGCCGATCCGGCCCGCCGCGCCGACGAACTGCACCACGGCCAGCACCACGCCCGCGGTCACCGGGCTCCAGTCCAGTTCGGACACCAGGTAGGTCAGCGCGTACGTGCTCGCCACGAACTGCGGGCCGACCAGCAGCGCGCTCGCCACGTGCACCCGCCACAGCCGCGCACCCCGGTACGGCGACCGGGTCTCCTCGACGTGCTTGGGCGGCTGCCGCGGCGGGTCGACCAGGCCAGCCGCCACGACCACCCCGACGACCAGGCTCAGCCCGGCGGGGATCACCAGGGCCCACTGGTAGCCCCACGACGCCGCGGCGGGCGGCAGGGTCAGCGCGGCGATGCCGACGCCGATCGGGGTGCAGGTCTGCCGGATCCCCATGGCCAGGCCGCGCTCGGTCGGGGCGAACCAACCCAGGACCGCGCGCCCGCTGGCCGCGCTGATCGATGCCGAGAAGCTGCCCGCGACGACCAGCAGCACCCCCATCGCCACCGGACCGGACACGGCCGCGGCGGCCAGGCCCGCGAGACCGGTGCCGAGCATGCCGACGGTCATCACCACGCGCTCGCCGAACCGGTCCGCCGCGGCGCCCCAGGCGATGAGCGCGATGAGCACGCCCAGCACGGGGGCGGCGGCGAGCGTGCCCGCCTCGGTCAGGGACAGGCCCAGCGCCCCGCGCAGGACCGGCAGCAGGAAGGGGAGCCCGTAGACCAGGCTCGACACGGCCGCTTGGGCGGCGACCGCGATTCCCAGGATGACCCAGCGTCGCATGTAGTTAACATAGCTAACGTTTCCCGAATAGCGGAACCACTTTCCCAATGAATGAGAATGGCCCCCGACCTGAGCAGGTCGGGGGCCATCGGGGGTTCGCAGGTCAGGAGGACTTGTCCGCCTCCGGCAGCGGGGTACCCGGGTCGGTCACGTCGGTCGGGGTGTCCATCGGCTCTTGGCCCCGGCGCACGGCCTGGAGCAGGAGCTGGGCGACGTCCACGACCTCGACGTGCTCGGCCGCGAGGCCGTCGGACTGCCGGGCGGTGACGCCGTCGGTCAGCATCACGCGGCAGAACGGGCAGCCGGTCGCGATCTTCGACGGCGCGGTGCCGAGCGCCTCGTCCACGCGGTCGATGTTGATCCGCTTGCCGACGCGCTCCTCCATCCACATCCGCGCGCCGCCCGCGCCGCAGCACATCGAGCGGTCGGCGTGCCGGGGCATCTCGCGCAGCTTCGCGCCCGAGGCGCCGACGAGTTCGCGCGGCGCCTCGTAGACCTGGTTGTGCCTGCCCAGGTAGCACGGGTCGTGGTAGGTGACGTCCTCGGCGACGGGGGCGACCGGCACCAGCCGCCGCTCGCGGACCAGCTTGTTGAGCAGCTGCGTGTGGTGCACGACCTCGTACTCGCCGCCGAGCTGAGGGTACTCGTTGGCCAGGGTGTTGAAGCAGTGCGCGCAGGTCACGACGATCTTGCGGCGGCCCGGTTCGCGGTCCTCGAAGACCGCGTTGATGACCTCGACGTTCTGCTGGGCCAGCATCTGGAACAGGAACTCGTTGCCCGCGCGCCGCGCCGGGTCGCCGGTGCAGGTCTCCTCGGAGCCGAGCACCGCGTACTTCACCTCGGCGGTGTGCAGCAGCTCGGCGACCGCCCGGGTCGTCTTCTTCGCGCGGTCCTCGAAGGCCCCCGCGCAGCCGACCCAGAACAGGTACTCGGTGTCGTCGGCGAGCTCGCCGTCGAAGACGGGCACCTCGAAGTCGAGGTCCTGGGTCCAGGCCAGGCGGTCCTTGGCGTTCTGCCCCCAGGGGTTGCCCTTGTTCTCCAGGTTCTTGAACATGCCGCCCAGCTCGGACGGGAAGTTCGACTCGATCAGCACCTGGTAGCGGCGCATGTCCACGATGTGGTCGACGTGCTCGATGTCCACCGGGCACTGCTCGACGCAGGCGCCGCAGGTGGTGCAGGACCAGAGCACCTCGGGGTCGATGACACCGCCGTCGTCGCCGACCAGCAGCCGCTCGGCCTCGGCGATGGCGAGCACGTCGATGCCCGCGTACGGGTTGTCGCCGGTCAGGCCGACCTCGTCGCCCGCCATGTCCTTCTTGCCACCCGCGAGCAGGTAGGGCGCCTTGGCGTACGCGTGGTCGCGGAGCTGGGTGATGACCAGCTTCGGCGACAGCGGCTTGCCGGTGTTCCAGGCCGGGCACTGCGACTGGCAGCGGCCGCACTCGGTGCAGGTGCTGAAGTCGAGCCAGCCCTTCCAGGAGAAGTCCTCGACCTTGCCCGCGCCGAAGACGTCCTTCTCCGGGTCGGCCTCCTCGAAGTCGAGGACCTGGCCGCCGGAGGTCATCGGCTTGACCGCGCCGAGCGCGACGCCGCCGTCCGCCTCGCGCTTGAAGTAGATGTTGAAGAAGGCGCTGAACCGGTGCCAGGCCACACCCATGGTCATGTACCGGGCGACCACGGCCACCCACACCATCGCGCCCATGAGCTTGATGAACGCCAGCGCCGACACCAGGTCCGGGCTCCCGGGCAGCAGCTCGCTGATCGGGTTGGTGACGAACGCGGCCCAGGTGGGGACCTCCCCGACGCCGGGGAGCGCGGCCTTGCCCGCGCGGACACCGAGGATGCCGATGCCCTCGAGGATGACGACGGCCTCGACGAAGTACGCCTGCCAGAAGTTCGAGCCCGCGAACCGCGAGAGCCGGTCGGCGCGCCGGGGGTGGTTGCGCTGGCGGATGATGACCAGGACGACGCCGCCGACGAGGGTGCCCAGGCCGAGCAGCTCCATGAGCAGGTGCCAGAGGTTCCAGTGGTCGAGGACCGGCCAGCCCCAGGACGGGACGAAGACCTCGCCGTAGGCCTCGAACAGCGCGGCCGAGCCGACGAGGAAGCCCCACATCACCAGCCAGTGCCACGGGCCGACGTGCCGGAACTTGTTCATCCGCGTGTGCGCGGCGAACTCCTTGATGAGGGTCCGCATGCGCGGCCCGAACGGCCCGTTGCGGGTCGCGTCGGGCTGGCCGAGCCGGATGATCGACACCATCCGCGCGACGGTGCGCACGAACATGCTCCACGCCACGAGGCTGACCGCGACCGCGACCAGCCCCAGCGTCCACTGCACGACACCCATGTGGTGGCGACCTTCCGTCGGTTCGGCAACGGGCTCCGCGACCCTACGCCTTCTTACTGGCCAGTAACCGTCTTGGTGAAGCCTAAGTCGGCCAAGTGTGACGCACACGTCGGGAAATATCTGGACGTTCGTTCAGGTACTTTTGCGCCGTGCACGTGCCCATCTTGCTAGCGATCACCACCCCAGGCCGGATATGAGGTCCTACCGGAAGGTGGACGGCCGCCGCCTCCGCGGCGACCAACGGCGGCGGCAGATCACCGAAGCCACGCTGCGGGTGATCGAGCGGGAGGGTGTGGCGGGGGTGTCGCACCGGGTGGTGGCGACGGAGGCCGGGATCCCGCCCGCGTCGATCACCTACCACTACGCGGCCCTGGACGACCTGCTGGAGGCGACCCTGGTCGAGTCGGCGGCGGAACTGGCGGTGGAGGTCCGCGACCTGATCGAGTCGACCCGGATCAAGGGCCTGAGCCCGGCGGGAGCGGTGGCGGAAGTCCTCGCGGAAGCCCTCGGGTCGCGGCGGGGGCGGACGATGGCGCAGTACGAGCTCTACCTGCTGGCCGCGCGCAAACCCGCGCTGCGCTCGGCGGCGCGGCTGTGGCTGGACGTGCTGACAAGCCTGGGACGGCAACCGGACGAGGTCGGCTTCCGCGCTTTCCTCGCCGCCGTCGACGGAGTCCTCATGCAAGGCCTGATCGACGACGAACCCCCGACGGCGGCCGAACTGCTACCGGTGGTCGAGCACCTCCTCGCCCCGCTGCGCTGACCCCAGTTCCACCCCTGGGACGCGCCGCACCCCATCCATGCCTAAGAGCGTGTTTGAGATCTAAGCCGAGTTCGTGACGTCCTTCGAGGCGGGAGTCGCTCCCGGTCTCGACGACTCCGCCACCAGTACCACGTGGCGGCGGCGCCCAGAAGCCCACCAACAGAGTTCAGAATGGCGTCGTCCGCAGTGGTTGCCCGCCCCACAGCGAGCAACCACTGCGCGGCTTCAATAAGAACGGAAACCGAGACGATAGCCATGATCAGGGCTCGCCATGAGCGCATCCTTGGCACGCGCAACGGAAGCAAGGCCGTGATAGGGAAAATCAGCACAAGATTGCCCAACGCTTGCACCCTAGCAGTGTCTCCTTCCGTTCCGGTTTCCACCATGGAAGCCATTTCGGCGCCCGGGACCAAGTTCACCATCGTCCTTCCGGCCAACCCGGAAACTGGCATAGCCACTAGATACAGTATTGGAATCGCCGTACACACGAGAAGGCCGTCCAGGATCGCTGTCCTCCGCGCCTCCGTGGCAGGCATTCTCTTCTGTCGTCTAACCGAAAGAGCCCATACTGAGACAATCGCGATGGACGCGAGCACGAGGAAGGGCACAAACAGGCCGCCAAAGTTTCGCCACAACTGCTGCAACTCACCCTCCGAGAGTTCGACCTGTAGTTGATCCGTCTCTCAGCGTAATAGCAATATCCGAGCGAAGTACTCGGGACGGTCCAGGCTGCTCACCACAGCCAACCAGTTGCCGATGATCCGAAGGTCAGCCGGATGGGGAATCCAGCAAACAAATGTTGGGTGGGTAACTTCGGTTCACCCGTTCAACGCTGCATCCAGCAACGAAGTGCGCCGTCTCAAGCGCGTTCCGCCGCCGCCTTCAAGGTCGCCAGGGTCTGCTCGATGTTGCGCTGGTTGTGGACCGTCCGGTCGGAGACCCCGGTGCCCAGGGCGGTGATCGGGCGGATCCACGCCGGACGGCGGTCCCAGGTCGTCTCGGTGACGCGGCAGCCGCTCGCGGTCGGTTCGATGTCGTACTGCCAGCGGGCTACCGGGATGCCTTTGAAGGTCACGTCGAAGGCGAAGCGTTCGGGGCGGGCGTCGGTGACCGTGGACACCGTGGCCCATTTGCGGGGGCCGTTGACGTTGACGCCCTTGAAGCGGGCGCCGACGCGGGCGGTGGTGACGTCGTCGAGCCAGTGGCCCTTGGCGAACTCCGCCGCGACCCCGGCCAGTGCGGGCAGGTCGCTGACCAGGTCGTACACGCGCTCCGCTGGTGCTCGCACCTCGATGGTGGCCTGGGCGTCCGGTGTGGTCACGTACCCTCCCGCTGCTCTCGCCGAGCCACGAACACTAGCGGGGTGGTCCCGTCCAGACGAGACCTCGTGCTCGACTCCTCCAGCAGGTAGCCGGTCATCTCGTCGCCGATCTCGGCGCGGAGTTCGGCCTCGTGCTCGACCCAGAGGTCGAACAGGCGCAGCCACCGCTCGGTGGTGCCCTCGTGGACGAGGGTGTTCTCCAGGGCGAAACCCGCGGTGTCGAGCAGCGCGGTCCAGTCGGCGTGGGTGTCGCGGGCGGTGAACACGAATCGGCCGCCGGGGCGCAGGATGCGGTGGACCTCCGCCAAGCCCTCGGCGTAGTCGGGGGCGAAGAAGAAGGCGTCCAGGCTGAGCGCACCGTCCACACTGGACGACTCGAGTCCGGTCGAGGCGAAGGTGCCGACCGAGAACTCCGCGCGGCCCGCCAGGCCGAACTCCGGCGCGCGCGACCGGGCGTCCTCGATCCCGGCCGGGCTGAAGTCGACGCCCACCAGCCGCGTGTTCATCGCGCGGGCCAGCCACAGGCCGGGGCCGCCGCGACCGCAGCCGAGGTCCGCCAGGAGCGCGTCCGGGGGCAGCCGCAGCGCCGAGATGGCGGTGCCGAGGAAGAACCACGAGCACGAGCTGTTCGCCGCCACCCCCGGCACGTACTGCTCGCCGAACGCCTCGGCGTAGAGCCGGTGGGTCAGCGGGGCGCGTGCCGCGATGTGGAGGACGTCATATCCGGCGGAGGTATTGGACATGGGTGGACACCTCTCACAAGCTCGTGCTGGTGGTCACCGCAGCGGGACCGCCAAGTCGGGAACGATGCCGGGTGGGGATGAGGGGGTGGGTGGTGGGCGGAAATGAACTCAGGAGGACCTCCGCAGCATTCGGGTGACACCGGCGGCGACCGTCGTGGCGAGGATCCAGCCCAGGGCGATCAGCGCCGCCGATATCCACTGCGACGGCCCGACGACGGTCCACTTGTTCTTGTGCCCGAAGTCCACGATGGGCACCAGTAGGTCCAATGTGTACAGAACCGGGTTCCACACCAGGTGGTCGTCCGCGTTGGCCTCGTGCGGCCGGGGGATCAGCGCGAACCACAGCGTGCCCACGATCAGGAACCCGGACAGCCACGCCAGCGCGCGGGTCGGCCGGTAGCCGTAGCCGACCATCCAGCGCTGCAACCAGCTCCACAGCCGGATACCCGGCGCGGCGAAGCCCGAACCGTCGGCCAGCGCGTTGTAGCGCCTGCGCTGCTTCTCCACCAGCACCGTCGCCGCGTGCTCCTCGTTGCCCGCGGCGCGCAGCATGTGCGCCATCTGCTCGTACGGGCCCGGCCGGTAGACGTCGCGCATGCCGTGCCGCAGCCACCGCAGCCTGCGTTCGACCTCGGCGTCGTCGTCGAGGGCTATCGGGTCGCGCAGCGCGTCGTAGCGGAAGTCCTCCAGCTCGATGCGGCCGTGCGACTGCCAGAACCGCTCGTTGTCGGTCAGGAACGCGCACCGCAGGTGGCGCAGGTCGACCCGGCCGCGCGGGGGCGCGGCGACGTCGAGGCGCAGCTCCGGGGTCTGCACGCCGAACGCGTTGAGCGCCACGTCGTTGTGGCCGTTGCCCAGCACGGCGCCGTGGAAGTTGGTCTCCCGCAACACCTCCGCGCGGCGCATCCGGATCTCCCCCTGGGCGGAGAACGCGGCGTCGCCGTCGGCGCAGATCAGGTCGCGGCCGATGTGCGCGACCCGCAGGTCCAGCGACGGCTTGGGGGAGGCGTCGCGGGCGTAGCTGCCGGGGGCGACCAGCCTGCTGCCGCGCAGGTCGAGGTTGGCGCCGATCCGGGAGCCGGGCAGCAGGATCGAGCCGAACACCAGCAGCGCGCGCCCGTCGAGGTTGCCGCCGACGGAGAACCGGCGGCCCTCGATGGCGTCGCCGCGCCGGTTGCTCAGCACCGCGCGGTCGAGCAGCACGCTGCCCTGCACCTTCACGTCGACCAGCCGGAGCTGACCGGCGATGCGCGCGTCGCGGGCGTCGATGCCGCCGCGGACCTCGGTGCCGTCGAGGTGCACCGCGCGGTCGGCGTACGGCCCGGGCGGCCGGTGCGCCGACCCGACCTGCTCGACGAACGGCTCCGCGCCGCCGGAGAGGTCGACGCGCGCGTGGGAGAGCCGCAGCGAACCGCCGATGTGCGCGTTGACCACGCGGATCGTGCCGGTGCTGGAGAAGTCGCGGTCGAGGTTGACGTTGCCGTCCACCCGGCACCGGTCGGCGACCAGGGTGGCGTTCGGGTCGAAGAACGGGTCGTCCGGCGGGACGGTGCGGGAGTGCTCGGTGCGCGGGGTGAGCCGGGCGCCGCGCAGGGAGAAGTCGCTGTCCACGCGGACGCTGGGCAGGAACAGCGTGCCGTCGCAGCGGAAGGGTTCGCGGCTGTCCGGGTCGACGACCAGGTGCAGGTTGCCGCCGACCTGCATGCCGTTGCCGTTGAGCCCGAGGCCGCGCGGGTTGTGCAGCCGGGCGCCCGCGAAGTTGACGTTGCCGCCGCTGCGCAGGCCCGGGATGCGGATCTCGCCGTCGGCGCGCAGGTTGCGGCCGAGCAGCGCGCCGACCAGTTGCAGCCGGTCGCCGTGGAGCGCGGGGCCGGTCCGGGGCCGCAGCACGGCGCCGGAGAGCACGAGCGTGCCGTGGATCTCGCCGTCGGTCAGGTCGACCGTGCCCGCGACGACGGTCCCGTCGGTGATCTGCACGTCGTTGTCGCTGCGCAGGTTGCGGCCCTGGATGCCGGGTAACCAGCAGTCCCGGAACTCCACGCCCGCCAGCCGCGCCTGCCGCAGGTCCGGCTCGTGCTCGAACCGGCAGCGGACGAACTCCAGCAGGAACGGGAACTCCGCGGCCCGCAGGTCGAGCCTGCCCTCCACGAACCGCCCGGTGACGCTGACGACCGGCGCCGCCGTCGGCTTGCGCCTGCGCAGCACGCCGACGGCGTCCGGTTCCACCGCCCGCCGCACCACCTCGGCGGCGGGCAGCCGAGCCCAGTCCGGTGGCTCCGGGTCGTGCGGGTCGAACCCACCGTCGCGCCCCGCCATGCGCCCCCTCCCTCCACCCCGGGAGTTCAACGCACAGCGGTGACACCGCGTTCCCGAAGGCCTACCCCGGGCTACTCCACCCGGTGGATGGGATCGAGCACCCGAGCGAGGAAGGTCCTGGTGCGCTCGTGCTCCGGCGCGCCGATGACCTGCTCGGCGGGGCCTTCCTCGACCACCACGCCGCCGTCCATGAACAGCACCCGGTCGGCGACCTCGCGGGCGAAGTGCATCTCGTGGGTCACCACGAGCATGGTCATGCCCTCGTCGGCGAGGTCGCGCATGACCTCCAGGACGTCACCGACCAACTCGGGGTCCAGCGCCGAGGTGGGCTCGTCGAAGAGCATCACCTCGGGGCCCATCGACAGCGCGCGGGCGATGGCCACGCGCTGCTGCTGGCCGCCGGAGAGCTGCGCGGGCATGGCGTTGGCCTTCTCCAGCAGCCCGACCTTCTCCAGGTTCGCCAGCGCGACCCGGTTCGCCTCCGCGCGGTCGCGGCCCAGCACCTTGCGCTGCGCCACGGTGAGGTTGTTGAGCACGGTGAGGTGGGCGAAGAGGTTGAACGACTGGAAGACCATGCCGATCTTGCGCCGGGCGGCGTCGATGTCGGAGTCCTCGTGCGTCAGGTCGACGCCGCCGACCACCACGGACCCCTCGTCCGGTTCCTCCAGCAGGTTGACGCAGCGCAGCAGCGTCGACTTGCCCGACCCGGACGGTCCGATGACGCACACGACCTCGCCGGTGGCCACCGACAGGTCGATGCCGCACAGCACCTTCAGGTCGCCGAAGCACTTGGCCAGGCCGGTGACCCGGACCGCGGGTTCGTCGCTCACTTGGTCGCCTCCTCGGGCTGCGCGACCTCGGTCGCCTCCGCCGAACGGATCTTGGTGCCGCCGGTGCGCCGCTCCAGGTACCGCGACAGGTACGACAGCGGGATGGTGATGATCAGGTAGCAGATGCCCGCGACCAGCACCGGCGTCAGGCTCCTGGACTGGTTCAGCTCGGTGCGGCCGAACTGGGTCAGCTCGTACTGCACCTGGCTGGAACCCAGGAACAGCACCAGCGACGAGTCCTTGGTGAGCAGGATCAGCTCGTTGGTCAGCGGCGGCAGGATGATCTTGAACGCCTGCGGGATGACGATCCACACCATCGCCTTGGACTGCGACATGCCCAGCGAGCGGGCGGCCTCGACCTGCCCCTTGGGCACCGCCTGGATGCCCGCGCGGATCGTCTCGGCCATGTACGCCGACCCGACGATGCCGAGCGCGATCATGATCGAGACGTAGCGGTCCAGGATGGTGCCGGGGAAGGCGAGCGGGATGCCGCTGCCGATGGCCAGGATGACCAGCAGCGCGGGCAGGCCGCGGAAGAACTCGACGTAGGCACCGGCGATCCACCGGTACGCCCGCACCGACGACAGCCGCATGAGGGCGACGACCAGGCCGAGCACCAGGCCGAAGCCGAAGCCGAGCCCGGTGTAGATCAGGGTGTTGACCAGCGCGACGGTGATGACCTCGGGGAACATCCCGCCCGCGACGTCGAGGTCGAAGAACGCGTTGGCGACCCGCCCCCAGTCGGCGGCCACCGCGACGACCACGACGACCACGACCAGGACGGCGTACTGGACCGCGCGCACGATGCGGGCGCGCTTGCGCTTGGACATGGCCACGGCGCTGCTCCTCGGGAGAAGTGGTGGGCCGCCGCGCCCGACGGCGGCGGCGACCCGCTAGCGGTGACCCGGTGACCTACTTGTCCCCGGGCTTTTTGCCGAACCACTTCTGGTAGATCTTGTCGTACTCGCCGCTGGACTTCGCCTCGGCGATCGTCTCGTTGATCACCTTGAGCAGCGCGGCGTTGCCCTTCTTCACGCCGATCCCGTACTTCTCGCCGGTGTCGAACTGGTTGACGACCTCGAAGTCGGGGTGGTCCTTCACCCAGTCGAACACCACGCCGTTGTCGTTGATGGCGGCGTCGACGACACCGGTCTCGACCGCGTTGAGCTCCAGGCCGAGGTCCTCGAAGTTGACCAGTTCCACGCCGGGCGCGTTCTTCTGCGCGTACTCCTGGCCCGTGGTGCCGTTCTGGTAGCCCAGCTTCTTGCCCTTGAGCTGCTCGAACTGGCCCGGCGTGCCCTTCTTGGCCACGATCGCCTGGGTGGCCTCGAAGTACGGGTCGGAGAAGTCGAAGTTCTGCTTGCGGGCGTCGGTGATGGTCATCCCCGCAGCGGCCAGGTCGCACTTGCCGGAGCTGAGGTCGACGCCGGACTGGATCCCCTCGAACGGGGTGTCCACAATCTCCTGGGTCGCGTTGAGCTTCTTGGCGACCAGGTCCATCAGGTCGACGTCGAAGCCGATGACCTTGCCGTTCTCCTCGTACTGGAACGGCTTGTACGGCAGGCCGGTGCAGGTGGTGACCTTGCCCGCAGTGATCAGCTGGACCTGGGCGCCGGAGTCGCCACCGGACGCCGGGGTGGTGCTGGAACCGCATCCTGCGGTGACTACGGCGAGTGCAAGTGTCGGAAGCAGAATTGCTACCCGAGAGGGGGATAGACGGAACACTATGTCACTCCTCGTAGCGATTGTGTCGAACCGAGTGTTGGCATCCTGCCATCGGGTGTCCCCGATCGCGATAGATGCGTCGGTCAGTTTCGGGTATCGGTTTGAATGCGGCGCGACGGGTGCGCGCCGCATTCCGCCATTTCCCCGAGTCGGGCCGGGAGGTCTGATCAATCCTCGCGTTAACGGTGGTTATCCTGTTCCGCTCGGCACCGCCACCCCCACCAGCGACTACCCTTCGCGGACGTGGATGGTGATCTGCCGTACGAACGCGTCGTGCCCGCCGACCGGTGGCTCGGCTCCCTGCTCGCCGGTGCCGTCGGGGACGCCCTCGGCGCGCCCGTCGAGTTCCTGTCGACCGCCGAGAT
This sequence comes from Actinokineospora auranticolor, assembly GCF_041897805.1. Lineage (GTDB taxonomy): Bacteria > Actinomycetota > Actinomycetes > Mycobacteriales > Pseudonocardiaceae > Actinokineospora > Actinokineospora auranticolor. The sequence goes on from NZ_CP154825.1 coordinate 8,352,778, forward strand.
CCGGGCCCGGGTCGGCGCCGAGGGGGTGACCGACTACCTGGAGGCCTACGGCGGCCTGGGTCGCGTCACCGACGACACCCAGATGACCCTGTTCACCCTCGAGGCCATGATCCGCGCGCACGTCGGCAAGCGGATGATGTTCTTCGACCAGCAGCCCGCGTCCGTGCTCCAGCACGCCTACCAGCGCTGGTACCACACCCAGGGCACGCCGTGGCACCGCGCGGGCGGCTCCTACGCGATGGAGGCCGAGCCCGACGGCTGGCTGGTCCGCGAGCGCGAGCTGCACCACCGCCGCGCGCCGGGCGCGACCGTACTCACCGCGCTCAAGGGCTTCGCCGACGGCGGCGAGCGCGGCAGCGTCTCCCACCGGCTCAACGACTCCAAGGGCTGCGGCGCGGTCATGCGGGCCGCGCCGTGCGCGCTGTGGTCGGTGGACCCGGTCGACGCGTTCGTGGTCGCCGTGCAGTCCGGCGCCCTCACCCACGGACACCCCAGCGGCTACCTCACCGCAGGCGCCCTGGCCTTCGTGGTCCACCGCCTGCTCGACGGCGTCGACCTGCCCGCCGCGCTCGCCGAGGTCCGCACCGAGCTGCTGACCTGGGAGGACTCGGCCGAGACGGTCGCCGCGCTGGACCAGGCCGTGGCCTTGGCCGAGCGCGGGCGACCGACCCCGGAGCAGCTCGAGCGGCTGGGCGGCGGCTGGGTCGGCGAGGAGGCGCTGGCCATCGGGGTCTGCGCCGCGCTGGTCGCCACCGACCTCCCGGACGGCCTGCGGCTCGCGGTCAACCACTCCGGCGACAGCGACTCGACCGGCGCCATCTGCGGGAACCTGCTCGGCGCGGTGCACGGCCTCGGCGCGATCCCGCAGCCGTGGCTGGACGGGCTGGAGCTGCGCGACGTCATGCTGCGGCTGGGCCGGGACGCGCTGGTCGAGTTCAGCCCGACGAACCCGCTCGACGACCCGACCTGGCGCGAGCGCTACCCGGCCTGGTGAACCGTCTTGCCGGGAACCGACTGACAACCCACGCTCCGTCGTGGACACTGACCCGCGCAGCCGGACCGAGCAGTGGGAGCGCGTGGTGAGCCAGCCGTCATTCGGTGGGGACGGATTCCAGACCGAGCAGGAGCTGCGCCGCTGGTCGGCGGACGTGGCCGCCAAGGCGCAGCGCTACCAGGAGATGCAGGCCGAGGTCGCGCGGGTCGCGGTCACCGAGTCCTCCCGCGACGACGTCGTCCGGGTGACCGTGGACGCCACGGGCGCGGTCACCGACCTGGTGATCAGCGACCGGTCCCGGGAGCTGCCGGGCGCCGAGCTGGCCGGCCTGGTGCTCACCACCATGCGCCGCGCGCAGTCGCGGATCACCGACGAGGTCGCCGACGTCATGACGCGGACGGTCGGCGACGACCCGCAGACGGTGGCCGCGGTGGTCGGGTCCTACCGGGAGAGGTTCCCGGAACCGGAGCCCGAGCCGGAGCGTCCAACCGCGAGCACCGTGGAGGAGATGTCGCTCGGGCACGTCGAGGACAGCGACTCCCCGGCGCGACCCGAACGGCCACGACCGCCGCGCAGGTCCGACCCGGACGAGGACGACGACTGGGGCGGACCGTCCATCTTCAGCTGAAGGAGTCCGGGTGCCCGACGGATACGGCGTCCTCACCGAGGAGCTCGGCGCGCACGCCGGTCGCCTCGACCGCCTCAACGACCGCCTGGAGCAGGCGCTCGAGGCGGCCAACCAGGTCCACCTCGGCGACCAGGCCTACGGGGTGATCTGCCAGTTCTTCGTGCCGATCGTGCACGCGGTGAGCCAGCCGGGCGTCGACTCGATCAGCGAGGCCGCGCAAACGCTTGAGGCCACGGCGGGCGGCGTCCGGGCCACCTCCGGCGGCTACGACAACACCGAGCGCGCCAACACCCAGCCCTTCGCGGGCGGTGCCCGGTGAGCAACCCCCTCGTCGCCGAACGGCAGGACTCGACCCAGTCCTACACCGGCATCGGCCTGGTCGAGTCGGCCGCCGACATCTACAACGGCGTGCAGGACGGCTCCTGGGTCGAAGGCGGGCTCGGGGTGCTCGGCGGTGGCCTCGAAGTGCTGTCGCTGACCCTGGACCCGATCGGCACGCTCGGGCAGTACGCGATCTCGTGGGTGATCGAGCACGTCAAGCCGCTGCGGGACGCGCTGAACTGGCTGGCGGGCGACGCCGACCAGATCGCCGCCTACGCGCAGACGTGGAAGAACGTGTCGCAGGCCGTGGGCGGGGTCGCGGGGGAGTTCGCCACCGAGGTGGCGAACGGCACCTCGGCGTGGACCGGGCCCGCGGCCGACGCGTACCGGGCGAACACGGCCGAGCAGAAGGAGCACATCACCGCGGCGGCGACCGGGGCCGGGACGATCGGCACCGTCGTCGAGGTGGTCGGGGTGCTCGTCGGCGTGGTCCGGGGGATCGTGCGCGACCTGGTCGCGGAGTGCATCTCGACGCTGCTCATCCGGCTGCCGCAGTGGCTGGCCGAGGCCGGGCTGACGCTGGGGCTGGCCACGCCGCACATCGTGGCGTCGGTGGGCGCGCTGGTGTCGAAGTGGGTCGGCCGGATCACCGACGTGATCACCAAGCTGACCCGGTCCGTGGAGAAGCTGCGGCCGATCATGGCGCGGCTGGGCCAGATCTGGGAGATGATCAAGTCCGGGCTGCGCAAGCTGCGCACCGCCTCTCGCGGCGCCGACGCGCCGAACGCGCCGAGCCCGGTGCGGTCCGCGCCCGACCCGGTCACCCCTGCCAACGCCCCCGCTTCGCCGCATCTGTCCACACCAGACACTCCGGCGACGCCGTCGGCGAGCACTACGCCGTCCGGCGCGGCGGACCCGTCGCTGACGCCGAGTTCCACCCCGGACACCCCGTCCTCGGCGACGACACCGAGCGGGGCCGCGAGTCCCACGACCACGCCCAGCGGCGCGTCGACCCCGGTCACGCCGTCCGCGGCCACGCCTCCCGTGTCTTCAGCGACCCCGCCCGCCTCCTCCGCGACCCCGCCGGTCACGGCTCCGCCCGCGTCGTCCGCGACGCCGCACGGCGGCAGTTCGACGCCGACGCCGCACGCGCACGGCCCCTCCGGTCCACATTGGATGGACGAGGTGCGCGGGAAGTTCACCGACCAGGAGTGGGCGGACTTCAAGGGCGCCATGGACAAGCTCGGCGCCGACCCGACCCCCGGCGACGTGCCCGGCGCGGGTCAGCTGACCCCGCACGAGCGCGACCTGATGGCGCGGGCGATGAAGGAGGTCACGGTCGTCGACGGGACGCTGATGCAGAAGGTGATCCCGGACGCCACGGTCGCCAAGTACCTCGACGGCAGCTACACCGACGTCGGCGGGTTCGTCGCCCGCAACCAGGACGCGGGCGTGCTCAACACCCCGGCCGACCTGATCAACGGCAACCGGCTCGACTACACGGGCACGCCCTACGACGTCAACCAGCCGAACATCCACACGCTGGAGTTCCCGGCGTCGGACGCGAGCCTCTACCAGACGCCGGTGGGCGCGCCGTCCGTGCCGGGCGACATCCCGGCGACCGACCCGCGGGTGCTGGGGGCGCGGGACGACATGCTCCAGTCCGTGCGGGACGCGGGGGTGGACCCGAACCGGTACACGTCGTCGGTCAACGACTGGCCGTACACGGGCGCGGGCGTCACCGCGCACCCGACCATGGGCGTGCCGGAGTTCAAGATGACCGACCGCCTCCCGATCCCGGACGGCGCCACGATCAACCGCTACGACGCGGCGGGGAACAAGGTCGTAGTGGCGACGTATGACAGTGTTCTGGGGTGGGTGACTCCGTGAGCTACCAGGGACCGCGCGCCGGTCAGTTCGCCGTCGTGCGCGGCGTGACGCACCCGTGCACGTACTCGCCCAACGACGACCGCGTGATCCTCAAGACCCGGCAGGCCGACAACCCGGACGCGTCCCTGTTCACCTGGCACACGAGCTTCGGCGGCTGGGTGGCGCAGCTGACTTCGCAGGACTGCGACCGGGTGTACGCGGCGCGGACGTACGGGCGCTGGCAGGGACACAGGGTCGCGGTTGACGCCGTAGTGGGCGGGATCGCCTCCGTGACCTACGCCGACAGCAACGGCAGTTGGGCGGGGCAAAACGGCTTCACCCAGGTGGACAAGTACGAGTACCAGGGCGAGGTCCCGGTGGGGGAACTGGCGGACGTCCACGAGGAACAGCGTGACCTGACGTTCAACCGGTGGCGCGACCGCACGTTCGGGGAAGCGCGGTGAGCGGGTCCGTCAGCCTGTCCGCACACGAGCGCGCGCTCACGGCACGGGTACACGCGGTCGTCACCTTGGAACCGAACACGGTGATGGTCAAGGTCCTCACCCCCGGGTCGGTTGAGCGTTACCTGCGGGGAGAAGTCTCGGCTGGCGTAGTTGGCGCCCGGCCGCCATTCGACTACCGCCTCGTCGGCGGCACCGTCGCGCGGTTGCAGGACTGCGCGAACCTCCGCACCCCGCGCGACTTCCACCAGGCCTTCCGGTTGGACTACGCGGGCAGCCCGTTCCACCCGGACGCCCTCGTGCACACCATGGAATTCCCGGCCCAACACCCGGACCGGTACTTCGTCCCCTACGGCGCCCCCGACGACGCCCGCCAACCCGGCTACGCCATGACCGCCGCCGCGCTGGCCGCCGGGGTCGACCCGAACACCGTCCGCACGGAGTTCGCGCCTTGGCCGTACACCGGCACCGGCCTCACCGCGGGCGGCCCACTCGCCCTGCCGGAGTGGTGGCGCCAACCGGGCCTGATCCCCCTGGGCGCCCGGATCGTCGCCCACACCCCCCAGGGCCCCACCCCCATCGCCCACTGGCGCGGCTACTGGCAGAAGGACCCCCGGTGACCCACCAACGCCCCCGAACCGGCCTCTACGCCCTCCTCGACGGCCGCGAGTACGCAGCCGGTCAGCCGGAGAACGGGCAGGTCGCGCTGCACAGCGCGGTCGACCCCCAGGACACCCGGTTCAAGGCCGGTTCCTCGGGCTGGCGGGCGGTGGTCCCGGTCGACGCCTGCGAGCGGCTGGACGAGGTCACCACGCGCGCGAACCACTTGGGGCACGAATGCCTCGTAGTGGGGATCACGCCGGAGGGGTCGGTTGGCCTGTACTACGTCGGCCCGGACAAGACCCGGGCGACGGCGGACGGGTTCGTGCAGATCGATCCGGGTACGTGGGCCAAGAACGTCCCCATCCACGAGATCACCCGTTTCCGGGAGCACCACGTGGACCTGCTGTTCCCGGAATGGGCCAAGACCCACTGACCCGTGAACATGGCTGAGTGGCCGCGGACCGAGGCCGCGGCGGTTCTGGAGCAGGAGCGGTTGCGGGGGCTGGTTGATCCGAACCCGCCACCCGGGTTTGTGCCTCGGACGGCCGCCGGGCTTGATGTGCACTACGGGGACCAACTGAAGGCCGCCGTCTGCACCATCGACCTCGACACCCTCTCTCTCGTGGAGCAATCCACCGCCGAGGGGCCGGAGTCCTTCCCTTACATCCCCGGCCTCTTCGCCTTCCGCGAGCTTCCCTTGCTCCTAGAGGCCCTCGACAAGCTCACCCAGCCCCCGGACGTCCTGGTCTGCGACGGTCAAGGACTCGCCCACCCGCGTCGGTTCGGGCTCGCCTGTCACGCCGGGGTGCTCACCGGCATCCCGTCCCTGGGCGTCGGCAAGAACGCCCTCGGCGACTTCGACCCGCCCGGCCCCAAGCGCGGGGACTGGACGCCGCTGGTCGACCGGGGTGAGGTCGTCGGTCGAGCGCTGCGGACCCAGGACGGGGTCAAGCCTGTCTTCGTATCGATCGGCCACCGCGTGGACCTGGACACCGCCACCGAGTTGGTCTTGCGGCTCGCGCCCCGGTTCCGGCTGCCCGAGACCACGCGGTTGGCCGATCGGCTGTCGCGTCAGGCCTGAGCGTGGGCGTCGAGCAGGTGGGCGACGGCCACGGTGACGCGTTCCGCTTGTTTCACGTGAAGCCATTCGTCCGGGACGTGGGCGTTGCTGTCCGCGCCGAGGGCTCCGGTGATCACGAACTGCGCGTCCGGGTAGCGCTCGGCCAGCAGGCCCATGAACGGGATCGAGCCGCCGAGGCCGACCGTGCTCCAGGGGTTGCCGAAGATCTCCGCCGACAGCTCGTCCAGCGCCGACCGCAGCCAGGGGGCCAGGTCGGGGGCGTTCCAGCCGTCGGCGTGCTCGACGCGGGTGATCTCGACCGTGGCGTCGTAGGGGACGTCGGTGGTCAGGGCGTGGCGGACCGCGGCCAGGGCGGCGGCGGAGTCGGCCGTCGGGGGGAGGCGGAAGCTCAGGGTCAGGGTGGTGAAGGGGCGCAGGACGTTGCCCGCGTCGACCGGCGGCGGGAAGCCGTCCGCGCCGATCACCGACAGCGTCGGGCGCCAGCTGGTGTTCAGCACCAGCTCGACCTCGTCATCCACGATCGGGCGGGTCGAGCCGTGCATCGGGAACGCCGACCGGTACGTGCCCGGGGCCGCCTCGACCGCGACCGCGGCCTCGGCGGCGCGGTTGGCCGGGATCTCGACGTTGCACTCCTTGACCAGGATCTCGCCCGTCGCCGAGTCCTCGACGCGGTCGAGCAGGTGGCGCAGCACCCGGAACGAGCTGGGCGCGACGCCGCTGGCCAGGCCGGAGTGCTGACCGGAGCGCAGCACGCGGACCGTCAGGTCGACCGACGCGAGCCCGCGCAGCGAGGTGGTCAACCAGAGGCGCTCGTAGTCGTTGCCGCCGGAGTCGAGGCAGACCACCAGCGACACGCGACCCAGCTGGTCGGACAGGTGCTCCAGGTACGCGGGCAGGTCCGGGCTGCCGGACTCCTCGCCGGTCTCCAGCAGCACGACGCAGCGGCTGTGCGCGCCGCCCGCCGCGCGGACGGCCTCGATCGCGGCCGTGGCGGCGTAACCGGCGTAGCCGTCGTCCGCAGAGCCGCGGCCGTAGAGCTTGCCGTCGCGCAGGACCGGCTGCCACGGGCCGAGGCCCTCGCCCCAGCCGCCGACCGGCGGCTGCTTGTCGAGGTGCCCGTAGAGCAGCACGGTCCCCTTGTCCGCGCCGGTGGCCGGGACGTCCACCAGCAGCACCGGCGACCGGTCGGGCAACCGGACGACCTCCACGCGGGCGCCTTCGACACCACGACCCTCGATCCAGCCGCGCAGGTGCTCGATCGCGGCGTCGAGGTGGCCGTTGGCCGCCCAGTTCGCGTCGAAGTGCGGGGAGAGGGCCGGGATGGCGATGAAATCCGACAGGCTGGGCAGGATCTCTGCCTCCCACAACTGCCGGGCGGTCTGTGCAGCGACGGTCTTGTCCACGCCGTCGATCCTCCCACCCGCGAGTGGTCACCACCTACCGCGCTCAGCGGATCCTCAGGTGCCGCACGGCAACCTGGCGGCGGTGCGCGACCGGGTCAGTTCCCGCCCCCGGTCGCGCACCACCCGAAGGTGTGACACAGGTCACTGGCGAACCACGGTCGGGGTGAGCCGGTGTCCACAAGGGCCGGCTGAGCTGCCCCGACTGCGCCCTGCTCTGATCACCGAACGTCGGTTGTCCAAGCGTTTTCCCTGCTCAAGCACCCCCTGTGGACAACTTTGGGCGTCCGCGGGCGCACTGCGGCAGGCTCCGCCGTGTCAGGATGTGAGAAGAACGCCGTCAGCGCCGACGGTGGCCAGCGCCCCTACCCAACGGCGGTGGAAACCGGCGGCGCGGCCGTATGCCGTCGCCACGAGCGGCTGCGCGGCACAGACACGAGGAGAACGCGCATGTCGTCCCCAGAACAGTGGACGCACCCGGAGCCCCGGGAAGGCCCCGCCGCCACGGCCGCCGCGCCCACGTCAGAGCAGGTGATCGCGGGATTGCGGGCGACCAGTGAGGGCGGCCCGGAGCTGGTGCAGCTCCTGACGCCGGAAGGCGAGCGGGTCGAGAACCCGGAGTTCGACCGCTACGTCGCCGACGTGACCGCGGACGACCTGCGGTCGCTCTACCGCGACATGGTCCTGGTCCGCCGCGCCGACCGCGAGGGCAACGCCCTGCAGCGGCAGGGGCAGCTGGGCATCTGGGTGCCGCTGCTCGGCCAGGAGGCCGCGCAGGTCGGCGCCGGGCGCGCGCTGCGCGACACCGACATGGTGTTCCCCAGCTACCGCGAGCACGGCGTGGCCTGGTGCCGCGGCATCAGCCCCAAGGACATCCTCGGCATCTTCCGCGGCACCGACCACGGCAGCTGGGACTCCACCGCCAAGCGCTTCCACCCGTACACGATCGTCATCGGCAACCAGGTGCTCAACGCCGCCGGGTACGCGATGGGCCAGCGGTTCGAGGGCAAGGTGGGCGACGCCGACGGCGAGGCCACCATGGTCTTCTTCGGCGACGGCGCCACCAGCCAGGGCGACGTGCACGAGGGTTTCGTGTGGGCGGCGGTCTACGACGCGCCGCTGGTGTTCTTCTGCCAGAACAACCAGTGGGCCATCTCCGAGCCGACCGAGCGCCAGTCCCGGCTCCCGCTCTACCAGCGCGCCCGCGGGTACGGCTTCCCCGGCGTGCGGGTCGACGGCAACGACGTGCTGGCCAGCCTCGCGGTGTCGCGCTGGGCGCTCGACGAGTGCAGGCACGGCAACGGCCCGGTGTTGATCGAGGCGTTCACGTACCGCATGGACGCGCACACCACCACCGACGACCCCACCCGCTACCGGCACTCCGACGAGTTGGAGGCGTGGAAGCTCAAGGACCCGATCGAGCGCGTCCGGGTCAACCTCGTCCGGCACGGCCACGCCGACCAGGACTTCTTCGACTCGGTCCAGGCCGAGGCCGACGAACTCGCGGCCGACCTGCGGGACTTCTGCTTCAGCATGCCCCAGCCCCCCACGAGCCAGATCTTCGACCACGTGTACGCCGAGGCCAGCCCGGTCCTCGACGCGCAGCGCGACGCGTTCCTGGCCTACCACGCCGACTTCGCCGGAGGTGAGCACTGATGGCCGCGCCCGTGATCAACAAGTCCACCCCGGCCTCGTCCGTCCAGTCCCTGACCCTCGGCAAGGCGCTCAACCTCGGTCTGCGCACCGCGATGGAGGCCGACCCCAAGGTCATCGTCATGGGCGAGGACGTGGGCAAGCTCGGCGGCGTCTTCCGAATCACCGACGGCCTGCAGAAGGACTTCGGCGAGCACCGCGTGCTCGACACCCCGCTGGCCGAGTCCGGCATCATCGGCACCGCGGTCGGCCTGGCCGTGCGCGGGTTCCGGCCGGTGTGCGAGATCCAGTTCGACGGGTTCATCTTCCCCGGCTTCGACCAGATCGTCTCCCAGGTCGCCAAGCTGCACATGCGCACCCAGGGCCGGGTCAAGGTGCCGCTGGTCATCCGGGTGCCCTTCGGCGGCGGCATCGGCGCGGTCGAGCACCACTCGGAGTCCCCGGAGTCGTACTTCGCGCACACCGCGGGCCTGAAGGTCGTCGCCTGCTCCAACGCGGTCGACGCCTACTGGATGATCCAGCAGGCGATCCAGTGCGACGACCCCGTGCTGTTCTTCGAACCGAAGCGCTACTACCACTCGGGCTTCATGAAGGCCGAGATCGACACCGAGGCCACCCCGGAGCCGCTGTTCGCGTCCCGGGTCGTGCGCCAGGGCAGCACCGCGACGCTGGTGGCCTACGGGCCGTCGGTGAAGGTCGCGCTGGACGCGGCCACCGCCGCCGAGGAGGACGGGCACTCGCTCGAGGTCATCGACCTGCGCGCGCTGTCCCCGCTGGACCTGGCGCCGGTGTTCGAGTCGGTGCGCCGCACCGGTCGGCTGGTCGTGGTCAGCGAGGCGCCGTCGGAGGCGTCGCTGACCTCGGAGATCGCCGCCCGGGTGCAGCAGGAGTGCTTCTACTCGCTGGAAGCGCCGGTGCTGCGGGTGACCGGCTTCGACACGCCGTACCCGCCCGCCAAGTTGGAGGAGGAGTTCCTCCCCGACCTGGACCGGGTGCTGGACGCCGTCGACCGATCCCTGGCGTGGTGAGCGATGCCTGAGTACAAGAGCTTCCCGCTGCCGGACACCGCGGAGGGGCTGACCGAGGCCGAGATCCTGAGCTGGCACGTGCGGCCGGGCGACGCGGTCACGGTCAACCAGATCATCGTGGAGATCGAGACGGCGAAGGCGGCCGTGGAGCTGCCCTGCCCGTGGGCGGGTGTGGTCACGGAGCTGCACGTCCAGCCGGGGCAGACGGTGGACGTCGGCACGCCGATCCTGACGATCGACGTCGATCCGGGTGGCGCGGCCGCGCCGACCCCGGCCCCGGCCGCCGCCAAGCCCGCCGCGGTCGAGGCACCCGCCGAGGAGGAGATGAAGCCGCTGGTCGGCTACGGCTCCAAGGCGGTCACGGCCAAGCGCCGCGCCCGCAAGGGCGGCGCCCCGGCTTCGGCTCCCGCCGCAGCCCCGGCCGCCGCGGTCTCCGCGCCTGCGGTCTCGGTGCCCGCGGTCCCGGCTCCCGCAGTCCCGGTGCCCACGGCCCCGGCGAACGGGACGCCGCTGCCCCAGCGCTCGGCGGTGCCGGACTCCCCGGCGGCCCTGCTCGACCCACCGGGCGGGTACGTGCCCCTGGCCAAACCGCCGGTCCGCAAGCTGGCCAAGGACCTCGGCGTCGACCTGCGCGCGTTGGCAGGCACGGGCGACCAGGGCGTCATCACCCGCGCCGACGTCGAACGAGCCGCAGCAGGCACCGCGGAAGCCACCCCGGCAGCGGCCCCGGTCCAGGTACCGGGCGCCCGGGAACGCCGCGTCCCGATCAAGGGCGTCCGCAAGGTCACCGCGCAAGCCATGGTCAGCAGCGCCTTCACCGCGCCGCACGTCACCGAGTTCCTGACGGTCGACGTGACCCCGATGATGGAGCTGCGCGCCAAGCTCAAGGACCACCCCCGCTTCCGCGGCGTCCGCCTCACCCCCCTGGCGTTCTGCGCCAAGGCGGTCACCTTGGCCGCCCAACGCACCCCGGAGATCAACAGCTCCTGGGACGAAGCGGCCCAGGAGATCGTCTTCAAGGACTACGTGCACCTCGGCATCGCGGCCGCCACCCCGCGCGGCCTGATCGTGCCCAAGGTCCGCGACGCCGAAACCCTGTCCCTGCGCGACCTGGCCATCGCCCTGGACACCCTGACCACCACCGCCCGCGACGGCAAGACCCCACCCGCCGACATGGTCAACGGCACCTTCACCATCACCAACATCGGCGTCTTCGGCATCGACACCGGCACCCCCATCATCAACCCGGGTGAGTCGGCGATCCTGGCCTTCGGCGCCATCCGCGACACCCCCTGGGTGGTGGACGGCGAAATCAAGATCCGCAAGGTCTGCCAACTGGCCCTCAGCTTCGACCACCGCCTGGTCGACGGCCAACAGGGCTCGGAGTTCCTGGCCGAAGTCGGCACCCTCCTCGCCGACCCGTCCTTCGCCATCACCTACTAGCAGCCACACCCAGGAACGCCCGGCCGAACACCCCGGCCGGGCGTTTCGCATCCCTGCCCGAGTTCCGTTCCACCCGGTACTCGCGATGAGCACGCACGCGGCACCACCGCGAAAACCGGTTCACGTCCCCGCTCCCTGCCGAGTTGCTTCCAAGCTGGACGCGGCCCCGAAAGCCGTAATGACCTCGCCGCGCCGTTCAACTCATCCATGGACGTGTCTTGCAGGACGAGTGCGGCGGGGTGAGCGAGTGCGGCGGCGCAGAGTGGCTCAGGTGGTCTTCTTGTGCTGCTTGTCCCAGTTCCTCACCGCGTGCCCGTCAGGCCCGTCCACAGCTCTGGGCCGCGGCGCGCTGATGCTCGCCATTCCCTTGCTGGGCCTTACCCTCGCCATCATGGACGCCGTCGAGGCGGCCCGAAGAACTTGGGCCCGCAGCAAAGCAGCCTGGTCACGACGAGTACCGGCGTTGGTCCGCGGGCTGGGCTACCTGTACGGCCCACTTGGGCAACGCCCCGCGCCGCTGCGGGAGTCCTCCGCGCTCCGACTCGCGAGCGCTCAGATCGGCGAGGCCGTGCACCACGTCCAGGAATCACGGAAGGCCGCGGCACGATGACGCAGAGCGAGGCGGCAGGCGAAATCCAGGCCTACGCCGACAGCGATGGCGACACCCGCAGACTGGTCGAGAATCAACTCGACCGCGTGCACTGGCAGACCAGGCAGCAGTACTTCCTCCAGTGGGCAGGTTTGATCTTCGGCTTCCTGATCACCTGGCTTTCCTGGCCGGTGCCACGTACCTCATCCAGAGCGGGCACGACGTCGCCGGAACGATCCTGGGTTCGGTGGACCTGGTCGCACTGGTCACCGTCTTCGTCATCGGCCGGAAGGCTTCGCCTGGTCCGACAGGCGGGCAGTGACGACCCCGGGTTGAGGTCAACCGGTTGAGGCGAGGATGGAGAGGCCGTCTTGGAGGGCGCGTTTGGTGGCGGTCAGGCCGTCTTCGTCGATCATGTCTCGGAGGCAGCGGCAGTCGGCGAGGTCGCGGGGGGCGGTGGCGCAGACGTGGACGCCCAGGACGCGGAGGGTGGTGATCAGGTGGGTGGTGTCCGGGGTGCCCGCGCCGACTTCGGTGAGGCGGCGGGTGATCTGGCCCGCGACCGTCCTGGCCACCGCCGCGTTGCCGGGGACCGCCGTGTCCAGCAGGCGTTCCAGTAGTTCTCGGCTCTGGTCGTCGGCGCTGGCCAGGCTGCGGGCCAGTTGGGCGAAGCGCGTGCAGGCCGCGGCCGGTTCGGCGGACAGCAGGGCGGTCCAGGTGTCGTCGTCGACGGCGAAGCGGGCGCGGGTGGCGATCGCGGCCTGCCAGTGCGGTGTGGCGATGCGGCCGCCTTCGGTGCGGGTCGCCGCGCGCATGGGTACGGGGCGGGTCCTCGACTGCTGCGCGGGTACGACCGCCGCCGATCGCCTGCGGAAGAACCTGCCGAGCAGCGCGTGCTCGGGGCAGCGCTGACCGCGCCGCCGCACCGGAGTACGGCAGCGCGTGCCGTCCGGTGTCTTCCTGCTCCCGCAGACCGCCACAGGCCACATGGTGCAGACCCGGCGGGTGGCTGTCACCCGCCGTGCCCCGATCAGGCGAGCGGGCGGCGGCACATCCTCCCCACTCGGCATGCTTTGTCCGAAAAGTGCGGGTCAGCGGCCGGGGAGGTCGAAGTGCGCGATGAGCGTCGCCGCGAACGGCAGGTCGCCCTTGACCCTGACCTTCCCGGTGAGGAACAGCAGGGGCAGGTTGACCTCGCCGGTGAGCGCGCGGAGGAAGTCGGTCGGCGCGAGGGTGATCGTGACGCGGGGGTCGGCGGTGGGGGACCGCCCCGAGGTGCAGGTGCCGTGGTCGATGACGGTTTCGAACCGGTCCTCGACGGCGCCGGTGAACCGCCAGTGGATGACGGCGCGCAGGGTGGCGGTCCGGGTCGGGTCCAGGTGGTCGGACATGCGGCGGAAGACCTCGGTGAACACGACCTGCCGCAGCGCGGGGTGGGCGGTCAGCGCGTCGAGGTGCGCGGGGGTGGTGCGGCGCAGGAACCGGAGGAAGGTGTCGGTGCGCATGGTCGCCAGGTCGACGCCCGCGCGCGCCCGGCCCAGCGTGTCCAGGACCTCCACCAGGCGGACGAACTCGTCCGGGGTGAGCCGCGCCGGGTCGACCGCGTCGGCGAAGGCGTCGAGGTTCACGCGCGCACCCGGATCCCGCCACGGGCCGGGTGTGTGGCCGATAGCATCGTCGGCGGTGTCCGGCGGGCGATCGGATTCCGTCATGCACACCTCCCGAACCTACCGCCGAGTAGGCTACGGGCGGGTAGGTCGGTAGGCAAGAGGGGTCAACGAGCGGAGGTCCGGCGTGAGCGTCGACGAGCGGAGTCGGCCGACACGCGCGAAGCGGCTGCCCCGGGAGGTCCGCGAGCGCCAGATCCTCGACGCCGCCGTCCGGGTGTTCTCCCAGCACGGCTACCACAACGCGTCGATGGACGAGATCTCCGACGTCGCGGGCGTCTCCAAGCCGATGATCTACGCCTACCTGGGGCACAAGGAAGACCTCTTCGCCGCCTGCATCCGCCGCGAGGCGACCCTGCTGATGGAGGCCATCGCGGGCGGCGTCCGCGCGGAACTGCCACCGGACATGCAGCTCTGGCACGGCCTGCGCGCGTTCTTCCGCTTCGTCGGCGCCCAGCGCGAGAGCTGGCGCGTCCTGCACCGCCAGGCCATCTCCCAGGGCGGCCCCTTCAGCGACGAACTGCTGGCCATGCGCAACCGCGCCATCACCCTCGTCGACGCCCTCCTGGTCCGCTCGGCCACCAGCCGCGGCCTGGACGAGACCGCCCGCAAGTCCACCGAGGCCCTGGCCGCCGCCCTGGTCGGCGCGGGCGAATCCCTGGCCGATTGGTGGCTGGACCACCCGGACGTCCCGGAGAAGGTCGTCGCCTCCTGGCTGATGAACCTGGTCTGGATGGGCCTCGGCGACCTCGTCGACGGCTCGGTCTGGACACCGTCCGAGTAGCCCCCGGCCCGCGCCGAGCTCGATCACGACGCGCTCCGGGTCGCCCGCGTAGTCGAACTGGCCGAACTAGCGGTGGGCGTAGAGGTCGCGGAGGAGCGCGACTTCGGCGCCGTGGTGGATGGCTTCCCGGTTGATGTGCAGGACCAAGGTGGCCAAGGGATATTCGGCGTGGGCGCCTTCGGCTGGGCCGCAGGGCTTGGCGAGGTCCGCTTCGGCCAGGCCCCGGACACCGGTGATCCAGTGCGTGTAGGCCTCGTCCAGTTGGGTCAGGGCGCCTTCGGCGGTTCCCGAGTACGGGTGGGTGTTCGGGTCGAACGGGGGTCCGTCGAAGTGGTTGGCGGCGCGGTAGGCGAAGACGCCGACGAGGTGGCCCAGGCGCCAGGCGATGGTGGTCACCGGGGGTGGGGTGGGCGGGTTGGGGTCCCAGTCGATGGCGTAGCCCGAGCCCGAGGGGCGGACCGACCACATGTCGGGGACCGGTTCCCACAGGTACTCGTGGTCGTCGAGGCCGGTCAGGCGGGGGAGGAACTGGTTGGTCCAGTGCCATTCGAGCTGGTCGACCAAGTGCTGTGCCCAGTCCATGGTCTCGGCCCTAGGCGTGGTCCGGGGCGCCCGCAGCGGTGATCGTGCCCGTCAGGTGCGGCTTGCCGCCGCGGAGGCCGTGCACGGTGAACTCCGTGCCGTCGGTGTGGAAGCCGACGCGGTTGGGGAGGAACAGGGGGAGTTTGAACCGCACGTCGACGGTGAAGGTGTGGGCGAGTCGGCCCTCGAAGGCGGCCAGGCAGCGGGCTTTGGTCCACATGCCGTGGGCGATGGCGCGGCGGAAACCGAAGAGGCGGGCGGTGAGGCGGTGCAGGTGGATCGGGTTGCGGTCGCCGGAGACTTCCGCGTACCGGCGGCCGGTGTCGCCGGGGACGTGCCAGGTCGCGGTCGGTTCGGGAGGGGTTTCGCCGCTTGGACCGCTCGACCCGCCGCCGGGCGATCGGCGCAGGTAGGTGCTGGTGTCGTTCCAGACAGCCTCGCCTCGCACGAACACCTCGGTGATGACGTCGAACTGGCTGCCCCTGGGGTGTGCGCGCAGGTTCGCCACGCGCACCCGCAAGTCCAGTGGTTCGTCGACGCGCACGGGGCGGTGTTGGGTGATGCGGTTGGCGATGTGCACCGAACCGATCAGCGGGAACGGGAAGTCGCGGTCGGTCATCAGCTTGACCTGCAAGGGGAATCCGAGCACGTGCGGGTACGTGGCGGGGAGTTCGTCGCTCAGCCGGAAGCAGCAGACGCGCGCGTAGTCGGCGAGGTGTTCGGGGTCGACGCGCACGCGGTGCAGCTCGTATGACCTGTCCGGTAACTCACCGCCCTTCTTGGTGAATCCCATAAGAGCGGCCTTCACGAACAACGGCGCTAACCCGCTCATCACGCCCCCAACAGGCTCTGACCGCACACCCGCACAATGTTGCCGTTGACACCGCTCGATGCCGGGTTGGCGTACCACGCAATGGTTTCCGCGACGTCCACCGGTAGACCGCCCTGCGCCAGGCTGTTCATCCGACGACCGGCCTCGCGCACAAAAAATGGCACCGCAGCGGTCATTTTCGTCTCGATGAACCCCGGCGCGACCGCGTTGACCGTCCCACCGCGCTCGGCGAGGAGTGGCGCGTAGGCCTCGACCATGCCGATGACACCTGCCTTGCTGGTGCCGTAGTTCGTCTGACCGGTATTGCCCGCGATACCCGCGATCGACGACACACCAACGATTCGTCCACCGTCGCGGATGGCGTTTTCGGCCAAGAGGGCGTCGTTGACGCGTAGTTGGCTGGCGAGGTTCACCGCGATCACGGCGTCCCACGCGGATTCCTTCATGTTGACCAGCTTCTTGTCCCGCGTGATCCCGGCGTTGTGCACGACGATGTCGACGCCGTCGTGGCGGGTGCGGAGGTGGTCGACGAGCCGGGTGGGCGCGTCGGCGGCGGTGATGTCGAGTTGCAGCGTCGACCCGCCGACCCGGTTGGCCACCGCGGCGAGGTCGGCGCCCTGCGCCGGGACGTCGAGGGCGACCACGTGCGCGCCGTCGCGGGCGAGCACGTCGGCGATGGCCGCGCCGATGCCCCGGGACGCGCCGGTGACCAGGGCGACCTTGCCCGCGAGCGGCCGGTCCCAGTCGTCCGGCGCGGTCGCGGGGCCGCCGCCGACCCGGATGACCTGGGCGTCGACGTAGGCCGACTTGCCGGAGAGCAGGAAGCGGACGGTCGACTCGACCCGGTCCTCGGCACCTGGCTCGACCAGCACGAGGTGGGCCGTCGAACCGCGGACCAGCTCCTTGCCGAGCGAGCGGACGAACCCTTCGAGCGCGCGCTGGGCGACGCGGCCGGTGGCCCCCTCGGGCGGGGTGCCGAAGATGACCACGCGACCGCAGCGACCGAGGCCGCGCAGAACGGGGTGGAAGAAGTCGTAGAGCGCGCGGAGGTCTTCGGGGACGTCGATGCCGGTCGCGTCGAAGACCAGGGCGGCGTTGGTGTCCCCGCCGCCGGTGTCGACGCCCGCGGTCTTGAGGACGCGCGCGAGCTGGTCGGCGAGCCTGCCGCCGGGCGCGGCGCCGAGCAGCGCGGGGCCGTCGAGCAGCGGGTCACCGGGCCGGTGGCGGCGCAGCGGGGTCGGGTTCGGCAGGCCGAGGCGCTTGACCAGCTGCCGCCCGAAGCCGGAGTTGGTGAACCGCTGGTACCGGTCGGTCATCCGCGTCCCCTTCCACCCGCATCTAACTTACTGGAGAGTAGGTTAGACTGCCACCGCACACCCCGGGAGGTTGGCATGGCACCCAGTCACGTGCGCCGAGTGGCGGTCATCGGCGGGAACCGCATCCCGTTCGCCCGGTCGGGCGGCCCGTACGCGAACGCGTCCAACCAGGACATGTTCACCGCCGCGCTCAACGGCCTCGTCGCCAGGTTCGGGCTCAGCGGCAGGCGGCTCGGCGAGGTCGCGGCCGGGGCGGTCCTCAAGCACAGCCGGGACTTCAACCTCGCGCGCGAGTGCGTGCTGGGCAGCGAGCTATCGGCGGAGACGCCCGCCTACGACGTGCAGCAGGCGTGCGGCACGGGGTTGCAGGCCATCGTCCAGGTGGCGAACAAGATCGCCCTCGGCCAGCTCGACGCAGGCATCGCGGGCGGCGTCGACACGACCAGCGACGCGCCCCTGCAGGTGAACGACGACCTCCGACGGATCCTGATCCGGCTCAACGGTGCCCGGACGCTCGGCGCTCGGCTGGGTTTGCTGGCGAAGTTGCGACCGGGCCACATCGTCCCCGAGATCCCGCGCAACGCCGAACCGCGCACGGGCCTGTCCATGGGCGAACACGCGGCGATCACCGCCCAGCGCTGGGGGATCTCCCGCGAAGCCCAGGACGAGCTGGCGGCGGCGAGCCACCAGAAGCTCGCGGCTGCCTACGACCGCGGCTTCTTCGACGACCTGGTCACCTCGTTCCAGGGCCTGACCCGCGACCAGAACCTCCGCCCCGACTCGACCGCCGACAAGCTGGCCAAGCTGAAGCCCGCCTTCGGCGACACCATGACGGCGGGCAACTCCACCCCGCTCTCCGACGGCGCGTCGGCGGTGCTGCTGTCGACCGAGGAATGGGCCGCGTCCCGACGGCTGCCGGTGCTGGCCTACCTGACCTTCACCGAGACGGCGGCGGTGGACTACGTGCAGGGCGAGGAGGGCCTGCTCATGGCCCCGGCCTACGCCGTCCCCCGGATGTTGAGCCGCGCGGGCCTGACGTTGTCGGACTTCGACTTCTACGAGATCCACGAGGCCTTCGCGTCCCAGGTCCTCGCCACCCTGGCCGCCTGGGAAGACGCCGACTTCGCGAAGGACCGCCTTGGCCTGCCCGAACCCCTCGGCCCCATCGACCGCCGCCGCCTCAACGTCAACGGCTCCTCCCTCGCCGCGGGCCACCCCTTCGCCGCGACCGGCGGCCGGATCGTCGCGACCCTGGCCAAGCTCCTGCACGAACGCGGCTCCGGCCGGGGCCTGATCTCGATCTGCGCCGCGGGCGGCCAAGGGGTGACGGCGATCTTGGAGAAGTAGCGCGGTCTATCTATCTATACTCTCTCAACTAGAGAGCCGTAGAAGCCTGTCGACTCGCGATCGACCGGGTCCCGGTGTGAACGGCCGGGGCGGAACACGCCTGGGGAAATATGGGGGATGGGCTAGAGAGGGGGATACGGTCCGATCGTGGACCCCGTGCGGAATCCGTTCGCGCCCGGAGCGGGGCAGCGCCCGCCCGAGTTGGCGGGGCGGGAGAAGGAGCTTCGGGCGTTCGAGGTCGTCCTGGAGCGGGTGGCCCGGGGACGACCGGAGCGGAGCCTCGTGCTGACCGGGCTGCGGGGTGTCGGCAAGACGGTCCTGCTGGGTGAGCTGCGGTCGATGGCGGTCCGGCGGGGGTGGGGCGCCGGGAAGATCGAGGCGCGGCCGGAGTCGGACCTGCGGCGGCCGCTCTCCGCCGCCCTGCACCGGGCGATCCGGGACCTGGCCGTGCGACACCGGGCACCCGAGCGGGTCGAGCAGGTGCTGGGGACCTTGAAGGCCTTCGCGCTCAAGGCGAACCCCGACGGGGCCAAGCTGCGGGACCGGTGGCAGCCGGGCATCGACGTGCCCGCGACCCAGGGGCGGGCCGACTCCGGGGACATCGAGATCGACCTGGTCGAACTGTTCACCGACGTCGCCGAGCTGGCCCAGGACGTCGGCACCGGGGTGGCCGTGCTGATCGACGAGATGCAGGACATCGGCGCCGACGACATCTCCGCGCTGTGCGCCGCGTGCCACGAGCTGTCCCAGTCCGGCGCGCCCCTGGTCGTCGTGGGGGCCGGGCTGCCGCACCTGCCCGCGCTGCTGTCGGCGAGCAAGTCGTACTCCGAGCGGCTCTTCCGCTACGTGCGCATCGACCGCCTCGACCGGGAGGACGCCGACCAGGCCGTCCTCGTCCCGGTCGACCGCGAGCAGGCCGGGATCACCCGGGAAGCCCTCGACGCGCTGTTCGAGCGGTCCGGCGGGTACCCGTACTTCATCCAGGCCTTCGGCAAGGCCGCCTGGGACGCGGCGGCCGCGGACCCGATCACGGTCGAGGACGTCGCGGTCGCCGCGCCCGAGGCCGAGGCGGAGCTGGCGGTGGGGTTCTTCGGGTCGCGGTACGAGCGGGCGACGCCAGCCGAGCGGGAGTACCTGCGGGCCATGGCCGAGCTGACCGCGGGCAAGGACGAGGGCGCGGCCACCGCGGACGTCGCCGCCCACCTGGGCCGCAAGCCGTCGTCGCTCTCGCCCGCGCGGGACAGCCTGATCAAGAAGGGCCTGGTCTACGCCGCGGAGCGCGGCCGGATCGCCTTCACCGTGCCGCACTTCGGCCGATATCTGCTGGGTATGGACGAGTAGGCCGTTCTCGGGCCCGATAGACCTCTCTAGCGAAATCTGTAGATACCGCTAGCCCGGCATAGTGCTTCCGACCCTGTCCGCTTGCCCGTTGTGCCCTGTTCGGCCGATCACACCCAACCGGACAGCATCCGGTGAGGTCCCGGTCACTGCCGACGATTCATCGGCATGTGCGCCAGTTCACCGGACAAACGCGTGCATTCTCCAGGTCAGAGGCGCATACTTGAGTCATGCCCGCCCAGCCAGGACGGTGCAGCAAGACCAAGAGGGGAAGCAGGACCATGAACGTCACCGCCAGGATCCGTGCCCGCCGCGCCGAGGCCCGCACTCGCAAGGCGGTCAACCGCGCCATCGACCAGGCCGCCACGCCCGCGATGCGCCACGAACTCATCTCCCTCGCCCAGGCGCAGAACGTCTGGCGCTGACTCGAGACCGGATCCGCGACGTGATGCAGGGCACATTTCGGATCCGTGTAACACCACCGGGACGACGCACGATGTTCCGGTTGACCCCGTAGTGCTGGCGGACCCCCGACCTGGCAGCACTACGGGGTTTCTTCATGCCCGGACCCGCCCCGGGCGACCGGTGGTCACCGGAGCGCGACGAACGGCGACCACCCGGTTCAGCGCGGCCGTCCACCCGTCCACCCGTTCACCGGGTCGCCGCGCACCGCGCCCGGCCACCTCGCGCGGACTGCGCCAATCGACTGAAACGGACAGCTCGGACACGCGCGCCCTGCGTCACACCGGCGGGCGGCGGTCGGACCGGCGGACTGGACCGAACGGGCCGCCACTACTCCACCCGTTCAGTTCTACAGCCGATCGATGGTGGTCGTCGTAGGCCATCCGTCGTAGCGGTGGGTCATAGAGTCACCCGTTAGGTGAGGGGGGTCACAGGGGTGCCGCTCACCGACGAACACGTTCCGCTTATCGTCTACTACCCAGTAGTTACCTACCTGGCAACACGCGAGGAGGAAACTGATCAGTAGTCGCGAGTGGCGCGCTCCGCGGCGCTAGGAATCCCCCCGCACTACCCAGCGGTACACGAGGAGCTCGACACTTTGGCCGTGACAGGAACGGAGTCCGTGCGCACGGAACACCGCCGCACCCTGCACCTGACCTTCGAAGAGCCGGAACAACAGCAGCGGCGCGTTCCGGCCGACCCGCCGGTCGCCACCGACCGCCCGGCACCCAGGCTCACCGCGCGCGAACGCACCCTGGTGATCGCCGAGCGCTGGCTCGGTTCGTGGGCGCCGACGCTGCGCCTGGCCCTGCTGCTGGTCGCGAGCGTGGTCGTGGGCCTGGCCCTGATCGCGTGGTTGGCCGGACCGTACCCCGCCGCGGTGACCGCGCTGCTGCTCGTCGGCATCGCGGGTGCCCGGCGCACCTGATTCCCGCGGAGTCTCCGCCCGCGGACCGCGAGGGGCGGGGTCCTCACCAGGACCCCGCCCCTCGCCACGTCCCGACTAGTGCGCCGCCACCGGTTTCAGGTCCGCGTGCCCCTCGTCGACGTGGTAGTCCTCCGGCCTGGTCTCGTCCAGGCCGTTGAACACCCGCATCCGCCGGGCCACCGCGCTGACCGCGACGGCGACGACCAGGTTTGCCACCAGCGCAACGAATCCGACGTAGATCTGCAGCGTCGACCCGCCGAACGGGTGCCACCCGAACAGGTTCAGCTCACCCAGCTTCAGCGCGGACGTGCCGAAGTGCGCGCGCTTCCCATCGGCGCTCGGGATGCCGTAGAGCATCACCATCCCCCAGCCCATGCCCGCGACCCAGCCCGCGACCAGGCCCCACACGTGGAACCAGCGGGTGTAGAGCGCGATGGCGACCGCGGGCAGCGTCTGCAGGATCATCACGCCGCCGATCAGCTGCAGGTCGATGGAGAACTGCGGGTCGATGAACAGCACGAACGCGACCGCACCGAACTTGACGACCAGCGAGGCCAGCTTCGCCTGCCGCGCCTCCTCCCGCGGCGTCGCCCGCTTGCGCAGGAACTCCTTGTAGATGTTGCGGGTCCACAGGTTCGCCGCCGCGATCGACATGATCGCCGCGGGCACCAGGGCGCCGATGCCGATGGCGGCGAAGGCGATCCCGGCGAACCAGGACGGGAACTGCTCGGCGAACAGGTTCGGGATGATCGTGTTCGTGTCCGGGTTGCCGGTGGCGTGGTTGACCAGCGGCTTGGTCCCCGCCGCGATGGCCACGAAACCGAGCAGCGCGAGCAGGCCCAGCAGCAGCGAGTACGCGGGCAGCGCGGACATGTTCCGCTTGATCACGGTCCGGCCGCGCGAGGCCAGCACCCCGGTGAGCGAGTGCGGGTAGAGGAACAGCGCCAGCGCCGACCCCAGCGCCAGGGTGGCGTACTGGAGCTGGTTGTTGCCGTTGAGCAGCAGCCCGTCGCCCGGCGCCGGCGTGGCCTTGAACTTGGCGTCGGCCGCGCCGAAGATCTCCGACCAGCCGCCCAGCTTGATCGGCAGGTAGACCACCGCGACGATGATCACCAGGTAGACCAGGATGTCCTTGACGAAGGCGATCAGCGCGGGCGCGCGCAGCCCGGACTGGTAGGTGTAGAGCGCCAGCACCACGAAGGCGATCAGCAGCGGCAGGTGCCCCAGCGCACCGGACCCGTTGAGCCCCAACGTGCGCAGCACCGCCTCCAGCCCGACGAGCTGCAGCGCGATGTAGGGCATCGTCGCCATGATCCCGGTGATCGCGACGAGCAGCGCCAGCACCGACGAGCCGTAGCGGCCGCGCACGAAGTCGGCAGGGGTCACGTAGCCGCGGGCCCGCGACACCGACCAGATCCGCAGCAGCGGCATGAAGATCAGCGGGTACAGGATCACCGTGTACGGCAGCGCGAAGAACCCGGCGGCACCGGCGCTGAACATCAGCGCGGGCACGGCGACGAAGGTGTACGCGGTGTAGACGTCGCCGCCGATCAGGAACCAGGTGATCCACGAGCCGAACTTGCGCCCGCCCAGGCCCCACTCGTCGAGGTGGTCGAGCGTGCTGCCCGCTTTCCACCGCGCGGCGAAGAAGCCCAGCACCGTCACCACGCCGAACAGCAGCAGGAAGATGACCAGTTCGGTCCACCTCATCGGGCCGCCCCCTCGTCCAGGCTGTCCACGTCCGGTTCGGGCCCGGTCGCCGGGTTGGTCGGCTTGTCCCGCGTTTTGAGGTAGACGGTGACCGTGGCCAGCACGCCGAGCGCGACGCCCGCGAGCTGGAACCAGTAGAAGAACGGTAGGCCGAACAGCGCCGGTCCGGCGCGGTTGAAGATCGGCGTGACCAGCAGCACCAGCGGGACCAGCAGCAGCAGGTTCCACGGGCTCCAGCGGATTCCGGATGTTCGAGCGGGTTGTGCCATCGCGGTGCCTCGCTCTCCGTGACGGGAGTGTTGCCGCGAAACACTAGAGCGAAGGAAAGGCGAAGTCACCCGTTCACCGGGGTCAAAGTCATTTGGCGATTTGTTGGCCGACCGGACTGCCCGATCGCGCGGCGGCGAACCGCCCGAAGGGGTCACGGGCCGCGTCGGGAGTGGACACCAACCCCCTCCCCTTTCAGGATATAGCACACAGGGGGCCTTGTGGCAAGGCTCGATCGTGCCGCAGAATCTCCGGCCGGTGTCAGCGAATGGGGGAGACAAGCGCATGCGCAACTACGTTCTCGGTCTCCAGGAGATCGACCGGACGCAGGTGGCGGTCGTCGGCGGCAAGGGTGCGAACCTGGGCGAACTCACGCGGGTCGAGGGTGCCCGCGTACCCGCCGGGTTCTGCGTGACCACGGACGCCTTCCGCCGGATCACGGCGGAGGCGCCGACCATCGACGGCCTGCTGGACCGACTGTCCAGTGTGGACGCGAACGACCGGGGGGCGATCCGCGCGCGCAGCGCGGAGATCCGCCGGGCCATCGAGGAAACCGCCATCCCGGACGACTTGGCGGCCGCGATCACCGGCGCGCTCGACGAGCGGGCGGCCCACGCGGTCCGGTCGAGCGCGACGGCGGAGGACCTGCCGACGGCGTCCTTCGCGGGCCAGCAGGACAGCTACCTGAACGTCGTGGGACAGGCGGAGGTCCTCCGGCACGTCAGCCGGTGCTGGGCCTCGCTGTTCACCGAGCGGGCCGTGACCTACCGGCTGCGCAACGGTTTCGACCACCGCAAGGTCGGCATGGCCGTTGTCGTGCAGGAGATGCTCTTCCCGGTCTCGGCGGGTGTCCTGTTCACCGCCGACCCGGTCACCTCGAACCGGAAGGTCGCCGCCGTTGAGGCGACCTTCGGCCTCGGCGAGGCCCTGGTCTCCGGCCTGGTGAACGCGGACAGCTACCAGGTGCGGGACGACGAGGTCATCGCGAAAGCGTTCGGTACCAAGGAAGTGGCCATCCACCCGGTGCCCACCGGCGGCACGTGGGAAGAGGCCGTCGACCCCGCGCGGCGGGCGGCGCCCGCGCTGACGGACGCGCAGGTCGTCGAACTGGTCCGGCTCGGCAGGCGGATCGAGGCGCACTTCGGTCACCCCCAGGACATCGAGTGGTGCCTGGTCGACGACGGCTTCCGGGTCGTGCAGAGCCGGGCGATCACCACGCTGTTCCCCGTCCCGGAGACCGACGACGAGGACAACCACGTCTACGTGTCCGTCGGCCACCAGCAGATGATGACCGACGCGATAAAGCCCCTGGGGCTCTCGTTCTGGCAGCTGACCACGCCCCGCCCCATGGCCGAGGCGGGCGGGCGGCTCTTCGTCGACGTCACCCGGATCCTGGCCTCCCCCGCGACCAGGGCGGCCTTCTTCGACATCGCGGGGAAGTCGGACCCGTTGATCCCGGACGCGCTGGGCGCCCTCCTCGACCGCGACGGCTTCATCCCGCCGGAGCGGGAGGGCCACGGTTTCCCGATCCCCGGTGCCGCACCCGCCACGATCGAGACCGACCCGGCCGTGGTCACCGAGCTGATCGAGCAGAACGCGGCTTCCGTCGCGGTGCTCAGGCGGGACATCCGGGCGAAGTCCGGGACCGCGCTGCTCGACTTCATCCTGGCCGACCTCCAGGAGCTGCGCCGGCTCCTGTTCGACCCGCGCAGCCACGAGGTGATCATGGCGGGGATGCAGGCGACGTGGTGGCTCAACGAGCGGTTGGGCGAGTGGCTGGGGGAGGGGAACGCGGCCGACGCGCTCACCCAGTCCGTGCCGCACAACGTCACGGCGGAGATGGGGCTGGCACTGCTCGACGTCGCGGACGTGATCCGCCCGCACCCGGAGGTCGTCGCCCACCTGCACGACGCGGAGGACGGTTTCCTCGACGAGCTGCCCGGACTCCCCGGCGGTGCGCAAGCGCGCGACGCCATCCTGGCCTACCTCGACAAGTACGGGGTGCGCTGCGTCGGCGAGATCGACATCACCCGGCCGCGGTGGGCCGAACAGCCCACCACGCTGCTGCCCATGCTCCTCACCAACATCAGGAACTTCGAGCACGGCGCCGGTGCGCGCCGCTTCGAACAGGGGTTGCGGGAGGCCCGGCAGAAGGAGCAGGACGTGCTGGCGCGCCTGCGGGCCCTGCCGGACGGCGCGGCCAAGGCCGACGAGACCCAGCGGATGATCGACCGGGTCCGGACGTTCACCGGGTACCGGGAGTACCCGAAGTACGGCATGGTCAGCCGCTACGCCGCGTACAAGCAGGCCCTGCTCGCGGAGGCCGCGCGCCTGGTGCGGACCGGCGTGCTCGCCGAGCGGGACGACGTCTTCTACCTGCGGTTCGACGAACTCCAGGAGGTCGTGCGCACGAGCGAGGTCGACCGGGACCTCATCCGCCGCCGCAAGGAGGCGTTCCGGTCGTACGAGTCGCTCACCCCGCCCCGGGTGCTCACGTCGGACGGCGAGACCGTCAACGGGACCTACCGGCGCGACGACCTGCCGACCGGCGCGCTGGTCGGCCTGCCGGTGTCCGCCGGGGTCGTCGAAGGTCGGGCCCGGGTGGTCCTGGACTTGGCGCGGGCCGACCTCGAACCGGGCGACATCCTGATCACGGCCTACACGGACCCGAGCTGGTCGCCGCTGTTCGTGGCGGTCGCCGGCCTGGTGACGGAGGTCGGCGGCGCCATGACGCACGGCGCGGTGATCGCCCGGGAGTACGGCCTGCCCGCCGTGGTCGGCGTCGCGCAGGCGACGCGGCTGGTCCAGGACGGCCAGCGGATCCGCCTGAACGGTACCGACGGGTACCTGGAGATCCTCTCGCCCGCCTGACCACCACCCCCGGGTCCACAGGCTGTGCACAACCTTGTCCACAGCCTGTGGACAACCCTGGGGCGCCTGTGACTGGTGAGGCAAAAAGGTACGTTGACCTGGGCACCGCGACCGACCCGTTCATCCCCAGGTCGATCCACACGGGGTCAGGACGGGGTCGGCGGGGCCACCCGGGCGACCAGGTCGTCCCCCACGATCAACAGGCATTTCAGGCACCGGGTACCCGCGTGCGTGCGCGCCAACCGCGCGAACGGGACCGTGTGCGAGCACACGGCCTCCACGAAGCTCGCGGGCCGCTCGTCCGCCGCGAAGGCGTGCACCCGCTCGTCGTAGCCGGACCGCTGCCACCGCCACTGCCGCACCCCGACCACCCCCTCGTCCCCACGGGGACCTGCCCGAGAACACCGGTCCGTCCGATGTGCCCTGTCCGATGTGGGCCACTCTCCCAGACCGGGGGAGACTCTCGCGGCAAGAAGGCCCAACACGCAAGAAGGCCACCGTTGCCAGTCGGCGACGGTGGCCCTCTTGTGGGAATCGCTTAGCCCAGGCGCTGGCGCAGCGCCTCCAGCTCGTCACGCAGCGGAGTGGGCAGCTTGTCGCCGATCTTGTCGAACCACTCCTCGATCAGCGGCAGCTCCGCGCGCCACTCCTCCGCCGAGAACTCCAGCGCGGCGTCGATGTCGGCGCGGTCACCGTCCACACCGTCGAGGTCGAGCTCGTCGGCGGTGGGCACCCAGCCGATCGGCGTCTCGCGGGCCGAGGCCTTGCCCTCGATCCGCTCGATGGCCCACTTCAGGATGCGGCTGTTCTCGCCGAACCCGGGCCACAGGAAGCGCTTGTCGTCGCCACGGCGGAACCAGTTGACGTAGAAGATCTTCGGCAGCTTGGTCGCGTCGGCGCGCTTGCCGGTCTCGATCCAGTGGTTGAAGTAGTCACCGGCGTTGTAGCCGATGAACGGCAGCATGGCCATCGGGTCGCGGCGGACGACGCCGACCGCGCCGACCGCTGCGGCGGTGGTCTCGCTGGAGAGCGTGGCACCCATGAAGGTGCCGTGCTGCCAGTCGCGGGACTCGGTCACCAGCGGGATCGTGGTGGCCCGGCGGCCGCCGAAGAAGATCGCCGAGATCGGCACGCCCTGGGGGTCGTCCCACTCGGGCGCCTTGGTGTCGCACTGGTCGATCGGGGTGCAGTAGCGCGAGTTCGGGTGGGCCGCCTTCTCCGTGGAGTCGGGGGTCCAGTCGCCGCCCTTCCACCCGGTGAGGTGCGCGGGCGCCTCGCCCATGCCCTCCCACCAGATGTCGCCGTCGTCGGTCAGCGCGACGTTGGTGAACAGCGAGTTGCCCTTGGCGATGGTGCGCATCGCGTTCGGGTTGGTGTGGTAGTCGGTGCCGGGGGCGACGCCGAAGAAGCCGTTCTCCGGGTTGACCGCGTAGAGGCGGCCGTCCTCGCCGAAGCGCATCCAGGCGATGTCGTCGCCGATGGTCTCGACCTTCCAGCCCGGGATGGTCGGCTCCAGCATGGCGAGGTTGGTCTTGCCGCAGGCGCTCGGGAAGGCCGCCGCGACGTAGTAGACCTTGTCCTCGGGCGAGGTCAGCTTGAGGATCAGCATGTGCTCGGCGAGCCAGCCCTCGTCCCGGCCGATGACCGAGGCGATGCGCAGCGAGTAGCACTTCTTGCCCAGCAGCGCGTTGCCGCCGTAGCCGGAGCCGAAGCTCCAGATGAGCCGCTCCTCCGGGAAGTGCACGATGTACTTGGTGTCGTTGCACGGCCACGCCACGTCCGCCTGGCCCTCGGCCAGCGGCGCGCCGATCGAGTGCAGCGCGGGCACGAAGTCGCGCTCGGTGCCGTCGGCGTCGACGAAGCGGTCGAGCGCCTTGGTGCCCATCCGGGTCATGATCTTCATCGAGACCACGACGTACTCGGAGTCGGTGATCTCCACGCCCAGCATGGGTTTCTCGGCGTCGAGCGGGCCCATGCAGAACGGGATCACGTACATGGTGCGACCGCGCATGCACCCGCGGTACAGCTCCGTCATGATGGCCTTCATCTCGGCCGGTTCCATCCAGTTGTTGGTGGGACCGGCGTCGGCCTCGTCGACCGAGCAGATGAAGGTGCGCTCCTCGACCCGGGCGACGTCGTTGGGGTCGGAGGCCGCGTAGAACGAGTTCGGCTTCTTGTCGAGTCGCGTGAACGTGCCCGCGTCCACGAGCTTGTCGGTCAGACGGGTCCACTCGTCTTCCGAGCCGTCCACCCAGACCACCTGATCCGGAGAAGTGAGCTCGGCCACCTCGCGCACCCACGCCAGGAGCCGGTGGTGCGTCGTCGGTGCCTGGTCAACGCCAGGGATTGTCACTGCCGTCATCTCGCCTCGTCTCCTGACTGAACGCCGAAATGCCAATCAGGACACCGCTGACCTGACCGGGGACGGCGGCGTCCTAACCGAATGGCTCAACCCCCGCCCTGTCGAGCGGGTGTGTGCCGTGATGGATTGCGATTAGGTTAGCCAGTTGACGGCGAGGTAACCGACACCTTGCCTGTCGGTTCTCTCACAAGAACGATAAGGGGATCGATTCAGTACCCACTTGCGGGGCTGATGTTCCACCGATCCGGTGTCCGAAGACCGGACAGTCGTGACCAGGAGTGAATCTCACCACGGTTTCCCTTCGCCTGACCGCCGAACGAGAAAGATCCCGGTACGCGCACGGCGTACCGGGATCTTTTCTCGTCTCACTCAGCGTGCACGGGTGAGCACTGTGATTGACAATGCGCCCGCCGCAGTGGGAGTTCGGCGGGGATCAGCCCTGCCACGAGGCGTCGGAGCCCGAGGCGTCCGAAGCCGACGCGTCCGAACCGGCGGCGGTGGGGGCGGCCCCGTCCGCGGTGCTGTCGGACTCGTAGGTGCCGTCGGCGTTGATGTGGCCGGTCTCGACCGCGGTCCACTCGTCGTCGCCGGTGTGCTGGGCCACGGTCACGTCGCCGTCGGCCTCGACGACCACGGCCTGGTCGGCCGAGCCGTCACCGTCGACGTCGGTGAACGCGTAGGTGTTGCCCTGCTCGTCGGTGACCACGGCGGTGTCGTTCTTGCCGTCGCCGTCGACGTCGTACTGGGCCTCGCCCGCGTTGATGTCGCCGCCCTGGTTGTCGACGGTGATCTGGTTGCCGCCGCCGTCGTTGTGGTCGACCGGGGTCGAGTCGGGGCCGTCGGCGGTGTCGGTGGAACCGGTGTGGCCGGAGTGGCCACCGCCGTTGTCCGCGCCGTCACCGGAGGGGTTCTCGACCGAGTTCGGGTCGGCGGCGGTCCACTGGCTGCTCGCCTCGTCGTACTCGGCGGCGCCGGTGACGTTGCCCTGCTCGTCCAGGGTCACCGCGGTGTCGGCCTGGCCGTCGCCGTCGGTGTCGGTGAACGCGGCGAAGCCGTCCTCGGTCTGGACCACCACGGTGTCGTTGTGGCCGTCGCCGTCGTAGTCGTAGTTCTCGGTGACCTCGTAGGTGTCGCCACCGATCTCGACGGTCAGCTCGTCGTGCCCCGTCTCGTCGACGGAGGTGTCGTCGGTGGTGGTGTCGGCGCCGGTCTCGTCAACGTACACGGGTGCCCCCTCATTTCCTTCCCTTGCGGGATTTTCACTGGCTTGTTGGGTCTTATGACTGACGCTTCGCCGACTTGGTTCCCGGCGTTACGGTGTTACTTCTTGTCGCGAACTGTGCGAATGGCGGCAAGGAGCTTCTCCGCCCGATCGCGGCCCGCGACCACGTCGGTGAGCCGCTTGTTCACCACCGTCACGCGCTTCTGCCGCTCGCTGACGTCGAGCCGCATCGCCTTGTCCACCTCGCGCAACTGCTCCTCGATGCTCGCGATCCGCTTGCCCAGCGCCTCGTCGAGCGCGAGCGAGAGCTGGGACTCGGCGTCGATCAGCTGCTCGGACACCAACTGGTCCAAAGTGGAGCGCGAGTCGGCGATGGACTCGTTGAGCCACAGCTTCATGTGCTGCTTGTCCGCGGTGTGCTTGCGGGTGCGGGCGATCCACCAGCCCGCGCCGAGCCCGATGATGATCGTCGGGACCAGCAGCACCGGGGCGGCGATGGCGCCCGCGAGCGGGATGGTGGCCATCTTGCCCGCGCCGATGCCGCCGGAGATGCCCATGAACACCAGCAGCTTGTCCTCGGCGGTCGGCAGCCGCTTCTCCGCCGCGCGCACGACCACCTGGGACGGTCCGGTGCGGGCGAACTGGGCCCGGATGACCTCCAGCTCGTCCGCGCTGAACAGTTCACTGAGGACGGAGTCGGCCACCTGGTTGAGCCGGTTGCCCGCCGAGAGGCTCACCCGGGTGCTGACCACCTGCATCGCGGCGTCGACCTGGCCGGGCAGCTCGCGCAGCTTGTCGCGGTCGGCGGCGTCGATGGCCTGGCGGAACCAGGACTGCAGGTCGCGCATCTCGCGGCTGACCTCGTGCGCGTTCTCCAGCCGGGCGCGCTGGATCTCGCTGCGCAGCTTGACCTGCCAGCCGCGGGTGGAGGAGCGGCGCTCCGCGGTCAGCTCGTCCTTGCGGGCGCGCAGCGCCTCCGCCTCGGCCTCGCCGATGGTCAGCGCGCGGCGCTGGTTGTCCAGGTTGACCTTCAGCTCGCCGAGCGCGGACGAGAGCGCGCGCAGGGTGTTGGCCTCGCCGAGCATCGCCGAGCGGCCGACCAGCAGCGTCTGCAGGGCCTCGAGGAGCTCGGGCACGCCGGAGCGCGCGCGCAGCATCTCGGCGGCCTCGGGGTTGGGCGCCTTGCCCGACATCTCGTACATGCGCGAGGACACCGGGTGGAAGGTCGCACCCTTGAAGCGCGGGGCGTGCTCGGCCAGCAACGCCTCGTTGGCCTCCATCACCTGGCGCCAGCCGCGGTAGGCATCCACTTTGGACAGCACGAAGACCACGGTCTCCACCCGCTCGCCCACCCCGGCGAGGAAGTTCAGCTCGCCGAGGGTGAAGGGGGCGGAGGCGTCGACGACGAACAGCAGCGCCGTGGCCGTGGCGGCGGCCTCGATGGCCAGCTCGCCGTGCATCGAGTCGAGCCCGCCGACGCCGGGGGTGTCGACGATGGTCAGCTTCTCCAGCAGCGGCACCGGGCCGTCGACCTCGACGAAGCGCGGCGGCAGCTCGCCGTCGGGCAGCTCGTGCGCGGCGGACACCCAGTTGATCAGCTTGCCCAGCTCGACGGGCACCGGGGCGAGCTGGCCCGGGTAGCACGCACGGGCCTCCCACTCCTCGGCGTGCCCGAAGACCAGGTAGGTCGCCGTCGCCACGTCGGCGTCCACAGGGGACAGTCCGGGCGTGTCGATCATGGCGTTGACCAGCGAACTCTTCCCCCGGTTGGTCTCACCGACCACCACGACCGACGGCGTCTTGCGGCGCCGCGCGCGCTGCTGCTCGACCCACTCGGCCGACTCCGGAGCGGCCTCGCGCAGCAGGGTGAGCAACTGCTCCCGGGTCTGCGCGACCTGCTTGGGCAGCGGCAGCGGCGGCTTGGCCTGGGTCACGGGGTGACCGCCTTGCTGGTGTAGACGGTGACGATCGGTGGCCGCAGCAGCACACCCCGGTCGCTGAACCCGACCACCTCGGTCTCGGCGACCGTGCCGTCGAGCGCGGCGTCGTCGGTGCCGACCGTGCCGCCCGCCTCGTGGAAGGCCGGGTCGAACCGTTCGCCGTCCGGCCGCAGCGCGACCACGCCGACGGCGGCCAGCCCCTCCTCGATCCGCTCGGCCACGCCGGAACTGCGCGCCCGGTCGTGCGCGTAGAGGCATAACGCGACCATCGACCGCCGCTCCTGCACCGCCTGGTCGTGGACCTCGGGCGCGACACCGACCGCCACGGCCTCCTCCGGGAACTCGTCCACCAACCCCACCTCTTCAGCGACGCGCGGCGGGGTCACGGGTTCCACCACCTCGGTGGGCTCGTCCGCGCCGTGCTCGTCCTTGTGCTGTCCCCTGAACCAGGAAGCCATCAGCCTCACCCTGTCCGCGCCCCATGTGCCGCCGAATCGTATAGCGCCCGAGGTGCCTGGTCGGCCCGTTCAGCCGACCCTGTCCACCTGCGACACACGCGGGGCGCTCGGGCGGCGGGCCCCGGTGGGAAACATTCCACCGGAAAATCGTGGGACAGAAATGACAAATAATGGACAAGGAGCCGGACATGAAAAAGCCCGGCGCCGCCGGTCGAACCGGTGGCGCCGGGCGGGAGAACACCTAGCGGTCGATGTGCTTGCGATCCGCACCGCCGATCGCGTCGGCTACCGCCCCGGCGATCGAGATGGCCGCCCTGGTGAGCGGGTCACCCCCGCCCCCGACCGCTTTGCCCAGCTCACGGGCGAAGACCCGGTTGGTCTCCTGGCGCTCGATGTACGCCTTCTCCGACATCCG
This sequence comes from Actinokineospora auranticolor, assembly GCF_041897805.1. Lineage (GTDB taxonomy): Bacteria > Actinomycetota > Actinomycetes > Mycobacteriales > Pseudonocardiaceae > Actinokineospora > Actinokineospora auranticolor. The sequence goes on from NZ_CP154825.1 coordinate 8,385,349, forward strand.
GACCTTCCGGCGGTAGCCGTCCCGGCCCACCGTGGTCTCCGCCTCGTACGGCTCGCCACCATTTCCTTGTTGGTCAGCCATCACTCCCCCTCCAGGGAATTGGCGGCACCGCACTGCCGCGTCCAGCTGAGCGTAACCGCTATTTCTTCCGATGCGCGAAAACAATGTGCGCCCGCAGCGAATTCACCGCCGTTCGGACGAGCGGCGACCGCGAACGGCCCATGCGGTGGCGGCGCCCAGACCGGCGACGGCGGTGGGCACGAGCCCGAGGGTGACGGCGACGGCGGCGACGGCCGCGGCGGCGGTGAGGATCAGGGCGGCGGCCCGGCGGGTGCGGGCGGTGTCATCGATGACGTGGCGGAGCAGGGCGGTCGCGGGGGTGTCGGTCAGGCCGCTCGGCGGTTGGGGTCGCGGAGGCTGCGGCGCAACGCGGGGGCTCGCAGCAGCAGTCGGACGGCGTAGCGGAACTGGTCGCCGCGGTCGGGGATGCCCGCCGGCTCCGCCCGGAACTCCTCGCGGTAGCGAGCCCGGTGGGGCACCGGCAGCAGCCTGATCGAGCCACCCAGCAGGCGCAAGCCTGCCTTCGCGCAGTCGGGGCACGGGGCGGTCACCTCCTCGGTCTCCGGTCGGTCGCTGACGCGGCGCGCCCAGGCAGTGTGGTCGGGCGGTCTCAGCAACCGCACCACCACGTTCCCGCCGAGTTCGCCGAAGAGTTCGTTGCTCATGTGGCACCTCCCGCGTAACCCGGTTCCGCACGCCTGGTGAGCTGCCGGGTGCGCGCCTCGGCCCGAGCCAGTGCGGCGCCTGCCCGCACGCCCCCCGCCCCGGTGAGGCGGTAGTAGCGCCTGCGCGGCCTGCCCTCGACTCTCGGGTCGACCTCTTCCCAGCGGCTGTCCACCCACCCGCAGGCCTCCAGCCTGGCGAGGATGGGGTGGACGGTGCCGCTGGGCAGACCGGCTCGCGCGCCGAGTTCGAGCCCGTAGAACTCGGCCGCGGGGTCGGCGAGCAGCACTCGCAGCACAGCCTGGGTCGGTTGGGTCATCCTCGGCTCACCCATGGCTTAACTCTACCTAGGGTCTAGGTAGAGAACGACCAACTCGACCGAAACCCGCCTACTCGGCCCGCGCTTCAGGGACAGCTGCCAGGCGGGGCATCGGCTCGCCAAGTCGGGAACGGTGCCGGGTGGGGATGAGGGGGTGGGTGGTGGGCGGAGATGTCACTGCGCTTTTAGTTGCTGCCAGATGAGGAAGTACGCGCGGTGGATGACGTGCGCGACGCGGCTCTGGGCCGGGGTCGCGCCGAAGGACGCGAACGAGCGCCACCAGCCCGCGCGCTCCAGGGCGTAGGCCGTCAGCTCGTTGTGCGGGCGGCCCTTCATCCCCAGTTGCTCGCCGACCTCCGCGCTGCTGCCCACCCGCAGCACCTCCTCGGCCAGGTCCTCCGGCATGTTCACCGCGCCGGAGGTGACCAGGGTCAGCGCCTCCAGCAGGCGCAGCTGGTGGGCCTCGGGCTTGGCCAGCAGCACCTCGATGGCGTCGTGCACGCGCTGGCGCTCGCCGGGGTCGCCGGAGGCGTGGGCCAGGGCGGTGACCGAGGCCAGGGCGGCGGCGGCCTTGATGCCGTCGGCGCGGGCGCGGAACACCGCGTCGAGCCTGGTGCGCACCCCGGCGAGGCCAGAGGCGTCGAGCAGCTTGCGGCGCAGGGCGCCCGCGGTGAGGTCGGGTTCGGCGCGCAGGGCGTCCACGGCCCGGCGGATGCCGTAGAGGTCGAGCGTCTCCAGCAGCCGGACGCGGGTGCCGGTGGGCACGTCGCAGTCCCAGGTGGTGAAGATGTCCGCCGACATCAGCATGGTCTCCCAGATCGCGTCGTCGAGACCGGAGAGCTGGCGCAGCGCGTCGGCGTCGGCGGAGGTGAAGCCACCGGACTCGGCGGACTCGGCGATCAGGCCGATGACCGGGATGACGTCGGCGACCCGGGGCTTGAGCGTGCTCGCCTGCTTCTCCGCCAGCAGCCGCGCGGCCGTCCACACGTCACCGTTGCTGCCGGACACCGACTCCGGGGTGATCGTGTCGGCCTTGTTGAGCACGGCGATGGCGTTGACCGGACCGGCCTCCCGGCTGGCGGTGGCGGCGGTGAACGCGGCCAGCGCCTGCTGGTCGTCGGCCCGCACGCCCTGCGTCACCACGTAGAGCACGGCCTCGGCACCGGCCACCGCGTTGCGGGAGGTGTCATCCAGGTCGTCGTTCTCCGGCGCCTCGACCTCTTCGCCGTCTTCGGCGCTGTGCTTGGCCGCGCCGAGCAGCTGCTCCGTGCGCTTGACCGAGGCCAGGTCGAGCGAGCCGAGACCGGGGGTGTCGATGACGGTCAGGTCGCGCAGGACGGCGTTGGTCAGGTACGCCTCCAGGTGCGAGACCTTGTCGAAGTCGACCTCGAGGTCCTTCGGGATCATGCCGCCCGCGTCGAAGGGCAGCACCTGCTTGGTGCCGTCGAAGAACACCAGCTCGACCCGGTCGACCGTGCCGTACTGGAAGCGGGTGACCAGCCGGGTGCACTCGCCCACGTCGGTCGGCGCGACCCGCCTGCCGATCAGCGCGTTGACCAGCGTGGACTTGCCGGACTTGATCCGGCCCGCCACGGCGACCTGCAGCGGCGCGGACAGCCTGCGCAGCACCTCGCGGAACCCGGCGGCGGTGCGCGCGGACACCTGCGGCTGCAGCCGCTGGCACAGGTTGGCCACCGCCGCGGACAGCGGCCCGGCCAGGTGCTGTTGCTCGGTCGCGGTCGACACGCCGTCCTCCCCTGGTTTTTCGCCAGCATCGTGCCATGACCGGGCGCGCCGCGGGTCCACACCGGTCGGGTTCGCGCCACCCGGCCGTTCAACCCACAGGCGGACCGGCAATGCGACGGCGGGTGGACGCGCCTGGTCACCGGGGGTACCTACCCTTGGTGGCGTGCGGAGACTCAGCCTCTGGATGAAGGCGCACCCGATCGTCGGGGACAGCGTCGTCGCCGCGCTGCTCGCGCTGCTGGAGTCGGTCTCGCTGTTCACCCCGCCGACCGGGGTGAACCTGGTGGTGTTCTGGGTGACCGGCGTGCTGATGCTGGGCCCGCTGCTCATCCGCAGGCGCGACCCGCTGCTGTCGGCGTACCTCATCCTCGGCGCCGGTTTCCTGCAGCTGCTCACCCACGGCCCGCCCGTGCTGCACGGTGTGGACGCCCGGCTGCGGCCGGTCGACATCGCGCTGGGCATCTCGCTCTACACCGTCGTGGCCTACGTCAGCCGCAGGCAGGGCGCGCTCTACGTGCTGTGGCTGGCCATCGGCACCACGATCTGGGCGACCTGGCGGATGGAGCTGCCGCAGTCGATCCTGCCCGCCACGGTCATCGTGGTGATCTTCGCGTTCTGCTGGGCGCTGGGCGAGTTCTCCGGCGCCCGCCGGGCCTACCACGTCGAGGTCGAGCGGCGGCTGGCGCTGCTGGAGACCGAACGGGACCAGCAGGCGCGGATCGCCGTCGGGCAGGAACGCGCCCGGATCGCCCGGGAGCTGCACGACGTGGTGGCGCACGCGGTGAGCGTCATCGTGGTGCAGGCCGACGGCGCCGCGTACGCGGTGCGCGCCCAGCCCGAGATGGCCGAGCGGGCGCTGAACACGATCTCCGCGACCGGCCGCGAGGCGCTGACCGAGCTGCGCCGCCTGCTCGGCGTGCTGCGCAGCGACGACACCGAGATCGACCGCACCCCGCAGCCGGGCGCCCAGTCCATCTCGGAGCTGGCCGAGCGGGTCCGGGCGATCGGGGTGCCGGTGCGCCTCGACCTCACCGGCGAGCTCGACGACCTGCCCGCGGGCGTCGGCCTGGGCATCTACCGGATCGTCCAGGAGGCGTTGACCAACACCATCAAGCACGCGGGCCCGGGGGCCTCGGCCGCCGTGCAGGTGCGCCGGGTGGGGGACCGGGTCGAACTGGACATCACCGACCGCGGCCCCGGGATCTCCCGGCTGGCCACGGTCGGCGGCAACGGGCTGATCGGCATGCGCGAGCGGGCCAACGTCTTCGGCGGCACGCTCCAGGCGGGACCGCACGAGCAAGGTGGCTGGCGCGTGCGGGCCGTGCTGCCGGTGAGCACCGCGTGAGTGGAAGGGCGTTACCTTGACCCATGTGATCAGGGTTGTGTTGGTCGATGACCAGGAGCTGATGCGGGTCGGGTTCCGCATGGTGCTCGGCGCGCAGGAGGACATGGAGGTCGTCGGCGAGGCCGGGGACGGCAAGGCCGCGATCGCGCTGGCCGAGCAGCTGCGCCCGGACGTGGTGCTGATGGACGTGCGCATGCCGGTGCTCGACGGCGTGGAGGCGACCCGGGTCATCACCGAGGCGGGCACGTCGAAGGTGCTGGTGATGACCACCTTCGACCTCGACGAGTACGCGCTGTCCGCGCTGCGCAACGGGGCCAGCGGCTTCCTGCTCAAGGACACCCCGCCCAGCCACCTGATCTCCGCGCTGCGCTCGGTGGCCAGCGGCGACGCGGTGGTCTCGCCGAGCGTGACCCGGCGGCTGCTCGACCGGTTCCTCGGCCCCGGTGGCGGAGAGCTGCGCGACGCGTCGGTGCTCGACGTGCTGACCGAGCGGGAGCGGGAGGTGCTGGTGCTGATGGCCCAGGGCCTGTCCAACACCGAGATCGCCCGCAAGCTGTTCCTGTCCGAGGCCACGGTCAAGACGCACGTGGGCCGGGTGCTGTCCAAACTGGAGCTGCGGGACCGGGTGCAGGCCGTGGTCCTGGCCTACGAGACCGGGTTGGTGCGCCCCGGCGACGTGTAGCGCCGCCGGGGCGGGAGCGACTACCGGTAGGCGGCGGCGTCCACCGTGGTCGGGTCGACGCCCCGGTCGACGACGTCGTCGTGCCAGCGGCCCCAGTCCGGCCGGGTGCCGTCGAGGTCGGTGAAGCCGTACTCGCGCATCAGCGTCCAGCTGGCCAGGACCTGACCGGCGAACCGGGACACCCCCGGGTCCGCGGCGAGCGCGGCGATGGCCCGGCCGACGTAGTTCGGGGTCTCGGACATGATGTAGTTCGGGTCCTTGGCGACCCCGTCGCGCCAGGTGGCCTCGGTGACGCCGAAGTGCTCCAGCATCATCTCCGAGCGCAGGAAGCCTGGGGTTACCGCGAGCCCGGTGGTGCCGTGCGCGGCCAGGTCCGCGCCGAGCACCCGGCCGATGGCCCGGATGCTCGACTTGACCACGAAGTACGGGATGCCGACGCCCGGCCAGTAGCGGTCGGTGTCGCCGTCGGTCACCTCGACGACCAGGCCGCCGGGCCGGTCGACGACCAGCGGCAGCAGCTTGTGCAGGGCGATCAGGTGGGTGTCGACGCCGTTGCGCACCACGCCGAGCGCCTTGTCCAGGTCCGACTCCCAGAACGGGGTGCCGAACTCGACGAACGGGTCGCCGCCCCAGACGTCGTCGACCAGGACGTCGACGTGCCCGTGGTCGCGCGCGACCCGGTCGCGCAGCGCCTCCACATCGGACACCGCGGAGAAGTCGCAGCGCACCGCGATCCCGGTGCCGCCCGCCGCGTCGACGAGTTCGGCGGTCTCCTCGATCGTCTCCGCGCGCTTGATCGGCGACGCGACATCGCGGGTCGTGCGGCCGGTGACGTAGACCGCCGCGCCCGCCGCGCCCAACTCCACCGCGATGCCCCGACCGCACCCGCGCGTCGCGCCCGTGACGACCGCGACCTTGCCCGCCAGCGGTTTGTGCTCGCTTGCCACGAAGTTCTCCTCCCTTAGCGGCGCCAGGCGTCCAGCACCGCGTCCACGTCTTGGCCGAGTCGGTCCGCGATCCGCCCGTGGGGGCGGATGGACCAGTCGATGGACACCCCGTTGACCAGCGACAGCAGCACGCGCGCGGCGACCTCCGGCGCGGGTGCCCCCGGCAGCAGCGGCGCGGCCCGGTCGAAGGCGTGCCGCAGCCGCTCCTGCATCACCGCGAAGTGGCGGCCCAGTTGGCCGCGCAGGTGCTCGTCGGCGAGGTCGACGGCGAGCTGACCGAGGTGGTTGGCCGCCGTCTCCGCGTCCCCCAGGGACAGGAACGTGGCCACGGCGGCGGCGCGCAGACCGGCCACCGGGTCGGCCTCCGCGTCGGCCGCGGCCAGCATCACGGCGTCGACCTCGGCGGTGGCGTGGGTGAACAGCGCGCGCAGCAGGCCGTCCTTGGAGCCGAACCGCTGACCGACGGTCCCCACCGAGACCCCGGCCTCGGCGGCCACCTGGGCCAGGGTGAACCCCGGCCCGACCCGGCCGATCACGGTGTGCGCGGAGTCGAGGAGCCGCTGGTCGGTGATGGTCTTGGGGCGTGCCACGCAGTTATTGAACCATGGTTCAATAACCCTGTCAGCCCCAACCGGACCGGTGGCGCGGATCAGGGTCGGGTCAGGGTCGTCACGGATACCCCGGCTCTCAGGATCGCGGGAGGGTACACCTGCGAGTTGACCCGAGAGGGGAACCAGAGGACGACGCCAAGCGACGGGCGGTAGTGCCACTCTGGAATGGGTCACCCGGGGGACGTACATCGGGGGATGTGCGACACAGGCAGCAAGCACGAGGAGTAGCCATGATCGAGGCAGTCGGCCTCACCAAGCGATACGGCAAGACGCTCGCCGTCGACAACCTGTCGTTCTCGGTGCCGAGCGGCCGGGTGACCGGCTTCCTCGGCCCGAACGGCGCCGGGAAGTCGACGACCATGCGCATGATCCTGGGGTTGGACACCCCGACCGGGGGGACCGCGCTGATCGACGGCAAGCGCTACCGCGACCTGCAGCAGCCGCTGCGCACCGTCGGCGCGCTGCTGGACGCGAAGTGGGTGCACCCCAACCGCTCGGCCCGCGCGCACCTGCAGTGGCTGGCGCGGTCGAACCGGCTGCCCGCCAAGCGGGTGGACGAGGTGCTGGAGATCGTCGGCCTGACCAGCGTGGCGGGCAAGCGGGCGGGCGGCTTCTCGCTGGGCATGTCCCAGCGCCTGGGCATCGCCGCGGCGCTGCTGGGCGACCCGCAGGTGCTGCTGTTCGACGAGCCGGTCAACGGCCTGGACCCCGAGGGCATCCTCTGGATCCGCAAGTTCATGCACCGGCTGGCCGAGGAGGGCCGCACGGTCTTCGTCTCCAGCCACCTGCTGTCGGAGATGGCGCTGACCGCCCAGGAGCTGGTGGTCATCGGCCGCGGCAAGCTCATCTCGCAGAGCAGCACCGAGGACTTCGTCACCCAGGCCACGGAGAACACCGTGCGGGTGCGCAGCCCGCAGCTCGCGCCGCTGCGCAGCGCGCTGGGCAAGCTGGGCGTGTCGATCCGCGACGAGGGCGAGGCCCTGGTCGTCTCCGGCATGGACTGCGCCGACATCGGCGAGCTGGCCGCGCGGGAGGGCGTCGTGCTGCACGAGCTCAGCCCGCAGCGCGGCTCGCTGGAGGAGGCGTTCATGCAGCTGACCGGCGACTCCGTCGAATACCACACCGAGATCGCCGAGCCCGGTGTGCCCGCGACCCTGACCACGGCCGGGAAGTGACGTCATGACCCTGCTCGCCGTTGAACGGATGAAGCTGTTCTCCACCCGCTCGCCGTGGTGGTGCTCGCTCATCGCACTGGCGCTGACCGTCGGGTTCGGCGCGCTCATGGCCGGTACGGCCAACACCGAGACGCCGCTGACCGTGGCCGCCACCCAGTTCGGCTACACCTTCGGCCTCGTCGTGATCATGGTGATGGCCGCGCTGGCGATCACCACCGAGTACCGCTTCGGCACCATCCGGGCCACCTTCCTGGCCGTGCCCAACCGCGGCAAGGCGCTGCTGGCCAAGACCGCCGTCGTCGCGATCCTCGCCGGTGTGCTCGGCGAGCTGGCCGCGTTCGGGTCGTGGGGCATCGGCAAGCTCATCAAGCCCGCGTCGGACCTGGCGCTCAACACGCCCTACGAGTGGCGCGCGGTCGCCGGTGTCGGCCTGGTGTACGCCGTCGCCGCGGTCATCGCGGTCGCGGTCGGCGTGCTGGTGCGGCACTCCGCGGGTGCCATCGCCCTGCTGCTGGTCTACGTCCAGCTGGTCGAGAACCTGGTCTCGCTGATCCCCCGGATCGGCAACGACATCCACCGGTGGATGCCCTTCACCATGTCCGCCAAGTTCATCACCGGCGACCCGGACGTGACCCTGCGCAACATCAACGAGGGTCCGCCGCTGGCCGACGCGGGGCTGTCCCCGTGGCCCGCGCTGCTCTACTTCGCCGGGTTCGCCGTGGTCATGATGGTCATCGCGCTGGCCGTCGCGAACCGGAGGGACGCCTGATGACCACGCTGCTGGCCACCGAGCGCATCAAGCTGTTCACCACCCGCTCGCCGTGGTGGTCCATCGTCGCGGCACTCGGGCTCACCATCGGGTTCGCCGGGCTGGTCGCGCTCAACCACAGCGAGGGCCGCCCGCTGCAGGTCGAGCACAGCCAGTTCGGCATCCAGTTCGGGCTCGTGGTCGTGCTGGTGATGGCCGCGCTGGCGGTCACCACGGAGTACCGCTTCTCCACCATCCGCGCCACCTTCCAGGCCGTGCCCAACCGCAGCGCGGTGCTGGTCGCCAAGACCGCCGTCGTGGCGGTGCTGGCCGCGGTCATCGGCGAGATCGCCGCGTTCGGCTCGTGGACGGTCACCCGGGTGATCGCGGGCGGACCGGAGATGGCCATCGCGACCGGCGCCGACGTGCGCATGGTCGCGGGCGTCGGACTGGTCTACGCGCTCGCCGCGGTCATCGCGGTCGCGGTCGGCACACTGGTGCGCCAGTCTGCGGGCGCGATCTCGATCCTGCTGATCTGGCCGCTGCTGGTGGAGAACCTGGTCCAGCTCATCCCGGGGGCGGGCCCGCACATCCACGACTGGATGCCGTTCGTGAACGCGGAGCGGTTCCTGAACCCGCCGGAGTTCACCACGCCGCCGATCGGTCCGTGGGGTTCGCTGGCCTACCTCGCCGGTGTCGCCGCGGCGCTGTTCGCCGCCGCGATGGTGGCGGTCAACCGCCGGGACGCCTAGGCACTACCCACCACCGGTTCGGCCGATCATTCGGGGAACGGCCGGACCCGCACGGGGAATGGGAGCCCGGGTCACCTTTCGGGGGGTGGCCCGGGTTTCCGCGTGTCCGGGGTAAGACGCGCGTCCGGGTTGGCCGATCCGTTCGCGCGCTCGTGGGATGCGTGCGACCATCGGCCGCATGATCGAGGCGTCCGGTCTGACAAAGCACTACGGCCGCACGGTCGCGGTGGACAACCTCTCGTTCACCGTGAGCGAGGGGCGGGTGACCGGGTTCCTGGGGCCCAACGGCGCGGGCAAGTCGACGACCATGCGGATGATCCTCGGCCTCGACCGCCCCACCTCCGGCGACGTCCGCATCGATGGCGAGCACTACCGCGACCTGCGCCAACCGCTGCGCACCGTCGGCGCGCTGCTGGACGCGAAATGGGTGCACCCCAACCGTTCGGCCCGCGCGCACCTGAGCTGGCTGGCCACGTCGAACAAGCTGCCGGGCACCGCGGTGGACGAGGTGCTCGACCTGGTCGGGCTGACCTCGGTGGCGCGCAAGAACGCGGGCGGGTTCTCCCTGGGCATGTCCCAGCGGCTCGGCATCGCCGCCGCACTTCTGGGTGATCCCAAGGTGCTGCTGTTCGACGAGCCGGTCAACGGCCTGGACCCCGAGGGCATCCTCTGGATCCGGCGGTTCATGCACCGGTTGGCCGAAGAGGGGCGCACCGTCTTCGTCTCCAGCCACCTGCTCTCCGAGATGTCGCAGACCGCGCAGGACCTGGTGGTCATCGGCCGCGGCAAGCTGATCTACCAGGGCACCGTCGGCGACTTCATCGCGCACGCCACGGAGAACTCCGTCCTCGTGCGCAGCCCGGAGCTGGGCAGGCTCGCCGAGGTGCTCAGCGCCGAGGGCGCCAAGCTGAGCCAGGACGGCGACGGGTTGCAGGTGTCCGGAATGGACAGTGCGGAGGTCGGCGAGCTGGCCGCGGCGGCGCGGATCACCCTGCACGAGCTGAGCAACCACGCCGGTTCGCTGGAGCAGGCGTTCATCCAGCTGACCGGTGGGACGGTGGAGTACCAGGCCGCCACCGAGGAGGGACCGACCGCATGAGCCTGCTCGCCGCGGAACGGATCAAGCTGTTCAGCACCCGCTCGCCGTGGGCCTGCGGGCTCCTGGCCGTCGCGCTGCCGGTCGGGTTCACCGCGCTGCTGGCCGCGCAGGCGGGCGACCAGATCGACGCCACCGTGGCGAACACCCAGATCACCACCAACCTGGGCCGGGCGGTGGTGCTGGTGCTGGCCGCGCTCGCGGTCACCAGCGAGTACCGCTTCGGCACGATCCGCAGCACGTTCCAGGCCGTGCCGAACCGGGTGACCGCGCTGACCGCGAAGGCGACCGTGGTGGCGGCGGTGACCGCGGTGATCGGCGCGCTCGTCGGCTTCGGCTGCTGGGGCGTGTTCCGGGCCATCCACGCCGGCGCCGACCTGGCGCTCACCGGCGCCGAGGACTGGCGGCCGGTGGCCGGGCAGGCGCTGGTGTTCGCGCTGACCGGCCTGCTCGCGCTCGGCGTGGGCATCCTGGTGCGGCAGACCGCGGGCGCGGTCGCGCTGCTGCTGGTCTACTCGCTGCTGGTGGAGAGCCTGGTCCAGCTCATCCCCAAGATCGGCGACGACATCCAGCGGTGGCTGCCGTTCTTCGCCGCCGACCGGTTCATCGGCGCCACCGGCGACGACGCGGCGAACCGGTCGGACCTGCCGCTGAGCCCGTGGGGCTACCTGGCCTACTTCGCCGCCATCTCGCTGGTCGTGCTGGCCGCCGGGATCGCCACGGCGGCGCGCCGGGACGCGTGAACCACGCTGCGTGAGGTGTCCGGGAAGTCTGGGAAAGGCCCTTCGACCTGGCCGAAGGACTTCCGCCTCTAGTGGCGGCGCGCGCCGTTTCCTACAACAAACTGCGGGATTAAGACCACGTTAAGTAAGTGTGAGACCCCCCACACGTTACGGACTTACCGTCCGTCACGGGGTCAGATGGACCCACAGACCCGTCTCGGAACCCTTGGAGGTGGACCTTGACGGTGATCGACTCCAACGCCGCCCGCAAGCGGCAGACCATCCCGATGCACCGAGGACTGCACGTCGAACCGCTCATCGGACTGGAGTGGTCCGAAGCACTGGAACAGCCGGTGGCGGGCGAGGCCACCGCGCCGGGCGAGGCCCGCCGGGCCTGGGTGCACCGCGCACCGGAGGCCCAGGTCGTCGCCCTCTACCGCGCCGCGTCGGCGGCCGAGCGGGCCCTGCCCGCCCCGTGGTGGCTGCGCGCGGTCGCCGCGGGCGAACTCCCCTCCCGGCGCGAGGGCTTCGCCGTCGAGGACCGGGTGGCCAAGCTGCTGAACGCCCGCCCGGGGTGGGTCTTCGTCCCGTGGGGCGTGGACGGCGACGCGGGCTACTGGGAGTTCATGCCGTCCGAACGCGCGCTGGTCGAACCCGGCATGCCGACCACGTTGGCGCACACGCACCGGCACCCGGGCTGGATCGACGTGGTGGCGGTGCACGCGGGCGGCCCGGCCCCGGCGCCGATCCCGGTGCGGGGACTGCCGGACCTGCGCGCCAACCTGTCCAGGTTGGAGTCGTTAAGACCCTGAGGTCCGGGCGGTGGACCGGGTTCGCGCCTCGGCGGCGGCGCGCCCGCGGTGGGCCGCGCGGAGCGGGAGTGGGCGTCAGCGGGTGAACCGGCAGGTGGCACGCTGTTCGGGTGACTCAGCCGGACCAGCACCCGACCAGCGCCACCGAACCGTTCGACGACCGGCCCCGGCGGACGGTGGTGAGTTTCGTGCACCGCGGTGGCCGGATGACGGTGGGCCAGGCCAAGGCGTGGGAGCGGCGGTGGCCGGAGTTGGGTCGGCAGGTCGGTGACCTGCCCGAGGGGACCCTCGACGCGGATCGGTGGTTCGGGCGGTCGGCGCCGGTGCTGCTGGAGATCGGGTCCGGGATGGGGGAGACCACCTCGCTCCTCGCGCAGGCCGCGCCGGAGGTGAACTACCTGGCGGTCGAGGTGTACGAGCCGGGGTTGGCGCAGCTGATGCTGCGGGCCGAGGCGATGGGGCTGACCAACCTCCGGCTGCTGCGCGGCGACGCCGTCGTCCTGCTGACCGACCACATCGCACCGGGATCGCTGTCCGGGGTCCGGTTGTTCTTCCCAGACCCCTGGCCGAAGAAGAAGCACCACAAGCGCCGCATCGTGCAGCCGTCGTTCGCGGGGCTCGTCGCGTCGCGGTTGGCGCCGGGGGGCACCTTCCACCTGGCGACCGACTGGGAGAACTACGCCGAGCAGATGCTGGCGGTGCTGTCCGGGGAACCGCTGCTGCGCAACCGGTTCGACGGGTGGGCGCCGCGGCCGGAGTGGCGGCCGGTGACCAAGTTCGAGTCCCGCGCCCGCACCGAGGGACGGATCAGTCGTGATCTCATCTTCGAACGAGTGAATGACTGACCGTCGGTGACAGGGGTTCGGCAAGGACCACACGTCCGAGTAGTCGAGGCGCGGGGCTTGAGTACCGATATCCAGTGATGTGACGGCCCTGCGCGATGCCCCCACCCCCGCACCCCCGACCGACCCGGGGCCGCCGTCGCCACGCAACCGCCCCGCCGACTCGCTCTTCACGGCGGCCGAGCGGTTCCTCCAGGTCTTCCACGACGCGCGGCCCAAGGCGGGGCCGTTGGCCGCGCGGCTGGCCAAGGTCCGCGCGGAGGTCGCCGCGACCGGCACCTACCGGCACACCCCCGCCGAACTGGCCTTCGGCGCCCGGGTCGCGCTGCGCGAGAGCGGCTGGTGCCCGGACACGGTGCCGTGGCGCGGTTTGCTGGTGCGCGACCTGCGCGAGGTCCGCGACGCCACGGCGGTGGCCGCCGAGTGCGTGCACCACCTGCGGATGGCCGCGGCGGGCGGCGCGGTCAGACCGGTGGTCAGCGTGTTCGCGCCGGACACGCCGTGGCGGGCGGGACCGCGCATCCGCAACGACCAACTGGTCCGCTACGCCGGTTACCGCGAGGCCGACGGCGTGCTCGGCGACCGCCGCTACGTCGACTTCACCACCGGGGTCTGCCGGTTGGGGTGGCGCCCGCCGGTCGAGCGCGGCCCGTTCGACCTGCTCCCACTGGTCGTGGAGACCGACGACGACGGCGTGCGGCTGTTCCCCATCCCGCGCGAGGCCGTGGTCGAGGTGCGGCTGGCGCACCCGGAGTTCGCCTGGTTCACCGAGCTGGACCTGCGCTGGCACGCGGTCCCGGTGATCAGCAACACCCGCCTGCACATCGGCGGCATCGACTACCCCGCCGCGCCGTACAACGGCATCTACATCTGCCGCGCGATCGGCGAGGACGTGCTCGGCGAGGAAGCCGCGTACGGCAAGGCCACCGCGGTGGCGCGGCGGCTGGGCCTGGACACCAGCAGCGACCGCACGCTCTGGCGCGACCGCGTCGCCCTCGAGCTCAACCGCGCGGTGCTGCACTCCTTCGACGCGGCGGGCGTGCGCATCGAGCACTCGGCCGAGGTCTACGCCCCCGCGACCGAGGCCCCGCACCGCCCCGCCTTCCTCCGCCAGATCCCCGTCAAGCGCTGAGATCCGACACCGGCGGGTGACACCGACCCGCGCCCGGTGCCGGGGCGGTGGGAGGATCGGGCGCATGAGCCTGCGCCTGCGCGCCCCCATCGTGCTGCCGTGCGACCCGACCTGCTCGGTGCTGCGCGACGCGGTCGTCGACGTCGACGCCGGTGGCCGGATCACCCACTGCGGCCCCCGGGCGAGCGCCCCGCCGTCCTCCGCCCCGGTGCGCGAGCTGACCGGCATCCTGCTGCCCGGCCTGGTGAACGCGCACGCGCACAGCCCGATGACGCTGCTGCGCGGCCTCGGCGGCGACCTGCCGCTGGTGCGCTGGCTGACCGAGGTCATCTGGCCAGCCGAGGCGAAGCTGGCCCCGGCCGACATCCACACCGGCATGGTGCTCGGCTCGCTGGAGATGCTGCGCGCGGGCGTGACCACCAGCGCGGAGATGTACTTCCACGGCGAGGAAGTGGTCCGCGCCGTGCTCGACACCGGCGCCCGGCTCGTGCTGGCCCCGGCGGTGATCGACGCCCCCGGGTGGGACTGGCGCGCGCAGCTGGCCGCGACCAGCGCGTGGATCGACGCGGACGGCCTGCGGTTCGGGCCGGGCCAGCGCATCGAGGTCGGCTACGGCCCGCACTCCGGCTACATGCTCTCCCCGGCGGCGCTGGGCGAGGTCGGCGCGGCGGCCCGCGAGCGCGGGGCGCTGGTGCAGGTGCACGTGTCGGAGTCGCTGCCGGAGGACGTGGCGCAGCGCGAGTCGCACGGGTCGATGGCCGCGCTGATGGACCGGGCGGAGCTGTTCGGCGGCCGGGTGCTGGCCGCGCACTCGGTCCACCTGTCCGACGAGGACATCGCGGTGTTCGCCCGGCGCGGTGTCGGCGTCGCGCACTGCCCCGGGTCGAACATGAAGCTGGCGTCCGGCATCGCCCGGGTCGGCGACCTGCGCGCGGCCGGGGTGGCGCTGGGGCTGGGCACCGACGGGCCCGCCAGCAACGACGACCTGGACCTGTGGGAGGACATGCGGTTGGCGGGCCTGCTCAGCCGTGTGTCCACACTGGACTCGACCGCGCTCGGCGCGGCGGACCTGCTGCTGATGGCGACCCGGGGCAGCGCCGCGGCCCTGTCCCGCGACGACATCGGCGTGCTGGCACCGGGCGCTTGGGCCGACCTGGTGCACGTCGGCGTCGACGACCCGGCCTTCGCGGGCGGGCTCGACGTGTCGGACGAGCAGCTGCTGTCGAACCTGGTGTGGGCGGCCGGGTCCCGGACGGTGCGGGACGTGTGGGTCGCCGGGGACGTCGTGGTCAGCGAGGGCGCGCCGGTGCGCGTGTCGTGGGACGAGGCGCTGGGCGCGTCCCGCAAGGCCGTCGCCGGGCTGGTCTGAGCCTCAGCCCACCGGGGCGGGCGCGGTCCGGTTCCGGGATTGCCGCAGCCTGCGCCAGGAGTTGACCCCGGCCAGCAGGGCGCACCCGGCACTCACGCCGAGCAGACCGAACCCGATGCCGCTGAGCAGCCGCTTGCGCTCGAACCACGCGGGCAGCCGGACGTCCGTGGACTGGTCGCAGGTGACGGTGGCGGTTCCGGTGAACCACATCGTCACGGTCTGCTTGTCCCACCGGGCGCCGCGCTCGAACATGCCCTTGTCCTGGAGCAGGAAGAACCGCTCCTCGCCGGAGTCGGTTCGGAGCTTGCACTGGTACTGGCCGTTGCCGTGGGGGTTGAGGCCGAGCAGGTCGCCTTCCTCCACGGTGACCTGGACACCGGCCCGCGTCGCCTCGACCTCGTTGGCGCCCAGCGCCCGGCCCGCGAAGATCGCCGCGCCGTCGACCCACAGCCAGACGGCGCCCACCACGGTGAACGCGACCCACAGGACGAGCCAGCGCAGGACCTTGGGCTTGCGTGTTTTCTCCCCCACGGGCGGAGAAACTAGCGAACCGGGCGGGACCGGATGACCAGTTCCGTCAGATGCGCGTCGTCGGCGGCGAACACGGCGGTCCGGATGGACTCGGCGACCGACTCCGGCCGCAGGTACTTCGCCGGTTCGTAGTCCCCACCCTCGTCGGCGCGGACCACGCGTTGCATGTCCGTGTCGGTGCGACCGGGGAAGACCGAGGTGACCCGGATACCCGCCGCTTCCTCCTCGCCGCGCAGCACGTCGGCGTAGGCGGTGAGGGCGAACTTGCTCGCCGCGTACGGGCCCCACCCGGGGTTGGCGGACTTGCCCGCGCCCGAGTTCACCAGCACCACGCGGCCCCGGGCGGCGCGCAGCGCGGGGAGCAGCAGCCGGGTCAGCTCCGCGACCGCCACGACGTTGATCTCGTAGGTGCTCCGCCACAGGTCCGCCGACGCCGCGGCCAGCGGACCCACCCGCGCCACACCGGCGGAGTGCACCAGGACGTCCAAAGTGGACAATTCGGCCGCCGCGGCGGCCAAGGCCGCGTGGTCGGTCAGCTCGACCGGCCACGGCCGTGCGTCGGGCAGCTCGGCGGCCAGCGCGGCCAGCGCCGCCTCGTCGCGACCACCGAGCAGGAGCGTGTGCGTGTCGGCGAGGGCGCGCGCGGTGGCCGCGCCGATACCTCGGGACGCGCCGGTGATCAGGGCCAGGGGCATGGCCCGAACAGTAGGGCCCGCGCACCCGGTGGGTGCGCGGGCCCTACCCGTCGGTCAGCCGCTCACTCGCCGATGCGGCAGCCGGACTTCCAGATCACCGCGACCGACGGCCGCGGCTGGGCGGTGCCGCCGTCGGGCCAGTGCGCCAGCGGGTTGTCCGCGCTCGCGCCGTCGAGCTCGCCCGGGTGCTGCACCGACACCAGGATGAAGTCGTCCTCGACGACCGGGCCGCAGGTCTCGGCGCCGACCGGCACGGTGAGGAACTGCTTGAGGTAACCGCGGTAGCGGCCGTCGACCGGCACGGCGAACAGGCCGTCGTTGGACCCGAGCGCGTTGCCGTCGGTGGCGATCCACAGGTTGCCGTAGCGGTCGAACGCCACGTTGTCCGGGCACGAGATCGGGCTGACCTGGGTCTTGTCGTACCCGCCGAAGTAGGTGTCCGGCGAGGTCGGGTCACCGCAGACCAGCAGCAGCCGCCAGGCGAAGGTGGTCGCGGTGTGGTCGCCGCGGTTCTCCTCCCACTCCAGGATGTGGCCGTGCTTGTTGCCGACGCGCGGGTTGATCTCCGTCGCGCCTTCCTTGCCCGCCTTGCCGCGGTCGGTGTTGTTGGTCAGCGCGGCGTAGATCCGGCCGTTGACCGGGTTCGGCTGCACGTCCTCGGGGCGGTCCATCTTGGTGGCGCCCACCTTGTCCGCGGCGAGGCGGGTGAAGACGTACACCTCCTCGGCGGTGAAGCCCTCGACGAAGGACTGGTCGCCGGAGACCAGCTTGACCCACTTGCCGGAGCCGTCGAACTGGCCGTCGGCCGGGAGCTTGCCGGTGCCGTCGATCTCCGCGACCGGGCTGTCGCCGGTGAACTGGGCGACGTAGAGGGTGCCCTCGGTCAGCAGCTTCTTGTTGTGCGCGCGGGCCGAGGGGCTGTTGCCCCGGCGGTAGCGCTCCTTGGAGACGAACTTGTAGACGTAGTCGAAGCGCTCGTCGTCACCCATGTAGCAGACGACGCGGCCGTCGCGGGCGACCTGGATGGTGGCGCCCTCGTGCTTGAACCGGCCCAGCGCGGTGTGCTTCACCGGCGCCGCGTTCGGCTCCAGCGGGTCGATCTCCACGACCCAGCCGTGCCGGTTGAACTCGTTCGGGTCCTTGGACAGGTCGAAGCGCGGGTCGAACCGCTCCCACTTGCGGACGCTCTCGCCCTTCGGCGTGCCGTAGCGGGCGATGCGCGGCACGGCCACCGGGTCGGTGACCTTCTCGCCGCCGCCGAAGTAGCCGTTGAAGTTCTCCTCGCCGGAGAGGATGGTGCCCCACGGGGTCACGCCACCGGCGCAGTTGCCGAACGTGCCGAAGACCTTGCGGCCGGTCGGGTCGGCGTTGGTGCGCAGGAACTGGCTGCCCGCGGCCGGGCCGACCACCTGGAACGGCGTGGTGACGGTGATCCGGCGGTTGTACTTGCGGTCGATCCGGGGGACCAGCTTGCCGGTGCGGCGCTCGCGGTCGACGCGGACCACGGAGAAGCCGTGCCCGGCCCAGCCGATCTTGACCTGCTCCTCGGTGGGGTTGGCCGCGCTGTAGCCCTTGAACATGAACGACTCGGTCGTGTACTCGTGGTTCGAGCCCATGAGGTACGAGTCGTGGTCCAGCGGGACCAGGCCGCAGAAGTCGTTGTTGTAGCCGAACTGCTTGGCCTGCGCCGCGGCGGTCTGCTTGTCGAAGTCGAACGCGGGGGCACCCGGCAGCACCGCGTCGCCCCAGCGGATCACGACGGCGTTGTTGTAGCCGGCCGGGGTGACGATCCGGTCCTCGCGGTTGGGCGCGACGGCGTCGAAGTCCAAGCCCTTCGGCCCCTTCGGGCGACCGTGGCCGCCGTGGCCGCCGTGGTCCGGGTGCGCGGCCGCGGTACCCGCGGTGCCCGCGACACCGGCACCGGCGACGGCGAGCACCGCGCCCGCCTTGAGCATGCCGCGCCTGCTCACGATCGAGCGGACGACGTCACCGAAGTAGGCGTTGTCCGAGGTGTTGGGCGCCTCGTGCGCGCACGCGTTCGAGCAGCGGTACTGGCAGGTCACGGCGGACCTGCCGAGCGGGTGGTTCGGCGGCAACAGCGGCAGCGAGATCCGGCCGTCGGTGGTGGACACGGAGCCTCCGGTATCGGACAGCGTGGTCAGTGGGAACGGCGTGACCGTAGGAGCCCGAAACCAGTGAAAGCGGACAACAGGGTTAACAACGACTGAACTCCTCCGGGTACGCCCAGGTCCTCGCGCTGCGCGACCGCGCCGTGACGGCCGGACATGCCGGTGGCCGCCATCCCAACCCGGATGGCGGCCACCGAACGGCGTATTACCCGAAAACCACTGCCCGACTAGCGCTCCACGTCGCCGCGGATGAACGCCTCGACGGCCTCGTACGCGTCGTCGTCGGAGTACTGCTCCGGCGGGGACTTCATGAAGTAGCTCGACGCCGACAGGATCGGCCCGCCGATGCCCCGGTCCAGGGCGATCTTCGCCGCGCGCACCGCGTCGATGATCACGCCCGCGGAGTTGGGCGAGTCCCAGACCTCGAGCTTGTACTCCAGGTTGAGCGGGGTGTCGCCGAACGAGCGGCCCTCGAGCCGCACGTAGGCCCACTTGCGGTCGTCGAGCCACGGCACGTGGTCCGACGGGCCGATGTGCACGTCCGCCTTGGCCATCTCGTGCGGGATCTGCGAGGTGACCGACTGCGTCTTGGAGATCTTCTTGGACTGGAGCCGCTTGCGCTCCAGCATGTTCATGAAGTCCATGTTGCCGCCGAAGTTGAGCTGGTACGTGCGCTGCAACTCGACGCCGCGGTCCTCGAACAGCTTCGCCATGACCCGGTGCGTGATGGTGGCGCCGACCTGCGACTTGATGTCGTCGCCGACGATCGGCACGCCTGCCTCGGTGAACTTCGCCGCCCACTCCGGGTCGGAGGCGATGAACACGGGCAGCGCGTTGACGAACGCCACGCCCGCGTCGATCGCGCACTGCGCGTAGAAGCGGTCCGCCTCCTCCGAGCCGACCGGCAGGTACGAGACCAGCACGTCGACCTCGGCCTCGCGCAGCGCCGCGACGACGTCGACCGGCTCCTCGTCGGACTCGCTGATGATCTCGCGGTAGAACTCGCCGAGACCGTCGTAGGTGTGGCCACGGCCGACGGTGACGCCCAGCGGCGGCACGTCGCAGATCTTGATCGTGTTGTTCTCGCTGGCCACGATCGCCTCGGACAGGTCGCGACCGACCTTCTTCGCGTCGACGTCGAACGCGGCCACGAACTCGATGTCGCGCACGTGGTAGTCGCCGAACTGGACGTGCATCAGCCCCGGCACCCGCGTGGTCGGGTCGGCGTCGCGGTAGTAGTGCACGCCTTGCACCAGCGACGCCGCGCAGTTGCCGACGCCGACGATGGCCACCCGAACAGAGTGGCGGTTCTCGCCCATGCCGGTTCTCCTTCTCGTTTCTCCATCCCCGTTCCGGGACGGGGTACAGGCGCGTCGCCTGCGTGCTGGCGGTCTTTGGCCGTCAATCGGTGGGGTCGGGCTGCTCGCTCTGCTCGTGGGCGATCAGCTCGTTGAGCCAGCGCACCTCGCGCTCGCTGGTCTCCAGGCCCAGGCGGTGCAGCTCCCGGGTGTAGCGGTCGATCTGCTCACCGGCGCGGGTCATCGCCGAGCGCAGGCCCTCCCGGCGCTCCTCGACCCGGCGCCGCCGCCCTTCCAGGATGCGCATCCTGACCTCGGCGGGGGTGCGGGAGAAGAAGGCCAGGTGGACGCCGAAACCCTCGTCGTCCCAGGTCTGCGGACCGGCGTCGGCGAGCAGGGTGGCGAAGTGCTCCTTGCCCTCCGCGGTGAGCTTGTACACCCGCTTGCCGCGCTTGCCCCACGACCGGGTCTCCGCGTCCGGGGTCTCCTCGACGATCCACCCGGACCGCAGCAGCCGCCGCAGCGTGGGGTAGAGCGAGCCGTAGGAGAACGTCCGCAGGGTCCCGAGCAGGTCGTGCAGGCGCTTGCGCAGCTCGTAGCCGTGCATCGGGGCCTCGTGGAGCAGCCCGAGGATCGCGAACTCGAGCACGGGCACACCCCCTCAACTTCGGGCACGCTGTGAGCTGACCTACTGGACGCTTATATCGTGCCGATACATCGCAAGGGTGGCCAAGCCGAGATCGTGTGTCAATCACCACGTGAACCGGCCGACCGGCGCCGACGCCCGCCCAGGACCGGATCCGCCCCGGTCAGCGGGCACGCAGGTCACGAATGGGATCGATCAGGCATGTCGGCGGCCGGAATCGGCTCGCCCCCGTGGTAACGCCGCCGCGTAGGCTGTCGGCGTGCGAACGCAGCGGCAGGTGGTCGACTACGCGTTGCAGCGCCGGTCGCTGCTCGCCGAGGTCTACTCGGGTCGGGTCGGCACCAGCGAGGTGTGCGACGCCAACCCCTACCTGCTGCGCGCCGCGAAGTTCCACGGCAAGCCGACGGACGTCACCTGCCCGGTGTGCCGCAAGGAGCACCTCACCCAGGTCAGCTGGGTCTACGGCGACGAGCTCAAGCACGCCTCCGGCTCGGCCCGCGCCGAGGAGGAGCTGGCCAAGATGGCGACGGTGTTCGAGGAGTTCACCGTCTACACCGTCGAGGTCTGCCGGACATGTTCGTGGAACCACCTGGTGCAGTCATACGTCCTGGGGACCGGGGGCGTTCGCACGCCCAAAACCCGCAGGAGAACGGCAGCCGAGTGACGTGCAAGGTGACCACGGTCCCCTCGCGGTCGCACCACCCTGCCGCGCGTGACCACGGAACGGCGCCCTGGACCGGCGCGTCGGCCTGGGAGGCTCTTTCGTGAACGACCACAGTGACCATCGGCGACGCCCCGAGCCGGAGTGGCCCTCGGGCGACGACCCGGACACCGGGCGCGCGTCCGGCTCGGACGGCAAGCCCAAGGACCCGGCGGCGGGCGGCAAGGCCGACCAGCCGAAGGAGGAGAGCACCGGGTTCTGGAGCCCGCTGTGGGAGGACGACGGCGACGGTGACGCGCCCGGCCCCGGCCCGGCGCGCGGCGACGCGCCCCGCCAGCCCGGCCCCGGCCCGCGCGGCCCCCAGGCGGGACCGGCCAACGGCCGCGGCCCCGGCGGGCCGAACCGCCCCGCGGGTCCGCCCCAGGGTGGCCCCGGCAAGCCGAACGGCGCCCCGCCGCGGCCCGGCGCACCGGCACCCGGCCCGGGTGGCCCTGGTGGTCGCGGGCCGAACGGGCCCGGTGGCCCCGGTGGCCCGAGCGCGCCGACCTCGGTGATGGGCGCCCCCGGCAGGCCGGGTGGCCCGAACGGGCCCGGCGGCCCGCGGCCCACCGACGCGACCATGGCCATCACCCCGCCCGGCGCGGCCGACCGGACCGTGGCGATCCCGCCCGCCAAGCCGGACCCCGGCGCGGCGCAGACCGTCTTCATCCCCAAGGGGCACGGGCAGACCCGGCCCTCCGAGCCGCAGCTGCTCACCCATCGCGAGCCCGAGCCAGACCTCGACGACTACGACGACGAGAAACCGGACGTGGACACCGCCCAGCCCAGCGAGGAAGAGCTGCGCAAGCGGCGCCGCAAGAAGATCTGGCGCCGCGTCCGCCGCACGCTCTACGTCGCGGCGGGTCTGATGATCGTCGGCCCGATCGTGGCCTTCTTCATCACCTACCAGCTCGTCGACGTCGACAACCCGAACGACGTGGCCCGCGACCAGGACAAGGTCGTCACGCTGCTCTACGCCAACGGCGACGAGATGGCCAAGATCGCCAAGCCCGAGGCGAACCGGGTGATGCTCAAGCCGGGCGAGATCCCGAAGACGGTCCTGCACGCGGTGTACGCCGCCGAAGACTCCACCTTCGAGACCAACGCGGGCTTCGACATCACCGGCATCATGCGCGCGGTCTGGAACAACGCGACCGGCGGCAAGGGCGGTGGCTCGACCATCACCCAGCAGTACATCAAGACCGCGAGCGGTGACGACGACCCGACGCTGACCCGGAAGTGGGTCGAGGTCGTCAAGGCGTACAAGATGAACGAGACCTACTCCAAGGACGAGATCATCACCGCCTACCTCAACACGATCTACTTCGGTCGCGGGGCGTGGGGCATCGCGTCGGCGGCGAAGATGTACTACGGCGTCACCGACCTCAACCAGCTCACCAAGTCGCAGGCCGCGCTGCTCGGCGGCATGATCCAGAGCCCGTCGCGGTACAAGGACACGACCTACCAGCACTCGCGCTGGGACTTCGTGACCAAGCAGATGGTGCAGAACGGCTGGATGACCGAGGCCGAGCTGCGGGAAGCCGCCTTCCCGGAGCTGGTGCCGATGGAGCAGAACAAGGCGGTCTCGCTGACCGGCCCGCGGGCCCGCATCCCGTTCCTCATCGAGGACGAGCTGGCGAGCCTCGGCTACTCCATGGACAAGGTCAAGAAGAACGGCTACAAGATCACCACGACGATCGACCCGCGCGCGCAGCAGCTCGCCGAGGACGCGGTCAACGACGTGATGAAGAACCAGCCGAAGAACCTGATGCCCGGAATGGTCGCGGTCGACCCGAAGACCGGCGGCGTGCTGGCCTACTACGGCGGCGCCGATCCCAACGGCCTGGACTGGGCGGGGACCGAGCAGGAACCGGGGTCGTCGTTCAAGCCGTTCGACCTGGTCGGGCTGCTGCACAAGAACCAGGGCCTGGGCAAGCTCTACGACAGCTCGCCCTACAAGGTTCCGGGCATCGACCGCACCATCACCAACGCCTCCACCCCCAAGTGCGAGGAGTGCACGGTGGCGGAGGCGATGAAGCAGTCGCTGAACAGCGTCTTCACCAAGATGGTCGTCGAGGACGTCGGTCCGGCGAACGTGGCCAAGGCCGCCCGGGAAGCGGGCATCACCTCGGAGAAGATCGAGGAGACGAGCTTCAACATCGCCATCGGCGGTGGCAACACCCGGGTCAGCACGCTGGAGATGGCCAGCGCGTACGCCACCTTCGCCTCGGGCGGCATGCGCAGACCGCCGCACATGATCGCCAAGATCGAGTACCCGAACGGCGGCACCGCCTGGGAGGCGAGCGGCGAGGCGAAGTACGCCGAGGTCCAGGCGTTCGACCCGGACGACGCCGAGCAGAACCAGAAGATCGCCCGCAACGTCACCGAGGCGCTGCTGCCGATCCCGCAGTCGTCGGGCATCCCGTGCGCCAAGGAGCGGCTGTGCGCGGGCAAGACCGGTACGCACCAGTGGACCGACCCGAAGAACCCGGGCAAGAAGTCCAACGACAACGCCAAGGCGTGGATGGTCGGGTACACCCCGCAGGTCTCCACCGCGGTCTCGCTGAGCGCGCTCGACGGCGCACCCGTGCGCAACGACAAGGACAAGCCGATCTACGGCGCGGGCGTGCCGGGGCAGATCTGGCAGAAGTTCATGAACAACTACCTGGGCAACTCGCCGAAGGAGAACTTCGGCAGGTTCGTGGCGATCGGCGAACCCGACCGGAGTTCGATCTCGACGTCGGCCAAGCCGTCGTCGACGGCGAACTCGCAGCCGCCGGTGACCACCACCGAGCAGCCGACCACGGCGGCCCCGACGACCACCACCCCGACCGGAGGTGAGGAGACGACGACCACGACCACGACGAGTCGTACGCGTCCCACCAAACCGGGTGGACCGACCGAAACGGAGATACCCCTACCGGGGAACAACTAGCTGATCAAGCCACCGAGAGGGTCGGGAACCCCGTGGTTCCCGACCCTCTCGGGTATTTGCCCTCGGGCCTACCCCATTCGCACATCGCAGGCCGTAGCATCGCCGCGTGCCAGGCGATCCAGGTCAGCCCGATGAGGTCGTGACCCCACGACCCGACGAGGTCGAGTCCCCAGCGGGGGCCGCGCGCGCACCCGAGGCGCCCGGCGACACCGGGCCGGGGACGCGCGAGAGCGCTTCACCGTCCGGGGTCAGCGACACCGACTCCCTCGACCCGGACGAGCGCGTCCGCCCGTCGTGGTCGGAGTCGCTCGCCCGCAACGCCACGCGACCGCTGGGCGGTCCGCTCGGCGAGCACGCCGTGGTGGGCAGGCACTGGTTCTGGACGCCGCTGCGCGTCGGGCTGCTGCTGGCGCTGCTGGCGCTGGTGGTGAGCTGGTTCGGCAAGTCGGCCTGCGTGCAGCAGTACGACACCGGGGACAAGCTCGCCCTGGACTGGCGCTCCAGCAGGCCGTACGTGGCGATGTGCTACTCGGACATCGTCCCGCTCTACACCGCGGAGCGGCTGGACAAGCCGGAGACCTTCCCGTACGAGACGTCCTGGGTGGACGACGAGGGGAAGCCGACCGCGCACACCCGGTACATGGAGTACCCGGTGGTGACCGGCATGTTCCAGTGGGTCAACGCGAAGATCACCGCGGGGTGGGTGACCAAGTCCGAGGAGGGCTGGCTGCCGACCGCGCTGCCGGTGGTCATCTACTTCTCCATCTCCGCGTTCTGGCTCGCCCTGGCCTGGCTGGTCACCGTGTGGTGCACCGGCCGCACGGCCCGACATCGACCGTGGGACGCGGCGTTCATCGCGCTGTCACCGCTGGTGCTGGTGCACGCCTTCACCAACTTCGACACCCTGGCCACGGCCTGCGCGGCCGGTGCGCTGCTGGCGTGGTCGCGGAAGAAACCGGTGCTCGCGGGTGTGCTGCTGGGGTTGGGCATAGCCACGAAGCTCTACCCGCTGTTCCTGCTGGGGCCGCTGTTGATCCTCTGCCTGCGCACGGGCCGGATGAAGGCCTGGTGGCAGGCGACCGCGGGTGCCGTCGTCACCTGGCTGGCGTGCAACCTGTGGCTGATCCTGCTCTACCCCGAAGGCTGGGCGGAGTTCTTCCGGCTCAACTCGGAGCGCGGCGCGGACCCGGACTCGCTCTACAACGTGGTCATGAAGTTCACCGGCTGGGAGGGCTTCGACGGGCCGCTGCCGTGGGGCGAGTCCCCGCAGTGGCTGAACCTGGTCAGCGCCGCGTTGTTCGTGGTGCTGTGCGCGGGCATCGCCTACATCGGACTCCAGGCGGTGAACCGGCCGCGGCTGGCGCAGCTGTCGTTCCTGGTGGTCTCGGCGTTCCTGCTGACCAACAAGGTGTGGAGCCCGCAGTACTCGCTGTGGCTGGTGCCGCTGGCGGTGCTGGCGCTGCCGCGCTGGAAGCTGCTGCTGGCCTGGATGACCATCGACGCCCTGGTCTGGGCGCCGCGGATGATGTACTACCTCGGCGAGAACAACAAGGGCCTGCCGGAGGAGTGGTTCCTCGGCATGGTCGTGCTCCGCGACCTCGCGGTCATCGGGTTGTGCGTGCTGGTCATCTACGAGATCTACCACCCGGCGCTGGACCGGGCGCGCCGCAGGGTCGACGAGGACCCGGGCGGTGGCGTGTTCGAGGACGCCCCGGACAAGTTCGTCATCGGCGGGCGCAAACCGCGCTCGGGCACGGTTTCCGATCACGACGACGTGCCGGGTGAGCCGGTCCCGGCGCCGGTCGGGACGTAGCGGGAACGAGGTCTTCGAACGGGAGTGGCTCCGCGTGACGGAGCCGCTCCCGTTCGTTTATGTGGCGCAGTGGTGGCGGTCGCGCTCTCGACGCCGGGGCGCGCGGTGACCGAAGATGAACCCGAGCCGTTTTCACGGCGTGAAATCCGCTGTTCGCACCGTCCATCCCGGTGAAACACTGGCGGCAGTGATGGGATGATCGGAGGAACTGGTGGCGCAGCGGCAGGGGTTCTGGCTCGGGTTCCTGGCCTACGCGATCTGGGGGTTCTTCCCGCTGTACTGGCCGCTGCTGGCCCCCGCGGGTCCGGTCGAGATCCTCGCGCACCGCATCTTCTGGTCGCTGGCCGTCGTCGTCGCGCTGGTGTTCGCGACCCGGCGCTGGCGGCAGCTGCGCGCGGTGGGGCGGCGGCAGCTCGGGTTCATCGCGGTCGGCGCGCTGACCATCGGGATGAACTGGGGGATGTACATCTACGGCGTGGTCACCAACCAGGTGGTCGAGACCGCGCTCGGGTACTTCATCAACCCGCTCGTCACGATCCTCTGGGGCGTGCTCTTCGTGGGGGAGCGGCTGCGGCGCGCGCAGTGGATCGGCCTGCTCATCGCGCTGGCCGCCGTCGTCGAGCTGACCTTCGACTACGGGCGCCTGCCCTGGCTCGCCCTCACCCTGGCGTTCTCCTTCGGCACCTACGGCCTGATGAAGAAGAAGGCGGCGGTCGGGTCGACCGAGGGGCTGGCGCTGGAAACCGCGATCCTGGCCCCGCTGGCCCTCGGGTACCTGGTGTTCACCCACGCCCAGGGCACCGGCACCTTCGGCCACGCCGGGTGGGGCAACGCGCTGCTGCTCGTCGGCACCGGGGTGATCACCGCGATCCCGCTGCTGATGTTCGGCGCCGCCGCGACCCGGGTGCCGCTGACCACGCTGGGCCTGCTCCAGTACTTCGTGCCGATCATCCAGTTCGCGATCGGGCTGCTGGTCTTCCACGAGCACATGACCACGGCCCGCTGGGTCGGCTTCGGCCTGGTCTGGGTGGCGCTGGTCGTGATCACGGTCGAGTCGCTGGTGGCCCGGGGCACCGCGCGGCGCCGGGTGGCGCGGGTCGAGCCCGAACTCGTCTAGGCGCGCTGGTGGATCCCCTTGCCCATCAAGCCGGGGACGGTGCCGGGCGGGGCAGCGGGGGCGGGCGGTGGGCGAAGTCGGACAGGGTCGGCCGGGAGCCGAGGAACGCGATGAACATGCCGACCAGCAGGGCCGCCCGGCCCCACACGCCGATCATCACCGCCTGCGCGGCGAAGCCCTCGTAGATGCCAGACGGCTCGCGGGCGGCGATCTGCGCGAACCACAGGAAGATGCCGATCCCCATGGCCAGGTCGGCCACCAGGTAGGCGGTGATCCAGCCCCAGCGCAGGTTCAGCAGCACGAACATCGGCACCAGCCACAGCGTGTACTGCGGCGAGTGGACCTTGTGCAGCAGCAGGAACCCGCACAGCATCGCCGCCGACACCGCGATCCACGGGTAGGTGCCCTCGCGGCGGTAGCGGATCCAGCCGACCACGCAGGCCACGGCGAAGGACGCGAAGACCAGCAGCGGTGAGAGCAGGCCGATGACCTGGTGCATCGACTCGTTGCTCGGGTCCGAGTCCGGCCGCAGGCCCCAGAACCAGATCGAGTTCGCGGTGATGTCCGCCTTGCGCTGGCCCTGGAAGACGAAGGAGGCCAGCCAGCCGTCGAAACCCGCGATGGCGAACGGGACGTTGACCGCGACCGCGGTGGCCAGCGCCGCCGACCCGACCTTGACCATGCCCGCCCAGTCGCGGACCTTGCCCACCGGCAGTTCCCGGCCGCGCTCGCCGCCGGTGAGCACGTAGAGCATCAGCGGCAGCACGAAGATCGCCGGGTAGAGCTTGAACGCGAAGCCCAACCCCAGCAGCACCGCGGCGACCAGCGCCCGGTGCAGCAGCGGCCGGTCGGCGCCCCGGGCGCCCCAGCCGCGGTGCAGGAAGTAGACGGCGGCGACCGCGCACGCCACGACCGGGAGCTCCCAGTTGTGGAAGGCGTACATGACCAGCGCCGGTGACAACGACCAGATCAGCGCCCGCCACCGCGACAGCTTGCCCAGCATCCAGCCGGTGACCAGACCGAACGGGGCCATGATGAGCGCCGAGGCGAGCAGGAAGCCCGCGTCGTTGGTGGCGAAGAGCGCGCCGAGCCAGATCAGCAGGCCGGTGAGCACCGGGTACTCGACCGTGCCGCCGGTCAGGCCGCCGTCGGCGGTGATGCCGCCGTGCACGTACGGGAAGACGTGCCGGTCGATGTCGCGGCCGATCCACAGGTACTGGATGTCGGAGTAGCAGACCTCGGCGTACTTGCGCTCGTCGAAGTCCGGCTGGCTGCGGCCCCAGGTGTCGAACTCCGGGCCGGTGCAGCGGTCCTTGTTGGCGAAGCCGAGCACCAGGGTGAGCCCGCAGAGCAGCACCACGAGCGCGAGCGCGCCGCGGCCGAGCCGCACCGCCCTGGCGCGGTGCCCGGTCGGGACGGGGGCGCGGTCGGCGTCGTCCACGGCGTTCGCTCCCTCGACCTGCCCGTCCACCCGGCCGGAGGCGCCTGCGGGCACCGTGGTCACCGGCCGAGCGCGGTGCGCAGGTACTCGATGTCCGCCGCCTGGCCCTCCGCCGGGGTCTCCACGACCACCGGGGCGCCCGCCGCCGCGACCACCGCGACCAGTTGGTCGGCGTCGATCGTGCCGGTGGCTATGTTGTCGTGCCGGTCGCGCGCGGAGCCGAACTCGTCGCGCGAGCTGTTGAGGTGCACCAGGTCGATCCGGCCGGTGATCGCCTTGACCCGGTCGACGATGCCGACCAGGTCCTCACCGGCGGCGAAGGCGTGGCAGGTGTCCAGGCAGAAGCCCGCGCCGAACTCGGCGACCGCGTCCCAGAGGCGGGCCAGCACGTCGAAGCGGCGGGCCATGGCGTTGTCGCCGCCCGCGGTGTTCTCGATCAGGATCGGCACGCCGAAGCCGCCCTCGGCGTGCTGGCGCTCGAAGAACTTGCGCCAGTTGTCGATGCCGACCTGGACGTCTTCGCCCTTGTTGACGTGTCCGCCGTGCACCACGAGCCCCTGGGCGCCGACCTTGGCCGCGGCCTCGGCGTGCTGGGTGACCAGC
This sequence comes from Actinokineospora auranticolor, assembly GCF_041897805.1. Classification (GTDB taxonomy): domain Bacteria; phylum Actinomycetota; class Actinomycetes; order Mycobacteriales; family Pseudonocardiaceae; genus Actinokineospora; species Actinokineospora auranticolor. The sequence continues at coordinate 8,414,278 of NZ_CP154825.1, forward strand.
TTGCGGGAGGGGATCCGGATCCGGTTGTTGGTCGAGGCCAGGTTGACCACGTAGGGGGAGTGCACGAAGAGGGTGAGGTCGGTGGCGAGCAGTTCGTCGGTGCGCGGGTGCGCCTTGGGCGCCTTCCAGTCCTGCGGGTCGGCGAGGAAGAACTGCACGACCCGCGCACCGCGCTCGTGCGCGGCGGCCAGCGGGTCGTCATCGCGGACGTGGGCGCCGATGCTCATGGCGGTGAGGGTAGTCGGCCCGCGCACCAGGGGAAGCCCTGGTCCGGTCGGGAACCAAGTGGATCTTGGGGGAGGTCGGCCGCGTGCGCACCGGGTGCCGAACCCTGCTCCATCCGGGCTATTGCGAACCACTTTCAGGGAAAGCACCCCAGCGGGCGTCACTGTCTCGGGTTACAGTCGTTTCTCCGAGTGAAGCTACTCGCGAGTACACGGAGGATCTTCATGCGAAGGCGTGGCCGGGCCGTGGCCGTAGGTCTCACCGTGGTGATCGCCGGGACCACCACGGGACTTCTCGCCGGGACCGGGACGGCCGCCGCCGCGCCACCGATCGTGGTCGGCAGTTGCGCCACCACCGTCCAAGGCGCCCCGGGCACCCCGATCGCGCTGAGCCCCACCGCGGTGCTGGACCCGGTGCTACGCGTGGTCAACGCCGTGCCGCTGGTCGGACAGGGGATCGCGGGCGGGGTGCGCAACGCGCTGTCGGCCATGGGGAACATCCCGATCGGCACCGTCCTGGCGGGCGACTCGATGATCTCCGGCGGGTCCATCGCCGCCGCCGCGGTCCCGCGCATCCGCGACGCCATCGGCAAGGTCCCGCTGATCGGCCCCGTGCTCGGCGGGATCATCGGCGACGTGCAGCAGACGCTCACCGCGGGCTGCGCGATCACCGTCAAAGCGGTGAACGACGCGGTCGCGCCGGTGCAGGACGGCGCGGGAGCCGTGGCGGGTGCGGTCGAGCGCGGCGCGGCAGCGCTGCCGCAACTGCCCAACCTCCTCCCCGGCACCCCGGGCACCCCCGGTAAACCGGGCACCAACCCGGGAACCCAGCCCGGCACGAACCCCGGCACCCGGCCCGGCGGCACCGCCCCCGGCGGCGGTCTGCCCGGACCGGACAGCAAGGTGGTCGGCGGTGTCGCCACGGGCGCGCCACCGCTCTTCGGCACCGGGCGCGCGCCGATGACCGACTACACCGGCATCCCCTTCGCCCCGGCCGGACTGTTCTCCCCCGCCCCGGGCGTGCGCTACGGCGGCACCATCCCCGGCTACGCGCCGCAGTTCGGCATCCTCGGCGCGGGTGACGCCGACGGCGTGCAAGCCGCGGGCCGCGCGGAGGCGCTGGACGCGCCCGGCGGCAACAAGATCGCGCTCCCGGTCCTGCTTGCGGTCTTCGCCCTCTCCGGCGTCACCGCCGCACTGGTCCGCACCTGGGTGCTGCGCAAGACACCCGCTTGACCCGCCGGTAGGTTTACTTCGATCGGGTAACCGCCCGATCGGGTGAAAGGATCACGGCGTGCGGCGACTGCTCGGCTCGGCCACGGTGACCATCGGCCTGCTCGGCGCCGGGTTCGCCGGCACGGGTGTGGCCGCCGCGGACCCGCTGCCGTTCCTCGCGGTCGACTGCGCCCAGCAGGTCGTCGCGTTCCAAGGGCAGCCGGTCCGGCTCGCCCGCGCAGCCGTGGCCGGGTTCGTCACCAAGGCGGTCCGCGAGACCCCCGGGCTGGGGTTGGCGCGGTCGACCGCGGTCGGGCTGTCGTTCCCGCTCGGTCCCGCGATCGAGGTCGGGACCGTCCCCGACGGCACCGGCGAGATCCCGGCCGCGCACATCGCGGACGTTGTGGCAGCCGAGGTCCGCCAGGTCGAGGCGGTCGCCCCGGCGGCGGACGCGGTGAGCGCGCGGGTCCGCGAACTGGTGGCGGCGGACTGCGGGATGACGCTGCGGGCACTGGACGCGAGCAAGCGCGCACCCGCGCCGGGCAAGCCGACCCAGCCGCGCGCGGACGACCCGAAGGCGCCGGACGCGACCACGCCGAACACCCAGCCCGTCGGTGGCGCGCCGTCGGCCCCGGAGATCCGCCTGTACGACCCCCGGTCCTTCCCCGGCGCCGCGGCGCGCGACTACGGGACCGTGCCCTACGCCAAAGCGGGCCACTACGTGCCCGCGCCGGACGCCCGCTACGGCGCGATCCCCGGTTACGCACCGCAGTTCGGGATCCTCGGCTCCGGCCTGACCGATGTCCGCCCGGCGGGTGAGGCCTACGCACTCCCCGTGACCCCGGTGGGCGCCGTCGGCCTGCCGGTGGTGCTCGCGGTCCTGGCGCTGTCGGTGGTCAGTGGTGCGCTCGTGCGCACGTGGGTCCTGCGCCGGACCAGCCCGCGCTGAACCCGGCCCCTCGCTGAAACCGGCTGTTCGGCCTGCTGTTACGCTGCTCGGCGCGAGACCCCTCCTGCCACGGAAAGTCCGTGGCCGCCGAGTCCACAGGAGGTGAGTGGTCTTCATGCGTCATTACGAGGTCATGGTCATCCTCGACCCCACACTCGACGAGCGCACCGTCGCCCCGTCCCTCGACACGTTCCTCAACGTCATCCGCACTTCGGGCGGCAACGTGGAGAAGGTCGACATCTGGGGCAAGCGCCGCCTCTCGTTCGAGATCAAGAAGCACAGCGAGGGCATCTACGCCGTGCTCGACGTGAACGCCGAGCCCGCCGCGGTCAAGGAGCTCGACCGCCAGCTGTCGCTGCAGGAGTCCGTGCTGCGGACCAAGGTCATGCGCCGCGAGACGGCCTGACCATGGCCGGGGACACGATCATCACGGTCGTCGGGAACCTCACCGCGGACCCGGAGCTGCGCTTCACGCCCTCCGGGGCGGCGGTCGCGAGCTTCACCGTGGCGTCCACCCCGCGCACCTTCGACCGCCAGAGCGGCGAGTGGAAGGACGGCGAGGCGCTGTTCCTGCGCTGCAACATCTGGCGGCAGGCGGCGGAGAACGTCGCCGAGTCGCTGACCCGCGGCGCCCGCGTGCTGGTCACCGGGCGGCTCAAGCAGCGCTCGTTCGAGACCCGCGAGGGTGAGAAGCGCACGGTCATGGAGCTCGAGGTCGACGAGGTCGGCCCCTCCCTGCGGTACGCCACCGCCAAGGTCAACAAGGTCAGCCGGGGTACCGGCGGCGGTGGTGGCGGCGGCTTCGGTGGCGGCAACGGTGGCGGTGGCGGCGGTGGGGGCTACAACGGCCCGTCCGCGCCTCCGGACGACCCGTGGGGTTCCGCGCCTCCCGCCGGTGGCGGCGGTGGCGGCGGCGGCTTCAACGACGAGCCGCCCTTCTAACCGGGCAGCGCACCCCCGCACAGACGCTTATTTCCTCAAGACACACTCAGGAGTTCTCCCGTGGCCAAGCCACCGCCTCGCAAGCCGAAGAAGAAGGTCTGCGTGTTCTGCAAGGACGTGAAGAAGGACCGTCCGGTGAACATCGACTACAAGGACACCACGCTGCTGCGGAAGTACATCTCCGACCGCGGCAAGATCCGTGCCCGCCGGGTCACCGGCAACTGCAGCCAGCACCAGCGCGACGTGGCCATCGCGGTCAAGAACGCCCGCGAGGTCGCTCTCCTGCCGTACACCTCGACCGCTCGCTGACCTGGAGGGGATCAGACATGAAGCTCATCCTCACCACCGACGTCAGCGGCCTGGGCGGCCCGGGTGACCTCGTCGAGGTCAAGGACGGCTACGGCCGCAACTACCTGCTGCCGCGCGGGTTCGCGATCCCGGCGACCAAGGGCGCCGAGAAGCAGGTCCAGGTCATCCGCCGGGCCCAGGAGGCCAGCCGGATCCGCAACCTGGACCACGCCAAGGAGGTCAAGGCCGCGCTGACCGCGCTGGGCTCCGTCCCGCTGAAGGCCAAGTCCGCCGCGGGCTCGGGCAAGCTGTTCGGCTCGGTCACCACCGCCGACATCGTCGCCGCCGTCAAGGCCGCGGGTGGTCCCGTGCTGGACAAGCGCGCCGTCGAGGTCACGGGTCACATCAAGACCGTTGGCAAGCACTCCGTGAGCGTGCGCCTGCACCCCGAGGTGACCGCCGCGTTCACCGTCCAGGTCGCCGCCGCGAGCTGACCGGACACCGGCAGTACGGAACCGCCCCGCTCCGTCACGCAGAGTGGGGCGGTTCCGCGTCCGCCCAGTTGTCCACAGGGGGACGCTCACCCTGGTGAGCGACGCGCCCCGCGACACGCCGAATCCCGCCGCCCGCGCGACACGCCGGGGACCGCGCGAGGGATTTTCTCCACACCTCATACACAGGCCCTGACCTGGCGATTCCCCACCACTTCGGTCAGTTGTCCTCAGGTTGTCCACAGGCCCTGCCGGACCTGTGCCCACCTCAGCGCAACCATCCCCAAGTTATCCACAGGGTAGTCCCCAGTGGGGTTTGCGTACCCCGCGAAGGGGTTCTAGCGTCGCCTCGCGACCGGCCGCCGGGCGGGGTGAACACCACCCGGATGTCGTAGCGGGGGACGTATCGTTGGCGTCGAACACGCGTGCGATCCGCCCGGCAGACACCCACGGCAGACCAGCAGGAGGGGGCACAGCTCGTGGCGCTCGCCGACGACTTCTCCGCACCGCCGGAACCCGGTGGTGGCGGGCAGGACCGCAAGCCCCCGCAGGACATCGCGGCCGAGCAGAGCGTGCTCGGCGGCATGATGCTGTCCAAGGACGCCATCGCCGACGTCATCGAGGCGCTGCGCCCGGACGACTTCTACCGGCCGAACCACCAGACCATCTACGACTGCGTCCTGGACCTGTACGGCCGCGGCGAGCCCGCCGACCCGATCACCGTCTCCGCCGAGCTGGAGCGCCGCGGCGAGCTGCGCCGCATCGGCGGCACCAACTACCTGCACACGCTGCTGTCCACCGTGCCGACCGCGGCCAACGCGGGCTACTACGCCGAGATCGTCGCCGAGAAGGCGATCCTGCGGCGGCTGGTGGAGGCGGGCACCCGGATCGTGCAGCTGGGCTACCAGGGCGCGGAGGGTGCGGACGTCACCGAGATCGTCGACCGGGCGCAGGCCTCGATCTACGAGGTGACCGAGCGCAGCATGAGCGAGGACTACGTCGCGCTCGAGGAGCTGCTGCAGCCCACCATGGACGAGATCGACGCCATCGCCTCGCGCGGCGGCCAGTCCCAGGGCATCCCCACCGGCTTCGCCGACCTCGACGAGATCACCAACGGCCTGCACCCCGGTCAGATGGTCATCGTCGCGGCCCGCCCCGGTGTCGGCAAGTCCACCCTGGGCTTGGACTTCGCCCGCTCGTGCTCGATCAAGCACGGCATGTCCAGCGCCATCTTCTCCCTGGAGATGAGCCGCGTCGAGATCGTCATGCGCCTGCTCTCCGCCGAGGCCAAGATCCGCCTCGGCGACATGCGCGGCGGCCGGATGAGCGACGACGACTGGACCCGCCTGGCCCGCCGGATGAGCGAGATCAGCGAGGCGCCCATGTTCATCGACGACTCGCCGAACATGACCATGATGGAGATCCGCGCCAAGGCCCGGCGGCTCAAGCAGCGGCACGACCTGAAGCTGGTGGTGGTCGACTACCTCCAGCTGATGACCTCCGGCAAGCGCGTCGAGTCCCGCCAGCAGGAGGTATCGGAGTTCTCCCGGCAGCTCAAGCTGCTGGCCAAGGAGATCGAGGTCCCGGTCATCGCGATCAGCCAGCTGAACCGAGGTCCGGAGCAGCGCACCGACAAGCGCCCCATGCTCTCCGACCTGCGCGAGTCCGGCTCCCTGGAGCAGGACGCGGACATGGTCCTGCTGATCAACCGCCCGGACGCCTGGGAACGCGACGACCCGCGCGCGGGCGAAGCCGACCTGATCCTGGCCAAGCACCGCGCGGGCCCCACCGCCACGGTCGTCGTGGCCCACCAACTCCACTACAGCCGCTTCGCCGACCTCGCCCAGGGCTGACCCCCTCGATGGCCGTCCGCCGACCTAGTCGGAAGTCGGTATTTCCGTGCGCGCCAGGTACGCCAGTTCGATCCGCGCCCGGCGGGCCAGCTCGACTCGTCGGTCATGACCGTGCGCCACGGACTCGACACCCGGGCGGGCCCCGGTCTCAGCCGTACCGCTCGACGAGGGCGGTGCCGATCGCGGCCAGGTGGTCTCGCACTGCGGGCGGTCCGGTCGCCTCGACCCAGTCGATCAGGCCGGCCAGCTCGCCCGCGAGCATGTGCTCGTCGCGGCCGCGGATGACGACCTCGACGCGGCCGTCGGGCGTGGTACCCCCCACCTCGAGCCGACCGCCGAACGCGATCCGGAGTACGCCTATGCCGTCGGGCACGCACACGGCCTGGGCCTCGACGGGTGTGCGCTTGCGGTCGACCTCGTCGGCGATCTCGCGCCAGCTCTCGGCGAGGTCGAAGTCGTCGGGTCGGCGCACGGGGTCGTCGGTCGGGTCGACGGAGGACACGCGGTCGATGCGGAAGGTTCGCCTGCCTGCCTCGGTGTTGGCGACGAGGTACCACGACAGGCCCTTGGCGACGATGCCCAGTGGGTGGACGGTTCGCTCGGTTTCGGCGCCGCCGCGGTCGACGTAGCCGAGTCGCACCTGGACGCCGTGGATCACCGCGTCCTGGAGTTCGTCGAGGAAGCGCGGTGGGCGGTGCTCGATCCGGCTCGACCCCCACCGCCGGGGGTCCGTGACCACCGACGACGCCGCTGCCTCGGCTTGGGCACGGAAGGGCTCCGGCAGGGCGTGGACGAGTTTGCGCAGCGCCGCCTTCACCGTCGGTGTCGCCGCCGAGGCCGGGCCCGCGACCAGGAACAGGGCGCGGGCCTCACTCGCGGTCAACCCGGACAGGTCGGTACGGGCACCGCCCACCAGCCGCCAGCCGCCGCCGCGGCCCTGCGTGGCGTACAGGGGCACCCCGGCCGTGGCCAGGGCGTCGAGGTCGCGGCGGGCGGTGCGTTCGGAGACCTCCAGTTCGCTGGCGACCTCCGCCGCCGTCACCTGCTCGCGCCGTTGCAGCAAGAGGAGGACGGCCACCAGCCGGTCGGTTCGCACACCGCCAACACTCGCACGGAAAACCGGTCATGGGGTGACCGGTTTCAGTGGCCAAGATGGCGCCATGACCTCACCGACGACTCATCCAACCGATTTCCCCCAGCCCACTCTCATCCCGGTCAACGGTGTGGAGCTCGAGGTTTTCGAAGCGGGACGGCACAACGCAGGCAAGCCCATCGTGCTCTGCCACGGCTGGCCGGAGCTCGCCTTTTCCTGGCGCTACCAGGTGCCCGCCCTGGTCGAGGCGGGCTACCACGTCATCGTCCCCAACCAGCGGGGCTACGGGAACTCGTCCCGTCCGACCGAACTGACGGACTACGACATCGAGCACCTGTCCGGTGACCTCGTAGCGCTCCTCGACCACTACGGGTACGAAGACGCCACCTTCGTCGGTCATGACTGGGGCGCGGCCGTCGTCTGGGGACTGACCTTGCTGCACCCGACCCGGGTGAACAAGGTGATCAACCTCAGCCTCCCCTACCTCGAGCGCGGGGCGAAGCCCTGGATCGAGTTCATGGAGGAGGTGCTCGGCGGCGACTACTACTTCGTCCACTTCAACCGGCAGCCAGGCGTCGCGGACGCCGTGTTCGACGAGAACGCGGGCCGGTTCCTCCGCAACCTGTACCGGAAGAACGAACCCCCCCAGGAGCCCCGGCCGGGCATGGCGTTCATCGAACTCGCCCGCGCGGACACACCACTCGGTGATCCCCTGATGAGCGACAGCGACCTCGCCGTCTACACCGCCACCTTCGGGTCGACGGGATTCACGGGCGGCGTGAACTGGTACCGCAACCTCGACCGCAACTGGCACCTGCTGGCGGACGCGGACCCGGTCATCCACCAGCCCACCCTCATGATCTACGGCGACCGGGACACGATCGCCAAGTCGGCGAACCTGGCGGAGTTCGTGCCGAACGTGGAGGTGATCAGCCTGGACACCGGTCACTGGATCCAGCAGGAGAAGCCCGAGGAGACCAACCGGGCGATCCTGGAGTGGCTGGCACGGCAGGACGCCCGCTAGGGCGCCAGCACCGTGGTCGGGGTGATCTCCGGGACGAAGGCCACTACGTCGTAGGCACCGCGCAGCGAGCGCACCTCCAGGTAGTGCTCGCCGTCGCGGGCCGGGTCGTAGACGCCGGAGATCAGCCGTGTCCGCCATGGCGCGTCGAGGGTGGTGGGGGAGCCGTCGTCCAGCCGGACGGTCCGCTCCCCGCCCGCCGCGAGCAGGACGTCCTCGAGCGAGCCGGGCGCGGGCGGCGGAACGTCGACGCCGTTCGCCCGGCCGTGGCCGAACGTCACGTGCGCGGCCGCGTAGGCCCGGCCCAGTTCCGCGCGCAGGTGTCCACCCATCATGGCGTCCGCCGCGACGTGCGCGCTGCCCTCCCACAGCACGACGCGCGCGGGCAGCAGCGCGCGCACCCGGTCGGCCGCCGCGCGCTCCTCGCGATCAGCGTCGTACCCCACGCCGATCGCGTTCGCGTGGTGGTCGACGATCGCGTCGAGGAGTTCCCCGGCCCCCGCCCGCCCCGCGATCTCTCGTGCCCGGCGGGCCAGCTCCACGAACGGAGTCCCCGGATGGGTGCCTCGCGCGCGCAGCACGTGCTCACCGGCGTCGTGGGCGGTGCGGATGACGTCGAATAGCACGCGGACCTTCGCCGCTTCGGCCGGGTCAACCGCCTCCACCAGGTCCACAACGCGGTCGTAGTCGGCGGGGAGCACCCGCGAGCTACCCACACCGACTACGCGCACAGGGTCACCGGGGTGGTCGGCGTTGCGGCGTCGCAGCGAGTCCAGCGCATCGCGCATCTCCTCCGTGCGCCACGGCCCCCACGCCTGGCGCAGCGCGGCATCGATGTCGACGTCCGCGCCGCGCACGTACCGGTCGTACAACTCGCCGACCCGCTGGTTGTCGAGGACCGCGATCACCCGGAACCCGCGCTCGACGAGCACCCGGGTCGTCCGCGTCACGACCGCGAACGTCTCGCGCGCGGACCGCGTCCCGGTCCCCAACCCGACCACCGACGCGTGCCCCACCACATCGGCGAACGCCTCCGGGTCGGTGTCCGCCCGCTGCGCGCGCACCCAGTCGACCAGCGTTTCCTGTTGTCCGCTCATGTGGACCACGCTGTCGGGTCGACCTAGGTCGAGGTCAAGCCCGGGCTACGCGTCGGGTTGGAAGAACGCGAGGACCCGCTGGGCGGCGTCCGGTGCCATCAGCATCTTCTGCACCTCCGCCGACATCCGGGCGGCGGCGCTGGTGCGCTCGAACATCTCGAGTTCGTACTCCCGGACGGCGGTGGGGTAGTCGTCCGGGTGGGCGGCCAGCGCGCGGCCGAGCAGGGCGCCGTCGAGCAGCGCCATGTTGGCGCCCTCGCCCGTCGGCGGCATCAGGTGCGCGGCGTCGCCGAGCAGCGTGACGCCCGGGGTGGGCGGCCAGGTCAGGCCGATCGGGAGCGTGGCGACCTGCCGGGGCACGACCTCGTCCGCGCAGGCCGCGACCAGCGCGGGGAACCGCGGGTCCCAGCCCGCGAGCCGGTCGACCAGCCAGGCCCGGGTGGCGGCCGGGTCGTCGAAGGGGATGCCGCAGGTGGCGATCCAGTCCTCGGCGGTGTTGTAGAAGCCGACGCCGACGCGGACGTGCCCGTCGCCCTTGCGCTGCGCCGCCAGGGACAACCCGTCGCCGAGCACCCAGCAGGTGCCGCGCCCGACCATCGCCGCGAGGTCGGGGTGGGTGCGGTCGATGTCGGGGATGCCGAGTTCGACGAGGTTCTGGCCGAGGTGCGTCGGGGCGGCGTCGGTGAGCAGCGCGCGGACGCGGGAGTTCGCGCCGTCGGCACCGACGAGCAGGTCGTACGGCGCGCTGCCGCCGTCGGCGAAGCGCAGCACGCCGTTGTCGGCGGAGGCGAACGCGTGCCCCCAGCGCACGGTGCCCTCGGGGAGCGAGTCCAGCAGCAGGTCGCGCAGGGCTGCGCGGTCGACCTCGGGTCGCAGCAGCGGGGCGTCGTCGGGTGTGTCCTCTTGCAGCAGCAACGTGCCGTCCGGCTCGAATAAGCGCATGTCCTGGCCCGAGCCGCGGGCGATCGCGTGGAACCCGTCGATCAGGCCCGCATCGCGCAGCGCCCGCTGACCGGAGTGGATGTCGAGCGTGCCGCCCTGCCCGCGCGCGTGGCGCGACGACTCGCGTTCGTACACGACGGCCTGGATGCCGTGGACGTGCAGCACTCGAGCAAGGGCCAGGCCACCCAGGCCCGCACCGACGATCGCGATCCCCATGACTCCTCCAGTCACTGTATCGGTCGATACACTGTATCAATGCACCCGCTGTATGGTCGCGCCATGCTGGTGTGGGAACGGCCGGAGCCGCCGGACCGACCGACGCCCGCCCCGCTGAGCCGGGAGCGGATCGTCCGGGCGGCGATCCGGCTCGCCGACGCGGACGGCCTGGACGCGGTGTCGCTGCGCAAGGTCGCGGCGGCGCTGGACGTCGGACCGATGCGCCTCTACGGCTACCTCGCCACCAAGGAGGAGCTGCTCGACCTGATGCTCGACGCGGCGCACGCCGAGATCCGGCCGTCCGGGACCGGCTGGCGGGAGGTGCTGCGCTCCCTCGCCGAGTCCACCCGGCAGACCGCCCACCGGCACGAGTGGCTCGCCGACCTGCTCGGCGGACGCCCCCAACTGGGCCCGAACACGCTCGCCACCAGCGAGGCCGTGCTGGCCGGGGTGGGCGACGCCGACCTGGAGACCGTCGTGCCCGCGATCTCCGCGGTGAACGCGTACGTGACCGGCGCGGTGCGCCGGGAGATCGCCGAGCGCCGCGCGGAGCGGGCCTCCGGGTTGGACAAGGCGCAGTGGCAGGCCGCATTCGGGCCGTACCTGCTGCGCACCTTCGCCACCGGTCGGTTCCCCGCGCTGGCCGCGATGGTCCACGACGGCCCCCACCTCGACGCCGACCGGAGCTTCGACGCGGGCCTCGACTTCCTCCTCGACGGCATCGAGGCCTGCCTCACCCGAGCCGAGACCGGACCCCCAACCGGGTCCTGACCAGCGAATACGCCAAGTGGTGCCACACCTGGCATCATTCTGAGCCAGATTTGCTTGCAATGGTGCCACGCGTGTGTCACAGTTGAGCCATGGACCTGACCACGTATGTGCGCAACCTCGGCCGCGAGTTCGCGACGCTCGCCGAAGCGGGCGGCGAGGAGTCGCGTGCGCTGGTCGAGCGGCTGACCGGACCGCTGGAGTCGGCGATCCGGATGGCCCTGCTGGAGGCGCTGTCCGCCGCCGCCGACGAGATCACCCGGGACCTGGCACCGGGTTCGGTGGAGCTGCGCCTGCGCGGCCGCGACCCGGGCTTCGTGGTGACCCAGGCGCCCGCCGAGCCGCCCGCGAACCCCACCGACCACGGCGCGACGGCCACCGACGGCGACTTCCAGATCGCCGAGGACGGCCCATCCGCGCGGATCAACGTGCGGCTGCCCGAGCAGCTCAAGGCCGCGGTCGAGGAGGCCGCCGCCAAGGAAGGCCGCTCGGTCAACGCCTGGCTGGTGCGGGCCGCGGCCACCGCGTTGCAGCGGTCCGAGCGCGACCAGCGGCCCGAGCCGTCGGGCGGCAAGCGGGCCAAGCAGTCGCTGACCGGCTGGGTGCGCTGACCGCACCCGGCGCGCCGCGCTCCGCACCACTTCACCGTCCCTGACCTGCGGGGATGGTTCACCGAAACAGAACGAGGGGACAGCCATGCCCATTTTCGAGACCACCGAGCCGATCGCCGTGACCGTCGAGTTCGGCGTCGGCGACCTGCGGGTCACCGCGAGCGACCGCGCCGACACCGTCGTCGAGGTCCGGCCGAGCGACGAGACCGACGAGTCGGACGTGCAGGCCGCGCAGCGGATCCGCGTCGACTACGCCAACGGCAGGCTCCAGATCACCGGGCCGAAGTCGCGGGTCTTCGACTTCTCCCGCAAGTCCAGGTCGGTCGACGTGACCATCGAACTGCCCACCGGCTCCGACGTGTCGGCGCAGGTGCAGCTCGGCGACTTCCACGGCACGGGCACGCTGGGGGAGTGCCGGTTCAAGACCTCGATCGGCCACGCCCGGCTGGAGCGCACCGGCCCGCTGCGCGTCGAGACCTCCACCGGCCACGTCGACGTCGACGTCGTCGCGGGTGACACCGAGGTCTCCACCGGCTCGGGGAAGATCCGGCTCGGCGCGGTCGACGGCACCGCCGTGGTCAAGAACTCCAACGGGCACACCGCGATCGAGTCGGTGACCGGCGAGGTGCGGGTGCGCGCGGCCAACGGCGACATCGGCGTCGGCCGGGCCGGGGCGGGCGTCGACGCGAAGACCTCCAACGGCGACATCGAGCTCGGCGAGGTGGTCGGCGGTTCGGTCGTGCTCGCGACCGCCATGGGCGACCTCACGATCGGCATCGCCGACGGCACCGCCGCGTGGCTCGAGGTGACCACCGGGTTCGGGCAGGTGCGCAACCTGCTGGAGAACACCACCCGGCCCGAGCACGCCGACCGGACCGTCGAGGTGCGCGGGCGCACCACCTACGGCGACGTCACCGTCAAGCGCGCCTGATCCACCGCCACCGAGGGGGAATCCCATGACCAGCAAGCAATCCCAGGCCGCGATCGCGGTGGTCGGACTGCGCAGGTCGTTCGGCGACAAGGTGGTCCTCGACGGCCTCGACCTGACCGTGCCGCGCGGCACCGTGTACTCGCTGCTCGGCGCGAACGGCGCGGGCAAGACCACGGTCGTGAAGATCCTGTCCACTTTGCTCGGTGCGGACGCGGGCACTGCCCGCGTCGCCGGGCACGACGTGGCCCGCGACCCCGACGCCGTGCGCGCCGCGATCGGGGTCACCGGCCAGTTCTCCGCCGTGGACAACCTGCTCACCGGCGAGGAGAACCTGCTGTTGATGGCGGACCTGCACCACCTCGCCAAGGGCGATCGGCGCGGGCGTACCGCCGAACTGCTGGCCAGGTTCGACCTGACCGAGGCCGCGCGCAAGCCCGCCTCGACCTACTCCGGGGGCATGCGGCGGCGGCTCGACCTGGCGATGACGCTGGTCGGCGACCCCCGGGTGATCTTCCTCGACGAGCCGACCACCGGGCTCGACCCGCGCAGCCGCCGGAACCTGTGGCAGATCATCCGCGACCTGGTGGCGGGCGGCGTCACGATCTTCCTGACCACGCAGTACCTCGAAGAGGCCGACGAGCTGGCCGACCGGATCGGTGTGCTGGACCAGGGCAGGTTGGTCGCCGAGGGGACACCGGAGGAACTCAAGCGCCGCATCCCCGGTGGTCACGTCCGCCTGCGGTTCGCCGACCAGCGCGGCCTCGACACCGCCCGGCGCGCGCTCGGCCGGGCGTCCCACGACAGCGACGCGCTGACCCTGCGGGTGCCCAGCGACGGCAGCCTGCGCGCGCTCAAGACCCTGATCGACCGGCTCGACGCGCAGGCCGTCGCGGTCGACGAGTTGTCCGTGCACACCCCCGACCTCGACGACGTCTTCCTGTCCCTCACCGGCACCGACGAGAAGGTGACTTCCCGATGACCACCCTCGCGCCCCCGCGCACGCAGCCGCTGCGCGACTCCGCGACGATGCTGCGCCGCAACCTCCGGCGCATGCTGCGGTACCCGTCGATGACGGTGATGCTCGTCGGGATGCCGATCGTGTTCCTGCTGCTGTTCGTCTACGTCTTCGGCGGCACGCTCGGCGCGGGCCTCGGCGGACCCGCGGGCGGTCGCGCCGAGTACGCCAACTACCTGGCGCCCGCGATCATCCTGATGACCGTGACGACCACCGTCCAGGGGACCGCGATCTCGGTCGCGATGGACCTGACCGAGGGGGTCATCGCCCGGTTCCGCACCATGCACATCGCCCGCGTCTCGGTGCTGACCGGGCACGTGCTGGGCAGCGTGCTCCAGGCGCTGTTCAGCGTGGCGGTCGTCGTCGGCGTCGCGCTGCTGGTCGGTTTCCGCCCCGCCGCCGGGCTCGGCGGCTGGCTGGCCGCGACCGGGTTCCTGGCGGTGCTGGCCTTCGCGCTGGTCTGGTTGACCGTCGCGCTCGGCCAGGTGAGCAAGAGCGTCGAGACGGCGAGCAACCTGCCCATGCCGCTGATGTTCCTGCCTTTCCTGAGCAGCGGCTTCGTGCCCACCGACTCGATGCCCGCCGGGCTGCGCTGGGTCGCCGACCACCAGCCGTTCACCCCGGTCATCGAGACCCTGCGCGGCCTGCTGATGGCCAAGCCGCTGGGCGACCACGGCTGGATCGCGCTCGGGTGGTGCGCGGTGATCGCCCTCGGTGGCTACCTGTGGTCGAAGAAGCTGTTCAACCGCGAGTCCGCGCGCTGACCCGCGCCGCGGGGTCGACCGGACCACCCCCAGGCGGCCCGGTCGACCCGTCGTTTCACCAGACCTTGCCCGCCTGCTCCCGGATCGCGTGGTTGACCCGGTTGAACAGGTTGGTCATCGCGATGTTCAGGATGATCGCGGACAGCTGCTCTTCGGTGAAGTGCTCGGCGGCCGCGGCCCAGACCTCATCGGTCACCCCGGGGGCGCCGTCCTGGATCCGGGTCGTGGCCTCGGCCAAGGCCAGCGCCGCCCGCTCCGGCTCGGTGAAGAACGGCGTCTCGCGCCAGGTGACGACGCTGTGCAGGCGCTCGTCGGTCTCGCCGCGCTTCTTCGCCTGCTGCACACCGGCGAACGCGCAGGGGGCGCAGCCGTTGATCTGGCTGGCGCGCAGGTGGACCAGCTCTTGGACGAGCGGGTCGGCGCCACCGGCCTGGATCGCCTTGTGCAGCAGCTTGACGGCGGTGGTGACGTCGGGGTTGAACGCGGCTTCGATACGGGGTCCCACGGATCTCGTTCCTCCATCGGTTACCTGTGCCCGGTCGGGCACGTCATCCCCCATGACGAAGCGGAATCGCGGAAGGTAACGACATGTCTGACACCGCCGGGGCGTTCGAGGCCCACCGGGACCGGCTGCGCGGGATCGCCCACCGGGTGCTCGGCTCGCACGCCGACGCCGAGGACGTGGTGCAGGAGGCGTGGCTGCGGCTCTCCCGCCAGGACGCGGCGGGCATCGACAACCTCGGGGCCTGGCTGACCACGGTCGTCGGCAGGCTCAGCCTCGACGTCCTGCGGGCCCGCCAGGCCCGACCGGAGTCGTCCTACGACCTCGTGGTGACCGCCGACGACGGACCGGCACCGGAGGACGACGCGGCACTGGCCGACACGGTGGGCCTGGCGCTGCTGGTGGTGCTGGATTCCCTGCGCCCCGGCGAGCGCATGGCGTTCGTCCTGCACGACCTGTTCGCCGTGCCCTTCGACGAGATCGGCCGGATCCTCGGCAAGTCCACCGACGCCACCAAGATGCTGGCCAGCCGCGCCCGCAAGAAGGTCCGCGCCCCCGCCGAACCCGCGGCGGCCCGAGCCCACCGAGCCGTGGTCGACGCCTTCCTCGCCGCCGCCCGCCACGGCGACTTCGACGGCCTCCTGCGCGTGCTGGACCCGGAGGTGAAGCTCACCGCCGACACCCCGGGCGGCGTGGTCGTCGTCCTGGGCGCGACCAAGGTCGCGGCCGGGGCCCAACTGGCGGCCACCGCCGCCATCCACGGCCGCGCGGTCCGAGTCAACGACCTCCCCGGAACCCTGAGCTGGCGCGAAGACGGCAGCTTGTTCTCCCTGATCGCCTTCACCGTCACGGGCGACCGGATCACGGAGATCTCGATCCTGTCCGACCCGACCGAACTCGCGGCGCTGGACCTACCTAGCCCTTCTGCCCCAGAACAGCCGCGGCAGCCATGACGTCGACGTAGTCGCGGACATGCCCGATCTGTCCATTGCGGACAGTCAGCACCACGATGTTGGGCAAGGTGAACTCCCCGGCCGGGGTCACCCCGAACGCCTCCTGCTCGACGACGATCGTCGCGGGGTCACTGGTGTGGTGGAGGGCGAGCGTGCGGTAGCCCTGGTACCTGGGCAGATCACCCCGCCACCCGGCCTCGACCCACCCGACGATCTCCTCCCGCCCCTCGAACCGCGACGGCACCCCGGGGTAGACGAACGGAAACTCGTGCACCGCGTCAACGGCATACACCCGCCGCAACCCCTCAACGGACTGCCCGACAACGGCTTGCCGCCAACTCTCCAGCACCTCGACCGCGCCACGATCTTCGCGCCCGAGCGGCAGTCGTCGAGGAGTCACCTTGCGGTAGGAGATCCGCCACCCGTCGGGCGTGCGGGTGGCGGTGTCGTCGTAGACGACGCTGCCCGCCGACCCGTCGGCCAGAACGCCCAACCCCTTGGCGCGGACCCGCGCGGTGCGGTCGTCAACCTCGGTGATCACGATGTTGGTCACGTGACGACCGACCGGATTCCCGTCCCCCAAAGCGATCGCGGCCTCGCGGATGGCGTCGACCCCGCGCAGGGTCCCGAACCCGAAGTCGGTCACGTCGTAGGTGACGTCGGGCGTGAACAACTCGCCCAGCCGGTCCAACTCGCCCGCGTCACACAGATGACCGTGGCGGTTGACGAGGTCGGTGATGTCGATCCGGTCTTGGTCACCCAGTCCCACGGGACAGCCCTCCAGAGCGCCAGCCAGCTAAGATGAGACACAGTCCGGTTATCCGGAACAGTAACGGACTATGTCCCCGGTTAGCCAGGGTGGTGTGGATGCGGACAGGCCAGGACCCGGGACGCCCACTGCGCGCGGATGCCCGCCGCAACTACGAACAGCTGGTGGCGCAGGCGAAGGCCGCGTTCGCCGAGTTCGGGGTGGACGCGTCCCTCGACGAGATCGCGCGGCGGGCCGGGGTGGCCAGCGGCACGCTCTACCGGCACTTCCCGACCCGCCTCGACCTGATCGAGGTGGTGCTCGGGGAGCAGATCGCGGACCTGGTCGACCTCGGTCGTGAACTGCTGGCGGCCGAGGACGAGTTCGACGCGTTGGCCACCTGGCTGCGCGCCACCCTCGACCACGGTCTGACCTACCGCGGACTGGCGGCGGCCGTGCTGAACTCGGAACTCGACCGCGAGCGGGTGTCGGCCTGGCACGCGGAACTGTTCGAGATGGGTGCCGGGTTGCTGGCTCGAGCGCGGCGATCGGGCGCCGTCACCGCGGCGGTCGAGGACGCGGACGTGCTGAAGGTGGTCGGCGCCATCGCCTGGGCCGCGCAGGACAGTCCGGAGAGGTCGGCCCAGGCCGCGCGGATGCTCACGCTGCTGTTGAGCGGACTACGTCACGGTGATCCCGAACGCCCTGCCCACTAGCGTCGAGACCATGACGCGTTCTGGGGACGGAAGTGCGGGCGACGCCGACTACGGCCAGGTCGGCGATGGGTACACGAGGTTCCGGCAGCCGGATCCACGGATCGCCGCCCACATCGAGCAAGCGCTGGGGGACGCGCGGACCGTCCTGAACGTCGGGGCCGGTGCGGGCTCTTACGAACCCGTCGACCGCAAGGTCACCCCCGTCGAGCCTTCAGCGTCGATGCGGGCGCAGCGGCCGTCGCACCTGGCCGAGGCGGTGGACGCGACCGCCGAGAACTTGCCGTTCGCGGACAACACCTTCGACGCCGCGATGACGACGTTCAGCGTGCACCAGTGGGGTGACCTCGACGCGGGCCTGCGCGAGCTGCGCCGGGTGACCCGTGGCCCCGTCGTGGTCCTGACCGGTGACCCCGACCTCCTGCACCGCTTCTGGCTCACCGACTACGCCCGCGACGTGATCGACGTCGAGGCCGGCCGCTACCCGTCGCGGGCGCGGTTGGCCGCGGGGCTCGGTGGTCGCGCCTCGACGGAGCTGGTGCCCATCCCGCTGGACTGCGTCGACGGGTTCAACGAGGCCTACTACGGCCGCCCCGAGTCCCTCCTCGACCCCGCGGCCCGACTCGCCTGCTCCGCGTGGAGCTTCCTGTCCGACGACGCGGTCGCCCGGTTCACCGACCACCTCGGCCGCGACCTGGCCGACGGCAGCTGGGACGAGCGCTTCGGGCACCTGCGCACCCAACCCGCCTACGAGGGTTCGCTCGTCCTGCTCACCGCGCGCCCCTAGTCGAACTGCCAGGAGCGCTTGGCCAGCCCGTACCAGTAGCCGTCGATCACGGCGCGCTGGTGGTGGAGGGTGTCGGTGCTGGCGCCGAGGGCGACGAACAGCGGGGCGAAGTGTTCGGTGCGCGGGTGCGCGAGCCGGGCCGCGGGGGCCTTGCGCTGGAAGTCGATCAGCGCGTCGAGGTCCTGGGCGGCGATGGCCCGGTCGCCCCAGTCGTCGAACTCCGATGACCAGGTCGGGGGGCGGTGGGCGGCGTCGCGGCCCATGTCCAGGCCGGACAGGTTGTGCGTGAAGAAGCCGCTGCCGATGATCAGCACGCCCTCGTCGCGCAGCGGGGCGAGCCTGCGGCCGAGTTCGACCAGGGCGGCCGGGTCCAGCGTCGGCATCGAGATCTGCAGCACCGGCACGTTCGCCTCGGGGAACATCTCGACCAGCGGCACGTAGGCGCCGTGGTCGAGCCCGCGCTCGGGGTCGTCGGCGACCGGGTGGTCCGCCGACCGCAGCAGCTTGCGGACCTTCGCGGCCAGTTCGGGCGCGCCCGGGGCCGGGTAGGTCACCCGGTAGTAGCGCTCCGGGAAGCCCCAGAAGTCGTAGGTCAGCGGCGCGGTCGTGGTGGCGCCCAGGGTCAGCGGCGCCTCCTCCCAGTGCGCGGACACGACCAGGATCGCCGTGGGTTCCCCCAGGTCGGTGGCCCAGTCGGCGAGCTGCTTGGTCCACAGCGCGTCGTCGGCGAGCGGCGGCGCGCCGTGGCTGAGGTAGAGCACGGGCTGGCGGGTCGGTGCGTGGGTCATCGGTCACCCCTGTTGTTGAATATTGAACAACATAGCACGACACCCCGCCGCCCCGCGGTATTCCCACTCATTCGAGATTGGCCACCATCCGTTCGAGGGTGCGCACCGCGACCAGGTAGTCCGCGTCGCCGATCCCGTCGGCGGCCTTGGCCCGCAACCCGGCCACCTCGGCGCCGATCGCCTCCCGCGCGGCGAACCCCGCACCGGTCAACTCGACGACCTCGCCGCGCCGCGCCCAGCCCCGGTCGACCAGGCCGTCCAGCAGTTCGGCCGCGCTCGACAGGAACGGCGCCATCTCCCGGTCGACCTCGTCGGCGGGGGCGGGCAGCACGTTGAGCACCTGCCACTGCCGCCGCGTCACCCCCGCACCACCCAACCGGCGCTCGAACTCCGCCTCCAGCCTGCGGTCCAGCTCTTTGGCCCAGTACCCGATCGGTCGCATGTCATCCTCCAAATACATGTCTTCTTACATGTATTTGTAGACTAGCATGCATGTCGGACCAGGACGATGTGGCGTTGGTCGAACGCGCGATGGTGGCGATCCGCCGCCTGCAGGCGCGACGGGCACTCGGCGCGCTGAGCGGGCGCGACCACACCCCGGCGGCGACGGCCGTGGTCGACGTCGTCGAGGACCAGGAACCCTGCACGGTCGGCGCGGTCGCCGCCGCGCTCGCCGTCGACCAGCCCCGGGCCAGCAGGCTGGTCGCCGCCGCGGTCGAGGCCGGGCTGGTCGAGCGCCGGGCCGACCAGTCCGACGGCAGGCGCACCCTGCTCGCGCTCACCCGCGCGGGCCGCGCGCACGCCGACGAGGTGCACCGCTTCCGGCAAGGCGTGTTCGCCGAGGCGATGGCCGACTGGCCGCCGGACAAGCGGGCCGCGTTCGCGGGCATGCTCACCGACTTCGTCGACGCCTACACCGCGCTCGTGCGCCGCTGAGCAGGACGCTTACCCCCGGGGTAATCGACGCGCCCCCGCCGCGCCGGCATCGTCGTCCCCGTCGCGGCCACGACAGACGATCAGCCAAGAACCGAAGGGGAGTCCCGACATGAGCGACCTGATCGATCTCGTCGACCGCTACATCGGCGTGTGGAACACCGCCGACACCGATGCCCGCCGGGCGGCCGTCGCCGACCTGTGGGCCGAGGGCGGCACGCTCACCGACCCGCTGGTCGACCTCACCGGCCACGACCAGATCACCGACGGCATCGGCGCCGCGCTGGCGCAGTTCCCCGGCCACGTGGTCCGGCTGCTCGGCGCCGCCGACGCCCACCACGGCACGGTCCGCTTCCGCTGGGAGCTGGTGCCGACGGGCGGCGGTCAGTCCGTTGTGGAGGGTTCGGACGTGGCCGTGGCCGAGCACGGCCGATTCACCGCCGTCTACGGCTTCCTCGACAAGGTCCCCGCCTGAGCACGCCGGAAGGGCCCGGGAGCGCAGCGCTCCCGGGCCCTTCCTCTGACGGTTCAGACCAGGTGGATCAGTCGAACAGGCCCGCGAGGCGCGCCTGGGTGTCGGTCAGCGACGACACACCGGGCAGGCTCGGCAGACCGGGCAGGCCGGCAGTCGGGAGACCGGCGGTCGGCAGGGCAGCGGCGCTGTCCAAACCGGACAGCGCGGGGGTCTGCACCGGCAGGTGGTTCAGCGACGGGGCCTCGAACAGGTTGCCGGAGAAGGCACCCGACACGTTGTTCAGGTTGTCCAGGCCGGGCACGGTGGCCGGGAAGTCCGCGCGGGCCTGGCGGCCCAGCGGCAGGCCCGAGGCCAGCGGCAGGCCGCCGGTCAGGCCGCCCGGGTTGAGCGCACCGGTCAGGTTGCCCGGGTTCACCGGCAGACCGCCGATCGGCAGGCCGCCCAGCGGGAGCCCGCCCAGCAGGTCGCCGCCGGGGAGCTCGGCACCGGGCAGGCCCGCGGTGCCGAGGCCGCCGCGCAGCGGGTTGGCGACGTTGAGCGCGTCCAGCGGGGTGCCGTGCGCGGAGCGCGCGGCGGGCAGGCCCTTGAAGATGCCCTTGAACGGCAGCGAGGACAGCGACGGCACCTCGGTGACGCCGAGGCCACCGGCGGCCGGGAGCTTCAGCGCCTCGTCCTCGTCGGCCAGGCGGTTCTCGCCGACGGTGACGTCGCTGCTGTGCGTCGAGTGGGTCAGCGCGTCGGCCAGCACCTCGACCGGGACGTCCCGGACCGGGGCGTTCACCGAGGTGGGCCCGGTGATGTCGATGCCGTTGAGCGAACCGCCGAGGCCGCTGGTGGTGGAGGTGCCACCGACCGAGCCGGAGGTGTTGTTGTCGCCGACGCCGACCGCGTCGCTGCCGACCGCGGACACCGCGTCGGCGTTGGGCTGCACGAGCCCGGCCACCGGGAGGTCGGCCAGGTTGCCGGAGAGGAAGCCCTGGTCACCGTTGGTGGTCAGGTCGCCGCCGGAGCTGCCCGAGGTGGTGTTGGTCGAGGTGGCGGTGCTGTCGCCCGCGACCCCCGCGATGGCGGTGCCGTGCGACTGGACGAACGGGAACAGCTGCGGGCTGACGATGTTGCCCGCCAGGTTGCCGTCGCGGCCGTCGGTGTCCACGGTGGACCCGGCGGTGCTGTCGACGGTGTTGTCCGCCTGCGAGGTGCCGTCGCCGAGCACGGCGGCGTTGTCGCCGAAGCCCTGGACAGCGCCCGCGAAGGGCAGCGAGACCACGTTGCCGGACGCGTTGCCGTCGACGCCGTCGGTGGTGGCGGTGCCGCCGGTGGCCACCGAGGTGACGTTCGAGGCGACCGCGTCGCCGCTGCCGCCGACGGTGGTGCCCGAGCCGAAGACCTGGGTCGGCAGCACACCCGGGGCCTGGACGATGTTGCCCGAGCCGGTGCCGCCGGTGCCGGAGGACTGCGACGGGCCGCCCGCGCTGATCTGGTTCTCGAGCGCGGTGTCGGAGGTCGTGTTGGCCACGCCGCCGAAGGTGTTGCCGAAGGCCTGGACCGGCGCGGCGATCGGCGCGTTGACCAGGTTCGCGCCGAGCACGGCGTCGTCGTCGGCGGTGTTGGCGTCGCCGCCCGCGCTGGAGAACTTGGTCTCCGTGGCGTAGATGTCGGCGTCGCCGAGGGCCGCGCCGCCGTTGTCGATCAGCTCGACCGGCACGGTGATCGGGGTGGTGGCGCCGTTGCCACCGCCGACCGAGTCGTCACCGGTGGAGCCCGCGTCGCCGCCCGCGCTCGTGGTGGAGATGTTCTCGCAGGCGATGTTGGTGTCGCCGACGAGCACGCCGCCGTTGGCGCAGGAGTCGACCGGGGCCGACACCGGCGAGTTGACCAGGGTGCCGCCGAGCACGCTCTCGTGGCCGCGGGTGCGGCTGTGCCCGCCCGCGGTGGTGTCGATGGTGTTGTTCTGGTCGGTGTTGGCGTCGCCGATGACGCCGCCCGCGTTGCCGATCACGCTCACCGGCACGGCGGCCGGGGTCGCGCCGATGGCGCCGCCGAGCACCGAGTCGGTGCCCCAGGTGCGGTTGCCGCCGCCTGCGGCGGTCGTCAGGTTGGACTGGCAGAGGGCGTCGGAGTTGCCCACCGCGACACCCGACACGCAGTCGGCGGTGACCGGGGTGGCCAGCGGCGCCTGCACGACGTTGCCGCCGATGGTCGAGTCCTCGCCGTTGCTGAAGACGTAGGTCGGGTTCTGGTTGAAGTCCGGCGCCTGGTCCCCGGCCTGGGCCGAGGTGGCGTTGGTGGACTGCGCGTTGGTGTTGCCGATGATGCCGATGGACTGGCCGGTGACCCGGGCGGGCGCCGCGATCGGCGCGGCCACGCCGTTGCCGCCGAGGGTGCTGTCGACGCCGTCGGTGGTGATGACCCCGCCGACGACGCTGTCGGAGGTGGTGTTGGAGTCGGTGTCGGCGTTGCCGCCGATGCCGATCGCGTTGCCGTTGACCTGCACCGGGGTGGTGGCCTGGCCCGCGACGACGTTGCCGGAGATGGCGCCGTCGTTGCCGGTGGTGGTGATGTCGCCGCCCGTGCTGGTCGACTGCGACGCGGTGTTGGTCGACTCGGCGTCGCCCAGCAGGCTGATCGCGTTGCCGGTCACCTGGGTGGGGGCGGTGTAGTCGAGGTCGACGACGTTGCCCGCGATCGCGCGGTCGTCGCCGGTGGTGGTGATGTCGCGGTCGGTCGAGACGCTCTGCGTGGAGTCGTTGGTGACCGACGAGTCGCCGCCGAGGGCGATGGCGTTGCCGGAGACGTCGACCGGCACGACCACGTTGCCGACGACCTTGTTCGCCCGCAGCGGGGCGTTCTCCCCGGTGAGCGCGCGCTCGGAGATGCCGTCGACGAGCGGCGTGACGACCTGCCCGCCGGGGACGGCCCTGAGGACCTCGCGGGGGCTGGTGGAGATGGTGCGGTTGATCTCCGGCAGGTGCTCGTCGCCGAGCACGGTGCCGATGGAGTTGTTCGTGACGTTGCCGACGACCTTGATGTTCGCGTCGAGCGCGGACTTCGGGGTGATGTCGGGGTTGACGTTGTCGTCGGCCGACGCGATGCCGGTGCCGAGCATCAACAGGCCACCGGTGACCAGCGCGGTCTGGAAACCGCGCTTCGCCCAGGTCTGCATGTGGTGTGTTCTCCTTCTTCGGGGTGGTTATCCCTGTCGGGATGTCGCGGGTCGCCCGCCACCGGGCGCGTTCGGGGCAGTGCTCACCCGCTTTTCGGGGTGCGGGAGGGGATCCCGCGGCGGAAGACGCGGCCTGGGCACGGCAGACGTGGGTGCGCGTGACCCGGCGGGAGCGGAGCGCTCCTCAGCCGCGAGGGGGATGGCTCAGTCGGGGGTGACGCCCGGCTGGGCGTCGACGGCGGCGAGCGCCAGGGCCGGTGCGGTGCGCAGTGCGCGGACCGGGCCGCTTTCCGTGCTCGCGGGAACCGTCGCCACCAGGGCGAGGCCCGTGGCGTCCGCGCTGCCACCACCGGGGCTGTGCCCGGTGGAGACGGGAGCGGGCATGCTCAGCGGCGCCAGCGGGCTGGGGCCGGTGGGCAGGGCGGGGGCCTCCGGTTCGGAGCGCTCCCGGGATCCGGGCAGGTCGGGGGTCGCGTAGCCGTGGGCGCTCGCGCCGAACATGACCGCGCTCGCGCCCACCACGCCGGACCGGTGCGGCGCGGCGGCGGGGACTCCCGCGGCGGGCTGCTCGGTCACGACCTGCTCGGGGCCGGGCACCGCGACGCCGGGCAGCTCGGTGGCGGAGCCATCGAATCGCTCGGCGGCGGGGGCCGTGTCGAGTGCCCGGGTGGTGATCGGGTTCGGCACCACGTGCCGAACCACCTCGACGACCGCCGCGACCCGGGGTGCGGCGGGGGTGCCGCCGGGCAGGTCGAACCGGCCGGGGTCGAGGACGGGCAGCTGGGCGAGGTCGTGGCCGAAGTCGTCCACGGCCTTCGCCGCCCGAACCGCCCGCTGACCGACCGCACTGGTGACGGTCCGGTCGACGGGCTCGCCGAGCACGACGCCGAGCCGGTCGGTCAGACCGGTGACCAGCTCCTCGGTGTCGGCCGCGGCGGGGGTGTCGAGCACCGGCACCGAGTCGGCCGTGGACCGCAGGCCGTCCTGCAGGTCCGTGGCCACGTCGGCACCGGCGGTCGCGGTCGTGACGGCCCACGCGGCGGCGGTGGAGGCGACCGTGCCACCCAGGACGAGCAGGGTGCGGGAAAGCACGCGGCGCCAGGCGCCGGTCTCCTTCGTCCGCTGCTGGTCCACGGTGTGCGGGGTCCCTTCTGCCGCTCGTGCGCCGGTCCGATCGGCACGGCAGGCCGCCGTGCACCGGAGACACTGGCACCCGCACGCACCGTTATGCACGCGTGACTCAGCATGCCCACCGGATCGTGTGACGAACACAGAGTGTTTCCACAGATCACGTTCCGTGAGTACGCCAGGTGATCGCGAAAAACCGACCGGAGCTGTCCACAGCCCCCGCGCTCAGCCCCGCTTGAGCACGCGGGTCGCGCCGGTGGCCGCGGTGGTCGCCAGGATCCAGCCGACGGCGATGAGCACGCCCGAGATCCACTGCGACGCGCCGACCATCCGCCACTTGTTGTCCTGGCCCAGGTCGATGATCGGCAGCAGCAGGTCGGTGGCCAGCAGCGGCGGGTTCCACACCGGGTCCATGTCGTTGTCCAGCTTGACCATCGGGTGGTCGCCGAACCAGAGCGTGCCCAGCAGCCAGAACAACCCGAGCCAGACCATGGCCAGCCACGGCCGGTACCCGTAGCCGACGGTCACGTCCTGCAGCCGACCCCACAGCCTGCCCGCCACGTGCAGTTCGGCGTAGCGGCGGCGCTGCCGCTCCAGGTGCACGCGCTGGGCCAGCTCCTCCTCGCCGCCGTCGGAGTAGACCGCGGCCAGCCGATCGTAGGGGCCGGGCGCGAAGTCCGGCTGCACCTTCCGCAGCCACGCCAGCCGCGTGCGCACCGACACCTCGGGCACGGCCGCGAGCGCGGTGAAGGTGAAGTCCTCGACGTCGACCCCGCCCCGCGCGGCCCAGAGCCCGGCCCCGTCGGTGACCGACACGGCCGACGCGCGGGTGAGGATCACCAGCCCCAGCGGCGGGCGGCGCTCCGGGAAGACGAGGACGAGCTCCTGCGCGGTGAGCCCGTAGGCCGAGAGCGCCTTGTCGGTGACGGGGTGGCCGGGACCGGTGCGCCCGCCGAGCCGCGCACCGGCGAAGGTGGCCATCTTGCCGACCTCGACCAACCGGACCCGGACACCGCCGATGGCGCGGAAGCCGTAACTGCAGAGGAGGTCCTTGCCGATGGTCGCCACGCGCGCGTCGAGGGACGGCTTGACCGAACCGTCCGGGCGCAACCGCGGCTTGATCAGCCGGGCGCCGGAGCAGTCGAGGCTGGACCCGATGTGCGCGTTCTGCAGCCGGATCGAGCCGCTGGCCCGCACCTTGCGCAGGAAGAGCGTGCCGCCGACGCGCAGGCGGTCGGCGAACAGGACGTCTATCCCGGGGCCGCGCAGCCAGGCCCGGGAGAGGCTGGCGCTGCCGTGCACGTGCGCGTCGACCAGGCGGACCTGGCCGTAGGCGCGGAAGGCGGTGCGGGCGTCGCCGTCGGAGTCGGTCTCGCCGAACCGCGTGCCCCGTGCCTCGACGTCACCGCGCACCTCGACGCCGTCGGCGACCAGCGCGACCGGGACGCGGGTGGTCGTCCGCCCCTCGGCAAACGCTTTCACCTGGTCGGCCAGCATCGCGCGGTGGCCCATCTCGGCGCCGGAGAGCAAGAGGTGGCCGCCGATGTGCGCGCCGCGCAACCCGACCGAGCCGTGCGCGGTGAACCCGGAGTCGAGTTTGAGGTCGCCGTCGACGCGCAACCGCTCAGCGTCGAGGACGTAGTGGTCCGCCGCGGTACCCCGGGGGAGGACGAGCACTTGGCCGTCGCCGTCGCGGGCGTCGTGCAACCGGGCGCCGGAGAAGACAGCGTCACCGCCGATGCGGGCGCCGGAAAGAACAGCCGTGCCCGCGACGTCGAACCGGCCGCCCGCCGAGTCGCAGAGCAGGTTGCCCGCGACCACGAGCCCGGTCGCCTCCAGCGCGACACCGGACGGGTGCGCGAGCTGGGCGCCGGTCAGGTGGACGCTGCCGCCGACTCCCGCGCCGCGCAGCCGCAGCTCGCCGAACACGCGCAGGGAGATGGCCTGGATGGAGCCGGAGATCCGGAGCCGGGCGCCGAGGAGCGCCGCCGCGCCGGGGTTGCGGAGCACGGCGCCTGCTAATCGCAGCGTGCCCTCGACGGTGGCGTCGGTGAGGTCGAGTACGCCGTCGCACGTGAAGCCCGCCTCCAATAAGAGGTCACTGCCGACGCGCAGGTTGCGGGCGTAGAGCGCGGGCACGCGGCAGCCGCGCAGGCTGAGGGCGACCAGTCGCGCCATCCGCAGCACGGGCGCGTGCTCGAACTCGCAGCGCTGGAGCGTGATGACCGAGTCCACCGCGCGGCCCTCGAGGTCGAGCCTGCCGGTGACCCGCGCGTTGTCGAGGCGGAGGGCGGGCATCGCGCCGACCCCCAGGGGATAGGCGCCGGTGAGCAAACCCGCCAGGACGGCCCCCCGGACGGACTTGCCCGCCAGGTCCAGCCGGGCCCCGCCGCCGAAGGCCGCCCGCACCGCGCGCTCGGTGTCGGTCAGGTCGTCGAGCGGCACGTAGGCGGTCATGCGGCCATGAGATCAGATCCCCGGGGGGTGGTGATGGCAACAGTGACCCAGGGGACGGGCCCCGATGACGGGGCGGACGGGTCAACACCCGGGATTTCATCGCCGGCATCCGGTTCGACCTATTACCGTGATCGGCGATGAGCAGAAACCGCGTCGCGGGGCTCAAGCACCGCGCCACGCTTCAGAGCAACGACGTCACGCCACTTGTGCCCAGGGGGCTGCGCGTCAGCGCGGCGCTGTCCTGGCGCTTCATCGTCATCATCGGCGCCCTCTACATCGTCATCTGGCTGCTGGGCTTCTTCGCCCACGTGGTGATCCCGATGGCGATCGCCTTACTGCTCTCCGCGCTGATGGCACCCGGTGTCGGGAAGCTGGTGGAGTGGCGCGTGCCGCGCTCGCTGGCCACCGCGATAGTGCTCATCGGCGGTCTGGCCGTGGTCGGCGGCGTGCTCACGTTCGTGATCACGGAGTTCACCAACGGCCTGCCGCAGCTGCAGAGCCAGGTCAACGACAGCCTCGACACCATCCAGAAGTGGCTGACCAACGGCCCGTTGCACCTGCGCCAGGACCAGATCCAGTCGTTCATCCAGAACGCCATCGGCACCATCAAGACCAACCAGTCGGCGATCACCTCGGGGGCGATCACCACCGCGGCCACCATCGGCGAGGTGCTGACCGGGCTGCTGCTGACACTGTTCATCCTCATCTTCTTCCTCTTCGACGGCGCCGGGATCTGGCGGTTCGTGGTCCGCGCGGTGCCCGCCCCGGTGCGCGACCGGGTCGACGTGGCGGGCCGCCGCGGCTTCTCGTCGCTGGTCAGCTACGTCCGGGCGACGGCGGCGGTGGCGGTGTTCGACGCGGTCGGCATCGGCATCGGGCTGTGGATCACCGGCGTGCCGCTGGTGGTGCCGCTGGCCGCGCTGGTGTTCCTCACCGCGTTCATCCCGATCATCGGCGCGCTCATCGCGGGCACGGTGGCGGTGCTGATCGCGCTGGTCGCGAAGAGCTTCGTGACCGCGCTGGTGGTGCTGGCGATCGTGGTCGCGATCATGCAGATCGAGAGCCACGTGCTCCAGCCGTGGCTGCTGGGCCGGGCGGTGAAGCTGCACCCGCTGGCCGTGGTGCTGGCCATCGGCGTCGGCCTGATAGCCGCGGGCATCGCGGGCGCGCTGCTGTCGGTGCCGCTGCTCGCGGTGCTCAACGCCGGTATCCGGTCGCTGCTGCATGAGGGCGATACCGAACCGGAGGAAGTCGACGTGCTAGACGACGCCGGGTCGCAGCCCAACGTGACCGAAGACGACGAGGACAGCGCGGAACCATCAAGACCATAAGACCCATCACGGCCCCGTGACCGCCCATGAGAGTGTCCCGAGCATGAAACCGCCGGCGCGCAAGGACGCACTCAAACCGCTGTGGCGGGCGGCAGTACTACTACGGGTCATCACGCTCGTCTTCGCCGCAGGTGTGGTCATGACGCACGACGGCGAGTACGCGCGCACCTGGCTGGCCTGGTCGACGATCGGCGCGATGGCGCTGTGGACGCTCGTCACCTCCATCCACTACCTGCGTCCCGGACGCGGCAGCGTCTGGTTCACCGTCGTGGACCTGGGTGTGTGTTGCGCGCTGATGACCCTCTCGCGCATGGCCCTCACCCACGACCAGTTGGCCGTGGACGCCGTGCCACTGCTGCCCACGGTGTGGGTGACCTCGGTCGTCGCGGTCGGCGCCATCCGGGCCCGGGTGGTCGGCGGCGCGGTCTTCGGCGCGGTGATCTCAGCGTTCAACTACGGCGTGCGCGGCTACGTGGACACCGACCTCACCAGGGACATGGTGCTGCTGATCGGCGTCGGCATCGTCGTGGGCATGCTCAGCCTCAACCAGGTCAAGGCCGCCGAGACCGCCGAGCGCCTGGCCCAGGCGATGCGCGCGGAGGCGGCGACCGCCGAGCGGGAGCGGCTGGCCCGCACCATCCACGACAGCGTGCTCCAGGTGCTGGCCCGGGTCCGCAAGCGCGGCCGGGAGTTGGGTGGCGAGGCCGCCGAACTGGCCGAGTTGGCTGGTCGGCAGGAGGTGGCGCTGCGCGCGCTGGTCGCGGCGGCACCGCTGGAGTCGACCGCCGGTGGCGAGGCCGACCTGCGCCCCCGGTTGCAGGTGCTGACCAACGACCGGCACCAGGTGTCCGTCCCCGCGACGGCGGTGATGGTGCCCGAGGCCGCGGCGGCCGAGCTGGCCTACCTGGTGCGGGAGGCGCTGGAGAACGTCGACCGGCACGCCGGGCCCACCGCGCGCGCGTGGGTGCTGCTGGAGGACTTGGGCGACGAAGTGGTGCTGAGCGTGCGCGACGACGGTGTGGGCATCCCCGCCGGTCGGGTCGCCGCGGCGGAAACCGAGGGCCGGTTGGGGATCGCCCGGTCCATCCGGGGGAGGGTCCGGGAGCTGGGTGGCACGGCCACCCTCGAAACGGCACCGGACGCGGGGACCGAGTGGGAGATCCGAATCCCGAACGCCAAGAGGGGGACGCGGTGAGCGAGCAGGTGATCTCGGTGATGGTCGTGGACGACCACCCGATGTGGCGGGACGGGGTGGCCCGCGACCTGACCGAACGCGGGTTCGACGTGCGCGCGACGGCCGCCGACGCGTCGTCGGCGGTGCGCATCGCGCACGCGGTCCGCCCGGACGTGGTGCTGATGGACCTCAACCTCGGCGTCGAGTCGGGGGTGGACGCGACCAGGGCGATCACCGCCGCGCTGACCGACACCCGGGTGCTGGTGCTCTCCGCCAGCGGCGAGCACAGCGACGTGCTGGAGGCGGTGAAAGCGGGCGCGTCCGGCTACCTGGTGAAGTCGGCGTCGGCCGACGAGCTGGTCGACGCCGTCGGCCGGACCGCGGCCGGTGACGCGGTGTTCACCGCCGGGCTGGCCGGGCTGGTGCTCGGCGAGTACCGCCGGATGGCCGCGGGCCCGGAGGAGGGGAGCGCGCCGAAGCTCTCCGAGCGGGAGACCGAGGTGCTGCGGCTGGTCGCCAAGGGCCTGACCGCGCGGCAGATAGCCGACCGGCTCGTGCTCTCGCACCGCACGGTGGAGAACCACGTGCAGTCCACGCTGCGGAAACTGCAGCTGCACAACCGCGTCGAACTGGCCAGGTACGCCATCGAACACGGCCTGGACGCCGACCCGGAGCAGTAGTCTGGGGTGGTGAGCACCGAGTCGTTCGCCGCACCGATCAGCCCCCGTGACTTCCGGGTGTCCGACGCCGAGCGCGAGCACGTGGTCGGCGTGCTGCAGAAGGCCATCGGGCACGGGCTGCTGAGCCTCGACGAGTTCAGCACCCGCACCGACACCGCGCTGGCCAGCAAGACGCGCGCCGAGCTGAACTCGGTGCTGGTCGACCTGCCCGGCGTGGTCAACCGCGAACCCGGCAGCCCCACCGCGGCGCCGCCGGTCGAGTTCCGCACCACCATGTCCTCGATCCGCCGCGAGGGCCCGTGGGTGGTGCCCCGCGAGATGACCATCCTCAACCGCATGAGCTCGAGCGACTTCGACTTCACCGAGGCGGTCATCACGCACGCCGAGGTGCGCATCCACCTCGACGTGGCGGGCGGCTCGGTGGAGCTGCTGCTGCCGGAGCGGTCGCGGTGCGTGGCCAACGACATCGAGGTCGTGGCGGGCGCGGTGAAGAACAAGGCGAGGAACGAGACGGGCGGCGGGCCGCTGTTCGTGCTCACCGGCCGGGTGAAGGCGGGCTCGGTGGAGATCTCGCGTCCCTCGTACGTGCGCATCGGGTCGCTGACCATCCGCAAGCCGTGGAAGGTGAGCTGGGACACCTGACGGACCCGGTGTCGCACCGGCTGTGCAGCTGCGCTGTCAAAGCAGTGCAGAAAGTCCCGATGGACCGCGCGGTGTGATCGGCGCGAGACTCCGCCCGGCGGGTGCCACCACCCGCCGCGTGGAGGAGCCGACGTGAAAGCACTGGTCAAGACCGCCCACGGCCCCGGCCTGGAGCTGGCCGAGGTCCCGGACCCCCGGCCCGGGCCGGGCGAGGTGCTGCTGCGCGTGCTGCGGACCGGCATCTGCGGCACCGACCTGCACATCGAGTCCTGGGACGACTGGGCGGCGGGGGTCGTCAAGGCGCCGCTGGTGCTCGGGCACGAGTTCGTCGGCGAGGTCGTGGAGGTCGGCGCGGCGGTCAGCAAGGTGGCCGTCGGCGACCTGGTCAGCGGCGAGGGGCACCTGGTGTGCGGGGCCTGCCGCAACTGCCTGGCCGGGCGGCGGCACCTGTGCGCGAACACCCGCGGCCTGGGCGTGCACACCGACGGCGCGTTCGCCGAGTACGCGGTGCTGCCCGAGGCCAACGCCTGGGTGCACCGGCACGAGGTCGACCCGGACGTGGCGGCGATCTTCGACCCGTTCGGCAACGCCGTGCACACCGCGCTGTCGTTCCCGGTGCTCGGCGAGGACGTGCTGATCACCGGCGCGGGCCCGATCGGGCTGATGGCCGCGGCGGTGGCCCGGCACGCGGGCGCCCGGCACGTGGTGATCACCGACGTCAGCGAGCACCGGCTGGAGCTGGCGCGCAAGATCGGCGTGTCGGTGGCGCTCGACGTCAGCGCGACCCCGGTGGCCGCGGTGACCGGCGAGCTGGGCATGACCGAGGGCTTCGACATCGGCATGGAGATGTCCGGTCAGCCGTCGGCGCTGCGCGAGATGATCGCCAACATGACCCACGGCGGTCGGATCGCGATGCTGGGCCTGCCCGCGCGCGAGATCGCCGTGGACTTCGGCGCGGTCGTGCTGAAGATGCTGACCATCAAGGGCATCTACGGCCGCGAGATGTTCGAGACCTGGTACGCGATGTCGGTGCTGCTGCAGGCCGGGCTGGACATCTCCCCGGTGATCACCCACCGGTTCCCGCACACCGACTACGCCGAGGCGTTCGCCACCGCGCGCGGCGGCAAGTGCGGCAAGGTCATCCTCGACTGGACGAGCTAGGAGACTCATGTACGGCGCGATCCGCGACGACCTGCGCGGCACCATCGACGAGATCCGGGCGGCGGGCCTGTACAAGGCCGAGCGGGTGATCACCTCGCCGCAGCGGGCCGCGATCCGGGTCGGCGGCCCGGACGAGGTGCTGAACTTCTGCGCGAACAACTACCTGGGCTTGGCCGACCACCCGGCGCTGGTCGACGCGGCGAAGCGGTCGCTGGACGAGTGGGGCTTCGGGATGGCCTCGGTGCGGTTCATCTGCGGTACGCAGGCGCCGCACAAGGAGCTGGAGGCGCGGATCTCGGCGTTCCTCGGCACCGAGGACACGATCCTGTACAGCTCCTGCTTCGACGCCAACGGCGGCCTGTTCGAGACGCTGCTGACCGACCGGGACGTGGTGATCTCCGACGAGCTCAACCACGCGTCGATCATCGACGGCATCCGGCTGTGCAAGGCCGGGCGCAAGCGGTACCGCAACCGCGACATGGAGGACCTGGAGCGGCAGCTCGTCGAGTCCGCCGACGCCCGCTACCGCCTCATCGCCACCGACGGCGTCTTCTCCATGGACGGCTACCTCGCGCCCCTCGACGAGATCTGCGCCCTGGCCGAGCGGCACGACGCCCTGGTCATGGTCGACGACTCGCACGCCGTCGGGTTCATGGGCGCCACCGGCCGCGGCACCCCCGAGCACTTCGGCGTCGGCGACCGCGTCGACATCTACACCGGCACCCTCGGCAAGGCCCTCGGCGGCGCCAGCGGCGGCTACACCTCGGGCCGCGCGGAGATCGTCGAGCTGCTGCGGCAGCGATCGCGGCCGTACCTGTTCTCCAACTCGCTGGCCCCGTCGATCACCGGCGCGGCCCTGGCGGTCCTCGACCTGTTGGAGAACTCGGCCGAGCTGCTGACCCGGCTCCGGGACAACAGCGCCCTGTTCCGCGCCCGGATGACCGAGGCGGGCTTCGACCTGCTGCCCGGCGAACACCCGATCATCCCGGTGATGATCGGCGACGCGGCGCAGGCGGCCCGGATGGCGGACCTGCTGCTGGCGCAGGGCATCTACGTGATCGGCTTCTCGTACCCGGTCGTCCCGCACGGCAAGGCCCGCATCCGCACCCAGATGTCGGCCGCCCACACCCCCGACGACGTCAACCGAGCCGTCGACGCCTTCATCACCGCCCGGGCGAAGATGGCCGACTGACCTGCCACGATGAGCGCGTGATTGACCCTCGACGCCTGCGGGTCCTGCGCGCCCTGGCCGACCACGGCACCGTCACGGCGGCGGGTGCCGCGCTGCACCTGACCCCGTCGGCGGTGTCGCAGCAGTTGGCGGCCCTGGAGTCGGAGGTCGGCCAGGAACTCCTCCGCCGCCGAGGTCGCCGGGTGTGGCTGACCTCGGCGGGGGAGCTGCTGGTGGAACACGCGGACGCGGTGCTGGCGGAACTGGATCGTGCGGAAGCCCGCCTGGCCGCCTACGGAGCGGGCGAACTGGGCCAGGTCCGCGTCGCCGCCTTCGCGTCGGCGATCACCCAGGTCGTCGCGCCCGCCATCACCGCCCTGCGCGCCCTCGCGCCGTCGGTGACCATCCTGGTCCGCGACGCCGAGGGCCAGCAGAGCCTCCCCATGCTCCTAGACGGTGAGATCGACATCGCCGTCTCCATGCACAACCCCCTCGACGGCCCGGAACACCGAGCCACCTTCGACTCGTTGTACTCCGAACCCTTCAACGCCGTCCTACCCCCCGGCCACCCCCTGCTGGCCCACCCCGAGATCCCCCTCCCCGCCCTAGCCGACGACGACTGGGTGGTCCCGCTGCCCGGCAACCCCTGCCGGGATGTGTTGCTGACGGCCTGCGCCCAAGCGGGCTTCACCCCCCGCGTAACCCACACCACGGACGACTTCACCGCCACCGCCGCCCTAGTGGCGGCGGGCGTCGGCGTGGCACTGATCCCACGCACGACCCTGACCTCCACCGACCGCGTCCGCCCGGTAACCCCCTCCCCCCAACGCCAGGTCTACGCGGCGGTCCGCCGGGGGCGGGAGACGCACCCGCTGATCCAGGTCGTCCGCAAGGCCCTCATCGAGGCCAGCCCCGCCTGACCCGCCGGGCTTCCAGCGCGGGAATCGCCGCGATCTTGTCGGTGGTCAGGTGCTCCCACAGCAACCCCGGCCGCCGCCGAGGCGCGTCGCAAGTGATGGTCCGGGTCGGGGTGACGATGAGATCGATGCCGAAGTCGTGCTCGGTCTCGGGCAGGTCGCCGTCGATCACCTGGAGGTCGTGCACGGTCGTGGCGATCACGGTGTCGGCCCCGATCAACCCGGCTTCGCCGAGCAACGCCAACTCCAGATCGGCGTAGCCCGCCCCCTTCCCCACACGCACCCCACCCCGACTCACCGCCACACTGCCGCACACCGCCAAGTCCACTGGATCCAGCGCATCGACCTCTACCGCGGGCGCCACTCGCGCGGCGATCTTGGGAACGGCCGCCTCCTCCGGCGGAACCGGGAGTCGCCGAGGGTCGAGCAGGTAGAAGGGCTTGGTTCCGGCGAGCTTGGGCACAGCCAGGTAGACCACCTTGCCCTCGCGCAACGCGCGCACTGTCACCGACACCTGCGCCTTGTCCGGCGTCGCCTTGACCACCCGGGCATCCCGCCACACCGGCAAGCCGGTCGGCAGCGAGGTCAGCACCGAGGAAGTCCGGAATCCGCCCGAAGACATCGATGTCCCGCACAACCCGTTCCGCGGTCAACGCTCCCCAGACGCGCCTCCGGACTGCGGACTTCGCCTCAGCCGAGGTCATCGCGCGATGTTGTCGAGCAGCCTGCGGTAGGCGTCTTGGAGATCCGGTGTCCGCGCGTTCGGGCCGACCCGGTCGACGACTTCGGTGACCCGCCAGAGGTTGCTCGGCACGATGCGGCCGGACTCGATCGCGCGCACCGCGCACTGGCAGGCCTCGTCGTGGCGGCCGGCGTTGGCCAGTGCCAGCGCGAGGTCGAGGTGTGCCGACGCGGCACGGCGTGGCCAACGGGTGGTGTCCCCGGGCGGCGCGAGGCGGGCGATGATCTCGCGGGCGTGTGCCTCCGCTGCGGGGTCGCCCGCCCAGGCGAGGGTGGTGGCGGTGTAGGCGACGGCCTTGTGCGGGTCATAGCGGTAGTGGTGCTCGGCGTCCGGGGTCGGCAGCGGGGCGACGAGCCGGTGCACCTGGCTGATCACCCGAGCGGTCGCGCGCCGGTCGCCGAGCCGGGCCAGCGCCCGCCCTTCCTGCGCGGTGGCCTGGATGGCGATCGAACTCCCCGCCGGGGCGTGGTGCCGGGCCGAGCGCGAGAGTTCGAGGGCGCGCGGGAAGTCCCCGTCGGTGAGGACCCGCCAGGCCTCGGTTTCGTAGCACCAGGCCCGGATCTCGTCGTGCCCGGCGTGGCGGGCCAGGCTCGCGGCGGTCCGCAGGTACGCGCCCGCCGCGTGCCGTTGGCGCAGGTCGACGTGGCAGGTCGCGGCGAGCAGCGACATCCACCCGCCGACCACGACCAACCGCCGACGCTCGTCGAGCGTGGCCCGCTTGTCCAGCAGCCCGGCGACGTATCCCAGGTGCGCCCGCAGCCGGACCAGCAACGCCGCAGGGGACGCCTTCGGGTAGTCCACCGCCAACCCGTCGAACGCCCGCTCCAGCCGCCCCACCGTCTCACCGGAGACATCAGTGGCCGCCACCCGCCGCGCCAACTCCCAGGCCAACTCGTCATCACCCGCAAGGGGATCCGACGACACCTGCCGAAACGCTCCCACCTGCGCCTGAACCTCGGCGAGCGCCGACGCCCGCCCGCGAGCCACCACCTCGGCCGCGACAGCGACCGCTTCGCCGTACTCGTCGACGAGAACGCCGCCCGCCGCCAATGCCTTGTCGGCGTCCCGCCACCAGTCGGCGGTCCCTCGACCACGCCCGCGTTCGAGGTGGGCCACCATCGATCTGTCGCACAGCAGCCGCTCGGCCAACTCGGCCTGTGTCAGCCCGGCCGCCCGGCGGAACGCGGCCAACCGCAACCCCAATTGCCGCCGCCGCGCCAAGACAACCTCGGACTCGCGCCCCATACCTCAACGCTAGACGCTCTGTGACAGACCGTGCGAGCGGTGTCACCACATGTTTGCTCACCGAGCGTTCACACCGCGATGGTCAACCGCGAGACCAGCGTCGACGGATCGGGAAGCGGTGGCAGCGGTGATCGACGAGCAGGTGAAGGCACCGGTGTGCCGGGTGTCGAGGACGCCGAAGGCGGTGGCGTTGGGGTGGGCGCTGCGGAAGGCCCGGCGCGCGGGTGGGTGGTCGTTGCGGGAGTTCG
Organism: Actinokineospora auranticolor; assembly: GCF_041897805.1. GTDB lineage: Bacteria > Actinomycetota > Actinomycetes > Mycobacteriales > Pseudonocardiaceae > Actinokineospora > Actinokineospora auranticolor. The sequence goes on from NZ_CP154825.1 coordinate 8,450,656, forward strand.
CCCACCTGATCAACCGGGACATGCCGACGTTGTCGAGGTGGGAGACGGGGCACCGGACGCCGCGATCCGAGCAGGTCGCGCACTTCCTCGGTGCCCTCGGGGTTTGCGGTGGCCAGTTCGCCGACACCCTGGCCCTCGCCACCGATACCAGCGCCCCGCACTGGATCGCGACCACCGAGGCAGAGCGCAGGCACCAGGACGCCGTCTACCTGGAGTTCGAGCAGGCCGCCGACCATCTCACGTTCATCGCGCCCCAGATCATCCCCGACCTGTTCCGCCTGCCTGACAAAGAGCTACGGCAACGCCAAGAAATCCTCACGCGTCACCAACCCGCGACGGTGGGCCTGTTCGTCGGGCACACCGCACTCCAGCAGGCGTCGGATGACCAGTTGCGCCACCTCGCCGCGCTGTCCGCGCGCCCGAACATCGAACTCCGCGTCGTGGCCGCGCCGCCTCCGGCGTTCGACAGTCGGCGGACGCTGCTGGACTCCTGCGACCTGCGCTTCGCGATCAGCGGTCCGCCTCCGTTCGCCATGTGGAGCCACCGACCAGGAGACATCGCCATCCACGACCGCGACATCCGGGCGATCCGAGACAAAGCCCTGTCGCCTCGGGTGTCTGTCGGGGCCATCGCCAACATCGTCGACAGGCGGCAGCGCAGTGCGGTTGGGGTGGGTCAGCTGTAGCGGGCCTGCACCCCACGGGACTGGCCTGCATTGTCGACGGAGTCGCGGAGGTCGGTGAGGAATCGGTCGACGACTCGGTCGTGTTCGGGGGAGACCATGAGATGGAGGGCGTCCGGGTCGTTTTGGCGGTCCAGGTGCCAGCCCCGGTCGTCCATCTCATCGCCGATGGCCATGATGTTGGGAGCCGTGAAGGCGAGGACCGAGGCGGCTGGATCGCCGAGGAGTTCCAGGCCCAGGTCGGTGCTGCCGGCGCGGATCTTGGCGACGGTGGCCATGATCCGCCGGACCAGGCGGGTGTAGCCGTCGACGCCGAGGTATCGCATGACGGCCCAGGCCGCCGCGATCGGGGCCGCCGGGCGGGCGCCCGCCAGGGCCAGTGACCCGTACAGGCCGCCGGGCCAGTCCTGGTAGAGGAATGCCTGGTACTGCAGCACGTGGTCGCCGTTGCGGTGCAACAACACCGACGCGCCCTTGGTGGCGTAGCCGTATTTGTGCACGTCGGCCGACATGGTGGTCACGCCCGGGACGCGGAAGTCGAAGGCGGGCGCGTCGGGCAGGAACGGCAGCAGGAACCCGCCGACGCAGGCGTCGGTGTGGAAGGGGATGCCCCGGGACGCGGCGAGGGCGGCCAGTTCCGGGATCGGGTCGACGACCCCGTGCGGGTAGTTCGGCGCCGAACCGGCCACCAACACCGTCCGCTCGTCGATCAACTCGGCGGCGGCCGAGACGTCTGCGCGGAGGGCGGCGTCCAAGGGGATCTGGCGCAGTTCGAGGCCGAAGTACTTGGCGCCCTTGGCGAAGGCCGGGTGGGCGGACCTCGGGACGACCAGCGCGGGCGACTCGACCGCGGCCCGGTCCCGCGCGACCCGGATCGCCTGCATGATCGACTCGGTGCCGCCCGAGGTCAGCGAGCCCGACGCGCCCGGGGGAGCGTGCAGCAGCCCGGCCGTCATGGCCACCACTTCGCGTTCCATGTCGGCCAGGGACGGGAAGCGGAACGGGTTGAGGGCGTTCTCGTACAGGTACAGCTCGTGGGCTTCGCGCAGGACCGCGTCGACGTCCTCGCCCGCCGGGTAGATCAGGCTCCAGGTGCGGCCCGCGCGCCAGTCGGCGTCGGCGGACTTGCGGGCGCGCAGGTCGGCGAACAGCTCTTCGCGCGGGGTGCCGTGCGCGGGCAGGGAGGTCTCCGGCAGGTCCATGGAAACCATGGTCCCACTTTACTCAGCCGTGTTACTATTTACTCATGCAGGTAACAGTGACCGAAGCGGCGCGCAGGCAGCAGATCGCGGAGGCGGCCGTCGAGGTGGTGGCGCGGCACGGGTTCGCGGGCGCCTCGTTCGCCAAGATCGTCGAGCACGCCGGGCTGAGCAGCACCCGGCTGATCTCCTACCACTTCCGCGACAAGTCCGACCTGATGATGACCACCCTGATCTCCGCCATCAGCGCGGTCGACGACCGGATGAACGAACGGCTCGACGGCACCACCGACCGCGTCGACATGCTGCGGTCCTACATCGAGTTCCTGGTCGGCATGCTCACCACCCACCCCGACCAGGTCCGGGCGATCCGCGAGATCGGCGCGAACATGCCCGAGTTCGCCCCGGTGCTGCGCGACTTCCGCACCGGCAGGCTCGAACGCCAACTCGTCCAGGGGCAACGCGAGGGCGTGTTCGGCGAGTTCGACGTCCGGGTCGTGGCCCGCACGATCGCGAACGGCGTCGACGGCGCGGACGGTGCCGACACCGATGTCGACGCCTACGCCCGTGAACTCGCCGACCTGTTCATCCGCTCCTGCGTCGGGTAGGACGGCTGCGCACCGGACGCCGTCACCGACACCGACGCCACCGCGACGGCCCGTCGAACAGCCGACACCAGGTCCGCCCCGCCGGCCAACGCGACCGCGAGCGCGCCGGTGAACGCGTCGCCCGCGCCCGTCGTGTCGACGACGTCGACGCGCGGCGCGGGCACCTCGGTCGCGCGTTCGCGTTCGACCACGACGGCCCCGCGCGCACCCAACGTGATCACCGCCGAACGCACGCCCAACGCCAACAGGTCACCCAGCTCGTCGGCCTCGTGTTCGTTGACCACCAGCGGGTCCAGCACCGCCAACGCCTCCGCCGACAGCCGCGCGACCGGCGACACGTTCACGACCGCCCGCGCGCCAACGCGTTCCGCCGCCACCACCGCGTGTTCGACGACGGCGAGCGGCACCTCCAACGACGCCGCCAACACCCGCGCCGACCCCAACCACACGTCGTCGGCGGTCAACGCCGCGTTCGCCCCCGGCGACACGACGATCGAGTTCTCCCCGTCCGGCGTCACCGTGATGTACGCGGCGCCCGTCGGCCGGTCCACCCGGCGCACGTGGTCGACGCGCACACCCGCGTCGACGAGCGAACGCACCACCAGGTCCCCGTTCGCGTCGCCTCCGACGGCACCCACGAACGCGACCGCGCCGCCCAACCGGGCAGCCGCCACCGCCGCGTTCGCACCCTTGCCGCCGGGCAGCACACACGTGTCCGACCCCAGCACGGTCTCGCCCGCGAGGGGCCGCCGAGCGACCTCGACGACCAGATCCGCGTTCGCTGAGCCCAGTACCACAATCGCGGTTTCCACGACATTGACCCTAGTCAGCGGCCGTTGCCATTAGCGAACGTGCGCAAGTGTGAACGATCGGGTAGCCGAGCGGAGCGGGAGTGCCACACTGTGCGTCAGTTGTGACACATCCCATCGGGATGTGCGAAGCCCCGGCGCGAGCCGGGAGTTGTCACCGGCGCCGGTCGCGTAGCCCCCCGAGCGATCGGCGCCGGTGGCCGTAATGGCGGGTGGCTAGACCTTCTCCAACTCGCGCGGGGACTCGACCTCCGAAAGCCCCGCCTTCTCCTGCAGGCGCCGTAACGACTTCGGTGCCCACCAGGCCGCGTCGCCGAAGAGCCTGATCACCGCCGGGACCAGCAGCATCCGCACCACGGTGGCGTCCAGGACCAGGGCGATGATCATGCCGAGGCCGATGAACCGCATGCTGGCCAAGGACGACATGCCGAACGCGCCGGTCACCACCCCGAGCAGCAGCGCCGCGGCGGTGATCATCCGACCGGTGCGCACCAGTCCCGTGCGCACCGCGTCGCCGGTCGACATCCCCGCGTGCCGGGCCTCGACCATCCGCGCCAGCAGGAACGTCTCGTAGTCGGTGGACAGCCCGAACACCACCGCGCCGATCAGCACGAGCATCCCGGCCTGGATCGGTTGCGGTGTCACGTCGAGCAGCCCGGCGCCGTGCCCGTACTGGAAGACGAACACCAGCACGCCGAAGGTGGCCGACAGGCTCAACGCGCTCATCACCACGGCCTTGATCGGCAGCAGCACCGACCCGAAGGCCAGGAACATCAGGACCAGCGTGGCCGCCGCCAGGATGCCGACCATCCACGGCACCCGGCTGACGATCCCGTCGACCGAGTCCACCACCAGCGCCGGATAACCACCGACCAGCACCTCGGCCTGCGACGGGATCGCGCGCAGTCCCTCGACGGCGTGCCGCGCCCGGTCCGATGACGCGTTGGCGTCCAACGGCGCGGTGAACACGACGGTGTTGCCACCCGCGCCGGACGGCGTGAACGCCTTCACCCCGGGCACCCGGAACACGGCGTCGGTGAACGCCTGCACGATCGCCTGGTCCGGCGCGCCGTTCGCGCCGCGCAGCACGACGCGCACGGTGTTGTTGCTCGCCGCCGGGAAGTTGGCGGTGATCGCCTCGGCGGTCGCGCGGTGCGGGTCGCCGGGCGGCAGCTGGCGCTCGTCGGAGCCGCCGAACTCGATGCCGCCGAAGGGCAGGGCCAGCACGACCAGCACCGCCACGATCGGCGCGACGAACAGCGCGGGCTTGCGCATGACCGCGTCGGCGATCCGGCCGAGCAGCTTGGGCTCACCGGGCTCCTTGCGCCGCCAGGGCAGCGAGAGCTTGTCGACGCGGCGACCGAGGATGGCCAGCAGCGCGGGCAGCAGCGTCAGCGACACCAGCGCGGCGATGGCCACCGCGGACATGCCGCCGTAGGCCATCGATTTGAGGAAGTCCATGGGGAACACCAGCAGCCCGGCGAGCGCGATGACCAGCAGCGTCGCCGAGAACGCGACCGTCCGACCCGCCGTGGCCACGGTGCGCCGCACGGCCTCCGCCGGTGTGCGGCCCGCCGCCATCTCCTCGCGGAACCGGCCGACGGTGAACAGGCCGTAGTCGATGGCCATGCCCAACCCGAGCAGCGTCGCGACGTTGACCGCGAACGTGTTGACCTCGAGCCCGAGGCTCAGCAACCGCAGCACGCCCAGCGCGCCGAAGATCGCCAGACCGCCGACCAGCACCGGCAGCGCCGCCGCGACCAGGCTGCCGAAGATCAGCACGAGCAGGATCAGGGTGACCGGCAGCGAAATGGCCTCGGCGACCGCGAGGTCGGAGTTGGACCGCTCGGTCATCGCCCGCTCGGTCGGCACCTTGCCGCCGACCTGGGTCAGCACCCCGTCGATCGCGAGCTTGTCCTCGACCTTGGCGAAAGACTTCTGCCGCGCGTCGAAATTGTCGCCGACCAGCACGATCGTGGCCATGGCCAGGCGCTTGTCCGCGCTGGCCAGCGCGGGCTGCCCGGCCGTCCAGTAGTCGATGCGCGAGGCGACCGCGTCGGTGGGCAGCGCGGCCAGGGCCGCGGTGACCTTGCCCGAGACCTCCGGGTCGTCGACGGTCTTGCCCGCGGGCGCGGTGTAGAGCAGGACGATGTCGGCGGGCTTCTGCCCCAACTCGTCCTCCACGATCTTGTTGACCCGGGCCGACTCGCTGGCCGGGTCCTCGTACCCGCCCTGGGTCAGCTTGTCGAACACGCCGAGGCCCCATAAGCCGCCGCCCAGGGTGATGACGAGAGTGGCAACCAGGACCAGCCAGCGCCTACGGTGGACGACCGACCCCCACGATGAGAACACTGCCGAATCACCCTCCGAAACGCGGTTAACACTGTTCACCCAGCAGTGGCAGGATAGGGCTCGGTAAACAGCGTTTACAAGGGAGTGTGCGATGACCCAGGCCACACGGCGCGAGCGGGGCCGCGCCGCGACGGACCGGGATATCCGACAGCAGGCCAGGACGCTGCTGGTCGCCGACGGGCCGCAGGCGGTGACGCTGCGCGCGATCGCCCGCGAGCTGGGCATCACCGCGCCCGCCCTCTACCGCTACTACACCTCGCGCGAGGACCTCATCGAGCACCTGCGCCAGGACATCTGCGCCGATCTGGGCACCGACCTCGGCGGGGACCTGGCCGAGGTCGACGAGGCCGACCACCTCGGCCAGGTGCTCGCGGTCTGCCGCGGCTTCCGCGCCTGGGCACTGGCCCACCCGCAGGAGTTCGCCATGGTCTTCGCCTCACCGGCCGAGCCGGGTCAGCACTGCCCGGTCGGCGCCCAGCGCGCGGGCCGGGACGTGGCGGTGGACTCCTTCGGCCGGATCTTCCTCACCGTCGCGGGCCGCGTGCTGGCCAACGGCTTCCAGCTCGCCCAGGCCGACGCCGAGGTGCCCGCGCAGCTGGTCGCGGACATGGAGAACTTCCGCGACGACCTGCTCGCGGCCATGGCCGAGTCCGGCGTCCAAGTGCCGCCGGAGTACCTGGGCACCGGGACCGCCTACGTGATCCTGCAATTCTGGGTACGGCTCTACGGGCAGGTCGCCTTGGAGGTGTTCGGCCAGTTCCCGTACCCGGTCTCCGACTGCGAGCCGCTCTTCGAGTCGATGCTCACCGGCCTGGTGCGCGACGCCGGTCTTCTGTGACGTGTCGCTGCTAGCTCCCTGGCGCTACGCGACGCCACATGCTCCTCAATTCCGCGGCATCCCCGCCCGGTCGGGAACGATGCCGGGCGGGGATGAGGGGGTGGGTGGCGGAAGGAAATGTCACAGAACGATGTTGACCAGGCGGCCCGGTACCACGATGACCTTCCTCGGGGTCGAGTCGCCGACCAGGGCGGCCACCTTCTCCTCCGCCAGCGCCGCCGCCTTGACCTCGTCCTGCGACGCGGCCGCGGGCACCGACACCCGGCCGCGCACCTTGCCGTTGACCTGGATCGGGTACTCGACGCTGTCCTCGACCAGGTAGCGCTCGTCCGCGGCCGGGAACGGCCCGTGCGCCAGCGAAGTGGCACCACCCAGCTTCGCCCACAGCTCCTCGGCGACGTGCGGGCACAGCGGCGCCAGCATCTGCACCAGCCCCTCCGCGACCACGCGCGGCGCGCCGTCGGGGAACGTCTTGGTGACGTGGTTGTTCAGCTCGATCAGCTTCGCGCCCGCGGTGTTGTAGCGCAGGTTCGCGTAGTCCTCGTGCACACCGGCGATCGCCTTGTGCAGCGCGCGCAGCGTGGTCTCGTCCGGCTCGGCGTCGGTGACCCGCAGCTCGCCGGTCTCCTCGTCGACCAGGTTGCGCCACAGCCGCTGCAGGAACCGCTGCGCGCCGATGACGTCCTTCGTCGCCCACGGCCGGGAGACGTCCATGGGACCCATCGACATCTCGTACAGCCGGAAGGTGTCGGCGCCGTAGGTCGCGCACATCTCGTCGGGGGTGACGACGTTGCGCAGGCTCTTGCCCATCTTCCCGTACTCCTGGCGCACCTTCTCGTCGCCGTGGAAGAACCCGCCGTCGCGCTCGACGACCTCCGACGCGTTCACGTACACGCCCCGGCTGTCGGTGTACGCGTACGCCTGGATGAAGCCCTGGTTGAACAACCGCCGGTACGGCTCCGGGCCGCTGACCTCGCCCAGGTCGAACAGCACCTTCTGCCAGAACCGCGCGTACAACAGGTGCAGCACCGCGTGCTCGACGCCGCCGATGTACAGGTCGACGCCACCGGGGTCGCCAGGGGACTGCGGGCCCAGCCAGTAGCGCTCGTTCTCCGGCGCGCAGAACCGGTCGGGGTCGTCCGGGTCGACGTAGCGCAGCTGGTACCAGCAGGAACCGGCCCAGTTGGGCATGGTGTTGGTGTCGCGGCGGTAGGTCTTGGGGCCGTCGCCCAGGTCCAGCTCGACCTCGACCCACTCGGTGGCCCGCGACAGCGGCGGCGACGGCTCGGTGTCGGCGTCCTCCGGGTCGAAGGTCTTGGGGGAGTAGTCGTCGACCTCGGGCAGCTCCACCGGCAGCAGGTGCTCGGGGATCGCGACCGCGGTGCCCTCGGCGTCGTAGACCACGGGGAACGGCTCGCCCCAGTAGCGCTGGCGGGAGAACAGCCAGTCGCGCAGCTTGTACTGGATGGTGCCGCGACCGTGGCCGTGCTCCTCCAGCCAGGCGATGATCGCCTTCTTGGCCTCACCGATGTCCAGGCCGTCCAGGAACCCGGAGTTGACCGCCGGGCCCTCGCCGGTGAACGCCTCGCCGTCGAAGCCGGGGGTGGGCTCGACGGTGCGCACGACCGGCAGGCCGAAGGCGGCGGCGAAGTCCCAGTCGCGCTGGTCCTGGCCGGGCACCGCCATGATCGCGCCGGTGCCGTAGCCCATCAGCACGTAGTCGGCGATGAAGACCGGCACGCGCGCGCCGTTGACCGGGTTGGTCGCGTAGGCGCCGGTGAAGACGCCGGTCTTCTCCTTGTTCTCCTGCCGGTCCAGGTCCGACTTCATCGACGCGGCCCGCCGGTAGGCCGCCACGGCCTCGGCGGGGGTCGCCGCGCCACCGGTCCACCGGCTGTCCACATCGGACGGCCAGGCCGCGGTGGCGATCGCGTCGACCAGCGCGTGCTCCGGCGCCAGCACCAGGTAGGTCGCGCCGAACAGCGTGTCGGGGCGGGTGGTGAAGACCTCGACCTGCTCGTCGCCGACCGCGAACCGCACCCGGGCGCCGTGCGAGCGCCCGATCCAGTTGCGCTGCATGGCCTTGACCTTGTCCGGCCAGTCCAGTCCGTCCAGGTCGTCGATCAGCCGGTCGGCGTAGGCGGTGATCCGCATCATCCACTGGCGCAGGTTGCGCCGGAACACCGGGAAGTTGCCGCGCTCGCTGCGCCCGTCGGCGGTGACCTCCTCGTTGGAGACCACCGTGCCCAGGCCCGGGACCCAGTTCACCGGGGCGTCGGACAGGTACACCAGCCGGTGCTCGTTCAGGACCGCCTGCTGCTCGGCGTGGTTCAGCTCCGCCCACGGGCGGCCGTCGGGGGTCGCGCGCTCTCCGGCTTCGAACTGCGCCACCAGGTCGCTGATCGGGCGCGCCTTGCCCGCGGCCTCGTCGTAGTACGAGTGGAAGATCTTCAGGAAGATCCACTGCGTCCAGCGGTAGTAGGACGGGTCGCTGGTGGTGATCCGGCGGCGCTCGTCGTGGCCCAGCCCCAGCCTGCGGATCTGCCGCAGGTAGTTGGCGATGTTGTCCTCGGTCGTCTTGCGCGGGTGCTGCCCGGTCTGCACCGCGTACTGCTCGGCGGGCAGGCCGAAGGCGTCGAAGCCCATCGTGTGCAGGACGTTGCGGCCGTTCATCCGGTGGTAGCGGGCGAACACGTCGGTGCCGATGAAGCCCAGCGGGTGGCCGACGTGCAGGCCCGCGCCCGACGGGTACGGGAACATGTCCTGCACGAACAGCTTGTCCGCGGGCACGTCGCCCGCCAGCGGCCCGACCGGGTTCGGCGCCTGGTAGGTGCCGTGTTCCTCCCAGTACCGCTGCCAGCGCTGCTCGATCGCGCCTGCCAGCGCGGCGGTGTACCGGTGGCTCGGCACCGACTCCTGCTGCTCGGTGTCGCTCATGGTGGTGTCCCTCCGCGCTTGTCTCGACCCTGTCCGACCCGGGAAAACGAAAACCCCCCAGCCCGATGGGCATGAGGGGTTGCCGCGCTCACCAACCTGGTTGGCTAGCGCGGCCGACTAAGGAGCAGACGGGCCGTGCTCACCCGCCCAGCCTACTCGCCACGTCGAGTCCGTTTCGCATCCGGGTCTCAAGACGGACCCCGAGTGCAACCAGTTGGGTGACCTGGGTCGCGGCGAAGTTGTCGTCGCTGACCAGCAGCAACGTCCGCTCACCACCGCGCAGGGTCGGGCCCCACGTCATCCCTTCGATATTGTCCAGAGTGGACAGACCAAGGTCCGCCAGGTCGGCCACGAGCCGCTTGCGCACCGGCCGCACCCCGGTCGCGTCGGCGAGGTCGCGGTTGGCGACGTTGCTCGCCCCGGCGGTCTCGACGAGGTAGACGCGCACCTTGTTGCCCACACCGGTCACGAACGAGCGCTCCAGCACCAGGAACCGGCTCGGGTCCAGCGGGTCGACGGCCAGGATCGCGGTGACGCCCGTGGTGGCGAACCCGGTCGCCGGCACCGGCTTGGCGAACACCGGCTCCTGCGGGTACGCGTACTGCGCGAGCTGCCTGCCCTCGCGGGTCTGCACGACGATCCGCGACAGCGCGCCGTGCTCGGGGGTGGCCTCGGGGCCGTCCTGCAGCAGCGGTCCCTCGACCGTGGAGACGACCAGGGTGCCCGCGGCGGCGTAGGTCAGGCCCTCGAGCACGAGGTTCTGCCGGGGCCCGCGGTCGGCGGTCATCCTCAGGTTCGCGGGCAGCGGTAGCTCGCGGGCGAAGGTGCCGTCACGGCGCGCGGTGCGGATCGACGGGTCGATCAGCACGCCGGGGCGCCGCTCGCCCTCCTGGCTCCACGTGTAGTCGCCGGTCCACGGGTCGACCCGGATGTCCTCGGGGTCGACGGTGGTGCCGTCGCCGGTCGACAGCGGCGGGTAGGTGGCGCCGTCGGGCCTGCGGAACGGGCTCGTGCCGGTGAAGGTCACCGGGCCGAGGCCGTGCGCGGTCACGTCGAAGCGCGCGGTGTAGAACCGGGCGGGCTGGCGGTCCGAGCGGTCGTCGCTGATCAGCACGTACCCGCCGGTGCGGGGGTCGCGGTCGATGCCGGAGAGCCCGCCGACGGTGGTGCCCTGGAACACCAACCCGTTGGGCACCCGCTGCTCGCCGATCAGGCGGACCCCGGGCCGTGGGTGACCCGGGTGGGCCGACGCCGGGACGGTCAAGAGGCTGGTGGCGACCGCGGTGACGGCGGCGGCGCCGACGAGGGCCATGGCTCTGGACATGACGGGTAGCACACCGCACCAGGGTGTCCGGCGGGTGGCGTTCGCACGACCTCCTACCATCGAGCCGTGAACCTCGTGCCGCTCGCGCCCCTGGTGGCCGGCCTCCCGCTGCTCGCCATCGGTTTCCTCGGCCTGACCGAGCGCCTGCCCCGCAACCGCTTCGGCGGCGTGCGCACCCCGGCCGCACTGCGCAGCCCGGAGGCGTTCCGGGTAGCCAACAAGGTCGCGGGCCTGCCCACGCTGGTCGCGGGTCTGGTCGGCGTGCTCGGCGCGGTCGTCGGCTTCGTCGTCGGTGGCACCGCGGCGGTGCTGACCGTGTCGGTCATCGCCCTCGTCGGCTTGGTCGTCATCACCCTCGGCGCGGGCGTGCTGGGCGACCGGGCCGCAGCCGCGGTGCCCGAGCCCAAGCCGGAGCTCCCGGCGGGCTGCGCGGGCTGCCAGTGCGGCGGCTGCGACGTGCTCACCCGGGTGCAGGCGGGCTAATTTTCCCGAACGTCACCTGGATGGGTGGCGAGCAGCGCCAGGGGCATGCCCTGGCGGCGCAGCACCCGACCCCACAGGTCCTGCTCGGCGGGCGCCACCACGTCACCGGGCAGAGCGGGCACCACGATCCAGTCGCCGCGGTCGATCTCGCCCGCGAGCTGGCCGACGTTCCAGCCCGCGTACCCGGCGAACACGCGCAGGCCGCGCAGCTTCGGCGCCAGCGCCGCCGGGTCGGCGTCGAGGTCGACCAGGGCCACCGGGCCGCGCACGCCGATCAGGCCGCGCACGCCGTCGGGGTTCTCCCCGGTCCGCATGGCGGCCAGGCACAACGCCGTCTTCTGCTCGACGGGCCCGCCGACGAAGACCGAGCCCGGTTGGGTGGCGTGCGGGCCCCAGTTGGGCAGCACGTCGTCGACCGGCACATCACTCGGTCGGTTGAGGACGACGCCCAGGGTGCCCTGGCCGCGGTGGTCGATGACGTACACGACCGTGCGGCGGAAGTTGTTGTCGAGCAGGCTGGGCGCCGCGACCAGCAGCGTCCCCGGTTCGACGTCGACATCGGACGGCACGCCGACATGATCCCATCCGGACGGGTGGCCGCGAGAGGAGAGCCGGGAAGTCGGGAACAACCCGCCCGGACCGCGCGTTGGACGTAGCGGCCGGTGCCTTCGTGTCCCCCGGGCTCAACTGGAACCGCCTTCGTGGAATACCGCTCGGCTGGAGCCACGTCGCGCAACTCGCCGTGAGGCGACCGGGTGTCGGCCAGGATGGGCGGCCCTCACGGGCCGCCCATCTGTATTTCCCCCACCACCCACCCCCTCATCCCCACCCGGCACCGGCCCGTACCCGGCACCCTTCGCCCCCGCCCGGCACGGTCCCGACCTGGCACTCCTCATCCCGCTCGGTCCGGCCCCGACTTGGCGGGCCGTGTGCTCCCCGCCGTGCGGCGAGTGGACGGGTAGCCGCCGTCGGGGGAGCGGGAACGTGGGAACACGACCGGTCACTGGTCGGTCCCCGGCCCGGTTAGGCTCGTGCGTTGTGAGCACGGCCCCAACCGGTATCGACCAAGAGGCACACCACACGCGCATCGGCGCGCGGGCCCTGCTGGCGATGGGCGGTTTCCGCAGGCTGCTTTTCACCCGGTTCTCCGCCCAGTGGGGCGACGGCCTGTTCCAGGCCGGGTTGGCCGGTGCCGTGCTGTTCAACCCCGAGCGCGAGGCCGACCCGCTGGCCATCGCGGCCGGGTTCACCGCGCTGCTGCTGCCCTACTCGATCATCGGCCCGTTCGCGGGCGCGCTGCTCGACCGCTGGGACCGGCGCCGGGTGCTCGTCCTCGCCAACGCGGTGCGCGGCCTGCTCATCCTGGTGGCCGCGCTGGCGGTGGCCACCGGCGCGGGCGGCACCGTGCTGTTCACCCTGGCCCTGGTGGTGATCGGGGTCAGCCGGTTCGTCAACTCCGGGTTGTCGGCTGCGCAGCCGCACGTGGTGCCGGTGCGCAACCTGGTCGAGGCGAACGCGCTGGCCACGACGCTCGGCGCGGTCATCGCGGTGATCGGCGCAGGCTGCGCGGTCGGCCTGCGGGCGCTGTTCGGCGACCACGACCTGGGCTCGGGCCTGACCACCGGGTTCGCCGTGTTCGGCTCGATCGCGTCGGCCTGGTTCGCGAGCCGTTTCACCCGGGGCGCCCTCGGCCCGGACGAGGTCGACGAGCCCGCGCAGCCGCTGGTGGCGGTGGCCAGGGGCCTGTTCGACGGCGGTCGGGCCGCCGTCCGCACACCGACTGTGCTGGCCGGGTTCGTCGGGCTGATGGCCCACCGGATGGCCTTCGGCGTAGCGCTGCTGATGGTCGTGCTGCTCATGCGCTTCCGCTTCGGCGAGGGCATGGGCGGGCTCGGCGAGGCGGTGGCCCTGGTCGGTGTCGGCATCCTCATCGCGGGCCTGGTCACCGCCCGGCTGGTCACCGCGCTGGGCAGGCGCCGCACGCTGGCGGGCGGGCTGCTGCTCGGCGCGGTCACCGTGATCGGCCTCGGGCTGCCGCTGACCATGCCCACCACGCTCGCCGCCGCGCTGCTGATGTCCTTCGCCGGGCAGGTCGTGAAGCTGTGCGTGGACGCCGCCGTGCAGCGCGACGTCGGCGACGAGCTGCGCGGCCGGGTGTTCGCGCTCTACGACACCCTGGTCAACGTCGCCCAGGTCGCGTCGGTCGCGCTGGCCGCGCTGGTGGTGGCGCCGGACGGCGGCTCACCCGGCCTGGTGCTCGCCGCCGGTGCCTGCTACTTCGTCGGCCTCGCCGGGTTCGCCCTGGTCAGCCGCGACCACGCCTAGGCCCTGCGCGCGCGCCCACGAACGCAACGCGGCCTCGGCGTCCGCCCGCGACATCGGCCCCTGGTCCAGCCGCAGCTCCTTGAGGTGCGTCCACGCCCGGCCGACCAGCGGACCCGGCGGGATGTCGAGCAGCCGCATGATCTCGTTGCCGTCGAGGTCGGGCCGCACCCTGGCCAGGTCCTCCTCGGCGGCCAGCCGGTCGATGCGCTCCTCCAGGCCGTCGTAGGTGCGCTGGAGCGCGGCGGCCTTGCGCCGGTTGCGGGTGGTGCAGTCGGCGCGGACCAGCTTGTGCAGCCGGGACAGCAGGTCGCCCGCGTCGGTGACGTAGCGGCGGACGGCGGAGTCGGTCCACTCGCCCTTGCCGTAGCCGTGGAAACGCAGGTGCAGGAACACCAGGCGGGCCACGTCCTCGGTGACCTCCTTGGAGTACCGCAGCGCCCGCAAGCGTTTGCGCACCAGCTTGGCGCCGACCACCTCGTGGTGGTGGAAGCTCACCCCGCCGCCGTCCATGTGCCTGCGGGTGTCCGGCTTGCCGATGTCGTGCAGCAGCGCGGCCAGCCGCAGCACCAGGTCCGGGCCGTCCTCCTCCAGGTCGATCGCTTGCTGCAGGACGACCAGCGAGTGCTCGTAGACGTCCTTGTGCTGGTGGTGCTCGTCGATCTCCAGGCGCATCGCGGGCACCTCGGGCAGCACGTGCGCGGCCAGGCCGCTGTCGACCAGCAGCCGCACCCCCTCGCGCGCGTGCGGCCCGCAGATCAGCTTGTTGACCTCGGCCTGCACCCGCTCCGGGGTGATCCGGGCGATCTCGTCGGCCATCTCGGTCAGCGCGGCGAGCACCCGCGGCGCGCAGGTGAAGCCGAGCTGCGCGACGAAGCGGACCGCGCGCAGCATCCGCAGCGGGTCGTCGGCGAAGGACTCCTGCGGGGTGGCCGGGGTGTCGAGCACCCGCGCGGCCAGCGCGCCGAGGCCGTCGTGCGGGTCGATGAACGTCCGGGTCGCCAGGTCGACGGCCATCGCGTTGACGGTGAAGTCCCGGCGGACCAGGTCGGCCTCGATGGAGTCGCCGAAGCGGACCTCGGGGTTGCGGCTGACCCGGTCGTAGGCGTCGGAGCGGAACGTGGTGATCTCGCACTGCGCGCCGCGCTTGGCCGCGCCGACCGTGCCGAACGCGATACCGGTGTCCCAGACCGCGTCCGCCCAGCCGCTGACCAGCTTCATGACCTCCGGCGGTCGCGCGTCGGTGGTGAAGTCCAGGTCGTTGCCGAGCCTGCCCAGCATCGCGTCGCGGACGCTGCCACCGACCAGGTAGACGCGGTGACCCGCCTGGGTGAAGCGGGCGGCGAGGTCGTCGGCGACGGGGGAGACGCGGAGCAGTTCCACGACCGCGTTCTGCGCGGCCGCGGTGGCATCGGGCGTTCGGGACACGATGGACGAGCGTATCCGCACACAACCCGTGCGGGTCCAGCGCATCCGGAGCAGGTGCCTGCGCCGTACCAACCCGGGTTGGGCCGATCGCACTACCATCGCGGACATGCCCCCGTCGTCCGGCAGGTCCCGCGGTGCCCGTTCCGGGCGCCGGTTCCGCCGACGCGGGCGCAGGCTGACCACCGTGGACGAGACCTCGGCGGGCGGCCTCGTCATCGACCCCAAGACCGGTTCGGTCGCCCTCATCGGGCGGCTTGACCGGCGCGGACGGCTGCTGTGGTCGCTGCCGAAGGGCCACATCGAGCCGGGGGAGACCCCCGAGCAGACCGCCGTCCGGGAGGTCGCCGAGGAGACCGGCATCGACGGCGAGGTCATCCGGCCGCTGGGCACCATCGACTACTGGTTCATCGCCGACG
The DNA here is from genome assembly GCF_041897805.1 of Actinokineospora auranticolor. Lineage (GTDB taxonomy): Bacteria > Actinomycetota > Actinomycetes > Mycobacteriales > Pseudonocardiaceae > Actinokineospora > Actinokineospora auranticolor. Next base: position 8,466,055 of record NZ_CP154825.1, read on the forward strand.
GCACCCGGCGCATCCACAAGACCGTTCACCACTTCCTGCTACGGGCATACTCTTTCGAGCTATCCGACGAAGACCTGGAAGTGACCGAGGTCGCGTGGGTGGCGCTCGACGAGTTGGACGCCCGACTCGCCTACGCCGACGAGCGCAGGCTCGTGCGGAAGGCGCGGCAACTACTCTCCGAGCATCCGCTTTCACCCGATCCGGTGGAGTCGGACCTACCTGAAGTTGGCCGGGCCTGACCCGATGGCTGGGGAGAAGCCTTGATCACACAACTGCGCCGTGCCGGTTACGCGGCACTGGCCGCGGTGTTCGTCCTGCTCGCCGCCCCGCCGTCCGGGCGGGCCGAGACGGCGGCAGCCGGGCGGTTACTGGTCGACGTCGACCAGGTCGCCCCCAGGGTCGTGGAGGCCGGGTCGCAGACGCTGACCATCAGCGGCCGGATCACCAACACCGAGGACCGGCGCATCGCCGACGTCGAGGTGCGGGTGCAGCGCGGCGACGTGCTCGACACCGAGGACGGCCTGCGCGCCGCCATCGCCGACCCGCAGCGCATCGACGCGGTCAACCGGCCCAAGGTCAGCTCGGCGTTCCAGAAGATCACCGCCGACCTCGGGCCCCGCCAGGTCGTGCCGTTCACCGTCACCGTCCCGCTCGGCCCGGCCAAGGGCGCGCTGCGGCTGGACCGGCCCGGCATCTACCCGGTCGTGCTGAACTTCAACGGCGTGCCCGCCTACGGCCGCACCGAGCGGCTGGGCGCGCTGAGCACGCTGCTGCCGGTGCTGTCGGTACCCGACGGCGGCGCCGTCAGCCCGCCCGCGCAACCGACGCAGCTGAGCGTGCTGTGGCCGCTCATCGACGACCGACCCCGCCGGGTCGAGACCCCCACCGACGGCAGCCGCACCGTCTTCGCCGACGACAGCCTGACCACCTCGCTGTCCAGCGGCAGGCTGTTCAGCCTGGTCGACACCGTGCGCACGGCCGCCGCCGGGGACGCGTCGCTGCTGCGGTCGCTGTGCTTCGTCGTCGACCCCGACCTGCTCGACACGGTCAACGCGATGACCACCGGCTACCAGGTCCGCGCCCCCGACGGCACGGTGTTCGACGGCAGCGGCGCGGGCAGCGCCCAGCTCTGGCTCGACCGGGTCAAGGAGCTGACCCGCGGCCAGTGCGTCATCGCCCTGCCCTACGCCGACGCCGACCTGGCCGCGCTGACCCGCGCGGGCACGACCGGCCTGCTCGACACCGCGCTCGCCGAGTCGTCGGTGGTCGAGTCCGTGCTGGGCACCAAGCCGCTGGCCGGGGCCGTCTGGCCGGACGGCGGCACGCTCGACGCCCGCACCCTGACCGGCCTCGCGGGCGCGCACCGCACCACGGTGATCGCCGACGCGTCCCGGATCCAGGGCGCGCAGGGCGCGTCGCCGTACACGCTGGGCCAGAACCTGCGGACCATCCCGTACGACCAGCTCGTCGCCTCCTCGCTGGCCCCGCAGCCGCGGGTGGACGACGCGGGCGTGCGCACGTCGTCGATCCAGAACGGCCTGGCCACCCTCGTCTTCCGCGGCGGCTACCAGTCCGTGCCCGGGCAGTCCGTGCTGGTCGCGCCGCCGCGCCGCTGGTCGGCCACGGCCGCCGAGTTGGCGGTGTTCCTGCAGACCGTGCAGTCGCTGGAGAACCAGGGCTTCATCCGCCCGCTCAGCCTGCAGACCCTCATCGACGGCGCCGACCAGGGCACCGCGACCGGTCTGGACTACAACGCCCAGGACAGCACCGCCGAGGTCCCCGCCCCGGTCACGAGCGAGATCGCCCGCCTCGACGGCGTGCAGCGCGACCTGGTGCAGAACGTGCTCTTCGAGGACCCCACCCGGCAGGTCACCCCGGCCGAGCTGATCGAGCCGATGCACTACGGGCTCGTCCGCGCGAGCTCCACCGCCTACCGCGCCGCCCCCGAACGCGCGCAGCGGGCGACCGGCGCGGTCAACGAGCAGCTCACCGCGCTGCTGGCGCAGGTGTCGCTCAGCGACCCGGGTCGGCCGCTGTCGCTGGCCTCGGCGGACAGCCCGCTGCCGGTGTTCATCAACAACGGCCTGCCGGTCGTCGTCCGGGCGCGGATCAACGTCAGCAACACCCCCGGGATCAAACCGGCATCGGACACCATCGTGCGCATCCCCGCCAAGTCGGGCATACCGCGCTACCTGCCCGCCAAGATCAACCGGGCCGGGAAGTTCGTGGTCACGGTGTGGCTCACCACCGACAGCGGGACCCCCCTCGGCAAGTCATCCCAGGTTGAACTCAACTCAACCTCATACGGCAGCATCACCGTCGCGGTCACCGGTACGGCCGCGGGCGTGCTGGTGCTCCTCGTGGGCCTGCGGCTGTTCCGCAGGGTCCGGGCCGCCCGGCGCGTGCGGGCGGCGGCCGAGGGAGACCTCTGATCACGGGCGGGGGCGGGCACGAAGTGAGGACGACCGCGGTGCAGCAAGGTGGGCAGGGTCCCGAGTCGACCCCCGCGCAACCCGCTCAGCCGTCACTGGCCCGCGCCAGCAGCACGATGGCCATCGCCACCATGGTCAGCCGCATCACCGGCTTCGGCTGGAAGGTGGTGATGGGCTGGATCGTCGGCATCAACCTCACCTACGACTCGTTCACCATCGCCAACACGCTGCCCAACACCATCTTCGAACTGCTGCTGGGCGGGGTGCTGGCCAGCGTGGTCGTGCCGCTGCTGGTCCGCTCGCAGAAGGACCCGGACGGCGGCGCGGGCTACACCAACCAGCTGCTCACCGTCGGCATGACCGTGCTGTTCATCGGCACGATCATCGCCGTGGCCGCCGCACCCGCGCTCACCTCGCTCTACGTCGACGACTCCACGGGCTCGTCCAACCCGGCGCTGGTCACCGCCTTCGCCTACCTGCTGCTGCCGGAGATCCTGTTCTACGGCCTGTTCGCCCTGCTCTCCGCGATCCTGCAGGCCAAGCACGTCTTCGCCCCCACGGCCTGGGCGCCGGTGGTGAACAACCTGGTCATCATCGCGACGCTGATCGTCTACAAGATCGTGCCGGGGGACATCTCGCTGGACCCGGTGCGGATGGGCGACGCGAAGCTGCTCGTGCTGGGCGTCGGCACCACGCTGGGCATCGTCGTGCAGTCGGTGATCCTGCTGCCCGCGATCCGCAAGCTCGGGTTCCGCTTCCGCTGGAACTTCGGCTTCGACGCCCGGCTGCGCGAGTTCGGCGGCCTGGCGCTGTGGATCCTGGGCTACGTCGCGATCAGCATGGTCGGCCTGGTCATCACCCAGCGGGTGCTCACCGCCGCCAGCGAGGGCGGCGCCACCACCTACGCCAACGCCTGGCTGCTGTTCCAGCTGCCCTACGGCGTCATCGGCGTCTCGCTGCTGACGGCGATCCTGCCCCGGATGAGCAAGGCCGCCGCCGACGGCGACATGGACAAGCTGGTCGACGACCTGTCCACCGGCAGCAGGCTCTCCGCGGTGATGCTGGTGCCGATCAGCGCGGTGCTGACCGTCACCGGCACGGCGCTGGGCGTCGCGCTGTTCGCGGGCGGCAAGACCGACCTGGCCTCGGCCCAGCGGCTGGGCCACGCGCTGGCCTTCTCCGCCTTCGGCCTGCTGCCCTACGCGCTGGTCATGCTCCAGCTGCGGGTCTTCTACGCGATGAAGGACGCCCGCACCCCGACGCTGATCATGGTCGTGATGACCGCGGTGAAGGTCCCGCTGATGTACATGTGCGGCGCGCTGCTCGACCCCGAGCAGGTGGTCATCGGCGTGCTGCTGGTCAACTCGCTCACCTTCGTCGTCGGCGCCGTGCTCGGGCAGATGTGGCTGTGGGTGCGGCTGGGGAACCTGCACAGCAAGAAGATCGTCAAGGTGATCGCGTCCTGCGTGCTGGCCGGTGTGGTCGGCGCGGGCGCGGCGTGGCTGGTGTCACTCGTGCTGCCCGACCTGACCTCGCTGGCCACCGGATGGGTGAACCTGGTGGCCCAGGGTCTGGTGGCCTGCCTGGTGTCCTTCGGTGTGTTGGCGGTGCTGCGCGTGCCCGAGCTCAAGCCCGCGACGAGCCGAATCACCCGACTGGTGCGCCGGGGCTGACCCGCTCCGTCACCGGTGGGCGCGGGATTTCCCGTAGGCTCGAAAACGGATCGGGCAGGTGGAGAGATCGGTGACGACGAGGCGGACCGAGTACCCAGCGGGCGAGGGCGCGGCGGGCAGGAGAGCCGGGCCCGGATTCCTCGTCCCCGGTGGCGTGGTCGCCGAAGGCCGGTACCGGCTGCTGGCCGAGCTCGGCGCCGACCCCCGGGTGCAGGCCCGCTTCTGGCGCGCCCAGGACAACCAGCTGCGCCGCGACGTCGCGCTCACCCTGCTCACCGGTGACCCCGCCGACGGTCCCGCCGCGGGCCGCGCCCGCCGGGTCCTCGAACGCACCATGCACGCCGCCCGCATCACCCACCCGGGCACCTCCCGGGTGCTCGACGTGCTCGGCCCCGGCAACGGCGTCGCGCCGACCGAGGGGCTGCTGGGCATCGTCGTCGCGGACTTCTCCCAGGGCACCGACCTGGTCGACGTCATCGCCGAGCACCCGCTGCCGCCCGCCACCGCGGCCAAGCTGCTGGAGCCGCTGGCCGCCGCGGTCGAGCTGGCCCACCACTCCGGCATGGTCCTGGGCGTGGACCACCCGCAGCGGATCCGGGTCACCCCGGACGGCCTGCTGCGGCTCTCGTTCCCCGGCCCGCTGCCCGAGGCCACCCTGCAGGACGACGTGCGCGGCCTCGGCGCCGTGCTGTACCTGCTGCTCACCGGCCGCTGGCCGCTGCCGGGCGTGCCCGGCATCCCGAGCGCCCCGCTGGGCCCGGACGGCCAGGTCGTGCCGCCGCGCGCGCTGTTCGGCTACATCCCGTACGAGCTGTCCTCCGCCGCCGTCCGCAGCCTCTCCGACGACGCCACCGGCGGCATCCGCACCAGCGCGGGCCTGCTGCGGGTGCTCGAGCGGGCCAAGGCCAACGAGGACGGCACCCAGCTCATCGCCGCCGTGCCGGACGAGGTCGAGGACGACTACGACGACGGCACGGTGTGGACCACCCGCCGCCCGGCCAACGACCGGGCCAAGCGGCGCAAGCTCGCCATCGGCGTCACCACCCTCGCCGTGGCCACCGTGGGCGTGCTGGCCTGGGTGGGCCTGCAGCTGATCAGCTTCTTCGGCGACGACACCCCCACCAGCGGCGGCCCGACCGTGGTGGCCACCGCGCCGGGCAACGCCGAGAACAACCCGAAGCCGCCGCAGCCGGGCGAGCCGATCCAGGCCGCGGGCGTGCAGGTGTTCAACGTCAAGGGCACCCCGGACAACCCGCGCCGGGCCAACCGCGCGGTGGACGGCGACATGAAGACGTCCTGGAAGACCGACCGCTACCAGCAGCCGTTCCCGACGCTCAAGCCCGGCGTCGGGATCATGGCCTCGTTCGCCGAGCCGGTGCCCTTCGCCGAGGTGGTCATCGACTCGCCGAGCTCCGGCACCGTCGTGGAGATCCGCACGGCGCCGTCGGAGAAGCCCGCGCTGGAGGAGACCAAGGTCATCGGCAAGGCGGAGCTGCAGGCCGGGCAGACCAAGCTGCAGCTCGACTCCGCCGAACCGACCCAGCACATCCTGATCTGGATCACCAAACTGGGCGACGGCAACGCGTCCGAGCTGACCGAGGTCGGCTTCGTCAGGGCGCGGTGAGAATCCCCAGGTCGTAGTGGGTTCAACCGGCGCGTGAGCGCCCTATACCCTGTCCGGGTGACCGCCGCAGCCAGTTCGGACGCCGATCTCATCGCGGCCCACGCCGCGGGAGACCCCCGTGCCTTCGCCGAGCTCGTGCGCAGGCACCGCGACCGGATGTGGGCGGTGGCGCTGCGCACCCTCCGCGACCCGGAAGAGGCAGCCGACGCGCTGCAGGAGGCGTTCATCTCCGCCTTCCGCGCCGCCGGGTCCTTCCGCGCGGAGTCGCAGGTCACCACGTGGTTGCACCGGATCGTGGTCAACGCCTGCCTGGACCGGATCCGGCGCAGGCAGGCCCGTCCGACGGTCCCCCTGCCGGAGGCCGGACCGGGGGAACCGGTCACCCCCCGCGATGCCATGGCCGACCGCGAGACCCGGTTGGTGGTCCACCGAGCCCTCTCCGAACTGTCCGAGGAACAACGCGTGCCGATCGTCTTAGTCGACGTCGAGGGGTACTCGGTCGCCGAGACCGCCAAGATGCTGGGCATCGCCGAAGGCACCGTCAAGAGCCGTTGCGCGCGCGGACGCGCGAAACTGGCCAAAGTTCTGGGACATCTGCGGAACCCCGATGCAGATGCGAACGTCCCAGGTGCCGCGGTTGCAGATGGGAACGGGCCGCGTAGACACCACTGGGAGGGACGATGACCGGACAGCTGCGGGGTCCAGACCCCGACGGGCCGCCATGGTCGGTCGACCTCTTGGCTGATCTGCACGCCGGGCTGCTCGACCCGGGGCACAGCGCACTGCTGTGGCCGCGGGTCAACGCCGACCCCGAGGCGAAGGCGATCATCGACGCGCTGGACTCGGTCAAGGTCGGCCTCGGTGAGCTGAGCGGCGCGCCCGTCCCGCCGATGCCCGCCCGGTTCGCCGCGCGACTCGACGCCGCGCTGGAGGCCGAGGTCAGGCAGGCGTTCGCCGGTAGCGGCGCGCCCGTCGCGCTGCAGGACCCGCCGCGCCCCGAGCCCGCCCCGGTGCTCGACTTCGCCGCCGCCGCGAGCCGCAAGCGCGGCAGGCGCAACGCCTGGGGCGTCGGTCTGCTGACCGCGGCCGCCGCCGCGGTGGCCATCGGTTTCGTCGTCCTGCCCGGCAAGGGCCCGACCACCGACGGCGTGGCCGTCCCCGCGCCCGGCGGCAGCGCGGACACCGGCCCGCTCGCGGTCCGCGAACACGAGGTCGCGGGCGTGGTCGGCCAGGTCAACAACCGCTTCGACTACGGCGACCTGAAGGACAAGGCGACCGCCGAGCGCTGCGTCGCCGCCAACGGCGTCGACGCGAAGGCGCAGCTGGCGGGCGTGCGCCCGATCACCCTGGACGGCAAGTCCGGCACGATGCTGCTGCTCATCGTCCCGGGGGAGAAGAACCCCTTCCGGGTACTGGTCGTCAAGCCCGACTGCGAAGCGCTGTTCAACCGCCCTGTCGGCTGACACCCGGGCGGGTGCCCTCCATCACCGGCGCGGCCCGGAACAACCGCCGCCTACGATCGCGTTGACACCGACGTGACCGGGCGACGAACCCCGGCGAGGGCGATGGAGGGCACATGTCTGCGGAAGCGGACCAGATCCGAAACCTGATCATCATCGGTTCCGGACCCGCCGGCTACACCGCCGCGGTCTACGCCGCGCGTGCCCAGCTCGACCCGCTGGTCTTCGAGGGCTCGCAGTTCGGCGGCGCACTGATGACCACGACCGAGGTCGAGAACTTCCCCGGGTTCCGCGACGGGATCATGGGCCCGGACCTCATGGAGCAGATGCGCGAGCAGGCCAAGCGCTTCGGCGCGGAGCTGCGGCCGGAGGACGTGGAGTCGGTCGAGCTGTCCGGCGAGGTCAAGTACGTGGAGGCCAACGGCGTGCGCTACGCCGCCAGGGCCGTGGTGCTGGCCATGGGCGCGGCGGCGCGGTACCTGGGCGTGCCCGGTGAGCAGGAGCTGCTCGGCCGCGGCGTGTCCGCCTGCGCCACCTGCGACGGGTTCTTCTTCCGCGACCAGGACATCGCGGTGCTCGGCGGCGGCGACTCGGCGATGGAGGAGGCCACCTTCCTCACCCGCTTCGCCAGGTCGGTGACGATCATCCACCGGCGCCAGGAGTTCCGCGCCTCCAAGATCATGCTGGAGCGCGCGCGGGCCAACGAGAAGATCCGCTGGCAGCTCGACACCGAGGTCACCGAGGTGCTCGGCGACAGCAAGGTGGAGGGCCTGGCGGTGCGCGACACCGTCACCGGCGAGACCTCGCGGCTCGACGTCACCGGCTTCTTCCTGGCCATCGGCCACGACCCGCGCAGCGCGCTGGTGCACGGCCAGGTCGACGTCGACGACGAGGGTTACGTGCGCACCGAGGCACCGTCGACCTACACCAACCTCGACGGCGTCTTCGCCGCGGGCGACCTGGTCGACCACACCTACCGGCAGGCCATCACCGCCGCCGGGTCCGGCTGCGCCGCGGCCATCGACGCCGAGCGCTGGCTGGCCGAGCACGGCTCCGCCGCGGCGGAGGCCGCGCCCGAGCTGGTCGGCGGCGGCTACGGCACCGCCAACTGACACCCACCCACGTCGAATCCACAGGAGCGCCCGATGGCCGAGAACACCGTCACAGTCACCGACAAGTCCTTCGTCTCCGACGTGCTGCAGAGCGAGAAGCCGGTCATCGTCGACTTCTGGGCCACCTGGTGCGGCCCGTGCCGGATGGTCGCCCCGGTGCTCAACGAGATCGCGGCCGAGTACGGCGAGAAGATCACCGTGGCCAAGCTCGACATCGACAAGAACCCGGGCACGGCCCGCGACTACGAGGTGATGTCGATCCCCACCCTGATCGTGTTCCAGGGCGGCAGGCCGGTGAAGACCATCGTCGGCGCCAAGCCGAAGGCCACCCTGCTCAACGACCTGGACGAGTACATCAACTAGCGGTACGAGCAACCCGAACCCGGGGTCCGAACGTCTCGTTATGCGACGCGGGACCCCGGGTTCGCGTGTCCTGGGCCATCCCTGCGGGGGATGCGGAGCCAGGCAAGGCACAATGGGTTACCTGTTCGGGCACAGCGGAAGATCAGCACCGGCCACCGGTGCGTGAGCGGAGAGCGAGGGCTGAATGCGGGTACTGCGCCGCGGCGATGGGGGGCCTGCCGTAGCCGAGGTTCGGTCCACGCTCGCGACGTTGGGCCTGCTGCCACCGGTCAACGGGGTCAGCGACGAGTTCGACCCGGCCATGGAGCACGCGGTCCGCACGTTCCAGCAGCAGCGCGGGTTGATCACCGACGGCCTGGTCGGCCCGGCCACCTACCGGGCCTTGCGCGACGCCACCTACCAGCTGGGTGGCCGTCCCCTGGCCTACCTCGTCTCCGCCCCCATCACCGGCGACGACGTCCTCACCCTCCAGGAGCGGCTGCTGGAGCTGGGGTACGACGCCGGTCGCCCCAACGGGGTGTTCGGCGCCCAGACCGAGGCGGCGCTGCGCAACTTCCAGCGCGACTACGGCCTCACCATCGACGGCATCTGCGGCCCGGAGACCATCCGCGGTCTGCGCCAGCTCTCCCCCCGCGCCCGCGGCGGCCGCCCGGTCCTCCTGCGCGAGCAGGAGCGGGTCCGCCGCTCCGGCCCCAGGCTGACGGGCAAGCGCATCATCATCGACCCCGGCCACGGCGGCGCCGACACGGGCGTGTCGGTGAACGGCGTCAACGAGTCCGACCTGATGTGGGACCTCGCCAGGAGGCTGGAAGGCCGCATGGTGGCCACCGGCATGGAGGCCCTCCTGTCCCGAGGCCCCGACCAGTGCCCCGACGAGTCGACCCGGGCCCAGTTCGCCAACGAGGCGGGCGCCGACCTGGTCCTGTCCCTGCACTCGGACGCCAACCGGTCCCCGTACGCGCAGGGCGTGGCCAGCTTCCACTTCGGCAGCACCGGCAAGGACGGCGCCACCTCGACACTGGGCGAGGCCATGGCAGGCCTCATCCAACGCGAACTGGCCAAGCGCACCGGCCTGCGCGACTGCGGCGCCCACCCGAAGACGTGGGAACTGCTCCGCATGACGAGGTGCCCCGCGGTCCGCATCGAGATCGGCTACCTCACCAACCCGGAAGACCGCCACAAGCTCACCGACCCGTCCTTCCGCGACGTGGTGGCCGAGGGCATCGTCGTGGCCGTGAAACGCCTCTACCTCCTCGGCGAGAACGACCAGCCCACCGGCAGCTTCACCTTCGCCGACGTCCTGGCCCACGAACTGGCCAAGGCCGAATAACCTCCCCCGCTTGGGCAGACCCACGTCTGCCCAAGCAACCCATCTCCGCAAACGCTTGCCACACGGCTGACCAGCACTCTCACCGAGCCCAGGGCAACCTCGCACCGGAGCCTTGCCAACCGTTGTCGAGCTCGCCCAGGCGGATCATCCACACGTCGGTCAAGCCGCAACAATCCTCGAACTCCAGCCGCTGCCCAACGACCCCCGCGCCGCACGGCCACCCCCGCCACGGCATCCGATGGCCCGCCCCAACGCCCAACCAGGCCCTCCGCCAAGTCACACGGTGGACAACCCACTCACCTGCGACAAGCTCACCACCGTGACCGTCCTAGAGGCCGCCGACCGCACGCTCCAGGGCCCGGTCCACACCGCCACGCGCCCAGCCGATTGACCACGCCGCGCTTGCCCAGCGCGCCCGCCGCGCCTCGCGCTCCGTCGTTCCACCCCTGGACGCCTGGCCGTCTCACCGCTCAGTCGTCCGTGCGCCTCGCCCCCGCGCTTGCCTGGTGGCCTCACACAGTCGCCCCCGCGCTGGCCGCCGCCCCCTGTTGCCCCCCCAACCCGGACCCAGCGCAGCCCCCACCCACCTCTGGGGGGCGGCCCTGCTCCAGTCTAGCGGGGGGAGCGGGTTGTTCGGTGGAGGACGAAGGAGTTGTGGACAGGTTGAGGGCATGTGGATAGACGCGAACTGGGGAAATGGGCCCAAAACGCGGGGCTGTGGATAAAGTTCAACCCGGTGGGGGACAGGTCAGCGCTGCAACACGGGGGCCGCGGTGCTGACCGAGACGGTGCCCAGGAGACGTTCGAGGGCGGCCTCGACGTCTTCCTTCCAGGTGATGCCGGTGCGCAGTTCCAGCCGCAGGCGGGGCCAGCGGGGGTGGGGGCGCACGGTCTTGAAGCCGACGCTGGTGAGGAAGTCGGCGGGGACGACGCAGGAGCGTTCCTCGTCCGGTTTGGCGTCGCCGAAGGCCTCGATGGCCCGGACGCCGCGGCGCGTGAGGTCCTTGGCCACGGCCTGGACCAGCATGCGGCCCAGTCCACCGCCGCGGAACTCGGGCAGCACGTGGAACCCGGTCAGCACGACCGCGTCGGCCGACACCGGCGACGTCGGGAACGCCGACGCCCGGGGTACGGCGTTGGGCGGGGCGTACAGCACGAACCCGACCGGCAGCTTGTCGCTGTAGACGACTCGGCCGCAGGAGCCCCAGTCCAGCAGGACGCTGGACACCCAGGCTTCCTTCTCCAGCTCGGTGGTGCCGAACTCCTCCGCCTGCTCCTTGAGGTGTGGCGCCAGTTCCCAGTAGACACAACCCCGGCAGTGCTTGGGGAGGTGCTCCAGGTTGTCCAGCGTGACGCCGACTACGCGTCGCGACACCCAACCTCCCGTGCCTCGCGGATTGCTTCGCGCGCCCGCAGGGGTAGGACGGCGATTTACCGCCTCAGAATAGGGCGATGTGACCTGCGCCGGAACCGCGAACCGCGAACTCAGGGGTAAGTCACTCCTCTGGTTACACTGTTTTGACTGCTTCCACCCCAGGAGCCACTTATGACCACCTCCGGCCAACCGCCCGAAAGACCGGGCGCCCGTAGTCTCGACCCCCACCTGCAGCGCTACGCGGCACGGGCAGCGGGGATGACGGCTTCCGAGGTGCGAGCGCTCTTCGCGGTGGCGAGCAGGCCCGAGGTGGTGTCGCTGGCGGGTGGCATGCCGAACCTGGCCGCGCTGCCGCTGGACTTCCTCTCCGAGCAGATGGCCTCGATCATCGCCGACGAGGGCATGACCGCCCTGCAGTACGGCTCCGCGCACGGCGTGCCGAAGCTGCGGGAGCAGATCTGCGAGGTCATGGCCCTGGAGGGCGTCACCGGCCACCCCGACGACCTGGTCGTCACGGTCGGCTCGCAGATGGCGCTGGACCTGGTCACCCGCATCTTCGTCGACCCCGGCGACATCGTGCTCGCCGAGGGCCCGTCCTACGTCGGCGCGCTGGGCACCTTCGCCTCCTACCAGGCCGAGGTCCGGCACGTGGTGATGGACGAGCACGGCTTGGTCCCCGAGGCGCTGGGGGCCGCGCTGGCCGCCGCCGACCAAGCGGGCAGGCGGGTCAAGTTCCTGTACACGATCCCGAACTTCAACAACCCCGCGGGCGTGACGCTGGCGGTGGCGCGCCGCGCCGAGGTGCTGGAGATCTGCGACCGGCACGGCGTGCTGGTGATCGAGGACAACCCGTACGGCCTGCTCGGTTTCGACGGCCAGATCTACCCGGCGCTGCGGTCGATGGACTCCGACAACGTCATCTACCTCGGGTCGTTCTCCAAGACCTTCGCCTCAGGCCTGCGGGTCGGCTGGGCGCTGGCCCCGCACGGCGTGCGGGAGAAGCTGGTCTTGGCCGCCGAGTCGGCCGCGCTGTGCGCGCCCACGCTGAACCAGATGGTCGTCTCCCGATACCTGGCGACGCACGACTGGAAGGGCCAGATCAAGTCCTTCCAGACCATGTACCGCGAGCGCCGCGACGCGCTGCTGGCGGGCCTGGAGCAGCACATGCCCGCCGGGTGCACGTGGACCCGGCCCGACGGTGGCTTCTTCGTCTGGTTGACGGTCCCCGAAGGGGTGGACACCAAGGCGATGCAGCCACGGGCGGTGACCGCGCGGGTCGCGTACGTGCCCGGCACCGGCTTCTACGCCGACGGCTTCGGTAGCAGGCAGATGCGCTTGTCCTTCTGCTACCCGCCGCCGGAGCGGATCTCCGAGGGTGTGCGCAGGCTCGCGGGCGTGCTGTCCGACGAGCTGGAGCTGCTGCGCACCTTCGGCCCGGCGATGAGCCGCGTGCTGTCCGGTCCGCAGACGCCCGCCCCGGACACCGCCTGATCGTCCGCCCACCTGCGGTGTACCTTCGGTGCGCCGCGATTCCGCCGTGCCTTTTTCGCTAGGGAGTTCACCGTGTCCGACCGTTGGGTAGCCGTGCTCGCCGGGGGTCTTTCGCACGAGCGCGACGTCTCGCTGCGGTCCGGTCGACGGGTGTCGGCCGCGCTGCGGTCGGCCGGGGTGACGGTGGAGGAGTGGGACGCCGATGCCGGCCTCCTGCCTCGGCTGCGCGATCACCGGCCGGACGCGGTGGTCATCGCGATGCACGGCGGCGAGGGGGAGAACGGCTCGATCCAGACGATCCTCGACCTGCTCGACATCCCGTACGTGGGCGCCGACCCGGCCGCGTGCCGCCGGGCGTGGGACAAGCCGAGCGCGAAGGCGGACCTGCGCCGCGCCGGGTTGCAGACCCCCGACTGGGTGGTGCTGCCGCAGAGCGCGTTCCGCGAGCTCGGCGCCCAGCCGGTGCTGGAGTCGATGGTGGCCCGGCTCGGCCTGCCGCTGATGCTCAAGCCGGACCAGGGCGGCTCGGCGTTGGGCGCGCAGGTGGTGCGCTCCGCGGCGGAGCTGCCGACGGCGATGGTCGGGTCGCTCGCCTACAGCGATGCCGTGCTGGCCGAGGAGTACATCGACGGCGTCGAGGTGGCGGTGCCGGTCATCGAGGACGCGGACGGCACGCCCCGCGCGCTGCCCGCGGTGGAGATCGTGCCCGAGTCGGGGGTGTACGACTACACCGCCCGCTACACCGCCGGGCTGACCACCTTCCACACCCCGGCGCGGATCGACGACACGACCGCGGCGAAGGTGGCCCACCTCGCGGTGTCCGCGCACCGGCTGCTCGGGCTGCGCGACGTGTCCCGCACCGACGCGGTGGTGAGCCGCACCGGCGAGGTCCACTTCATCGAGGTGAGCGTCTCCCCGGGGTTGACCGAGACGTCGCTCGTGCCGATCGCGATCGAGGCGGACGGCGGCTCGTTCGGCGAGATCTACGCCGGTCTGGTCGACCGGGCGATCGCCCGGTCCCAGAAACGCTGAACCACCCGCCGAAGGGAACCGTCACCGTGACGTATCGACCCGGTGTGGTTCCCTTCGGCTTTTTCATGTCCGATTAATCCCGTTTTCCGCCATCATGTCGACGATCCGCTCCAGGTCGTCCACCGAGCCGAACTCGACCACGATCCGGCCCTTCCGCTTGCCGAGTTCGACCTTCACCCGGGTGTCGAACCGGTCCGACAGCCGCTCGGCGAGGTGGTCGAGACCGGGCGCCTGCATCGGCTTGCGCGGGGCGGGCTTCGGCTTGGCCGGGGGAGCGCCCTTGGCCAGCGTCACCGCTTCCTCGGTCGCGCGGACCGACAGGCCCTCCGCCACGATTCGGGTCGCCAGCTCCTCCTGCGACCCCGCCTCGTCCAGACCGAGCAGTGCCCGCGCGTGCCCGGCGGAGAGAACCCCCGCTGCGACCCGGCGCTGCACCGGCAGCGGCAGGCGCAGCAACCGGATGGTGTTGGTGATGACCGGCCTGCTGCGGCCGATGCGGCTCGCCAGCTCCTCGTGCGTCACGGAGAACTCGTCGAGCAGCTGCTGGTAGGCCGCCGCCTCCTCCAGCGGGTTGAGCTGCACCCGGTGGATGTTCTCCAGCAGGGCGTCGCGCAGCATGGCGTCGTCGGCGGTCTGCCGGACGATCGCCGGGATGCGCTCCAGCCCGGCCCGTTGGGAGGCGCGGAGCCTGCGCTCGCCCATGACGAGCTCGTAGGTGTCGGCACCGAGCTCGCGCACCACGATCGGCTGCATGAGGCCGAACTCGCGGATCGAGTGCTCCAGCTCGGTCAGCGCCTCCTCGTCGAAGACCTGCCGCGGCTGCTTCGGGTTCGCCTGGATCGACGCGGTCGGGATCTCCCGGTAGACCGCGCCCGCGACCGACCCGCTGTGCTCGGCGGCGGGCGGCTCGATCGACTCGCCGTTGCGCACCGCCGGACTGGGCAGCTTCAGCCCGCCGGAGGGCACGCCCGCCGGAGGTCCCTGGGGGATGAGGGCGGCCAGGCCGCGGCCGAGACCGCCCTTGCGCGCACCTGGTCCTGTGCCACTCATCGCGGCGCCTCCGCTCCTCGTTCGGCAACTTCACGGGCGGCGTCCAGGTAGCTCATGGCGCCGCGGGAACCCGGGTCGTAGGCGAGCACGGACTGGCCGAACCCGGGGGCCTCGGAGACCTTCACGCTGCGCGGGATGACCGTCTGCAGCACGGTGTCGCCGAAGTGGTGGCGCACCTCCGAGGTCACCTGGTCGGCCAGCTTGGTCCGGCCGTCGTACATGGTGAGCAGGATCGTGGAGACGACCAGCGCGCTGTTGAGGTGCGCCTGCACCAGTTCGATGTTGCGCAGCAGCTGGCTGAGCCCCTCCAGCGCGTAGTACTCGCACTGGATCGGGATGAGCACCTCCTGCGCGGCGACCATCGCGTTGACCGTCAGCAGGCCGAGCGACGGCGGGCAGTCGATGAAGACGTAGTCCGGGTTCAGCTCGTCGAGCGCCTCGTCGGACAGGGCTTCCTTGAGGCGGGCTTCGCGGGCGGACATCGAGACCAGCTCGATCTCGGCACCCGCGAGGTCGATGGTGGCGGGGACGCAGAACAGGCGGTCGGACTGGTCGCTCACCTGAGCGGCGTCGGCGACGGTCACCTCGCCCAGCAGCACCTCGTAGACGGAGGGGGTGCCGGAGCGGTGGTCGACACCGAGGGCGGTGCTGGCGTTGCCCTGCGGGTCGAGGTCGATGACCAGCACGCGCAGGCCGTGCATGGCGAGACCGGCGGCGAGGTTCACCGCGGAGGTGGTCTTACCGACGCCGCCCTTCTGGTTGGCGACGGTGAAGACCCGGCGGCGCCAAGGGCGGGGGAACATGCGGTCGGGGTGCTTCACCCGGGTGGCCCGCGCGGCTTCTTCCGCTATCGGCGTCCACCCCGCGACGGAGGTGGGGGAGGGCTGGGTCATGGTCAGCGCACCTCCCCGGTCCCCGACGCGGCGGCGGCGCGAGCCGTCGGTTTCACGTGAAACATCCTTGCTCCGATCTCAGCCTCGATGTGCACCCTGATCCTTCCTCGCCCGCCGGGGTCGCTCCCGACCGGTCGCGGGCTTCACACGTTCAATGAGCACCACGGTCGTCGGCACCTCGAGGACCGCGCCACCCAAGACTTCGACACGCGGTTCGCCGCCGCCCACCCGAGCGACCGCCGCGCGATCCCGATCAATCTCCTCGGCCGCGCTGGCACCCTTGAGGGCGACGAGGTGACCCCCCTGCCGCACCAGCGGCAGGCACCACCCAGCGAGCTTGGCCAACGGGGCGACCGCTCGGGCGGTGACCACATCCGCACCGAGAACCCGTGACCGGACCGCCGGTTCCTCGGCCCGACCGCGCACGACCGTGACCGAAGACAGAGCAAGAGTCTCTACTACCTCGTCCAGCCACGCCACCCGTCGAGCCATCGGTTCGACCAGCGTCACGGAAAGATCGGGCCGCGCGATCGCCAGGGGCACCCCCGGCAACCCGGCCCCCGACCCCACGTCGACAACGACCGCCCCCTCCGGAATCGCCTCCCCAACCACCGCCGAATTCAGCACGTGGCGATCCCACAACCGCTCGACCTCACGGGGCCCGATCAACCCGCGCTCCACCCCGTGCTCAGCCAACAACCGGACAAACCCCTCGGCCACCCCCAGGCGCTCACCGAACACCACACCAGCACCCACCGGCCGATCAACGTCGGTCATCCAGCCAAACCCCATCCGATGTTCCACGTGAAACCATGCCCGCCGATTGTCCCCGATGCCCGCCCCGCACCCCCACATCCGGCCCGCGTTTCACGTGAAACATCACGCAGAAGAACCCTCCGCCCTTCCAGCGCCGTTCACCCCAACACGCCGTCCAGTGTCACCACCCGCTCCGTCAACCCACCTTCCCAACTCGGCTCCACCCCGCCGTCCTTCGCTCTCATTCCCTGTTCCTCTCCGCTCTCCGTTCCTCTCCGCTCTCCGTTCCTCTCCGCTCTCCGTTCATCCCTGTTCCCACGCCCCTGCCCTCCGGCTCACACCACTCCGCCTCACCGCACCTCTCTGTCCCCACCCCGTGGTATCCCCCCACCTCTCTACGTCCTCGCCCGCACCCCGCCACCTCCCTACGTCGCCGTGTCGCCACGTCCAAGACCTCGCCGCCTTATCGATCGTCTCTCCGTCTCCCCAGTCGCCCGCTCAACTGTCGCCAGCCGCCTCGCCACCCTCCCGACTCATCGCTCCACCACTCCGTCGCTCCACGTCTCCCTTCATCACTCCCTCTTTGCTCCCCCTCCGCTTCATCGCCCTGCTGTCCCCGCCGCCTGGTCATCTCGCCGCCTCGTCCGGTCGCTTCGCAACTTCGTCACCTCTCCGCTCCACCGCCCTGTCGCTCCGCCGCTCCTCTGTCTCGCCGTCCCGCGCTTCACCGCTTTGCCTCACCGTCCTTCGATATCCCGCCGTCCCCTTCTGCCGCTTCTCCGTTCGCTCATATCTCCGTCCTGCCACCCCGCCACCCCGCCGCCCGTCGTCTCGCCTCACCACCCCGCCGCCCGTCGTCTCGCCTCACCGCCCCGTCGCCCCGCCCCGCCGCCTCGCCGCCCCGTCGCCCTGCCGCCCCGTCGCCTCGCCGCTCCGCCGCTCCGCCGCTCCGCCGCTCCGCCGCCCCGTCGCCTCGCCGCCCCGTCGTCCCGTCGCCTCGCCGCCCCGTCGTCCCGTCGCCTCGCCGCCCTGCCGCTCCGCCGCCCTGCCGCTCCGTCGCCTCGCCGTCCCGCCGTCCCGTCGCCTCGCCGTCCCGCCGTCCCGTTGCCTCGCCGTCCCGCCGTCCCGTCGCCTCGCCGTCCCGCCGTCCCGTCGCCTCGCCGTCCCGCCGTCCCGTCGCCTCGCCGTCCCGCCGTCCCGTCGCCTCGCCGTCCCGCCGTCCCGTCGCCTCGCCGTCCCGCCGTCCCGTCGCCTCGCCGTCCCGCCGTCCCGTCGCCTCGCCGTCCTGCCGCTCCGTCGCCTTGCCGCTCCGCCGCTACGTCGCCTTGCCGCCCCGTCGCCCCGTCGCCTTGCCGCCCCGTCGCTCCGCCGCCCCGTCGCCTCGCCGCCTCGCCGCCTCGCCGCCCTGCCGCCCCGTCGCTCCGCCGTCCCGCCGCTCCGTCGTCCCGCCGCCCTGCCGCTCCGTCGTCCCGTCGCTCCGCCGCTCCGTCGCCCTTCAGCCTCGTTGACAATCACCCGTCGCCCATCGCCTCCCCGTCTGCCCCGTCGCCTCGCCGCCCCGTCGCTCCGCCGCCTCGCCGTCCTGTCGCCTCGCCGCCCTGCAACCTTGTCTCTCACCTCACCTGCCATCTCGACCCCTGTCGTCCCGTCGCCCTTCAGCCTCGTTGACAATCACCCGTCGCCCATCGCCTCCCCGTCTGCCCCGTCGCCTCGCCGCCTTGCCTCGCCGTCCTCCCGTTATCCGCCGTCCCCTTCTGCCGCGTCTCCGTCCGCTCCCACCTCCTCACTCCGCCTCTACCTCCACATTCCTTCCTCTACCTCCCCCTACCGCCAAGCCTGTTTTGCCCTGCGCAGCTCGCCTCTCTCGTCTCTGCGCCGATCCACCTTCACCCCAGCTCGTCATCCACCCGCCGCGCTAGCTCCATCTCCCTCACCACGCACGCTCGTCCCCACTCCCATCCACCCCGTCAGCTCCTCGCCCAGCGATCCGCCGCTCCACCGGGCCACCAACCCCACGCTCACCCGACCAACACCTCCGCACCGATCCCTCTCGACCTCGCCTCGCCACCCCATGCCCCCCACACGTGTGAACTTCTTCCGCGCCGCGCCCGCGCCGTCCCCAATACCCAGGTCGCGCCTATCCACATACCTCCATCTCATCCACAGGTTCTCCGCCGACCGCCGAAACACCCTCCAACGCCGGTAGCCTGGAGCAGGGCCGACCCCCCAGTGGTGTGGTGGGGGCTGCGCTGGTCGGGATTGGCGCGAGCTTGATCAACGAGGGTGATCGGCGGAGGCGCGGGCCTGGCAGCGCGCTCGTCGCGAGGTACGGCGGGGGAGTGCGGCGGCACCCGCCGTGACGGCCAAGGCAACAGGTACGCCGAGTAGCCGCGAGTGCTAACCATCGGCTTTGGGGCAAACAAAAACACGGCCCGCCGAGGCGGGCCGTGTTTGGTGCGCGGGGGAGTGGCGGTCTACTGGGGGAAGACCACCACGCGACGGCGGGGGTCTTCGCCTTCGCTTTCGCTGTGGACGCCCTTGGTGGTCGCGACGGCGTCGTGCACGACCTTGCGCTCGAAGGGGGTCATGGGCTGGAGGCGGATTCGTTCGCCGCTGGACAGCACCTTCTGCGCGGTCGCCAGGCCCAGGTCGCGCAGCTCCTCGCGGCGGGCCGCACGCCAGCCTGCGATGTCGAGCATCAGCCTGCTGCGGGTGCCCGTTTCCTGCTGCACCGCGAGCCGGGTCAGTTCCTGCAGTGCTTCGAGCACGCTGCCGCGGGGGCCGACCAGCTTCTCCAGGTTGTCGTCCTCGACGCCCTCCATGCTGACGACGCTGACCACCGCTCGGCTGGCTTCGACGTCGAGGTCGATGTCGCCGTCGTAGTCGAGGATGTCCAGCAGCCGTTCCAGGTAGTCGCCCGCGATGTCGCCCTCCTGGATGAGGAGGTCTTCTGTCGACCCGGTCCGCTGCTCCTCCTCGACCGCTTCCTCAGCCTGCGCGTCGATCTTCTCGGACGCCTGCACCGTTTCCGGCACGGTTCACTCCTCTCCAGGCCGCGGCCGCCTCAGCGGTTCTTCCGACCTGACTTCTTGCTACGGGATCGGTCTGAGATCAGACCGGGAATCTCGGTGCCGCCGGTGGTGCCGGACTTGCCGTTGTCGGACTTGGCGTCGGTGGCGGGGGGCTCGGCGGGCGTGGTGTCGCCCGCGCTCTCGCCGTCACCGTCGGCGGGCTTCGCGGTCGCGGGGCGCTTGCGCTGGACGGGCTTCTGCCCCGGCTTCGGCGCGTTCGCGGCGCGCTTCTCCTTGACCTCGGCCTTCTTCGCGGCCTCCTCGGCGTCGATGCGCTTGTACACGAAGCGCTGCTGCCAGAGGGTCCAGGAGTTGTTGCTCAGCCAGTAGAGGATCAGGCCGATGGGGAAGAAGAAGCCACCGAAGAGCACGCCCAGCGGGAAGACGTAGAGGGTGAGCTTGTTCATGATGCCGGTCTGGGCGGTGGCCGTCGCCGGGTTCTGCCGGGACACCGAGTGCCGCGCGGTCAGGTGGGTCAGCGCGCTCGCCAGCAGCATCAGCGGGATGGCCACCAGGATGACCGAGGTGCGGCTGGTGTGGAACTCGGCCAGCGCCTGCGCGGGCTGGGTGATCCAGTTGCTGAGCCGGGCGCCGAACAGGTCGGCCTGGATGTAGGAGCTGACGCCGCGCTCGTCGAAGAAGTAGTTCTCGGTCTTGCCCGGCTTGAACTCGCGCAGCACGTGGAACAGGCCGATGAACACCGGGATCTGCAGCAGCATCGGCAGGCAGCCGCCGAACGGGCTGACGCCGTGCTCGGCCTGGAGCTTCTGCATCTCCTGGGCTTGCTTCTGCCGGTCGTTGGCGTACTTCTTCTGCAGCTTCTTGATCTCGGGCGCGAACTCCTGCATCTTCCGCATGGAGCGCACCTGCTTGACCATGGGCTTGAACATGATCGCGCGGAGCGTGAAGACCAGGAAGACGATGCTCAGCGCCCAGGCGACCGCGCTCGCTTCGCCGAACACGTGGCCGAAGACCCAGTGCCAACACCACATGATGAAGGACACCGGGTAGTAGATGAAATCGAGCACGGAAACTACTCCTCGGCAGGCTTCTCGGCCGGGTTGGTCTTCCCGGACGCGTTCTCGGTTGTCCTCGGCGGTACCGGGTCGAGCCCGCCGGGGTGCCATGGGCCGCACCGGAGCAACCGGCGCAGCGCGAGCCAGGAGCCGCGGAGCGCGCCGTGCACGGTGAGTGCCTCGACGGCGTACGCGCTACAACTGGGGTGGAAGCGGCAGGCGGGCGGCAGCACCGGGGAGAGCCACCGCCGGTACGCCCGCACCGGGAGCAGCAGCACCCGGGTCACCGGTCCGGGGCGCGCGGCAACCGCGCGGTCGTCCTCCGCGGTCGTTGCGCTCACACCCCACCGTCCTGTGCCCCGCCGACCAGGCGCAGCCTGCGGACCGCGGCGTCGAAGTCCTGGCCGAGCTCGGCGCTGGTCGCCCCGGCCGCGCGCGGCAGGGCTCGCACGACCAACGCGCTGCCCGGCGGGAGAGTTCCGATCCGGTCGCGCACCAGGTGCCGCAACCGGCGAGCGACCCGGTGCCGGACGACCGAGTTGCCCACTGCCTTACTGACGACGAAACCGACCCTCGGCGACGGGGCCGTCGGGTCGGCTTCGAGTGGTGCCTGCTGCGGCGCTTCCGCCACGGCGTGCACCACGAGCCTCGGTCGACCGGCGCGGCGACCGTTCCTGGTCACCGTCCGGAAGTCCGCGCTGCTGGTCAGCCGGGCGGCCGCGGGGAGCACGGCGGCGGGGTTGGATCAGGCCGACAGCTTGTCGCGGCCGCGGCGGCGGCGGGCGGCGATGATGGCGCGACCGGCGCGGGTCCGCATGCGCAGGCGGAAGCCGTGCGTCTTGGCCCGGCGACGGTTGTTCGGCTGGAAGGTGCGCTTGCTCACGGCTCTATCTCCCGGTACTCATCAGGTCTGGCAGGTCTGCCCGCCCCCGGATCGGCGGCGAGCGGCACACGCCCACGCGGGTCGTGGCGGGCACGCGGAACTCACCCGCCGCAAGCGGGAGACCTTATGAGGGTACGCACCCGGGTCGGCCCGCATCAAACCGGGGCCGCCCGAGCGGTCCCACCGCCCGCCGCACCGGCCGTGAACAGGTCGTGAACGCGTGTTGGCCACCTCGTCTTGTTACCGGGGACGGCCGGTTGTTACCGTGCGCACCCCGGCTTGCCGCCGTCTTGGGGGAAGGGGAGCCCTGCCACGCCGACGGCACCGAGCGACTGAGTACCGTGAACCCCCCGACGGGTTCCCCCGCGGTGCGCCGTACCGTTCGTGCACAGTTGTGGACAACCCTGTGGATGCTCGTTTGACGGGACCCACGCACCGGGACGAGCCTTACCGCGCACCGCCGACGAGGTGCACCGCCGACGAGGGGAGGGGAGCGGACGCCA